>JASBRU010000005.1 GCA_030149285.1 Flavobacteriales bacterium
AAGTTCAGGCTCAAGCCGAGTAATAGTTAATCGTCCCACATTTAGCTGGTATAACTATGATCAAGAGCAAATGCAATTAAGTGCTGATGGAGAACTAGGAATTGGCACTACAGACTTTGATGGCTTTAAATTGGCAGTTGCCGGTAGCATACGAGCCACAGAAATAAAAGTACAAGCTCTTCCTTGGCCAGACTATGTATTTGCCAGTGATTACCAATTAATGTCTTTAGGAGACTTAAGATCTTATATCCAACAAAACCATCATTTACCCAATGTGCCTTCGGCTCAAGAAGTAGAAGAAGAAGGGGGTATACTTCTTGGAGAAATGAATACCATTCTTCTTCAAAAAAATGAAGAACTAACCCTTTATATACTTCAGTTAGAAGAACAGTTAGCCAAAGCTAGCACAGACATTAAAGAACTAAAAGCATTAGTTTCTCAAATTTCTGATCTAAAAAAGGCAGTTGCTGAATTACAAAATAAGAACTAATAATATAATTACAGTATTAATATGAAATCTCTACATAGTTTTTATCGACTAAGTTTTCTATTTGCAATAATTCTCTCACCAACCTACATACACGCTCAAGTAGAGGTTAGAGCCGAATGTGAAAACACTTACACAGGTGGAGAGTTTGACATGTCAAAGTATGAGCCATTAACAATAACAGCTCCTAACTCAATTGAATATATAGTACCCGACAACCGAGTTGTTGTATTTGTTGCTTGTGAAAGCATATCTCTAGAAGACGGTTTTCATGCACAATCAGGAAGTGATTTTCATGCTTACATAGATGAAAATATGTGTAAGACTGAAGCTTTTACCCTAAAAGAAAAGCTGGATGGGACGTATTACGAAATCAATAGCGGTAAAGTTCCTTTCTACTATTATGAGAAATATACTAATATCAGTGAACTTAATTATGAAGTATATAACTCTAAACATGAAGCCTTATTTTCGTCTGAAAACCTACCACAATCTTCAATTATTACCTACGGAAATAATGTAGTTCAACTAGATTTAAGAGGCTTAAAAGATAGCCAGCCTACTGGAGAGTTTTTTGTTCTGGAGGTAACTGACCCAAAGGGAATGACGTTTTTCGCCCGTTTTCGTTTTAAGCCTGTAGAGTCTGAAATAATTAACGAATGTGAAGACGCTCTAGAAGGTGGCGGTGAAGGTGGAACTTAATCAGAATAATATCATCTATTACAATTATGAAAAAACTACTTATATATGGTTTATTAGGGATTGCTACAATAACAATTATACTAGCAATACAAACTAAAAAAACTGAGGTACTTAAATCTGAGTACATCCCATGGATGGAAAACCCTGAAAATGGGTTTAAAGTTGTAGAAAAACTTGGTGATTATTCACTTTCATGTCAATACAAGCCTTCAGAATACATTGTTCTAAAAGAAAGAAAAGGCTTTAACAAGTCTATTGAAAAAATAAATAACTCTATCCAAGAGTTTGATCATCAACTCTTCTTCAGTTTTACTGTAGCGAATAAAAATCATGGATTTGGCTTATTTGGTAATAAACAGATTTCTCCAGATTTATTTACTGAGAAAAAGAATTACTACACATTTGATGGACCAAATAACTTTGTTCTTACATATGGGAAAGATACTATACCAAACAACTTTACTCACTTAGAGCAAACCATAGGTATCAAACCCTTTTCTACTTTTTTGCTTGGCTTTGAAAAGCCTTATAAAAAGTATCCTAAGAAAAATATGACACTTTATTTCAAAGAAGAATTTGCCGAGTTCCCTACTCAAAAATTCGTCTTCAAAAGAAGTGCAATAAAAAAACAACCTACCCTAAAAAACTAGATTATGTTTAAAATTATTAGAGAAAAAGCCTTCGGAAAAAGCTTTGCAGTAGTCACTGCAATGACCTTTTTATTTCAAATTGCTTATCCAACATTTAGTTATGGGTTAACAAGCGGTCCCAGTCAACCGGAAGTAGAGAGTTTTAGTTCAATCAATACAAGTGATATGGTTGACCTCTTTTCGGGTGATTTTAGTTATAATATCCCTTTAATGAATGTACCTGGACCTAATGGTGGCTACCCTATTAACTTAGGTTACAATGCCGGTATAGGGGTTGAACAAGAAGCAAGTTGGGTAGGACTAGGTTGGAATATAAACCCAGGTGTGATAAATAGACAAGTAAAATCATTACCAGATGATTTTAATGGTGATGAAATTAAAAAATCTCATTATCAAAAACCCAACAGAACTTTTGGCTTAAATATTCCTGCTAAAATTCCTTTGAGTGCAGAAATTTTTGGTGCAGATTTGGAGTTATTAAATGACTACACTGTATTTAAGGATGGTAATGGCAATCAAACTGGAAGCTCTTTTAACCCGCTTAAAAGCATATCATTAATTTTTAATTCCTACAAGGGATTCGATATAGGCTTTAACCAACGGCTTACTAGTATTACGGAAGGTAGTCTAGTCAATTTTGAAAAAAATGATGATGGCGAAACTGATGTAACAAAAGGAAACCTACTTCCACCTCGAAAAAGCTTTAAAGAAAGTGTAGAGGGACTTCTTAATAACTCATATATATATCGATATTATAGGAACAGTAGAATTATTAAAAAAATTGAAGAGGCAAATGATATAGAACAATTAACATCTATTGGCCTAGGGTATGGTGTTAAGCAAGACTTAATGAGTATTGCAATTAATGCTAGTGACAATAGGGGTTCTAGTTTACCTAAAGTTACTTTACCTTTTAATACCACAAGTTTTGAATTTAAACTAAACTTAGGTGCCCATTTAAGTGGTTCCACTTTTGATGGGGATTTTGAAGGACTTTATGTAGAAAACAAGATTGCCGATAATAACATCAACTTCAAATCTTATGGATACTTGTATTCCGAAGGGTACGATTATAATGATGAGGATGAAAAACTTTTAGACTTTGAAGTTTCTCAAGAGTTTAGCCCTTCAGGAAAATCTAAGACTTTAGGGGTTCCTGCATACAACAAAGATGTTTTTTATGTAAAAGGAGAAGGTGTTGGAGGAGTTATTAGCCTTAATAGATCAGATATAGGAATCCTTAAAAACCCAACTGTTAAAAACAGTGATACAAAAGTAGGCTTAGGTATAGATTTATCTTTTGGCGATGGAATAAAAGTGGGTGTAAATCCTAACCTCAATATTACAACATTTAAATCTGGCGATTGGTCTTCAGGATATAAAAGCATAAGAAATCTTTATAGATTTAGAACTAATAAAGCTGAATTTGGCACAAGTCGTAACATTAATCGAGATGACTTCCCTACTTACGAAAATGCATATTTTGATGTTAAAGGTGAGTTAGTACCTGATAATTGGGAAAACAAAATGGTTGAATCCGAAGAGCCATTAAAATTTGACCTCACAACATCATTACAATCTATCATTTCAACTAAACCAGCCCCTAGGGTTAAAAACATAATAAAAAATGATAATGGTAAAAATTATAATAGCTCAAAGCATAGATTAAAAAGAAAAACAAGGGCTCAGAGTTATGAGTTTTTAACTGTCAAAGATTTAAAAGAAATCGATGAAAGCATTAACTTCCCTAGTACAAACTATACCCCTCCTTCAAATTCAAGAGATCATCATATAGGGCAAATTTCAACTACAACTACTGAAGGCTTAACTTATGTATATGGTCTACCTGCTTATAACAATACTAAAGAGGAATATATATTTTCTATAAATTACAGTTATGCAGCCTCTCCATATAGAAATAAAAATGTACTATATGAAAATGGTGATATAAGCGACAGAAATAGACATGGTAGAGAATGGCAGTTTACTAAAACTGTAACACCAGCTTATGCACATTCTTTTTTACTGACCGAAATTCGATCTGCAGACTATATTGATGCAGATGGAAATAACATAATTAGTGATGATGACCTTGGTGGTTATGTAAAGTTTAACTACGATAAAGCACATAGTAACTTTCAATGGAGAAACCCTGTTAGCGGTACTGCCCAAGAAGCAAACTTTTTGAAAGGGATTTACTCAGATTCTGAAGATGATAAAGCAACCGTGACTTATGGTAAAAAAGAAATTTACTACTTAGAAGAAATCGAAACAAGAACCCATGTTGCTGTCTTTAAAACCTCTGCAAGAGAAGATGGTTTAGGTGTTACTGGAGTTGCAGGAACATTAGAAACTAATCAAAAACTAAAAAAGCTTGATGAAATAAATTTATACGAAAAAGCTGACTATATTGCTAATGGTCCTTCTGCAACTCCTATAAAAACAGTTCATTTTAAATATGACTACTCCTTAGCGCAAGGCATTCCAAATACCACTCAAAGTCCCACTACAGATACAACAGGCGGTAAATTGACTTTGAAAAAAGTATACTTTACATATGGTGGTTATAAAACGAAATCTGTTTTAAACCCTTATGAATTTGATTATCATGAAACTATTGCCGCTGAAAACCCTGACTATAGAAAAAATTATCAAGATTCTGATCGATGGGGAAATTATCAAAAAGAGCAATTCTCAGACAGTTTCCCTTTCATCTCAAATCTTGAAAACCCTTATACCAATCAACTTGCAAACTATAATAGAGATACCACTTTAAATGCAAATGATGAAGCTGAACGTCAAACAGCTGCAGGTGTTTGGTCTTTAAAAGAAATTCATATTCCATCTGGTGGTACTATAAAAATTAATTATGAACAGGATGATTATGCATATGTGCAAAATTTACGTGCAATGCAGATGTGTAGAATTATTGGAACTACTAATGGAGTAAACACAGGGACGGAAATAAGTTACAATGACAAGCTCATTATCGAACTTATAAAACCTACTGATGACCAAGCTGAACTAGATAGTTATTTTGAAGGTCTGAAAACTACCAATACATATTTTAAAGCTTGGGTTCAATTAAAAAAGGTAGTTAAGAAAAAGGACAAGTTTAGTGGTACCGCCATGAAAATGGATAAAAAGGCATGTGATTATGTTGAAGGATATTCAAAAATTGATAGTTGGGGTTTTAAAGATCAAGACCCTGAAACTGGTAAATACACCTCGGCATGGGTAAAGCTAACACCCGTTGAATCTAGTGATGTAAAAATCGGAAAGTTAAACCCAATCCGTGCAGCTGCTTTACAATATATAGCAGTTAGCAGACCTGATTTGGCATCATCTCCTCCGCTAAATGTAGAAGACTTTGCCAACCTTAATCCAATTTCAGCTGTAGACAAAATTATTCAGATGATACGCTATGCTAAGAAGAACTTAGATAACCCTTTTTTGAAGGGAATTAGAAATGGCTATGCAAAACGTTTAAATGTATTAGAAAGTGAACAACATAAATCCAAGCCATCCTACATTCGCTTAAACTCTCCTAATTATAAAAAATATGGAGGAGGACATCGTGTAAAACAAATTACTGTAGTAGATAATTGGAGTTCAATGACAAACTCTAATGAAGAAGATTATGATTATGGTCAAACATTTGATTATACACTTGAAGATGGAGAAAAAAGCTCTGGAGTAGCAGTATATGAACCTCTAGCTGGTGGTGAGGAAAACCCATTCCGTCAACCTGTTTTCGGTAGTAGTAGTCGCTACTTATATAATGACCCTAGTAAGATGGCAGAAGAACCTATGGCCGAACCGTATTTCCCATCTGCCCAAGTTGGTTATAGCCGAGTTGTTGTCAAAAGTTTAAAACGAACCGATGAGTTTGATAAAAATATAACAACTGCTACTTCAGGTTATTCAGTAAATGAGTTTTATACTGCAAAAGATTATCCGGTAATTACAAAAAAAACAACTATAGAAAAAGTAAATACTGGCACTCCATTTTCAGATTTTATCAAATTTATTGGTGGTGATAAATTTTTACAACCCGGCTACTCTCAGGGGTATTACATAGAAACCAATAATATGCATGGTCAACAAAAGTCTGTGGCTACCTACCCTTATCTGGCTGAACCACAGGAAGCAAATGCTACATCTTTATCAAGGTTTATTTATAAAACCAAAGGAGGATATTCCGAAGGAAAAGTGAATAAGCTATTATCTACAGCAGATATATTACTTAATGATGGAGAAATAAAAAGTAATGTTTCAATTGGAAAACAATCTGAATTCTTCTTCTATATGAATGAAAACAACCTTACTTCATATAACACTTCTACACTTACAAATGTATCACAGCTTGCATTATTAGCATTCATTCCATTTGCAATTTTAAAACTAGATAATAGTTCAAAAATAGAACGTACTATAGTTACCAATAAAATAGTTCATAAAACAGGTATCCTTGAAAAAGTAATCACCACACGAGAAGGCTCTGCTATTACTACAGAAAACCTATTGTTTGACTCTGAAACAGGTAACCCCTTATTAACATCAATTACTACTAATTACCACAATGCCAATACTCCTGAATTAAACAAAATATATAATTATCAATACCCTGGACATTGGTCATATGAAGGTATGGGAGGTGCTTATCAGAATATTGGAGCTATTATTACTGAGGCAAACTATGCAGATATCCTTTATCCTGGTGATATGATACTTGGAGCTGATAATGAGGTTTATTGGGTTGACGAAATTGATAATCCAGACTATGGGCTTGTAACTAAAGATGTATCAGATAATAGTGTTTATACTGTAATTGAGGGTTCAAAAGTTATTCGTTCTGGAAGAAGAAATCAGCAGAGCATTGTAACGGGCTCTATTACTTCTTTATATAATCCAATGGATGCATCAAATACTGAATATACTTTATTTGATAAGTGGAACAGCACTTCAGTCACTTTTACCGGAGGAGTTGGTCAAGAACTGAATGAATTTGATGATTGTTTGGGTAATGAAGCTGTATTTACACCTCATAGTACTATGTATAACAATCTCCCTGCAATTAAATTTGAAGATACATCACCATCTGCATGCGGAGACATTTATGTAGTCTTTCCTAATACGGGTATAACAGGACTAGAAAATTATGACTTACAACGAGTAGGTAATACAGCAATAGCTACATGGAATGGTAAAAAATACCTCTGCAAAATTATTGATGAAAATAACTGTCATGTTGCTTGTATGGATGGTATTTTAAATGCTAGTTCTGTTACATTTTCAGATAACTTAGGGTACGAAGAAAGTACACTACCCTCTGGTATTTCGCCCTCTGTAATGAATAGCAACGAATATAGATATGGCAAAAAAGGTGTATGGAAACAGGAGCATCAAGCAGTTTTTCGTGAAGATCGTAAACAGTCTAATGGAACTCTTGCAAGTAGATTTAAAACCAAATCTCAAATTGATGGAACCTACTCAAACTTTGTCCCATACAACTGGCTAGCTTCTGTAAATGACAATGGTATATGGACTAGAGCTAATACAGTAACAAAGTACGATGCTTATGGCAATGAGCTGGAAAATGAAAACGCTTTAAATATTTATGCTTCGGCTTTATATGGGTATCAAAACACGCTCACAACAGCAGTAATTAATAATGCAAAATATACTGAGGTTGCTTTCGATGGTTATGAAGATTATGGCTCCTCTCCTAGCAGCCCTTACAATCATGGAAACTTTAGCTTCTCAGGAACAGGTGTTGTCATTGATAATACCAATGCACATACGGGTTCATCAAGCATTAAAGTTCCTACTGCCAATGCTACCTGTACTTATGATGTAAGTACAGGAGAAGACAATGAAAAGTATATCCTTAATTTTTGGGTAAAAGGTGATATTTCTTCTTCTACTATTCCTGCTACTGTTGTAGTCGGAGCAACAACATATAATGCTGAAATTTTAGCGAAAGTAGATGACTGGTACAATGCCGAAGTAGTCTTTGATAAAGCAACTGCCAGCAGTGTGACTATTAATTTGGCTTTTAGCAGCAATCGAAGTTTTGATGATATTCGATTACAGCCTTTCAACTCTGTGCTAAAAACCTATGTATATCACCCTCAGAATTTCAGGCTACTAGCAGAACTTGATGAAAACAATTTTGCCACCTTCTACAACTATGATGAAGAAGGAAAACTCATCCAAATTAAGAAAGAGACCAGTAGAGGAATACAGACCTTACAAAATAATCGCACGGTTTTACAATCATCTTTAAACCCTTAATACCTAAAACCTATCTATTATGAATATCAAAAAATTAGTATTACTGCTTATAAGTTTAGGTATTACATGTAGCCAAGCAATAGCTGGACAAGAAGAAAAAGTAGTTGATTTACGTGGCTCAGAAATAGTAAATTCTGCCAGCATCAGTGTCCAAGACCAATTTTATGAAGATATTGTTGCAGGAACAGGATGGCACAGTGATTATGCCATCCCTTCTGCTGAAGCTAGAGTCTATCTTCATTTTGATGAGACAGCCTTTAAATACTATTCTTCTAATTGGGAACTGAAAATAGATTATAGTATAAAGCTCTATGATAAAACAGGTGATTCTACTTCAACAACAGACCACCTAACCATTAATTACAATACAACAGGTGGTTTTAGAGATCGGGCTTTAATTGTATACGATGATGATGTGTACGTCAAAGCTATAGTTACAATTACCGGTATTACAACTACCGGTATAAGTGCTCCTTATTCTGACGATATCATTTTCGAAGCAGGAATTTATACTGATCGTTATTATTCGTTTTCTACTGCAACCAGTGCTACCGTCACTGATATTGATGAATTAACAGCAACGAATGAGTTATTAATTGCATGGGATTATGTACCTGGTGCAGAAAGTTATGACCTAGAATGGGTTTATGTAAGTACCGGTAATGAAATCCATACTTCTACCACAATGCCTTATAGCTTTAGAGAGGCTACCAGAATAAACACCTCTCAACAATTCTATAAAATATCTATGGCATACCCAGAAGGAAGCTTAATTTATCGAGTACGTCCTGTTGGTACAGAAGCAGATGAAAATACTGTTGGTTCTCATGAAATTTTACGAAATGGAACTTGGAGCTACTCCCCTACTACTTTAACAGTGGCACAAGCCCATACAGATAACAATGCATTTCATTATGATGGCCTTGAGCTAGATAAAACATGGCAATATTCTGTAAACTATGCTGAAGAAGGTAAACGTAAAGAGGTCATTAACTTTTTTGACGGAAGCAATAGAAGTAGACAATTAGTAACCATTCAAAACAGTAATAATTATGCAGTAATTGGTGAAAGCAAGTATGATTTTGAGGGAAGAGCAGCTGTAAACATACTTCCAGTACCCACAGAAAGTGAAGGAATAAAATATTATAAAGACTCAAATAATAAGTCTGCCAATGGAGATTTTGACAGAGAAGATTTTGATAGAGATTCTAATCACGTTGCTGGAGCTGGGGGCATTTCTCCAAAAGAACTGCCTTCTGAAAGCTTAACCAATATTTATTACTCTTCTTCAAACCCTTTAGAATTTGAACATCGAGACTATGTTCCTGATGCAGAAGGATATCCCTATGTTCAAACGCAATATAAAAACGATGGAACAAACCGAATTATTAGCCAAGGTGGGTTAGGTCCAACCTTTAAATATAAAGGAGACCACACTACAAACTACGTTTACAGTCGTCCAACTCAAATAGAATTGGATCGACTCTTTGGAAATGAAGTGGGGTATAATACTCATTATTTTAAAAACTATGTAACTGACCCAAATGGTCAAACCAGTGTTCAATATGTTGACCAAGAAGGAAGAACTATAGCAACTGCTCTCTATGGAAAAGTTCCTGACAATATGGATTCATTAGTTACGGAAAGTGAAACCCTTACAGAATATGTTTTTTCCGACCCTTCTTTAGCCGTACCAGGTGAAAGTTCTGTTAGTATTACCCAATTATTTTTACAAGGACCTACTGATATCACTTTTAATTATAGTTTAGACTCTATAGCTATATGTGACACTTGCTCTCCTACATTTTGTAAAACTTGTATCTATGACTTAACCATACGATTTACTGATGAGTTTGGAAGTTTAATTTCTTCAATAGAAGACTCTGCTTTTAGCGAAACAAGTATAATCAACGAGAGTGTAAATTTAGGTCCGGGAAATATCACTGTTACTAAAACACTAACTTTGAGAGAAGACACTATCGATTCATACAAGCAAGCATTTAGTGACTTCATGTTTGATAATAAGACAGATGGTGGACTTGGAGGAGTATTAAAGTGCTTCCAGTACGAACTCTCTGCAGATACTATATGTCCTGGTGATGATTGCATGACTATCTGTGAAGACGCGTTTAGTTACACAGACGAAAATGGAGATTTATATTATTTAGATAATAATGGAAATGTATATGAAGTTTCAATAGACGGTGATGATACTCTTCATGTAGATACAGCTACATCAGTTATGTACTTTACGAAAGACTCTATTCCTGATAAAAATAAATCTCCAGTAATAATAGCTATTGATAGTTGTAAAAGTTATTGCGACTCTGCTTCATCTATTCCTACTGCTATCATACCTGATTTTTGCGAAACGCGTAGAAACGCCCTATTAAATGACTTAAGCCCCGGTGGGCAATATTTTGATAATTTACCATCTGAGTTTTTAAGAGATAGTTTAGGAAACATCTTAAAAGACACTTTAGGACCAATACCTGATACCTTAAATTATGATATTAATGAATGGCTAGATTCTAATATTACAGGAACAGATTTAAGTAACTTTCTAACAGCAATTAGTAAGCCTAGTAACTGGACATGGGATAGTATAAGAAATAACTGGCAAGATGAATGGGCAGAAGAATTAATTACATTTCACCCTGAGTATTGTTGGTATAGCATGTATTGTACAATAATAAATGATACTCAAGGTAGTCCTTGTAACCCCTTTTCTATGATGGAAATTGTAGATATTTATAATGCTGCTGATTCTATCCATTACGCATATGGATATGGAGGAGTACATAATTATAATTTATTTGACCCCTTAGGTATAGGAACTAACGTACCTACAAGTGGTTATGATGAAAATCAAAAAGATTATTTATTTTATCCAAATCCTGACTCAATAACTCCTAGCCATCAAACAGACTCCTTAGCTGTTTGTAATTACCCTTTTGCAAATTGGGCTAAGAGTTTTATTACCAAAAAATTACAAAAGTATATAGTTGCTCGTGACAACGGTGGAAATATTCTTTTTGACGGGTCTGGTGATACTGTTTTTTACAGTATCTGGTATGTTTTAATGGACCCCGATGGTATTGCTACTGCTCATGGTGGGGCTCCAGCTAACTATAGTAATTTAGACTCTTCAATTGTAAACTTATTTAATCAACTACATGGTGATACACTTGGGGGTGTGGGTGTTTTAGATACACTCATTAATCGATATGTCTTTTTTAGAAGCTCTTATTTATTTTTCAGGGAATTAGCACATTATAATTATTTTATCAATATGGGTACTATTGACTCTGGTAATGAAATTAGTTCTTGTGCAAATTATAATTATTGGGAACCGGACACCAATTATGATGGAGTTTTAGACAGCTCTTATTTTAGCCTTATTTTCCCTAAAAACTCAGTATTTGATTTTTACAATTCTGGTCAGTATTACATGGGACAAAGTGAGCAGGACTCTCTACAAGACATAGCTGAAAATTTAGACCTCAGCCCAAGTTTTGAAGAGTGTTCATGCGGAAATTTACTTGACTTTATTGTAGAAAATGAAATAGGTGGCATTACCGGAGAAGAACCATTAGGTGATGATGATGACATATTTGATGTAATAGCTAATATATGGACAAGCACAGAGTTTACAGAGCTATTAAATGAATTTATGGGCATAGATAGCACTTATAGTTCAGACCCAGGCTTAATAGGAAATTTAATTACAGCTTGTTCAAATGATACTTTAACTACGGATGACAGTACCATAGTAGCTAATATTTTACCCTCACTTTATCATTGCCCTGTTTCAACTCCTGACTCAATACCAGCTGGACTTACTTGTAAAGAACAAAAAATGCAGGATGCTATTGAAAATGCTGATATAGTTTTTGCACAAATGGTAGCTGATTATTTAGTTGATTATGAAGCAGCATACAGAAACCGTTGTTTAGACAGTATTAACATACGAGAGGATTTTAATTACAGCTATGAGCTCAAAGAGCATCAATATACTTTGTATTACTATGATGCAGCCGGAAACCTAATTAAAACAGTTCCGCCACAAGGTGTTGAAATTATTAGCGATAGTGATATTTTATCTGATATAACTTTATATAGGGCAGATACCAATGCTGTGGATGGTAGTAGTTTAATTGGACCTCAGCACCCTACCCATTCTATGATTACTAATTACAAATACAATAGCTTAAATCAGTTGATTGAACAAAACACTCCTGATGGAGGAAAAGCCACTTTTTGGTACGATAAATTAGGTAGGCTCATTCTCTCACAAAACGCAAAGCAAGTTCCGCTTGGTGGTGGAAAATACAGTTACACTATATATGATGATTTAGGAAGAATTATTGAGGTAGGTGAGGTTTCTGGAGCAGGGGCAGTACCTGAGGGAAACTTTGCAGATAATGATGCCTTTATTACATGGATAGATAATGGTACAAAAGTAGAAGTAACAAACACCTATTACGATGAGGCTTTAAACAGCAATATTCAATCTAGCACCTACTTTATCAATGGAAAACAAACCTTCTTACGAAACCGTGTTGCTGCTACAACTTATGAAGAAGAATATGATGGAGATAGCTTAACATACAATTCTGCTACACATTATAGCTATGACATACATGGCAATGTAGATTGTTTAGTACAAGAAGACAATAACCAGCCTGCTATAGGAGACCCCATTTATAAAAAAATGAGCTATGAGTACGATTTAATTAGCGGAAATGTAATCCAAGTAAGCTATCAGGATGGAAACTACGATGCCTTTTATCATAAATACAAATATGATGCTGATAACAGACTAACCGCAGTATTTACAAGTACAGACAAGGTACTATGGGACTGTGATGCGCGCTACCACTATTACCCCCATGGGCCACTAGCCAGAGTAGAAATTGGCGATAAACAAGTACAAGCACAAGATTACGCCTATACCCTACAAGGTTGGTTAAAAGGCATGAATAGCAGTACCTTGGTAACCAGCAGAGATGTAGGTAAAGACGGAATGTATAGCGGTACTACCAACTTAAATGAGGCTTTTGGAGTAGATGCTGCCGGTTTTAGCTTGGGCTATCATGCCAATGATTATACAGATATTGGTGGGGTTACAGCAACCAATCAGTTTTTTGCAGCTACAGGAACCAATTTAGCTAGTGATATTGATGAGCTCTATAATGGCAACATTAGCCATATGCAAGTAGGTATAATGGACGATGCAGAAAGTGCTTTAGCTATACAAGCACGTGGCTATACCTACGACCAATTAAATAGAATTTCTACTTCTAGAACCTATGAGGATATATCTGGTAGTACAGATAATGTAGTTATTAATAATAGTTTTTCAGGTGCAGCAAGTCAGCTAGGTACAGGTAGTAAATACTATACAGCTTACCAGTACGATAAAAATGGAAATATTTTGGAGCTTATCCGTAACGATTCTTCAGGTACTCGTATGGATCATATGACTTACAACTATAAAAACGAGTGGAGTTCCAGTAATTTTAAAAACAATACAAATAAGTTATTGCATGTAGATGATGAATATGTAACTGCTTTTAAGGGTGACATAGAAGACCAAGGTGTGTTTGATAATGTAGACTCTACAAACAACAATTACAAGTACGATGAAATTGGTAATTTAATAGAAGATGCATCAGAATGTATATCAGAAATTGGCTGGACCGTATATGGAAAAATAAAATATATACAGCGAGACAAAGCATGTGTACTTGCAAATGGCTCTAATGCATCTGACTTAGTGTTTAAATACGATGCAAGTGGAAACCGTATACTCAAAATAGAAATACCTAGAGGTAGTGGCGGTAATCTAAAAAGGAATTTACACTGGATATATACCCACTACGTGCGAGATGCATCCGGTAATGTAATGGCAGTGTACAAACAAACCTTTGAAAAGAAAGATACATTAGATGCCAATTTTGTTACTACTGTTACCTTAGATGAACAAAATATATATGGTTCTAGCCGATTGGGTTTACGTACCGAAGATAAAACGGACCCTGAGTTTTGGGTATTTAATGCTGACACTACTAACCTAGTATTTGATACTATTGTTGGGCCTTATAACTATGGAACCTACACAGCAGCAGATACTTTACTAAGAAACGTAAACCACAAAGTATTTGAGCTAAGCAATCACTTAAGCAATGTATTAGCGACTGTAAATGACAGAAAACTTGCCATAGAAGATGGTAGCACAGGAAATATTGCTAACTTTACTCCTGACGTTCTTTCTTATACAGATTATTACCCCTTTGGTATGCAATTACCTGGTAGAAATGGTAGTTCTGATAATTACAGGTATGGTTTCCAAGGGCAAGAAATGGATGATGAAGTGAAAGGAAATGGAAACTCTATTAATTATACATATAGAATGCATGACCCAAGGTTAGGTAGATTTCTATCTCTAGACCCTTTAGCACCTGATTACCCACACAACTCTCCCTATGCTTTTTCAGAAAATAGAGTAATTGATGCTGTTGAATTAGAAGGAAAAGAAGCTATAATAGTAATTCATAGTGTTTGGTATCAAAATGAAATTCAAAAAGCAGTTGATGCTGACGATATACAAAGAGCTATATATTTAGCAACTAAAGCTTTACTTATTGAAGCTGAGAATAGCTGGGCTAAAGAATCTTTTTTTGGGAATGATTACGCTGCTACTACAAGTACTCACCCTGTGCACCCAGCTGGCTTGACAATTTATGGAAGAGAAAACCAAGTTTTATTCAGCTTATATATGCAAAGTGATGAAACTAAAGAGACATTAAATGAAGTGGATGATGTCAAAGAAAGAACTTTTTGGGATTCCTTTTTTGATCGTATTAAAGTAATTGAGGATAATCTGCACGGAAGTGGTAAAAAAACTAATTGGTCAGGAGGAGGAATCTGGTTCACATCTAAAGATGGTCAAGGACAAGAAACTAGATCAGTTAAATTGGACGATGAAACAGTTAAGGGGCCTATTGACATTACCCTTCTAATGCAAGTTTTAGGGGGGGCTAAAGGAGCTTATTCAAGGCCTAATAACACCTTGGAAGCTGTTGGCAGTCTTGTAGATGCTGCATCAACTGCTAGCGATTCGAGATCATCAATTGATGATGCCCTTGGAGTTGATTCAGAAAGCGCCTCATCGACTGAAGGTGTAACTGATAACGATGTAACTGATAGTAACTCATTGGCAGAAGAATCTAAAGCTGGAGAAGCAGTAGATACGATATGTATAAATTGTCCAAATGATGATTATGGTTGGTATGGTATACAACCTGATACTATGGTTTCAGTCGATAAAGATGGAAATATAATTGATACAATATTTATTAGACAATTAAAACCAAGTAAATAATAATAAACAAAAGTTATGTATAAAATTACACTAGCGCTTACCGTTCTTTTTTTAATAGTAGGGTGTAATAATGAAAAGCCCCCTACTCATAATGAATTCCTAGTAATAAATGATGATGGTAACTTAAAAAATCAGTTTAAAGTTTTAAGTGACCAAACTAATTATTTTACTGTGAAAAAAAATGACTCTACAAATCTTTTTTCTTTTGCATACAACCCTGATATTGGTGTAACATATTTTATTAATTATAGGGATGACTCTCTTACTAATGAATTTGTGTCATTCCATAGCAATGGTAAAATAGAATCTAAGTTAACCTACAACAAAAAATATTCAGCAGATGGGAATTGCTTCTTTTTTTACCCCAGTGGTGATTTAAAAGCCAGGTATTTCTATAAAGACGGTATGAAAAATGGTTTAGCAAATACATATTATGATTCCACTTATGCACAGTTGAAAACTTTGATGCTATATAATACGGATGGAGATCTATTCTACAGGAAAACTTTTGATGTTGCTGGAAATGTTATAAAAGTTGAAGGTGAGAAATAGTATGTAATGTATCAAAATGGTTGTTTATAGGTGAAATTTACTTAAGAAACTGAAAATAAATACTAAAATAGCATTTAAAATATACTAAATTTAAAGGTGTTCATTATGGGCACCTTTTTCTTTTCTTAAAGTAGCACAGGAAATATTGCTAAATTACTGCTGACGTTCTTTCTTATACAGATTATTACCCTTTTGGTATGCAATTGTCAAGGGTAGAAAAATGGAAAAAAATTTTAAGCTAAAAAAAGCCGCTCTAATGAGCGGCTTTTTGCGGTCTGGACGAGACTCGAACTCGCGACCCCCTGCGTGACAGGCAGGTATTCTAACCAACTGAACTACCAGACCATTCAGTTTCCGTTTTAACGGACGGCAAATATAGGGCATTTTTATTTTATGCCAAATACTAATTTCAAAATATTAGTACAATTTTTGTCTTTTTAATAGGTATGACAATAACACCGGCTCATAACCCTTTGAAATATCGGCTTCTACAAAATCAATTTTATATTGGGCACAACGCAATTTTAATTCTTTTTCAAAAGCTTTTACCCGCTCTATATACTGTTCTTTCACCTCATTTGGGGTTAGTTTCACTTCCTCCCCTGTCTCAACGTCTACAAATCGGTAAGGTCTGTTCTCAAAATCAAACTCCAACTCATGCGGCCTATCTGTAACATGGAAAAGTATCACTTCATGCTTATTATACTTTAAATGCTGTAAGGCAGAGAATAGCTCTTCTGCTTTATCCATTTCCGCATCAAACATATCCGTAAACAATACAACTAATGATCTACGATGTATTTTCTCTGCTATTTCATGCAATGCATCTATAGCAAATGTTTGTTTTTTGCTTTCTACAGAATAAGCATCTAGCATTTTCTCAAGCTCTAAATAAATAAGCTTATGATGGCTATTTGTTGTTCTATCCGGTGTATGTACCTCAACCTTCTCTGAAAAGACGCTTAAACCCACTGCATCTCGCTGCTTCTTCAGCATATTCATAATAGATGCTGCTGCGTAAATAGAGAATACTACTTTATTAGGTTTATCAATAGATATTTCATCTTGCACAGGATAGTACATAGATGATGAGTTATCAATTACAATATGGCAACGTAAATTGGTTTCTTCTTCATAGCGCTTTACAAACAGTTTATCTGTACGTCCGTAAAGCTTCCAGTCTATATGTCTAGTGCTCTCTCCGGGATTATACAGTCTATGTTCTGCAAACTCAACAGAGAAACCGTGATATGGGCTCTTATGAAGCCCAGTAATAAAGCCTTCTACAACTTGCCGAGCCATAAACTCCAGCTCACCAAATGCTCTTACCCGTTGCTGATTAATTTCTTTTTCCATCTGCCGAAAAATACAAAAAAAGGGTCAACCAAAAATTGATTGACCCTAGTATAACGCTTTAAACGTTTTATATTATAGTTGAGCTTCTAATTTGTCAGCCAATATATTTTTAGGAGCTGCACCAACTTGCTTATCTACAATTTCGCCGTTTTTAAATACTAGCAATGTAGGTATGTTACGGATTCCGTATTTAAAAGAAATCTCTTGGTTGTTATCTACATTTACTTTTCCTACTACAACTTTACCGTCATAATCGTTAGATAATTCTTCAACAATAGGTCCTACCATTCTACATGGTCCGCACCATTCTGCCCAAAAATCAACCAATACAGGTTTATCTGATTTCAATACTAGCTCTTCAAAGTTAGCATCTGTGATTTCTAATGCCATAATTTTTAATGAAAGATTAATAATTTATTTTTAAAACCTAAGTTTCTAGTTTTCGTTTTACAAAGTTACAACATTATTAAAACTAGATGTGTCTCTTTGCTGACACTTTTAAGTTGTTGTTCACTATGTAATTAACAATCAATTAGTCGGTTTGTTCTAATTAAGTTTATACGTTACCTCCTCTATACCATCAAGTATATCAAAGAGTTCTTTATTAATGTTTACCTTTAATTTAGATGAAGGCATTTCTATACTCACCTGCTCTTCGTGGTCTACAATCTTAAATTTTAAACGTTGCTTGCCTTTATGAGTACTTACTATATCTGTAATTTTAGAAACAAAGTCTTCTGTTACTTTATCTATAGAAGTAGTAATTAAAAGGCTCTTTGCCATATTATCCATTACCTCTTGCAACAACTGCATTACAGAAAATTTAATCTCTACTCCATCGCCCCATGATCGTTTCTGAACCTTTGCCTTTGCATACAAGAAGTTATCTTGAATTAAAAAGTGGCGTAATTTTAAATAATCTTCAGAGAACAAAGCAAATTCATAAGAGTCAGAGTAATCTTCAAGCACAAACTTACCAAAGGGTTTACCCGTTTTAGTGGTTCTATGCTCTACAGAAGTAATAATACCGGCTATAGATATATCTCTGCCTACATTTCTTTCTAAGTCATTCAGTTCATCCAACCTACAGTTACAAAAGTTCTGAATCTCTAACTTATAATCATCTAACGGATGCCCTGATATATAGATACCATTTACTTCTTTTTCCTTAGCAAGTTCATCTAGTTTACCCCATGGCTCTACAAAAGGAATAGCTGGTTCAGGTATTTCTGCATCACTAGTTTCACCAAATAGAGATGCTTGAGCTGAATTTAAGCTTGCTGTATGAGCATGTCCGTATTTTACAGCTTTCTCTAGGAAAGTTCTTCCATCTTCTTCTTTATCAAAGTAAAGTGCTCTATGCTCATTCTCAAAACAATCAAAACCACCGCCCAAAGCAAGGTTTTCTAAAGTCTTTTTATTTACAGCACTTAAGTCCACTCTACAGGTTAAATCAAAGATACTAGTGTACTTTCCACCTTCAGTTCTTTCGGCTACAATGGCTTCTACAGCATTCCCTCCTACTCCTTTCATTCCACCTAATCCAAAACGAATTTCTCCTTTATCATTTACTGTAAACTTATATACACTCTCATTTACATCAGGCCCCAACACTTTTAAGCCCATACGCTTACACTCTTCCATAAAGAAAGTCACCTTTTTGATGTCATTCATGTTGTGTGTAAGTACCGATGCCATATACTCAGCAGGGTAATGTGCTTTTAAGTATGCGGTATGGAATGCAACTACAGAATAACAAGTAGAGTGCGATTTGTTAAAGGCATAGGCTGCAAATGCTTCCCAGTCTTTCCATACTTTCTCTGCTACTTCTACATCATGTCCATTCTCCTTACAACCATCTAAAAATTTAGGCTTGAGTTTTTGCAGTAAGGCAAATATCTTTTTACCCATTGCCTTACGTAGTACATCGGCATCACCTTTAGAAAAACCCGCTAACTTTTGCGAAAGAAGCATTACTTGCTCTTGGTATACTGTAATACCATAGGTTTCTGCCAAGTACTCCTCCATTGCAGGGATATCATAGGTAATCTCTTCCCTACCGTGCTTACGTGCAATAAAGTTGGGTATGTACTCTAGTGGTCCCGGACGATACAAGGCGTTCATTGCAATTAAATCGGCAAACTTATCCGGCTTCAAGTTTTTTAAATGTTTCTGCATACCAGGCGATTCAAACTGGAATGTTCCGTTTGTTTCTCCACGTTGGTATAACTCGTATGTTTTTACATCATCAAGTGGTATTGTGTCAGGATCAATTTCAACACCATGCTTGTCTTTTATAATAGCAATAGCATCTTTTATAATGGATAGAGTTTTTAAGCCCAAGAAATCCATCTTTAGCATACCTGCATCCTCAACCACGCTGTTATCGTACTGAGTAACCAATAACTCTGCATCTTTTGCAGTGGTTACAGGTATCAGTTCTCTAATATCACTTGGTGTAATAATTACACCACAGGCATGAATTCCTGTATTACGTATAGACCCCTCTAAAATAACGGCCTGGTTAACTGTTTGTCCTTGTAGGTCATCTCCTCTAGCTATTTCCTTTAATTCATTAGCTTGAACTAATTGATCTGCATTTAACTTAGATTTTAACGTTTTCTCATCAAGGTTAAATACTTTATCCAATGAGGTATCCGGTACTAGCTTAGCAATACGGTCTGCATCAAACAAAGGTAAATCTAATGCTCTAGCTGTATCTCTAATAGCAGATTTTGCTGCCATAGAGCCATAGGTAATTATTTGTGCTACCTGATTTTTTCCATATTTATCTACTACCCAATCAATAATCTTACCTCTACCTTCATCATCAAAATCAATATCAATATCGGGTAATGATACACGATCCGGGTTTAAGAAACGCTCAAACAGTAAATCATATGCAATAGGGTCTACATTGGTAATACCAATACAATAAGCTACTGCAGAACCTGCAGCAGATCCTCTACCCGGCCCAACAGATACTCCCATTTTTCGGGCTTGTGCAGTAAAGTCTTGTACAATTAAGAAATAACCGGGATATCCTGTTTTCTTAATTGTTTCCAGTTCAAAGTCTAGTCGTTCACGTATTTCATCTGTAATCTCTTCGTAGCGTTTTTTTGCCCCTTCATAAGTTAAGTGACGTAAGTAGTCATCCTCAGTTTCAAACTCAGCAGGTATATCAAAAGCTGGAAGCAATACATCTCTATCCAGCTCATAACTTTCTATTTTATCTACTACTGCTTGTACGTTTTCAATAGCTTCAGGAATGTCTTTAAACAATTCCTTCATTTCATTTTGCGACTTGAAATAGTATTCGTCATTCGGGAAACCAAAACGGTAATCTCTACCTCTACCTATTGGTGTAGACTGTTTTTCACCATCTTTTACACATAATAAAATATCATGTGCATTGGCATCTTCTTTCTCTACATAGTACACATCATTGGCGGCAACAAGCCTTACTCCGTATTTCTTTGCAAAACGAATTAATACTTCATTTACACGTGCTTCTTCTTCTAAGCCATGGCGTACAATTTCTACATAAAAATCTTCGCCAAATTGCTCATACCACCATACAAATGCTTCTTCGGCTTGTTTCTCACCTACATTCAAAATTAAGTGTGGTATTTCGCCACGCATAGAACCACTTAAGGCAATTAAATTTTCTTTATACTGCTCAACCAGTTTTTTATCAATTCTTGGGACATAATAGAAACCCTCGGTAAATGCAAAAGAGCTTAACTTGGCTAAGTTGTGATACCCCTTTTTATTCTTGGCTAAGAATACCTGATGGTAGCCATTATCTTTTAGAGTTTTATTGGCATGGTCTTGTGCTACATTCAACTCACACCCTACAATTGGCTTTAAATCTTTTGCTAAAGCCTGACGTACAAATTTAAATACACCATACATATTACCATGATCGGTAATAGATACAGCTTTCATACCATCATCTATAGCTTTACCTATTATTGCGCCAATTTCCGATGTAGATTGTAAAACCGAAAACTGCGTATGATTGTGAAGATGTGTAAACTTTACTTCATCTAAATCTGTATCCGATAAATCTATTTCATCTCGTTTCTCCTCTACTTCCTCAAGAACACTTTCAGTTTCTGAATGTAATGCCTCATAAGGTTGTGTATCTAAGCCTATCGGCTCAATAGGAGTTGGATGCTTGGCTCTAAACGCATTTAATATGTCTGGTGATGTATGTAAACGCTCTGCCCCAACAACATCTAAACGTACCAGTTCAAAGAAACATCTAGCAGTAGCTTCAACATCGGCCGATGCATTGTGTGCTTCTCCAAATCCTTCTCCAAATAACTTTGTATGTAGCTCTGTAAGTGTAGGCCATTTAAACTTGCCTCCCTTACCACCGGGTATAGCACAGTAGTCTGTAGATTCATTTTTAGTATCAAGCGGCTCAATATCCATAATCGGACTATCAATACCTGCTCTTAAAAATTCTGCCCCCATAATATTAATATCAAACTCAATATTATGTCCTACATTAAACTTAGTTTGGGCTAAAGCTTTATTAAATTCTTCTAATGCAAATGCTAAATCTACACCTTGCTTTTGAGCTCGTTCGGTAGAAATACCATGTATTTTCTCAGAATTAAAGGGTATTGTAAACCCGTCAGGTTTTACAATAAAGTTTTTTACCTCTACCAGTTCTCCGTTCTCATCATGTAACTGCCATGCAAGTTGTACTAGTCTGGGCCAATTATCTAGGTCTGTAATTGGTGCATTATAGTCTTGCGGAAGTCCTGTAGTCTCTGTATCAAATATTAAATACATATATCTTGTCTCTCTTCTAGAAGGTGGGTAAATTTGCAAACGTAAATTTAAGTAAAAAGGTTCGCTCAAAAAGTTGTGTTGATAACTATTAAAATCTTCTTTTTAAGCTTTTGTAAATAAAATATTTATCGCATCTTTGCCGACCAATTAATTAACAGGGTTTTGGACCCTTATAAAACAATTAAATATTATGCCTACCAAGATTAGATTACAACGTCACGGACGAAAAGGAAAACCATTTTTTCATATTGTAGTAGCAGATAGTCGCGCAAAACGTGATGGTCGCTTTATTGAAAAGTTAGGTACTTACAACCCAACTACTCAACCAGCAACTATTGAGTTGAACTTTGACAAAGCTGTAGATTGGTTACAAACCGGTGCTCAGCCAACTGATACTGCACGTGCTATCCTTTCTTACAAAGGAGTAATGATGAAAAATCACCTTTTAAACGGTGTACGTAAAGGCGCTTTTAACGAAGAGCAAGCAGAAGAAAAATTCGCTGCATGGTTGAAAGACAAAGAAGCAAAAATTCAAGGCGCTACAGACAGCATTGAAAAAGCAAAAGCTGATGAAGCTGCTAAGCGTTTAGCTGCAGAAAAAGAAGCTAACGAAGCTAGAGCAAAAGAAATTGCTGCTAAAAATGCTCCTGAAGTAGTTGAAGAAGAAGCTCCTGCTGCTGAAGAAGCAACAGAAGAAGCTCCACAAACTATTGATGAGGCTGCTGCTGAAGCTGCAAACGAAGCTCCTACTGAAGAGGCTGCTCCTGAGGCTAAGGCTGAGGAAGCTCCAGAAGCAAAAGCTGAAGAAGCTCCAGAAGCAAAAGCTGAAGAAGCTCCTGCAGAAGACGAAAAGAAAGATGCATAAGGACGATTGTTTCTTTTTAGGATCAATTGTTAAAAAACACGGCTATAAAGGCCAGCTTTCCGCTAAGCTAGATACAGACGAACCCGGAAAGTACATAAAATTGGAATCAGTATTTGTTGAAAAAAACAAAATGCTGGTTCCTTTTTTTATTACCGAATCTCGCTTACATAAAGACTTCCTTCAAGTAAAGTTTGAAGAAGTTGATGATGAAGAAACAGCACAATCATTAATTGGATGTGAATTATACCTACCCCTCTCTTTTTTACCGGAACTTACTGGTAATCAGTTTTACTATCATGAGGTAAAAGACTTTACCGTTATTGATAAAGTAAAGGGAACTATAGGCACTGTAAAAGAAGTATCGGACCATACAGCTCAAGCACTATTGGTAATTGTAAATGGTACAAAAGAAATTCTGCTTCCTATTACCGATGAAATTTTAGTGAAAGTAGATAGAGCTAATACTACTCTAGAAGTAAATGCCCCAGAGGGTTTAATAGACTTATATCTATTGGATTGATTTTTCCTCTAGCTTTTTGCTATCTAATACGTAGATAATACCTATAAAAGAAACCACCATTGTAATTAAGTAAAATAAGAAGCTTATAGCTACTGCATAATCTTTATCTAAGGCAAAAATTACGGCTGCCATAAATACAATTTCTCTAATACCTAAGCCTCCTACAGATAATGGCAATACTGCCGCAACTGATGATACTAAGAATAAAAAATAATACTCTGCCGTTACCTCTTGTCCCAAAGCTCTTATAATAAAGTAGATACTCGCAATTTGCAACAACTGTACACCCATAGATTGTAAAGTGGTTTTTCGGAAGGTTTTTAAGAAAACCGGATACGCCTTTTTTACAGCAAAATAGTAAACAGCATATGTAATGGGTATACCCAATAAAACAAAGTATTTATAGGGGAATAAAAAGGCTATTACTAAATATATTAGATGTACCACAGCCTCTATCTGCGGGCTCAAACCATATGAGTTTGATGCAATAGGTTCTGCAATAAATACAAATACTATAAAAGCAAGCAGCATTAATGCTACCATACCGCTTATACGATCTAATAATGTAGCACCAATTAAAGGTTTTACCTTAGTACCATACTTTTTATTCAGCCAATATACTTTATAACCATCCCCTCCTATCCCTCCGGGTAAAAAGAGGTTGTAAAACATACCTAATGAATATAATTTAAGGTTTAATCGGTTAGATAGTTCTAAACCTATATTCTGAAAATAAGTATTGAGCCTAAATGCTGATAAAACCTTAGAAGCAATAAAAAATACGGTAGCTAAAAGAATGTAAAAGATATTTACTTCTTTAAGTATTGTAAGCAATTGGTTTACATCTACTGATATCAGCACAAAATAAACTGCTGCACCAGATACTCCAATCTTTAAAAGGAGCTTAACTAAACTTTTGAGCTTACTCTTTGCCAACAAATATGTTTCTGATTTGGTAAGTAGTTTTGTTTTGCGACTCATAGTAAGTACGCATTAAAACTTCAATAATAATACCGGTCATAATAAGTTGTATACCACCAATAACAAGTATTGCACCTAATATAAGTAATGGTTTACCCCATATATCTTGCCCCATAATTTTTATTACCAATAAGTATAGGTTGATAACCATACCTACTAAAAATAAAATCACTCCGCCTAAACCAAATAGGTGCATTGGACGAGGTAAATACTTTTGAAAGAATAAAACCAGTATTAAATCACTAATCACACGGAATGTACGACCAATACCATACTTAGACTCTCCGTGTATACGCGCGTGATGTTTTACATCTACCTGAACAATACTTTTGGCACCATTCAGTTTTGCCAATACAGGAATAAAACGATGTAATTCTCCGTAAAGCCCTAAACCTTTGGCAATTTTATTAGACATAATTTTTAGAGTACAACCATAGTCTCTAATTTTTACACCCGTTAAATATCTAATCATGCTGTTTGCCATCTTACTAGGAAGCTTACGCATTACAGCACCGTCTTGTCTGTTTTTACGGTTACCCGCTACCATATCATGCCCCTCTTCTTCAATCATCTTTAGCATCATGGGTATATCAGAAGGGTCATTTTGTAAGTCACCATCAATAGCCGCAACATATTCGCCCTGAGCTTCATTTAAACCGGCAGCCATTGCATTACTCTGACCATAGTTTTTCATAAACTCAACTAGCTTTACGCGGTCTGTGGCATACTTTCTTATCTCGGGTATCGTATTATCTGTGCTACCATCGTCTACTACTATTACTTCATAATCTATGCCTTCTAAGGCAGCATATACTTGTTCTAAAAGAGGCTTAATATTATCCTCTTCATTCATTACGGGTATTACTAAAGATAACTTCATCTATGTACTATGGTTTCAATGGTGCAAACTTAACCAATTTCAATTGAGTATGCTCTACTCTGGTAAAAAACGTATGAAACACCTCATACTCTCTATTATACTTTGTAGGGTTTTCTACTAAATAATAACTATCTGGATTAATAGTTTTTGGTGGCACAATCGTTAGAATGTCATTTCTTTCTAAGTTTACATAGTACGCAGACTCGTAACTAAAATGAGCCCCTTGTATTAAGTACAAGTTGTGACCTTTACTTATTTGCCCTGCTTTTATAGCTCCTGCTTTATAGTCCTTATACTCGCTTTCGTAATTACGTATAGGTAAGGCAAAAAAGTCAAATGCTATTCTAAACGTAAGTAACAGTATGGCAAATAATACCAACCGTTGTGCTTTTAACTTCCAAAACAAATACGTTGCAACTAATAATAATACTGATATCAATGCCACCTTTATATATAAATAAGGAATAACAACAGCTTGAAAAATTTCATTAAACGGAAGATACCAAACGCCAACACCTCCCAAACCAAACAACACTATTAGCACCCAATCCATTGCATCTGCCAGCTTTGTGAAATGTTTTCTGTTTAACTGATATGCATAGGCAACAACGATAAACAATAAAGGGTACAACATAAAAATATACCTCGGATGTGTTCTGGGAGACAACCAGTATACAATAATATTAGCCCCAACAATAAGTAAAGCGAATTTTAAAAAATCATGCTGCCATATTTGTTTTCTAGTACCCTTTTTAAAGAAGAACACCACCAACAATGACCATGGTAATAAGTGGTAAATTTGATTTAAAGGGAACATAAATAGGTGAGCTATACTCTCGTACCAAGCTCTTTTTATTACAGTTCTTTTGTTAGACTCAAACCAAAGCCTGTTTAAAAAATCTGTAGCACTCTCTTGCTGATTGTATAAATAGAAGTAACCGCCCACTAACAGTAAAAACACCAAACCTCCTACTAAGTGTTGTATGGTAAAAAGCTTCTTAAACTTCTTCTGATAAATAAATAAGGTAAGTAAACTAAACCCCTGAAAAACCAATGATGGCAAGCCCTTCATTAAAAACCCTGCTGCAGTAATTAAGTAGGTAAACACAAACAATTGCCAGTACTGCTCTTTCTTAGAATACTTAAACATCATTATAAAACTGATGAAGACCAGCCATGAGTAAAAAATATCTATATGTCCTAATAATGACGAGTAAATGAGCATTCTGCCATTAGTTAAAAACATTAAAGCAGCAAAAACACCTACATTTTTATTTACATATTGCTTACCTACTTTGTATATGGTGTAGGCAAAAAACAACAACGGTAATGCTGATGGTAGCCTTACCATAAACTCAGAGTAATTACCGGTAGCTTTAAAAAGCAGTATTAAAACCCAGTTGTATAATGGAGGTTTATTGGTATAAAGCTGCCCATTAATAGTAGGAACAATATAGTTGTCAGACAATATCATTTCTAATGCCACCAATGAACGGATCGGTTCATCTGCACCTAAAGGCATTAAGCCCAAATTGTAAAAAAAAGCAGGGATAGCTAGTATAGCTGCTACTATAAAAAGTATTTTCTCGTTCTTTTGCAGGTGTGCAAGCATGCTATAGATATATTCGGTACTACAAAATTAATGTATTTTGCTAGGCAGAAAACGTATTGCAAAATTAAATCTTATGCCCAACCCATATTTTAAGTTCAAACAATTTACCGTCTGGCAAAAAAATACAGCTATGAAAGTTGGCACAGACGGTGTTTTATTAGGAGCATGGGCTAAGATAAAAAATACAATGAATGCATTAGACATTGGTACAGGAACCGGATTAATAGCCTTAATGCTTGCGCAAAGAAATAGCAGTATAATAGTTGATGCTATTGAAGTAGAAGCCGAAGCCTATAAAGAGGCTGAGAAAAACATTGCAAATTCTCCTTGGGCAGAAAGAATAAATATCTTCCGTACATCCTTACAAGAATTTAGAACCAGTGTTAAATATGATTTGGTTGTGAGTAACCCTCCCTACTTTGAGAACAGTATTAAAAATGAAAGTAATTCTAAAACTCTAGCAAGGCATACAGACTCATTAAGTCCTACTGAATTGATTAATCATACCGAAAAGCTACTTAGTAATACCGGTATCTTTTGTGTAATTATACCTTATGAGTCTACCCATAATTTTATAGAGATAGCAAAAGCCCACAAGCTCTTTTTAAATAGAAGAGTATTGATAAAAGGAACTATTAGTGCCCCTATAAAAAGAGTTTTACTAGAGTTTTCTAGAACTGAGTTAGATATACAAGATACAGAACTGATTATAGAAAAATCAAGACATGTATATACCAGAGAGTTTACTGAATTGCTAAAAGACTTTTATTTATACCTCTAAGAAATTTGCTCTTCTGTAAACTGAATACCATTTTCCTCTAACTCTTTCAATACAGGTTCGTAAATATTCTTCTCTACAGGACGTTTTACTCCTGTTGCTGTAATAGCTCCAGATAAAATCAATTTAGTAGCAATACCTACAGGTAAACCCACTGTCTCTGCCATAGCAGTATACGTTTGGTCGTGCCCAATAATACCCATTGATGAATGTAGCTCATGTTTGTTACCATCAAGCTCATAAACAAACTGGTGCTGCATAACAATCATATCCTTATCTGTGGGGCCTAAAGACCACTTCTCCTCAAGCAATTGTTGTAAAATTTGTGCAGGAGTGGCTTTTTTCAAGCCTATTTTCTTATCATCAAATACACCAAGCCATTTTAGCTTATTCATTATTTCAGAGTCTTCTGATATCCCCATATACTCGGCTAGCTTCTCCTCAACAGTTCTTGTTAAATCATAACGTAAAAATGAGTTAAAGAACTCTCTATAAGTCATCTCTTCAGAGTCTTCAATCTCATAACTGTCATCAGTAACTCCAAGCTGAACAAATACATTCCAAGCCTTGCTATATCCGGGACGACGCAATGTACCTCTAAACAATGTTGGTATTTTTTCTAAGCCATATACTTCTCTGTAACTCAGAGAATCTCTATTAGGGTATCCTTCAAATTCGCCATACTCCAATACATTTACAGGCTCGGTTCTATCAAATAATTTATGATACGGTATATACTTATATAGGTTGTTTCTGATAAATTGAGCAACTCCTTGTCCGGCTAAAACAACATTTCTAGGGTTCCATGTAAACTTGTAATTCCATGGATTATTATCACTTTCAGGTGCTATTAAGCCCCCTGTAAAAGATTTAAAAGCGGTGAGCTTACCTCCTTTTGCATGTATTCTATCAATAATATGCATTGCAGACATATGATCTATACCCGGGTCTAAGCCTATTTCATTTAACAATAAAACACCTGCTTCTTTTGCTTTTTCATCTAAAGCCGCTATTTCTTTTGAAACATAAGATGCTGTAACCATGTGCTTCTTAAAACGCACACAGTCTTCGGCAACATGGTGGTGAAAACGAGCAGGAAGCATAGAAATAATAACATCAGACTTCTGAATCAACTCTTCTCGCTCATCCTTATTAAAAACATCAAACGCAATAGGCTCTCCATTTAAATGTCCGGCAATTTTTTGTTTTGCCATTTCTAAAGACATATCTGCTACAATTACCTGAAATTTATCGGTAACTGATTGATTTAAAAGATATCGGATTAATGATGAGGATGACCTCCCTGCGCCTATTACCAGTACGTTTTTCATTGTTTCTGCTTCATTTTTATAGGTGGGCTAATATAGATTTTTGTTTTTATAAATTTGTCCGAAATAGATATCATTTTATGAAGTTAAAAAGATTGTTGCTTGTAGGCTATTGTGTATTAGTGGGTTTGGTAAGTTATGCACAATCCGGATTAATTATCATCTCAGAAACAGGGGAGCCATTTAAAGCTGGTA
This sequence comes from Flavobacteriales bacterium, assembly GCA_030149285.1. Lineage (GTDB taxonomy): Bacteria > Bacteroidota > Bacteroidia > Flavobacteriales > JASBRU01 > JASBRU01. The sequence continues at coordinate 29,397 of JASBRU010000005.1, forward strand.
TAAATAGCTGGTTACAAACACCTTCTTACTCCGTTAATACTTACATTAACAAAATTGATACTACATCTATATATATTGATGTAGTACTGAAAAATGATTCTTTACCCAATCTTTCAAAAAAAATACAGCTATATAAAAATGAAACATCTGTTTATATAGTCACAAAAACGACTAGAGATACCTACAAAATAAGATACAGAGGAAATACAACCAACAACCCTACATATAAAACCGGACTCTCAGCTACTCCCTATTCTAAGGAAGAAAAGATAAAGCTCCCCAAAAAGCTAATAATTGTTGCCCAAGCTAAACCCGACACTATATCTGTAGCTATACAACCTACAGACTCTATGGTTATTGCTATAAAACCTTCCGAGGTAAAACCAGATACAATTGTAGAAGTATTACCTACAGACACAGTAAACATCATAGATACTATGCCTATAGTAAAAGTTGATGCCGGTAAATTGGCTGAAGAAATAAAAGCAATTGAATTTGAGTTTGAAAAATTACTAAAAGCAAAAGCTATTGTTGAAAGTAATGCCTTAACTACAGATGATATGGTACTCTTAGCATCTCAATTGAAGTTTGACAACACTAAACTACAGTTTTTAAAACATGCCATTGAATTTGTAACTGATAAAGAAAACTTTACAAAAACTATAGAGTTATTACAATTTGAAACTAGTAAAGAAGAACTTAGTTCCTACATAAAAAGTAAAACCCAATGACACGAAAGATACTTATAACCGGTGTGTTATTAGCTGCAGTAGCGGTAATGTTAGGTGCACTTGGAGCACACAGTTTAGAAAAACACTTGTCTGCTGATAGCTTACTAAGTTTTAAAACAGGTGTTCGATATCAAATGTACCATGGTTTGGCTTTGTTGTTCCTAGGTTTATTAAATAGAATGTACGACCATAAAATTTTCAACACAGTATACTGGTTATTTACAATTGGAACCTTATTTTTCTCATTATCTATTTATTTATTAACAACTCGCCCTATCACTCACTTAGAGCTTGGCTTTTTAGGTCCAATCACTCCAATTGGGGGTATATTACTCATTTCAGGGTGGTTAACACTTCTTTTTACTTTTATTAAAAGAAGCGATTGGTAATTTTTGCGTGTTAAAATTGGCCGATTGGGGAAAAAAGCAAGCAAAAAAGTTCCTTAAATCGATGATTTTGCCCTAGATTTGCAGACTAATTTCATTAAATAAAACGAAGTAGAACCAATTTCGAACTAATGAGCGAAAAAGGATTAAAAGCTGCCAATGCGAATATTGAAGCATATGGCATCAAGAATTCAGTTGTAAACTGGAACCTATCCCCAAAAGAATTAGCAGACATTGCTGTAGAAAAAGGACAAGCTAAGCTTGCTGACAATGGTGCAATATCTGTAAATACTGGCGAATTTACTGGACGTTCTCCTAAAGACCGTTTTATAGTAATGGACGAGCTGACTAAAGACTCAGTATGGTGGGGCGATATAAACATTGCATTTGATGCAGAAAAATTTGATAAACTATACGATAAAGTAACTGACTACCTTTCTGGTAAAGAAATATACGCACGTGATGCATATGCATGCGCAGACCCGCGTTATCGTATGAACATTCGTGTAATAAACGAATACTCTTGGTCTAACATGTTTGCTTACAATATGTTTTTACGTCCAACAGAAGAAGAGATTAAAAACTTTGACCCGGAATGGACAGTAATTAATGCGCCGGGCTTTATGGCTGATCCAGCTGTAGACGGTACCCGTCAGCATAACTTTGCTATTTTAAGCTTTACACGTAAAACCATTATTATTGGTGGTACTGGTTATACAGGAGAAATCAAAAAAGGTATCTTCTCTGCCCTTAACTTTATCTTACCTCACCAAAAGAATGTATTATCTATGCATTGCTCTGCAAACGTAGGTGAAGACGGCGATACAGCTGTATTCTTTGGTCTTTCAGGTACAGGTAAAACTACTTTATCTGCTGACCCTAACCGTAGATTAATTGGAGACGATGAGCACGGTTGGAGTGATGACAGTGTATTTAATTTTGAAGGTGGATGTTATGCTAAAGTAATTGACCTATCTGCTGAAAAAGAACCAGACATTTTTAATGCAATTAAGCCAGGCGCTTTATTAGAAAACGTTTGTTTTATTGGCGATACTAATGAAGTAGATTATACGAGTTCTGAGATTACAGAGAATACTCGTGTAAGCTATCCTCTTGATCACATCAACAATACACAAGACCCATCTATTGGAGATAAACCAAAAAATATTTTCTTCCTTACGGCAGATGCATTTGGTGTTTTACCTCCAATATCTAAATTAACTCCCGGACAAGCTGCTTTCCACTTTATATCTGGTTATACTGCAAAAGTTGCCGGTACAGAAGCTGGAATTACTGAGCCAAAAATGGCTTTCTCAGCATGTTTTGGAGCACCATTTATGCCTTTACATCCAACACGTTATGCAGAAATGCTAAGTGCTAAAATGCAAGAAGCAGGTGTAAATGTATGGTTAGTAAACACAGGATGGTCTGGCGGACCTTATGGTATTGGTAACCGTATGAGTTTAAAACATACTCGTGCAATGATTACTGCAGCCCTTAATGGTGAGCTTGATAATGTTGAGTATACTGAGCATGCTGTATTTGGTTTAAATATGCCTAACTCTTGCCCTAATGTTCCTAGCGAAGTATTACACCCACGTAATACATGGGAAAGCAAAGAGGCTTACGATAAAAAAGCAAATGAATTATCTATAGCATTTAACAAGAATTTTGAGAAGTTTGCAGAGTCTGCAAATGAAGAAATCTTAGCTGGGGCACCAAATGTGACTCAAAATGCTTAAGAAAAAATATTACTTATGATTAAAGCCCGCATGATGCGGGCTTTTTTATGCTTACAATTTTATATTTTTAGCAAATGCTAAAAGACTCCACACTTCAAAAATTATGGAACAATGGGTATATAATTACGCTCTTGCTTCCTCTATTGTTTATAAATGTGCCTAATAGCCATGACTGGGGTGGAGACTTTGCCCAATACATACACCAAGCTATAAACCTAGTTGAAGGTATCTCCCAAAGTGAAACAGGATATATATATAATTATGAGTATGCTTTATTAGGACCTGAAACCTATCCAATGGGTTTTCCAATTTTATTAGCACCTGTTTATAGCCTATTTGGAAACTCAATACATGCTTTCACATACTTTATGAGTATACTAGCCATTGTATTTGGTATTATATGTTTAAAGTTTTTTAAACGATTTACAAAAAGGGAGTATCATGCAATATTGATGTTATTGGTAATTGTATACAACCCTTGGTTTTTGCGATTTAAGGCTGAAGTACTTGCAGAAATACCATTACTTATATTTTTCACACTTATCCTATCCATTTACTTAAGCAAGAGTTCTAGTACTAAAAAATATATTCTCTTGGGCTTATTAAGTGGTTATATGCTTTTAATTAAAAGCATTGGCTTGGCATTAGTTGGCGGCATACTACTAAATGAATTTGTTAGCTGGTTACGTAAGGAAAACACTCCATTTATAAAAAACAGTATAACTTATGTAGCTTCATCAGCTCTTTTGTACGCTTTGGTAAGCCTCATTCTTTTCCCATCATCACAAGAAGCATTCTCGCACTTTAGTGGACTAGTAGCAATTGATGGCTCACTAATTCTTAAGAACCTAGATTACTATACAGCCATATTTCAGCAGTTTTTTAATGAGTTTACAGGCTCTAGTTGGTCTTTTATCAATTACTTTCTAAAAGCATTTGCTCTTTTGCTGGCCTTCTTCGGTTTTTTAAGTAGACTGAAAAAACCAACTGTGCTAGAGTATACTATTATTTGTGGGGCAGTAATATTACTGGTATTTACTACAAACGCTGGTGGCTTCAGGTATCTACTCCCTTTTTTACCAATATTAATGATATACATTTATGAAGGCTTTAAAGTAATTAAACTTCCGTATACGGTAAACGAAAAATGGATATCAGCCATTATCTTTTTTGCTTTTATATTGGTTTCACCTAAAGTAATGAGTGAGATTATTGAAAAGCAAACCGATATAAAACATGGTCCACAAGAACCCGTAGTTATTGAGGCTTTTGAAGCTATTGATAAGTATGTTCCTGAAGATGCAATTATTCTCTTTAGTAAGCCAAGGGTATTGGCATTATATACAGCTAGAAAGAGTATGGGGAATAACCCTGACCCAAGCTCTAACTCTACTAATCAGCTAGCTACAAAAAATAGTTTTGATTTTATATTATATAATACGGATTTATCTAACCCTGACTTAGAATTATATATAGAGAAACACACTGACACATTAGAATTACTTTGGACTAATGATAGGTTAAGCCTTTATAAAAGATTATAATAACTCATTTGCCAAGTTTGCCAACTCAGAGCGCTCACCTTTCTCTAAGGTAACATGCGCAAACAATTTATTACCCTTTAATTTATCTATTAAATAAGATAACCCGTTTGATTGTTCATCTAAGTATGGTGTGTCAATTTGGTTTACATCGCCTGTAAAAATAATCTTAGTGTTCTCTCCCGCTCTGGTAATAATTGTTTTTACTTCATGTGGTGTTAAGTTCTGTGACTCATCTACTATAAACATTACGTTAGACAAGCTTCGACCTCGTATATAAGCCAACGGTGTAACCATCAACTTCTCCTGATTAACCATTTCCTCTATACGCTTATACTCTTTATCTACTTCCTTAAACTGATTTTTAATAAACTTCAGGTTATCCCAAAGTGGCTGCATATAAGGGTTTATCTTAGATTTAATATCGCCAGGTAGGTAACCAATATCTTTATTACTTAAAGGCACTATGGGGCGTGCTAAATATATTTGCTTAAAGTTTCTGCGTTGTTCTATAGAACCCGCTAAGGCCAATAGTGTTTTACCTGTACCAGCCACACCTTGTAAGGTTACTAGTTTAATCTCAGGGTTCATAATAGCATGCAGGGCAAATGTTTGTTCAGCATTTCTGGGTTTCACTCCATAAGTTGCTCTTTTTTCTACCTTTTCAAAAACATTCTCAAAAGGATTATAATAAGACAGCATAGAACTTTTTGCACTCTTTAAAATATAAAAGTGATTTGGTATTGGGTTTTCTATCTCCTCTACCAGTTCAGCATCAATTTTAGTGGCTTTAAACAACTCATCTACAATTTCCGGACGTACATCATCTACTTGATGCTTACCGGTAAATAAACTGCTTAAATCTTTTACTTTACCTGTTTCATAATCTTCTGCCACCATGTTCAAAGCCTTGGCCTTTAACCTCAGGTTTATATCCTTGGTAACCAATATTACTCTTTTATCTTTTTCTTCTTCAGATAAGCTTAGTGCAGCATTTAATATTTTATGATCCATCTTGTTACCTACATATACCTTTTGTGCATCAATAGTTATATGTTCGGTATTCATTACCACCTTAAATTTTCCTTTTTTAGGTCCATTCAAGTTTATCCAGTTCTGCAAGGTATTGTCGGCAGATATCTTGTCTATAAAGCGTATAAACTGCCTTGCCTCATAGTTTTTTGTATCGTTCCCTTTTTTAAACTCATCGAGTTCTTCCAATACTGTTATTGGAATTGCCACATCATGCTCATCAAAATTGTTGATTGCATCATGATCGTAAAGGATTACCGAGGTATCTAAAACAAATATTTTTTTCTCTTTCTTTTTTCGGGTAGTTGTTTGCTTCGCTGCTGCCATCAAAGGGTGTGTTTTTATATCATGTTCACATTAGCTATCTGCAACTAATGTAGGAACTCAAGGTTAAGCATATGTAAAGTACAAAACTTAAGTTGAACAATTATAAAGAAGATATCAACAGAGCAGGTGAAACGGTTTATAAGTTTTAAACTATAAAAGAAAGCTAAACGTAATTGTTATATGTTGAAGATATTATTAAGGGAATCTTTTATCTTATACTGAAGAGTAGTTATCAATTCTTCATCTAAATAATTATATATATCTTCAATATCTAACACCTCAATAACAGGAATATTAAGGGTTTTATAATTATCCTTAATTCTTGCTTTTTGCTCGTCTTCCATAACATAAATAATATCCGACCACTCAATATCATTTACTTTAATCTGCCTTTCACTTTTCTTACTCAAACCAACAGAGCGAATGTTGAAACGCATATCATTTTTAAAAATATATTCTGCCGTCCTACTTCTTCGTTTATTGCGTCCGCAAACTACCAATACATTTGGTTTAAAGCTATTCATAGTTAAGCCTTGATATGCTTATTATACTCATTAATCTTCATTAACATCAATTGCTTCATTCCTTTTGCTCTTACTAGAGCTTCCTCTGCTTTAGCACCTTCAAAGTTTTCTAGTAGCGTTTGCTCCCACAACAGCAGCCATCTATCAAAATGATGTTCTTTTAATGGCTCTAACATATTCAAATCAATATGTTTTATCATTGGGTTTCCTTTGTATGTGTTCTTGCCTAGCAATACAGACTCCCAAAAACTATACATTATTGGGAAATGCTTATCCCAATCTATATCCATTACATCATTAAATATATAACCTATCACATCATCTTTTAGCACCTTGCTATAAAAGGTTTGTACTAAAAATTGGATGTCCTCGGATAATTTTAGTTCTCTTTTCATTCTTGCAATCTATCTTATACTCAATGACTTCCAGCATATGCCTTTACGCCTGCCTTAATTTTAACTTCTAAGTGATTTTCATCCGGTGGTATTGGGCATGAGTATTTATGGTTATAGGCACAGTAAGGATTATACGCTTTATTAAAATCTATAACCATAGTGTTTCCGTTCGGTATTGATAGATCTATAAACCTGCCTCCAATATAGCTCTCCTCTCCATTTGTTAAATCTGTAAAGGGCAAAAACAAATAGTTTTCATGCTCTAAAGTCTGACTTAACCTTACACTTTGATAAATACTTAATTTATACTCTACTCCATCTATTTCAAAAATAGCCTCACCGTACTTTACATAGGTTGGTAATCTACTAGTAGTCGTTTTCATTTTAAAAGGAACAGCATCTTCTGTTCTTACAAACTTTGCCTCTACCCTATACTTTTCATCTATTGTAAAAAAGTTAAGCTCCTTAAACTCGGTTAAGCCTTGGTCTGTTAATGGCGATTCTGCGGGGTTAGAAAACTCAGTATTTAGTTCTTTTTGAAAACCTTCAATTTCTTGATGATGAGTTTGAGAAAATACTGAGATACCAATAAGAAGTAATAAGCAGGTAATTGTGGTTTTCATAGCTTGGAAAGTATGTAAATTAATATTTTATAAAAGTACTGTTTCTATGGTTTTAGCTATTATGATGTATGTCATCAATAAAAAAACTTTTAGTTAGCCCATATTAATTATGACTAAGAGTAATGTTACAAGAGCAGGTACTGCCTGAATAAAGAATATTTTTTTACTGGCAGTTAATGCACCATAAATTCCAGCAACAATTACACAGCCTAAAAAGAATAGCGAAACATTTATTGACCAAGTCTTATCTGAGATAAACAGACTCCATATTAATCCGGCTGATAAAAACCCATTATACAAGCCTTGGTTTGCTGCCAATGCTTTTGTGGGTTTAAACAATTCTTTGGGTATGGTTTTAAATGTTCTTTTTCCAATAGTTTCCCATGCAAACATCTCTATATATAATATATATAAATGCTCTATAGCAACAAATGCTATGAATACCTTGGCAACTACTTCCATATGAAAGGCTTTTAAGTTATTAATGAATGGTTCTAAGATAATACTATAGAAATAAAAAAGCCCCTTCTAATGAAGGGGCTAAAGTGACCTCGACAGGATTCAAACCTGTAACCTCTTGAGCCGTAATCAAGTGCACTATTCAGTTATGCTACGAGGCCATTTTAAGAGGGTGCAAATTTACATAATGTTATATAAACTCAAAAGCTTTCTAACATATTTCTGCACTCAACCCTCTACTTAATAATTTATTGCATTTTGATACTAACTCTTGGTACTCGCCAGATTTAACACCACATTTCCCTTTGTAATGCACCAATATAGTGCATTGCTCTGCCTGCTCAGGACTATGCTCACATATTTCAATTAATGAATCTATCACAAAATCAAAAGTGTTTACATCATCATTGAAAAGAATAATTTCGTGCTCTTTTATGGCCACTGTAGCCACATCTAGCTCTTCTTGGTATTGCTCTTGATTATTGGTCATCATCATTACCTTTTTTTGAAAAACTGATTCTACTTTCTTCTTTATTTAGTAAACGTTCTATATTTTTTTGATGTGTTATGAGTACTAAGATAGCAACTGCAACTGAAAATATTATCATAGAAAGCTCAGTTTCTTCATACTTAAATACAATCCAAAAAGGAAATGCCAGCGATGCTAGCATAGAGCTTAAGGATACATAACGTGATATTATAAATACTACTGCAAAAGTTGCTATAGATAATAATGCTGCATAAGGATGAATGGCTATTACAATACCCAACAGTGTTGCTATACCTTTACCTCCTCTGAACCCTACATAAACCGGAAAGATATGCCCTAGAACAGATGCTATACCCAATATAATTTTAACATCTGTAGAATTTGGTACTCCCGGAATAACATAAACAAGGTATACGGCAAGGAAACCTTTAAGTACATCTAGCAACAAAACAGGTATACCGGCTTTTAAACCTAAAACCCTTATTGTATTGGTTGCTCCTGCATTACCACTACCATACTCTCTTACATCAATACCATAAAAAATTTGACCCACCCAAACTGAGGAGGCAATAGATCCCATTAAATATGCTATAAGTACGGTTAAAAATATCATGTTGTAGAGGTCGGGCGCAAGTTACCTATTTTATTAAAAATCCTCAAAACGACTTAAAAAACGACTAATCTTCCCTTTAGTAGCCATTATATATCTAAATGACGGGCCTCCATCCGGATTATCTTTCTCTCTGTCTTTAACATCTAATGCCTTTAAAGCATCCATAAAACCACTGTCTGAAGAATATATTTGCATAATGTTTCTCTTATACTGGAAGTAATAAAAAGTACTGTTATCTACCTCCAAATACATATACAGTTCATCCCCGTTACGTTTTCTAATAATTTCTATTTTCCCTTTTAGGGTTTTATTAATAGATGTTTTACCAATATTACCAATACCTATATCTCCAACAGAAACGAATGAACGGGTTCTATCATTCCACGTCATATGTAACTCAGAAAACAATATGGTATTTACCAGTTCTTTTGGTAATTTATCTACCAAGCCATATAATGCTAGGTCTGATAAATATTCTTCTTTATCATCCTCATCTAACATTTCTGTCATTGCAATTTTATATGCATTCCTATCAATACTAGAAGATTTTAAAGAGCTCGCTTCCTTAATTTTTGCAGCAAACAACTCTTTTAATTCGTCTGCTAGAAAAAAGTCTAAGGCTGCCACTAAATCAGACACCAATGTATCTTTTTGGAGTAAATGAGTTACTTCGCCATATGCATCAAACTTCATCATGCCCATTTCAGCACCAAAATTATATATACCATGTGTATTCAATTCGCAGTCTCTGTTGTTTAGAGCCACGTAATTACCTCTAGCCTCTATATTCTCTACTTTTTCTTTTGGTGCTATTATGTATGAATATTTTGCTTTATCATAATACACCTGCCCTCCTGAAGCTATCATCTCTAAGTCTGAAAAAGCATTTTTCCTAGATAAAAATGAAGAGTACACACCTGTAGAGTCTGTTTTAACATATAATCCGTTAAATAGCTTCTCTCTTTTAGAAGATGTGTCTGCAGGTGGTAAATCAATTACAATTTTTGTAGGGTTAATAACAGATTCAAACGGAACCCATGTAGTTACAATACTACTACATGTATGCTGTATTTGCGTGGCTCCATGGAATGTTAAATACTTTTCATCTGCTTTTAAATGCACATTACCCTTAAAAGCAAAAAACTCACTCATAAAAAAGCCATCCTCTTCCGGTATTTTACCTTTTGCTATTGTAGTACCACCAGTATCCACTTTTATTTCATGGAAATTTATGATCTGTACTAATTGGTCTTCATCTACATAATCATATTCACCACTGCCTTTGTATGAATTCCGAGACTTAACTTTTATAGATGAATTTAAAAACTGATGATAGCGTGTACTATTGTTTGCTTTTACTTGTGCTCTTTCTAGCAGGCGCATGTCTGCTTTTGGGTCAATAACTACATACCCTGTATCTGGATATATTGTTGCATCAGCAACTACAATTTCATTTGCATCAAAAACTTCTAGAACTTTCTTTTCTAAATAAAACTTTGCGGAACCTGCCACAAACCTCAACGAATCTTGGTTTGGGTGTGTAGAAACCATTAAAGAAGAAGGTAACTCACTCTTTTTACTCACATCAATAGATTTTTCATCCATATCCCACTCTGCATAATCCATATAAGTTTTATACATATTTACAGGAAATTCCATATAGGATTTCTGAGGATCATTTAATGTAAACTCTCCTTTTCTTTGATTGAAATCAATATAAGAAGTAGTGTTCGCAAGAGAAAATGCCCATTCATCTACAGGGTTTGCTTTTACTTTAAAGTCTAACTTAAAAGATTCAAAGTCTCTATTCCTAAATAAATACTCATCAGATTGGGTTTCTGCATTTACAAATTCTAAACGCCCCTTGCCTGTTAATTGCGAAGGCTCCAATGCCAGTGTACCATGTGCTTTCATCCCTACATCTGCATACATATGCATAGGTTCTCTCTTAGCACTGGTAGAGTACATTATATCATTTTTGGGCTCCCAGTGTATACTCACATTGTTTCCGCTTACAGGGGGATATTCTACAGCCGCTATTTGCTCTCTAATATCATAGGTTTGTGCTACACCATTTGTAGAGTCGGGGTAAAAAACAAAGTCATTAGAAACAGCAGTTGAGGTTAAGTAGTTAATAGTACCATCACCCCTAAACCCTTTATTACTTAAACTTAAATTATTGGTAAAAGTACCTTTACCACCATATGCCGGGTATCCACCCGGTGGAGTTTGTGTTTTAAAGCCCAAGGAATAATCTTCCTGTACCATAATATCTTCCTCAATATCCGGGAAAATCCCAGCACTATTTAAAGTTCCCTTAAACTTTAATCCTTCGGTAGTAATATTGTCTAAACTATCAATCTCAAAAGGTACTAGCCGGACATAAAACTCATCTTTGGTATAAACCCCATTTTCTATACTATTTTTATCGTAATAGACATAGGCTTCTTTTCCACTCTTAAAAATCGGGTACTCTGTGAGGTTCATTTTCCCAGACTTGTTGTTAGGATGGTCAATAAACAGTTCTCCATTAATATCTTGTAAAGTATTCTTTACGTTTCTCAGTCTTCTCTTACCATAATCATCAGCTTCAAACGATGGTACCTGAAAACGCATGGAATCAATAGTAGCCATGTTTACCTTAAAATTGTCGTAAATAAACTTAAAGTTATTACCCCAAAACTGAAATCTGCCTGCCCTAATTTGCCCATCGAATACAAAGTTCAAATTCTCTTCTACAATAATTTTATGGTCTTTAGGAAACAGCATAACCTCTTGAGAGTCACTTAAGGCAATATTATTTACTCCATTAATCTGCATGTTATAATCTAATAGACTTATAGATGCATTGGTTCCTTGAGACAAACCTGAAATAAATTTAATTACATCATAGTCTAGCTTATCTTCATTACGTTTTAAAAAATCAAATAATTTTTGCCGAATAGTTATTTCGTCTTTATCTAAATCATAGTATACAAAGCCTTCTACAGACATCTGCATTAAAAATATTTTTGCCTGTGTCTCTGCCATCCGTAATGCTTTTGCCATTCTTGCAAGGGTAAAGTGCCTCAAGTCATAATCTGTAGAAACTTTTTTAAGGTTGTAAAGCGGATGTATATCTTGAAGCCCCTGTAATCTCCTATACTTTTCATCCCTAAAATAATTTTCAGACTCAAATATTACAGGGTCTTCCCCACCTAAATTTAGGTTACTTAAATTCATTTTAGGCTCATCCATCTTCCATGTAAAATTCTCGTAAAACATATCTAAGTTATGGTATGTATTTACAAATGCAGTTTGACTTAAACCTTCTTTTGTTCTGGATAATGATAGCTGACGAGATTCAAGAATAAAATTCAAACCTAATTTTGGATGATAAATTGAGTCTCCTTTGATATGAATCAGCACCTCGGCTTCTTGAGATGATATTAATTCTTGCTTAAGTAAAAAAGTACTGGTAGAGGCTTCAATAATTGGTTTACCTTCATACATAAACTTTAAACTAGCCTTTTCTTCAACAGAGCCTGAGCCAAAAAAATTAGCTCCTACAATAGAAAAACCTCCATAAAAATCTACATCTTGAACAATATTTTTTATGGACATATCTTTTCTATATGATCTAAATCTTGGAAATGTGGCTCTGTCTGCTTCAGTGTTTGATGTTAACCTCTCCTGAATATTCCCCATGACGGGTTCGGTAAAATAATAGAGGCTATGAAGAATTGCTGAATCTGCTTCAAACTGAGATTTGGTTGTGTTTAGCTCATATTTATTTAATTCTACAAATAATGAATCCTGTGAAAATCCTCCTCTTGTCCAATACAACGTACCTTTTGTTCCTAAAAACTTGCTTTGTAGAGGGTAAAACACACCTGCTGCTTGACTAATGATCGTACTATCTCCTTTGCTTTTACACTTAATATCTAAATCTGAAAAAACAAAAACCGGTTCATCTTGATAATCAAAATCATAGGTCCCGTTTTCAAAAGACCATTTCAAGCCTCTATCTTCAAAGAATACATCTTCATTAAAAACTTTATATATAATTGCTAAAAACTCGCTTGTGTATTTTGCTGGCTTTCTGCCGGAAGTAGTTTCTAAACCCAGTAGCCACTTTGATACAATTTGTGGTGTTTGGGTTTCATAAATACCTATTAATGATTGTAAAAAGTATGAATAGGATTCATAATCTGTTACCCGTTTTTTAATAAAGTTATTTGCAATATCAATTACTATTTTCTGATGTTCCTCGGTTATAGTAGTATTCCAAAAAGTAGTAAACTCTATTGCTAAAGCCTCCCCTTTATCTTTATCTAAATCATTTAAAACCTCGGATATTTGCACAATAAACTGCTGTGAATCATCGCTATACTTTTTGATTTTTTGTGCAAAAAGTGATGTTCCTATAGTAGTAAATAAAACTAACAGCAGTAATTTCTTCATTAAGCTTCTTTTTTGAGTTTAAGTGAAACCCATTTATTCCTTTTCTTTTTCTCAACTAAAACTATTCCGTGTTTAGTGGCTTCATCAACCAACATATCTATATCTTCCTCATAAAAACCACTAAGTAATAATTCGCCCTTATTTATCAACGAATCTGCATAGGTTTTCATGTCTTGCAATAATATATTCCTATTAATATTAGCAAAAATGATGTCAAACTCTTTTCCATTTAATTTTTCAGCTCCCCCTTCAATAACCACTATATCATTGCAGTTATTAATTTTACAATTATCAATTGCGTTATCATAAGCCCATTCATCAATATCTACAGCCTCTACATACTTAGCTCCTTTAAAAGCTGCTAATATTGCCAATACTCCTGTACCACAGCCCATATCCATAACACGCTTACCCTCAAACTGCATATCTAATATATAACTCAGCATTAAAAAGGTTGTCTCATGATGTCCGGTACCAAAAGCCATTCTCGGCTCCATTATAATATCGTATTCAACACCACCTACTTCTTCATGAAAAGGAGCTCTTACCACACATCTATCATCTACTATAATAGGTTCAAAGCTACTTTCCCATTCTGCATTCCAGTTCTTCTGCTCTATCTTTTTATAGCTATACTTTACTTTAAACTGATTGTTAGAGAGTATGGGTAACTCTTCTAACTCATCAGCATTAAAATCATCTTCTTGTACATAAGCCAATAAGCCGTAATCTGTTTCAATAAAGCTTTCAAAATCTAACAATGATAGCTCAGCCATCAAGATATCGGTTCCGGGCTCAACTGGGTCTATAGTAAAATTTACTTCTATATAATCCATTAAAAAGAATGTATAATTGCTACAAAATCCTGTGCATTAAGGGCTGCTCCACCTATTAGCCCTCCATCAACATCGGGCTTTGCAAAAAGCTCTTTACTATTAGATGGCTTACAACTACCTCCGTATAAAATAGATAAATCATTAGCTACTTCTGCTCCGTATTGCTTTTCAACTGTGGTTCTAATAAATGCATGTATCTCCTGTGCTTGCTCAGGGCTAGCTGTCTCACCTGTCCCTATTGCCCAAACCGGTTCGTAAGCTATTACCACATTATCAAACTGTTCTGCTGATAGGTGGAATAATGATTCTTTGATTTGCTTTTCAACAACCTCAAAGTGTTTATTAGCTTTGCGTTCATCCAATACTTCGCCACAGCAAAAAATAGGAATCATTTCTTGCTCTAGTGCTAGATTAACTTTTTTAGCTAATTGCTCATTTGTTTCTGCAAAATACTCTCTACGCTCAGAGTGACCTATAATTACTGCATCTACACCAATTGAGTTAAGCATTTCAACCGAAATTTCACCAGTATATGCTCCTCCCTTTTCGTGGTGACAATTTTGAGCAGAAACAGAAATATCCTTGTTATCAATTAGCATTTCTACAGCAGATTGCAAATGTGTATACGGCGGAGCTAATACCACGTTTACTTCTCCTGCCGGGTTTTCATCTAATAGTTCTACTATATCTTCAATCAGGTCTATACCGCTCTCAAAATCTTTATTCATTTTCCAGTTTCCTGCTACTATTTTTCTTCTCATAATTTTGTTTTAGTTTACTCTTACTCTAGGGTCTAATACCCCATATAAAATATCTACCAGTATGTTAATGAAAACAAACATTAGTGCTATAACTAATACTGCTCCCATAACTACCGGTAAATCCATTGTATTTAATGCACTTACTATTTCTCTTCCTAATCCATTCCAACCAAAAATATACTCTACAAAAACTGCACCAGCCAACATAGATGCAAACCAACCAGATGCCGCTGTAATTACTGGGTTTAATGCGTTTTGTAAAGCATGTTTTTTTACAATTGTAAAATAGGACAAGCCTTTTGCTTTTGCAGTTCTTATATAATCTTGAGACAAGACCTCTAACAAAGAACTACGTGTTAATTGAATAATTACAGCTAAAGGACGAATTCCTAAGGTTATGGCAGGTAATATTAAGTTTTTAAGAGACAGGTACTCTCCCTCACCAAAATCATCTACTGTATAAAGTGTCCCCGTCATATTTAATCCTGTATACTCACTAAGCAAAAAGCCAAATAACCAAGCAAACAGTATTGCCGAAAAAAATGAGGGTAAAGACATACCCAATGTACCTATTACAGTAGCCAATTTATCAAACCAACTATTTTGAAACACTGCCGATAACACCCCTAAAAACACACCAAGTAACATTGCTATTGCTATAGAGCTAATAGCTAGCACAACAGTATTGGGTAAAGTTTCTCCTATAATATCTCCTACCCTTTTACCACTACGCTGAAACGAATCTCGTAAAAAAGGATACTTAATTGCTATTGCTGTACTACCTATTGTAAATAACTTAGAACCAGAATACTTATCCTCATTAAAGTAGGTAAAGTCTTGCTCATTGGTACTATGAAATGAGAGCGGAGACAAATCATTTAAATAATAAAAATACTGTGTAGTTATGGGTTTATCAAAGCCATATTTAGCTCTGATATTTTGTAGTTGTTCGCTATCCTCCTGCTGATCAAGCATCATTCTAGCAGGATCGCCAGGTAAAACATTAAAAAGAAAGAATACAACAGTGAGTACTCCAAACATTACGAGCATTCCGTATAATAGCCGTTTGATTATGAATGCTCCCAAATTTACTAGTAGTTTGCTTGTACTTCTTTAAACTCAGGTAAATCATTGTAATGCCACTTGGCCTTAATTACACCTTCTTCTAGCATTATTATACCCGGGTTTGCTCTAATAATAGTTTTTAAAGCTGTACCATCAGTAACACCAAATGGATATGCCAATTGATGCTCATGCCTGAACTTTTCAATTTCATTGGTAACAGAACCCGATAAGCCTATAATTTTTACACCAGCCTCTTCAGCCTCATTTGCAAACTCTCTTATTTTTAAATGTCCTTTTACATTAGCTTTGGTAATGTCATAGCTAATTACCAAAAACACTCTATCCATTGCTAAGACCTCTTCAGTAATATCAGCTCCTTCTACTTCAATAGTAAAATCATGTATTGGAGCATCTTTACCTTCTTTGATTATCTCTTTTTCAAAGTCTATATATTCCCATTCCTTAGTATAGTCATCAGGAAATTTTTCAAACCTCTTTATTTCTCCTGTTTCTTTATTCTTTAGGTTGTAATACATTATTGCTTCATCCGGAACAGGTATCATGCCCTCCGGAATATTAGTACCAACCTTATAAGCTCTAAAATCTTTATATGGTAAGTGCGCAAGTACATCATACGCCATAAAACTACAGGCAAGTAATGCTACAACCATTACAGAGCTTCTTACTTTTAGAGTACTAATTGGTTTAACTAGGTTTCTATTGATAAATAGAATGATAATAAATACCAAAAGAATTAAATCTTTATAGAAAGATTGCCAAGGCGTTAATGGTATAGCGTCTCCAAAACAACCACAATCTGTAACCTTATTAAAGTATGCCGAATAGAATGTTAAGAAGGTAAAGAATACTATCATCAACATCAACAGCCATATATTTAATTTTGGTTTAAACCCAACTAATAAGCCTAAGCCCACTAGCACTTCTAGAATAACTATAAAAATAGCCATTGGTAAAGTAATAGGATCTAAAAAAGGCAAATTCAACACTCCTTCTGCAAAGTAATCATGTAGCTTAAAAGAAAAACCCATTGGGTCATTCAGCTTTACTAAGCCTGAAAAAATAAATAATAAGCCTACAAATACTCTAGAAAATCCTGTTAAAAACCTCATAATGTTAGTCGTTTTCTTCGTTCATTTTTATCAAAGCAAAAACCGCATAGTTTATCATGTCATAATAATTTGCATCAATCCCTTCAGAAACTAATGTTTTACCTAAATTATCTTCAATTTGTTTTACGCGCAATAACTTCTGTAAAATCAAATCTGTTAATGAGCTTATGCGCATATCTCGCCAAGCTTCGCCATAGTCATGGTTTTTTTTACCCATCAATACTTTAGCCTCATTGGCATAATAAGCAAAACTATCTTCTGCTTCTTTCTCATCCATATCGGGTTGCTCTGCCACACCCTTATCCAACTGAACAAGTGCAATAATAGAATAGTTTATAATTCCTATAAACTCAGATGCTATCCCTTCGTTTATCAATTGTGTACCTTTGTCTTGGATGCTACGAATTCGTTGTGCTTTAATAAAAATTTGATCGGTAAGAGATGGCAACCTCATTATGCGCCATGCACTCCCATAATCTTTCATTTTATTTACAAATAATTCTTTGCACTTTTGAATAACAGAATCGTACTGCTCAGATGTTTTATTACTGCTCATTAAAATCATAAAATAATTGAAGTATTGAAGCCGAAAGATACATTTTTTCAAAGGAAACTAAGTCTCAATTGCCGAGGTAAAATAATTGATTTATCCACACCTAAGGTAATGGGTATACTAAACATTACACCCGACTCTTTTTTTGATGGAGGCCTTTACACCACTGAAAAAGAGGTAAAAAAACAAGTGGAAAAAATGCTAATTGATGGAGCCGATATTGTGGATATCGGAGCCTATTCTTCTAGACCTAATGCCAAGCATATCTCTGCTAAAGAAGAAAAAGAAAGAATGATTCCTACCCTAAGCTTTTTAGTAAAAGAGTTTCCACAAGCAATATTTTCGGTAGATACTTTTAGAGCCAGTATAGCAAAGCAGGCCATTGAAACCGGTGCACATATTATTAATGACATCTCCGGCGGAAGCATGGATGATAAGATGTTTAAAACCATTGCAGAACTCAATGTTCCATATATTTTGATGCATATGCAAGGTACACCACAAAATATGCAAGAGAACCCAAGCTACGATGACATAGTATATGATATCTCCTCTTACTTTTCTAGAAAAGTAAAAGAACTAAGAGCTTTAGGTGTAAATGATATAGTACTTGACTCTGGTTTTGGTTTTGGTAAAAACCACGAGCATAATTATGAATTATTGAGAAGGTTGGAAGAACTAGATTTATTTGAACTACCAATGCTTGTTGGGGTTTCTAGAAAATCTATGATTTATAAGTATCTGGATATATTACCACAAGAAAGCCTTAATGCTACC
Source organism: Flavobacteriales bacterium (assembly GCA_030149285.1). Classification (GTDB taxonomy): domain Bacteria; phylum Bacteroidota; class Bacteroidia; order Flavobacteriales; family JASBRU01; genus JASBRU01. The sequence continues at coordinate 47,825 of JASBRU010000005.1, forward strand.
ACTGCTATTAATACTATGGCGCTTTTAAAAGGAGCTAATTTATTGCGGGTACATGATGTTAAAGAAGCTGCAGAAGTAGTTAAAATTATTACCTTAGCTTAAAATTGAATTTATGCCTTTAGATATCGATTTTCTCGATGTATTAGATATTTTACTTGTAGCCATTCTTATCTACCAACTATACAAGTTAGTAAAAGGCACTGTTGCTATAAATATATTTATTGGCGTATTTGCTGTATACCTTTTTTGGCAGCTGGTAAAAGCACTTCAAATGGAGCTATTAAGCGAAATCTTGGGTCAATTTATTGGTGTAGGTGTTATTGCTTTAATCATCGTTTTTCAGCAAGAGCTAAGAAAATTTCTGTTGGTTATTGGTACTACCAGCTTAAAAAACAGAAGTGGTTTTTTAGGTAACTTAAACTTATTTAAAAGAAAAGAAACCGAATCTGTAGACTATGAAGCCGTTATTAAAGCTTGTTTTGAAATGTCTAAGACACTTACAGGTGCCATAGTAGTTATTACACGTAAGTCTGAGTTAGGGTTTTATGCCCAAACAGGTGACTTATTAGATGCAAAATTATCTGAAAGATTATTGAGAAGTATTTTTTATAAAAACAGTCCTTTACACGATGGTGCTGTAATTATTTCGGGTGAAAACATTGTTGCTGCCAGAGCCATATTACCTGTTACCGAACAAACTGATATTCCTGCACACTTAGGAATGAGACATAGAGCAGCTATAGGTATTACAGAAAAAACGGATGCGATAGCCATTGTTGTTTCTGAACAAAATGGAAATGTATCTTATGCCGTAAGTGGAAAACTAAGCTTACGATTAGATGAAGAAAAACTTACCAACCTACTTAAGGTAGATATGTCAATGTAACGTCTACTTCAATACCTTAAAAACCAAGTCTGTAGTAAAAGCCGTTATATCCTTATTGTTTTCTGATGACATCTCGGTAATCGAAGGCAAATGTTCTGCAAAAAATTGCTGATGATTAGAACTCTCAACAATAGTAGATACTAATGTATTTGGGTATTGGTAATCTGGGTTTACCTCTAAAATTATTTTAGAAACTCGCTTACATAAACGTTCATAGTTAGAGAAGTACCCTTCTTTACATTCTTCATCTACAACTTTAGTTAAATAGGCTTTAGAAGATTCTGAAACCACAATTTTATGTAACACAATTTCATTAATATGTTCATAAGAGTGGTCTAGCTCTTTAGGTTGAGTAAGTGTTTTTATTGCGATTTTGAGTTTATCATCTGCGTCTTGAATACCATTGGTAGCAAAAAACAATTTATACTCTAACCAAGTCCAGTACCATGCCAATAGATATACCAATAGCTTATGCTTGTTCTCAAAGTATCTATAAATAGATGCCTCAGTAGAACTAATTTCTGTAGCTAGTTTTTTAAATGTAAATGCCTCAAAGCCTATTTCATCTATTAGTAATATACTGTGACCAATAATTTTTTTACCCAAATCGGAAGTTTCCGGATCTTTTAAGTAAATCTTATCATTAATTCTAATCTGTATATTGCCTATTAAATCTTTCATTTAGTTAAACTTATACACTGCATCTAAATTTTCTGGATTATCTACAGACACATTTAGGTCTTTAATTTTACCATCATTTAATTTATAGACCCATCCATGAATTTGCAGCTTATTACCACCCTTCCACTCTTCTTGAATGAATGATATTTTAGAAAGATTATTCACCTGTTCCTCTACATTTAACTCTACCAAACGATTAAACCTATCACTCTCACTACTTATAGCTCCTAACTCTGCTTTATGAGTATTATATACGTCTTTTATATTTCTTACCCAGTTATCAATAATATCGAAACTATCATTACCCATAGCGGCCTGTACACCTCCGCAACCATAATGACCACAAACTATAATATGTTTAACTTTTAATGCCTTAACAGCATAATATACAACACTTAATAAGTTTATATCTGTATGTACTACTAGGTTTGCAATATTTCTGTGTACAAATATTGACCCCGGCATTGTATTCGTTAATTGTGTAGCAGGTACTCTACTATCAGAACACCCTATCCATAAAAAATCTGGTGTTTGCCCTTTTTCTAGATCATCAAAAAAATGGGGATCAGTTTTTTTCACACTTTCAACCCATTCATTATTTCCATCAATCAGTTTTTTAATTTCTTGTGGCATAGTATTTTATATTTTAAATGATAGTATTACTATTACAAATATAGAGCTTTAATATCTATATTAGAAAGTGTTCATATCAATTTTGATGAAACTCATAATCATCAAGCATCTTTAAATCTAGTTTAGTAATACCTTTCTCATCAGTAAAGTAAGCTTTAGAGAACCTTGCATTCCATACAATTTCACTAAAACTATAGGAGTGCCTAGAGTGTACGTATTGGCTAAAAGAATCGTCAAAACCCTTAATCAAAATTAGAACTTCCAAATCTCTTTCTTTCATTTCACCTTCAGAGACATTGTATAATGGGCTCTTCTCATCAATCTTATGAACAATAGTCCAGTTTAGCGGAAAAAAATGGATAGCATCAATTTCTAAATTCAGTCTGTAAAATGATCTATTAAAGCCCTTGCTGTTTTTATCAATCATCTTCACCAGCACTTTAGCCTCCATTTCCATCAATACATTTGTGCGCTTATTGGCTATTCTAAAATGCAGTTCTCTAACTCCATTATTATCTACTATAATTGCGTTTTTACTGTACTTGAGTTTTGAAGATGGTTTTGAAAAACGACCATACATAATACTTGCTGCTAAAGCAAACCCTAGCAAGCCTAATACGGCTTCAAAAGCAGCTAACAAACTAGTAACAATACCAATAGGAGATATTGATCCGTAACCAACAGTTGTGATGGTTTGTGCACTAAAAAAGAATGCCTGAATAAAATTCTCTAACTCGGTGCCTATAGTAACACCAGACAGATGCTGGACTCCTATTAAATAATAACAAAGTGCAAACAAACAGTTTGTAATAAAGTAGGCTGTTAGTGTAAAGAATATGAATCTAAACCAAGACGTCCTGATTAAGTACTGATACAAACTCCTATTATCTGCACCAATCCTATATACATTAAATGATCCGTCTTTATTAATTACTCTTTTCGTCTTTTCATTAAACTTTAATCCTAAACCTGGATCTTCTATTTTTCTTGCCATGAATTGTAATCTATATGATATTTAACTTACCCTTAAACTTAGTACCCACATTATTAGTAAATTTGCGCGACAGAAAACTATATATGGGCATTGATAATAATAAGACAAAGCAAATAAATGTTTTGCTTGCTGAAGATAATGAAGTTAGTAGATTATTACTTCATACTACATTAGAAAAATGGGGAGCCAAGGTTACCGCAGTAGAAAATGGTAAACTTGCAATTGATGAAGTTACCACCAAAACATATGATGTAATCCTTATGGATATTGATATGCCTATAATGGGAGGTACCGAAGCCACTAAGATTATTAGAGAAGAATTAAAGCTACACACCCCAATCATTGCCCTTACAATTAATAGCGATAAAGAAGAGTATCAAAAAATAGGGATGAATGACTTTATGAGTAAACCCTTTGAGTCTTCTATTCTCTACGATAAAATTGAACGTTTGTTAAAAAACTAAGCTTACTCCTCAAGCTTTTACTCAGTATAATTAAGAGTACTAAATAAATTAGTATTAGTTGCACTCCGCTGATAGATACTTCTATTTGAGAAAAAGGAAGTTCTGAAAACCATGTGCTTACTGTATTCATTAATTTCAATAAATAACTATAACCCTCAACAAACAAGTCAAACACACCTTTTAAGGGGGTTAAAAGCAGTAATACTGCACCTGTACATATGATTACAGTAACTAATGGAACACCTATTACACTACTAAATGTTGAAACCAACGATATAGCCCCAAAATAATAAGCCAAAATTGGTGCAGTTGCAATTTGAGCAATTAGTGATATCAATACCAACTGCCATAGCTTATTAAGTATGGAAAACTTAAAATCGAAATGGTTCTTGTATTTAGGGAACAGCCAAATGATAAAAAATACAGCTGTAAAAGATAATTGAGCCCCAACATTAAGCAATACCAAAGGGTTTATTAAGAGCAATATAAATGCTGCAGAAAGCAATACCTGAAACCTATTTACCGGCTTACCTATTAAATCTCCAAAAGCAAATAATGAGAACATTAAAACGGCTCTACTTACTGATGGAGAAAAACCAGTAAAAGCTGCATAAAAAACTAAGCAACAAATAATTATTACCGATTTAACTCTTCGTTTTTTCAAGCCCCTGTTTAAGAAGCTTAAAACAGAACTAAGTAAGAGATAAATAATTCCTACATGCATACCTGATATGGCTAACAAGTGCATCATACCAGATTTTTGATACACTCCTTTCATATCCCAAGTCATAAACTCTCTTCTACCAAAAAGCAAGCTACTTACCAATGTCCTTTCTTCTATTTCTAAACCTTTAAATTGACTTAAGAGTTTTGCGTTAAAACCACTCAACTTATACTTTAATTTATGATTGAGAATACGCCCCCAGTCCTCATCTAAAAACACTATATATCGCCCCTTATCATCTTTAATAATATTGTCTATAAAACTTATTCTATCTCCCTTTATCAAGTTGGAAGAGGCATTATTTTTAGAAAAAAACACCTGTAATTTACCAGTCATCGGTCTATCAATAGTATAAAGCTTATCAACCTCTACCTCAGCTTTAAAGTATTTCCTAGTTTCAATAGGCCAATCAACCAAGGTGCCTTCCACCTGGCTTTTTATATTATCATTAATATAATTAGAGAAATGATTTTGATTTAAGGTTCCACTCTTGACCATGCTACCTTGATAACCAATACTTAAAAACAATAGGTATAGTAAAACAGAAAACTGCTGTCTTCTATTCTTCAAGTGATAAAAGAGGATTGATATGAGAACAACTATTTGAGCTACATAAAACCACCAATTAATTGGTGATATAAGATGGTTTGCAAGTAAAATACCTGCGCAATAAGGAAGTACTAATTGTATTAAAGGATATTTAGCCAAAAGGCCTAAAGTTCAAGGAAATTAAGGTTTTCCAGTTCTACATTATTGTAGTAATAATACAAAATTTCTTTACAATTATAGCCTTGCTTAGCCATATTAATGGCTCCATCTTGTGATAAACCAACACCATGGCCATAACCTTTCCCTTTTAATATGACCTCATCTCCGGATTCCTCTACACTAAAAAATGTTGAACGAAGCTTGAAATCATTCCGCACATTTTTCAAAGCCAATCTTTTTCCTTCATAAGTAAAATATGATTTCCTGTCTTTTTGTGTAAAGCTTAGCACTGCTTTTTCAAACTCTTTATTATCAGACTTAATACCAAATTGCCTTTTAAAGTAATTTAAAAACTGCTCTTTACTTACCTTCTTTTCCCATGTATAACTTGGTTGTCCTGTACTAAACTTATCCTCTTTAGATCGTAAATAAGAAACTTTACTTACCCAAGCATCTTCAGAGTTTGCTGTTTGCCCACCGCTATTTGCATGAAAGGCAGTTAAAATTAAATCACACTCTTCTTTAGACACCAACACCGTGTCTTTAGTATCATAGGTTGCCTTAATAATATTGTCTTTGTTTTGTAAATAGCATTTGCTGTAATATGCCTGCGATGACACATCATCTTTTAGATTATACCCTTCAGAGATATGTTTATTCCAATTTTTTAATGCAAACGTTCTTGCCAATATGGCTTGTGCTTTAAAGTACTCATAGGTGTCTATATGCCCTCCCTCAGACTCTACTACTCCTGCAACATATTGCTCAATATCAACAATATTCACAACTTGTAAGCTGCCGTTATATACTCTAAACTGTAAGTTACCATTATAGATACGCTCTTTGCCAGCTGCACTAATTACAAATGTTTTTTCCTTTTTCTTACTCACTAATAATAAAGCCTCATACTTACCTAAAGGGTGCTTTATTCTGTTCACATCTACCAGTTCTCCTGTTTCCGAAAAATACAATGTATTACCCTGAGCCTCTTCATACAAATCAATAATTGTATCTATCGGCTCTAAGTTTTCATCTAGCGCTATTAAATAATAATCTGTGCTAGTTGGGGTAACAATAGCTTTATCTAGATTTTTACCAGAATATAACTTCACCTTAATGTCTATAGCCTTTACTTGAAAGCTATACATTAAAAGAAATAGTATGACAAACCTATATTTCATTTGAAAGCGTTTTATAAATGCTATTTGCAGTATTTGCAGAAGCGCCTGAGCCTCCAAGCTTTTGCTCTAACTCTTCGTAACCTGCCAACATTTTTTCTCTCCTATCGCCTGCAATCAACTTATCTAGTTCTAGCTTTAAATTCTTTGTATTTAATTCTGCCTGTATAAGCTCTTTTACAAGTTCCTTATCCATTACTAAATTTACTAAAGAAATGTATTTAATCTTTACAAGTCTCTTAGCTATCTGATAAGAAATAGAACTTCCTTTATAACAAACAACCTCAGGCACTTTAAACAATGCTGTTTCTAGTGTAGCTGTACCGGAAGTAACTAATGCTGCATGGGCGTTTTCTAGTAAAGGATACGTTTGAGCCTCTACAATGTTTGCTTTATCTCCAACTATTGACTCATAAAAACTTATATCCTGAGAAGGTGCTCCTGCTACTACAAACTGATAGTCGGGGTAATCTTTTTCAACAGAAAGCATTATGGGTAACATTTTACTTATCTCTTGTTTTCTGCTGCCGGGCAATATGGCTATAATTGGTTTATCAGAAAGGTTATTTTTCTTTCTAAAATCATCTTTCTGCTCTGCTTTTCTTTGCTCAATTGCATCAATCAGCGGATGTCCAACAAATTCAGCATCAATATGGTGTTTTGCAAAATATTCTTTCTCAAAAGGTAAAATTACATAGAGGTTATCTATATCTCGTCTCATCTTTTTTACTCGAGATTCTTTCCATGCCCACACTTGTGGTGAGATATAATAAAATACTTTATAGCCAGCTTCCTTGGCAAACTCTGCTATTCTTAAGTTAAACCCGGGGTAATCCACTAGTATCAATGCATCTGGCTTGTATGTATCTATATCTTGCTTACAAAAACGCATATTTTTAAGGATGGTTCTTAGGTTTAGCAAAACCTCTATAAAGCCCATAAAGGCTAATTCTTTATAGTGTTTTATCAATGTACCACCCTGAGCCTGCATTCTATCTCCTCCCCAAAAACGAAACTCAGCTTTATCATCAAGCTTTTTAAGTTCCATCATTAGGTTAGAAGCATGCAAGTCTCCTGATGCTTCGCCTGAAATGATGTAATATTTCATAAAAAGAACTCAAAAATTACTAGTGTTACTAGAAAAATACTCGCTGCTATTAAAAGACCACGAGCTATTGAATCTAAGTTCAATTTTACAAAAAGGAAAAACACTAATGCATCAAGCATTAAAGCAAATGTTAACAAGCGTGTATTAATAATTAAAGATGCTTGCTCGCTTAAGTTTTTAAATGTAGAAAACTCCGGTCTAGTGTTTTCTAATATAAAAACACCAATTAAAGGAAATATAAACCCTAATATTATCCCTACTCCTGTTAAAATATTCTTCTTATTCAAGCTCCCAACTATTTAGTTTCTGTATGGCATGGTGTGCCGTTAAATCATATTTAACGGGAACAATAGATACATAATTGTTTGCCAATGCCCATTCATCTGTATCCTCTCCCTTGTCGTAGTTTTTAAAAACCCCTGTTAACCAGTAATACTTTCTGCCTCTTGGGTCTATTCTTTCATCCAATTCTTCCTCCCAGTTTGCATTTGCTTGTCTGCAAACTTTCACCCCTTTTATTTCTTCTATAGTAGCTTTAGGTATGTTTACGTTTAAGCATACACCATCTGGAATACCGTTTTTAACTACCTGCTTAATTATTTTTTCAGCATAGTGTTTAGCCGCATCAAAATTTGCATCCCAGTCATAATCTAACAATGAAAAACCAATAGACGGAATGCCTTCAAGCGCACCTTCCACAGCTGCTGACATAGTACCAGAATAAATTACATTTATAGATGAATTAGAACCATGATTAATGCCTGACAGACATAAATCAGGTTTTCTATCTAATATATTATATACTGCTATTTTCACACAATCAACCGGAGTACCTGAGCAGCTATATTCTATCTGCTCTCCTTTGTCTACATGAATCTGATCACACCTAAGCGTAGAGTTTATAGTAATTGCATGCCCCATGCCCGATTGCGGACCTTCTGGTGCAACTACAACCACATCGCCTAAGGTTTTGGCAACCTCTATTAAAGCACGAATACCCGGCGCGGTTATTCCATCGTCATTAGTAACTAAAATTAAAGGCCTTTTTGCTTCCATATTATAAGATTATGGAAGCAAAACTAGCCATAAATATTAGACCTTTAAAAGATTTTTAGTGAAGTTACAGTTATTGAACTACTAACTTGCCTGAAGCATAATTATTATCCATTTGTAATTGGTAAAAATAAACACCTTGTGGAAGTTGTTTATCAAACATCACTGTACTTATATCATTATAAGCGTTTGTATAAACCTCTTTACCATTAACATCAGTAACAATTAGTCTTGTATACTCATATTGCTTGCCTAATTGAAACTTAGTTGAAGTTGTGTAAGGGTTTGGATAAACTGAAATATCAATTTTATTTAACTCATTAATAGATGTGAAGTATTTCCTATTTACAATCACCTTTATTTCAACTGTTTTACTAGCAGGTATTGGGCAAGCATCATCTGCTACCGTAAGATAAAAATAATGAATCGTAAATGGGGCTCCATCAATTACATGATTGTTACTTGTAACCCAATAAAAATTAGGATTTAATGAGAGCGTGCTTGTAAATGGAGGTGTCATATTAGAAATCACAGCACATGGCGGATAAAAACAACCTGAAGTTTGATCTATTGCATTATCTCCTAACATAGTGCCTAATACCGTTAACTCTAATTCTTGAGGGACAGATCCCATTGAAGTAAAATTAAATTCAGGGTCACTAAACCCAACAGGAACACTAACTGTATCTCCGGCTGTTACCGAAACAACAATTGGAGAAGTACTTGAAGATGGTGGATTATTTCCTCCACAAAAAGAACTAATCGTTAATTGAAACTCTCTGTAAATACTAGCCACTTTTTGTTTTTGTTTGTACGCATCAACTCTTACTAGCGTAGTAAAACCACCATTACCTTGGTCTACATAATAGTTTACAATACCATTAGTTGAATTTAAATTTGGTCCTACACAATTAGCGCAATGAGATGGAGAGCTAGGAAATTTATTATTGGGCAAAGGAGCATCGTAACTATAACCATTTGCATATGATGTATAATTTGGATTTAATGGTGGATTAAATGGACTACTTGAATTCACACCTTGTAAGGGATGATCCCATGAATAATGCAATGAATCTAACTCTTCATCTTTACCACTAAAATCAATATCAACTGTATCTCCAATACAAATGGTAGTGGTTGGTGGAGCTAAAAATTGTGGAGAAGAATCATAACACACATCAGCCGACTGCCCGTTATAAGGGTACATCATTGTACGCAAAGTAAAAGAGCCTGTAACTCCTGTATTTACAACTGGATTTCGGGCATTGCTTGTATACCAAAAAGCCCAGCCAGTTGCAGGTGGGGTTCCGGTTATAGTAATTGGCGCACTAGTATATAAGTATTCTGCTACAGCTCCTTGTGTACCATTTGGTGCATTAAAGTTTGTATCACATATAGGTGATTGAGTAGAGTCATAACAAGTAGGGGAAATGTTTCTAATATTTTGTCTAACCATATCTATAGTTTGAAGTCCTGGAACATTTGTTGTTAACTCTGTTGTGTCGCCAAAACACCCATTACAACCGGTACAATCTCGGTAAAGTCGCATAATAAATACATATTTACCATTATCAGGCCCTGCTTTTAAACATTGCCAAGTGATTTCCCCTCCCATATAATGGGATGCTTTGGTAGGTAAACAAAAAATTGACAGTAATAATACTAGTAGTGCTTTTCTCATAACAGTAAGTTTATTGGTTTGCTTTGTAATAAATATAAATTAAAAATTCTCTAAAGTAAGGATTCTGTTATATTGTTTATTTAAAGGGTATTTTTTTGAGTTAACGAAGTCAAGTATTTAGTTTTACTTGCTCTCTTGAGTAAAACAAAATAGGATCTAAATTGAGCATTTTCTTTAATAACCCATATAAAATAGGGTGCTCGTCTTTAAAAGTATAAGGCGTCTCAAAGTATGTTTCTACTGCCACAGCAAACAACTCCATAATGTTTGCCTTAGCATAGTCTCTTAAATACCCTCTATTAATTATGCTTTGGTAAACATTAGGGTCTGATACATACTTTTCCCATTGATGATAATAATTATCAAAAACTAAATCGCCATAATGGCTATCTAATGTTCTTTGTAATACCAGTGCATGTGCAAATTCATGTAAGCCTAAATTTAGGTTATCAGTAACATCCACATATCCTTCCTCAAAATGTTTCCAAGAAAAAACCACTACCCCCATATGGCTAGTCTCTCCCTTATGGTATTGTTTTGTAAACCTGTGATAATATTCTTTTGGATAAACAACAATAGTTTTAAAAGAGTTAAGCATAAACTTACGCATACCAAATGTGAGCATTACCGCAGTTGAAGCAATTTGAACTTTCTTATAAGCAGTAAGCTCTAGCCCTCCCCTAGCTAAAAACCTGCGCTCTGATAAAAAGCTAGCTACCCTACTCTCAAAAACCAGCTTTTCTTTTGGTGTTAAGTATGCGTAAAAATAAAACTCATCTAAATATTTTCTTGATCCTAGATCCAATCGGTTACTAGTAGGCTCAATATAAAAAGCAATAGGTTTACCTGTAATTTGCAAGTATATCCTATGAATAATTGCGATAATAGAATTTAATGTATACTCTCCCATTTTGTAAAAAGCATACAAAATCAGAAAGGCCAGTACTAAAACAGATACCGTTAGAATAACCCCTGTAATTATCTTAACTGGATCCAATTATTTAGTAATAATAAATTTTGATGAAAATATATAATCACCGTTTATATCTAACACTATTGTATACTGACCAGCGGCTAAATCCAGATTATATAATTTAGTACCATTATTATCTATCAATAGCTTCTGTGTTTCATAAACTTCTATACCATTTGCATCAAATATTCTATAAACTCCATATTTAGCAGTGATATTTTTTGGGATTATAGTTATGTGGTTTGTAACAGGATTAGGATATACCCGTAATTTATTTAACTTTTTATAATCTTTTACCGCAACTGTACTAGCTTGTTTGTAAAAACCTTCAACATAATTACCATATATATCTCTAACTATTATTCTAAAACTATCTACCTCATATCCATTGGGTAATTCAGAGGCCATAATATCTAAAATATATGCAGTGGTATCTGTTGTAATTGGAACATGTGTATATGAACTATGAGAATTTTTATTGGGGGATGCCGGGTAAATAGCAGGCATTGTCCCCTTTGTACTATTATATCTAGACAACGCTGTTGAGCCTCTATTAAAACTATATGCATATAACTTTAAACCTGAAACCAAATTGTTATGATCCCTATTTGAACTATCACTTATAGACTCAAAATCATATATTCTAGAGTAAGACTGGTTTTTAATCTCAATACTTCTAATATTTACTTGATTGTATGGAATAATGAGTCTGAATAACGCACTATCTGACCATGTATGGTGAAGTTCAATATTTACCGAATCTAAGGTAGTATGTAATAAGGGAGATCTATTTGGAGGAAAAATACGCATTGGATGCACATTTTTTAATCCATTATCAGATCTAGCAATACTTAAATGCAAATGTACAGTACTTGTTATTCCACTCTCCCCCACTATTCCTATTGTATCTCCTTTAGATACTCTAACGGTATTAATGGGTAATTGCTTGGCCGAATCTGTAATTGTATGTAAATCGCTTAAATGTCTGTAATTAATATAAATCTGCCCCCAACTCGGGTTTGCTCTGTAAGATGAATCACATTTTACCCGAACGCTTCTACCATTACCTGTCGTTTCTAAATATGCATCTGTACTATCATCTACACTATTTATAACACCTTCACACATGCATATTAAGTAGTACTTATTACTATCTGTATAAACTTGCCCATTATAATTTACAAAAGATGTAAAGTCCTCTCCTTGATGAAAATCGAAATAACCAACATTACTGGTACTTGTAGATTTATATCGTGGTCCGAATAGCGACATGAAATACCTATTACTAAACTGCGGGGTATAAGAACTATCATCTAATACATCAGCTGCTACAGGCCAAACAAAACCATAGTCCGGATTAACCTCTATGTTTGGATAAGATATATCATATCCCTTCTGAATATCCATTACTTGCGCACCCATAATTATAGGAACTAGCAGTGCAAAAAGGAAAAAGCGTTTTTTCATAATTAGTTAAATACTTTACCGGGGTTCATAATTCCATTAGGATCAAACTGATTTTTAATAGCTTTTTGTAATTGTATACTGGTATTAGAGAATGCAATATCCATATAATTTTTTTGTACAAGCCCTATACCGTGCTCTCCGGATATAGTGCCTCCCAATTCAACACATAATTCAAATATTTCTCGTATTCCTTTTGGTAACTCATCATTCCATTGCTGGTCTGTTAGATTACCTTTTATAATATTTACATGTAAATTACCATCACCTGCATGCCCATAACAAACGGACTGAAAGCCATATTTACTCCCAATCTCCTTTACACCTTTCAATAACTTAGGTAACTCTGCTCTCGGTACAACTGTATCCTCCTCTTTATATATAGAGTTTGTTTTTACTGCTTCCGCTACATTTCTTCTCAATTTCCATAAAGCATCTTTATCTTTTTGACTCTCTGCAAACAACACCTCATCACAACCAAATTGCTCCATTACTTTGCTTATTTCTTCGCATTCTTTAAACAAAACATCCATATCATTGCCATCAACCTCTACTAACAAGTGAGCTTCTATATCTGACTTAATATGAACAGCAATATCGTCATGATACTTTAAAGTCCAGTCTATAGCATCACGCTCCATAAACTCTAAACCAGACGGAGTTATACCTGCCCTAAATACGGCTGAAACCGCTTCACAAGCCTTCTCTGCCGAGAAAAAAGGAACCAGCATTACTAAGTTGTGTTTTGGATATGGTATTAAGCGGAATACTATTTTGGTAACTATTCCCAAAGTACCTTCACTACCCACCATCAATTGAGTAAGGTTATACCCTGTAGAGTTTTTAAGGGTGTTTGCTCCAGTCCAAATTATTTCACCATTGGGTAAGACTACTTCAAGATTAAGTACATAGCTAGATGTAACACCATACTTAACAGCCTTTGGTCCGCCCGAGTTTTCAGCAATATTACCCCCCAAAAAGCAGCTTCCTTTACTGGCTGGGTCCGGCGGGTAAAACAATCCTTTTTCTATTACTGCTTCTTGAAACACTTGGTTAATAACGCCCGGTTCTACAGTTGCTTGTAAGTTACGCTCATCTATCTCTATTATCTTATTAAAGCGTTCCATTGTAAGGCTTACACCCCCATTTACAGGTAATGCACCACCACTTAAACCAGTTCTTGCCCCTACAGGCGTTACCGGAATTTTATGTTTATTACATAATTGCATAATTGCAGACACCTCCTTAACTGTAGCCGGTTTTACAACTACTTCCGGTAAGAAAATTAAATTTTCTGTCTCATCATGTGCATAATTTTGCAAACTTTCCTCGTCATATAAAATATAATCTGGTCCGGTTATTGTTTTTAACTGCTCAAGAATGGTTTCTGAAACGGGATTATAAGACATGAACACACTATTTTTTCTAAAATTAACTAAATTAGCCCACCTTTAAAATCGGAATAGCTAAATATGAAAACAACTAAATTACTATTGATTCTTGCCGTATCGGCATTTTCAACCTCAATTTTTGCTCAAAATAAAGAAATAAGCCTTAATGATATCTGGAGAAGTGGAACTTTCTTTCCGGAATATGTTTATGGTATCAATTCTATGAATGATGGTGCTCATTATACTTCACTTGGAGCAAGTTCGATAGAAAAATACAGCTACAAAACCGGCGAAAAAGTAGAAACCATCTACAGTACTACAGAAATCCGTTTTAGTGCGTATCAGTTTAGTGCAGATGAAAGAAAAATATTACTCCCTACCGAAACAGAACAAATTTACCGTCACTCTACTCGTTCTAAGTATTATGTATACGATAGAGATACAGAAAAATTAGAAGTGTTATCTGAAGGCAAGCAACGTTACGCTACCTTTTCGCCTAGTGGGTCTAAAGTTGCTTTTGTAAGAGACAACAACCTTTTTGTAAAAGACTTTGAAACCGGAGCGGAAACACAAGTAACTACTGATGGCGAAAAAAATAAAATTATAAATGGGGCTACAGACTGGGTATATGAAGAAGAGTATGCTTTTGACAAAGCTTTCTTTTGGGCACCAGACGGAAACAGTATAGCCTATTATAGATTTGATGAAGAACGTGTACCAGAATTTTCTATGGATATTTTTGGAAAAGGACTTTACCCAGAGCAAGAACGTTTCAAGTATCCAAAATGTGGCGAAGATAATGCCATTGTTACCGTACATATTTACAATACAAATTCTAAGAAAACTGTAAATACAAACCTTTCTGGTTATGAATATATTCCTCGTGTAAAGTGGACAAATGATGCAAACGAAGTTTGTGTGTTTACGATGAATCGTCACCAAAACAAACTAGAATTAAATATTGTAAATGCTACTACAGGTGAAAGCAAAGTAATATATACCGAAAGCGACCCAGCTTATATAGACATTACCGATAACCTTACCTTCTTAAAAGATAATAGCTTTATATGGACAAGCGAAGTAGATGGTTACAACCACATTTATTACTTTGATAAAAACGGAAAGCAAATCACACAAGTTACTAAAGGACAATGGGATGTAACCAACTTTTATGGCTTAGATGAGAAGAGCAATACACTTTACTACCAATCTGCAGAAGAGTCTCCTATACAAAGAGCAGTATACTCTATTCGCTTAAACGGTAAGCGTAAGAAAAAGCTTTCTGAAAAAACAGGTACAAACGCAGCTAATTTCAGCAATGGCTTCAAATACTATATCAATACGCATTCTGATGCCAACACTCCTCCTTTTTTCTCATTACATGAAGCAAATGGCAAGCAAATTAGAGTTATAAAAGATAATGAAGGCTTGAAAACCAGAATGGAAGGATATGACTTAAGCCCAAAAGAATTTTTCAAGTTTACTACTTCAGAAGGTGTAGAGCTAAACGGTTGGATGATTAAGCCGGCTAACTTTGATGAAAGCAAACAATACCCAGTATTTATGTTTGTATACGGTGGTCCGGGCTCTCAAACTGTAGAGGACCAATGGGGTGGCGTAAATTATTTCTGGTACCAAATGTTAGCTCAAAAAGGCTACATAGTTGCTTCTGTAGATAACAGAGGAACAGGTGCAAGAGGTAGAGACTTCAAAAAAATCACTTATAAAGAATTAGGTAAATACGAAACAGTAGATCAAATAGAAGCTGCTAAACACTTTGCTTCTTTACCTTATGTAGATGGTGACAGAATAGGTATTCAAGGTTGGAGTTATGGTGGTTATATGTCATCATTATGTATTACTAAGGGTGCTGATATGTTTAAAATGGCAATAGCTGTAGCACCGGTTACCAACTGGAAATATTACGATTCTATTTATACTGAGCGTTACATGCAAACGCCGCAAGAAAATAACGACGGTTACGAAAACAACTCTCCTATAAACCATGTAAAAAAGCTCAATGCTCCTTATTTATTAGTTCATGGTTCTGCAGATGACAATGTACATTATCAAAATACAATGGAAATGATAGAAGCTTTAGTACAAGCCGATAAACAATTCGATTTATTTATATACCCGAATAAAAACCATGGTATTTATGGTGGCAACACTCGCTACCACTTATATACTAAAATGACCAACTTTATTTTAGAAAACCTGTAAGCATAATTTTTTAGTACATTCACGAATCAAAATTTTAGAACTAGACATAAATATTAGATATGAGCGACATTGCTAAACAACCGCACCAGAAAGAACTATTTGGGCACCCAGTTGGATTATACGTATTGTTTTTTACAGAAATGTGGGAACGTTTTAGCTACTATGGCATGCGTGCCATTTTAGTGTATTATATTATTGCTTCTGCAACAGGCGAAAATCCTGGGTTAGACTGGTCTGAAGGAGATGCTTACAAACTGTATGGTTGGTATACAATGTTGGTTTATGTGGTAAGTATTTTCGGTGGTATTATAGCTGATAAACTTATCGGTCAAAAGAAAACCGTTTTATACGGTGGAATACTCTTAGTTGCAGGACACAGTATATTAGCCATTGAACAAAACTGGGCATTCTTTACAGGCCTATTGCTTATTATTCTAGGGGTGGGTGGTTTAAAACCAAACATATCTACAATGGTGGGTGGTTTATACAAGCAAGGCGACCCTAGACGTGATGGCGGTTTTACAATATTCTATATAGGTATTAATGTAGGTGCTTTTTTATCTGCTATTATAGTTGGTGCTGTAGGCGAAAACTATGGCTGGCATTATGGTTTCGGCTTAGCTGGTATTGGTATGTTTTTAGGGCTTATTACTTATTTAATAGGCCAAAAATACCTTATTGGTATTGGCGACTCTCCGAAGAAAAATAAAAACAATCAGGCTGATAGTAATGAAAAAGCTGACACATCAATTGCAGCCCTACTTGGCAATTTGCTAAAAAGTCCTCTACAATTAGTTATTACAGGTATTATAATGATTGCAGGTACTTACCTTTCTATCAGTTACAGTGAAGGGGTTGATAGAAGCCTATGGATTGGTGTATCTATATTCTTAGGTCTTGTTGCCGGAGTACTTATGATGATATATAAGGATATTACAAAAATTGAAAAAGACCGATTTGTAGTACTATTACTTTCATTTCTTATAGTAGTAGTTTTTTGGGGAGCTTTTGAGCAAGCAGGCGGATTGATGAGTGTTTATACCAAAAACAAGATTGATAGAAATGTTAGTCTACTGTTTTTAGATGGCTTATTTATTATTGGAGCATTAGTAATGTTCATTAAATCAGCTATTGGCTTTGTTAAAAAACAAGATACTAAATGGCTTTTTGCTGCATTAGGCTTAATAATATCAGCTGTTTATATTGTATTAAAAATAAAAGTATTTAAAACAAACCCATTTGAATTACCTGGTTCTGTTTTCCAATCTGTTAATGCATTATTTATAATGATTTTTGGAACAATGGTAGGTAGCTTCTGGGTATGGTGGAGAAGAAAAGGAAGAGAGACATCTTCATTATTTAAAATGGCTATTGGTACTGTTGTTATGGGTATAGGATTCCTGTTTATGGCAAAAGCATCAATGGATATTGAGCAATATGGAGACAAAGCCGCATTAGCCTTATTAATACTTGCCTATTTATTTCATACACTTGGAGAACTAAGTTCATCTCCTGTATCATTATCATTTATCACTAAGGTAGCTCCGGTAAAATATGTATCTCTAATGATGGGTGTATATTTTGCATCTACCGGTTTTGGTAATAAAGTGGCTGGGCTAATAGGTGAATCTAGTCAAGTAAAACCTGTAAGTGTAGAATTTGTAAGTGACGCAAGTCCTGAAACTATAAACCAGTTAATTGGAAACGATACTACTTTTGCTAAAGCTGATGAGTTTGATCTTGTAGGAAAAATTAAAAAGACTGCTGATGGTTATACGTTCATAGAAAATGGAAGCTCTATAAATATTGAATCAATAGTAAAATACTCTGATGGAGGTGCTGAAACTGAAGAAGAAAGACAAGCTAAAATTAATGCTGAAACAGAAAAATTAGACACCTACTTATCATATGATGAAGAAATAGATACTTATACGGGTATTTTAACTTTTAAGTATGATACAAAAGAACATCAAAAAGTTAAAGAAGGAAAAGCAGAGACTACTGTTGCAAATTACTCTGGTGAACTTGCAATATTTGAAGTACAAGATGATAGAGAGTACAAAACCTTTATTATGATTTTCTTATTTACAGTAGCATTTGCAATTTTAGTAATCATCTTCCTTAAAAAACTGAAAGCCCTTACACATGGTGCAGATGAAGTTAACGACAATCTTCATGAAGAGGAAGCAGCTACTGAAGCCCACTAATTTGAAAAGAATACTATACATATTGGCATTATTAACAGGTATTACAATTTCCTCTTCTTTTACTACGGTACTTGAAGAGGAGAAAGTAAACTGGCTTACTTTTGAAGAAGCCGTAAAGCTACAAGAGAAAAAGCCTAAAATGATGTTTATAGATATGTATACCGAATGGTGTGGCTGGTGTAAACGTATGGATAAAACGACCTATAAAAACCCAGTTGTTGCCAAATATGTTAATGAGCATTTTTATGCTGTAAAGATGGATGCTGAACAAAAGGGAGATATTACCTACAAAGGACAAACCTTTAAATATGTTGCTAATGGTCGTAGAGGCTATCATGAGTTAGCTGCTACTTTAATGCAAGGTAAAATGTCTTACCCTACTACAGTATTTTTAAATAAAAAAATGGAAGTGTTACAACCTATTGCCGGTTATCAAAACGCAAAGTCTTTTGAGGCAATACTGGCTTTCTTTGCACAAGAAGCCTACCTAACAACTCCGTGGCCGGATTTTCAAAAAAACTTTAAAAGTTCTTTATAAATAAAAAAGCCTTGACATATGTCAAGGCTTTTTTATTAAGGGTGGCTGATGGGATTCGAACCCACGACCCTCGGCACCACAAACCGATGCTCTAACCAACTGAGCTACAACCACCATTTCAAGGACGGCAAATATATAACATTCCTCCGAATTGCAAAACCCATTTTTTCAATTTTGATTGTGTAAATTTGCATAAATATTGCTTATATGAATAAGTCTATAAATACCTCTATTCTTTGGGGTATCATTTATGTATCTGTAATAGCTGTAATAGCCTATTTTTTAGATAAATTTTTCCCTAATACTATACTAGATAGCCTTGGCGCTGTAACATTAGCAATTATTATAGGTATAGCTTTAGGTAACACACCTTGGATACCCAGCTCCTTTGAAGCAGGTGTGAAATTCTCTGAAAAGAAAATATTGGCTGCAGCAATAGCCTTAATGGGACTTCAATTAAACATTACCCAACTGGGAGAATTAGGTTTAGCAATTATTCCGGTAATTGTCATCATGATGGCTGTAAGCATATCAATAGGCATATTCTTAGGCCCTAAAATGGGGGTGCGAAAAAACTTTGGCGCACTACTAGGTATTGGTAATGCAGTGTGTGGTTCATCGGCTATAGCAGCTTTGGCTCCATTGGTAACTGATAAAAAAGAAGAAATAGGTATCTCTGTGGGTGTAGTAAACTTATTAGGCACTGTTGGTTTATTTATTTTACCTCCACTCGCTATAGCACTTCAATTAGATGATGCAAATAGTGGTTTACTAACCGGAGGGAGTTTACAGGCAGTAGGACATGCTGTTGCTGCGGGTTTATCCGTAAGCCCAGAAGCTGGAGAAATAGCTACTCTTATAAAAATGGGACGCGTATTAATGCTTGGCCCTGCAGTAATAATCTTAGGATTGGTATTTGGAAAAGGACAATCTGAAAATGGTAAAAAAGCAAAAGTAAACCTTCCGGGCTTTATAATTGTTTTTACTGTACTAATGCTATTGAATAGTTTTGTTGATTTACCTAAAGAGTTTTTATCAACTGTTAAAACAATAGATAAATGGTTATTAATAATTGCAATGGCAGCTATAGGTAACCGAATATTATTTAAAGATTTAAAAGCCCAGGGACCAAAAGCTCTTTTATTAGGTATTATCATATTTATATTCCAGTTGGCATTTCTACTGGGCTACATATACCTAATATAAAAATGGAACATAACCATACACACATTAATACAACCACCACATTAGAGATAGAAGGCATGACCTGCGCCAACTGTGCAAATGGGGTAAAAAAACAATTAGAAAAAAAAGGACTTAAAAACGTAAACGTAAACTTTGCTACAGGTGAAGCGAGATTTGAAACTGATGAAAATATAATTTTTGAAGAAATCTCATCTGCTATAGACAAAATTGGCTATAAAGTTCTTGGAGAGAAAAAAGAAAACAGACCAACACTTAAAGGACTATCTAAGTTAGAAAAGACCTTTATTTTATCCGCTGTTTTAACAGCTCCTCTCCTACTCCATATGTTTTTACCTAACGACAGCTTTTTTAACAACCCTTGGTTTCAGTTAGCACTTAGTTTGCCTGTATTTATTATTGGGCTATCTTATTTTGGCAAAAGTGCTTGGGGCTCATTAAAAACGGGAGTACCCAATATGGATGTGTTAATAATGATGGGAGCATCTGCTGCTTTTATATATAGCCTAGTTGGTACTATTATGTATTTAGGTACAGAACAAATGCACGAATACATGTTTTTTGAAACAGCAGCTACTATCATCACCCTAGTAATGTTAGGTAATGTGTTAGAGCATCGTTCTGTAAAACAAACAACTACAGCTATTAAAGAGCTGGAAAGCATAAAACCTTCTTTTGCTAAAATGGAGGTTAATGGTGAAATTGTTGATGTACCCTATGATAATATTATGCCTTTTGATACGGTAATTGTAAATACCGGTGATAAAATACCCGTAGATGGTATAATTACATCAGGCTCAGCATCAATTGATGAAAGTATGATATCTGGCGAAAGCCTACCGGTAGAAAAAGAAGTTGATGACAAAGTAATCAGTGGTACTATCCTAAATAGTGGTAATATTAAGGTAAAAGCGCAAAAAGTAGGTTCACAAACCACACTTTCTCAAATTATTGAGATGGTAAAGGATGCGCAACAAAAAAAGCCTTCTATCCAAAAGTTAGGAGATAAAGTAAGTGCCATTTTTGTACCAGTAGTAGTGGGTATAAGTATTATTACTTTTTTGGTTTCTTATTTTGCTTTTGATATTTCTGCTTCATCAGCATTAATGCGCTCTATAGCTGTACTGGTAATCTCTTGCCCTTGTGCTATGGGACTAGCTACACCTACTGCCGTTATGGTAGGGATTGGTAGAGCCGCAAAAAATGGAATCTTAATAAAAGGAGGTAATACTTTAGAAAAATTTGCCAACACAAAAAACATTGTTTTTGATAAAACGGGTACACTTACTACCGGTAAATTCAAAATAAAAAAACTGAATATAATTGACGGTGATAAACAAACAGTCATTAACACACTTGTTGGATTAGAAAAACACTCCTCACACCCAATTGCACAGTCTATTATTTCTGAGTTAGCTGATTCTGCATCAAAAATTGAACTCAATAATGTAAAAGAAGATAAGGGTATAGGACTTATTGGAGAATATGATGGTGACGTTTACAAAGCAGGATCCTATTCTATAGCTAAAAAATTAACTAATGAGCAAAATCATAATATCTACTTAACTAAAAATGATGTTTTGATTGCTACTATTGACATTGAAGATGATATAAAATCTGATGCTCATCAAGTGATTGATTATTTTAATAAATCCGGTGTAGAAACTATTTTGCTAAGTGGAGACAAAAAAGCAAAAACAGAAGCTGTTGCAAAAGAATTGGGCATTAAAACCGTTTATAGTGAACAAATGCCCGACAGCAAACTTAATATGATTGAAAGCCTTTCTAATAAAGGCTTAACAGCTATGGTAGGAGATGGTATTAATGATGCTCCTGCTTTGGCACAAGCATCTGTAGGTATATCCTTAAGTAAAGCTACACAAGCTGCTATCCATTCAGCAGAAATTGTTTTGTTAAAGCAAGATAAGTTAGAGTCTCTTATTACAGCCAAGCAGTTGAGTAACCATACCTTAAAAACTATAAAGCAAAACTTGTTTTGGGCATTTGCATATAACGTTGTTGCAATACCATTTGCTGCTATGGGATTTTTAAGCCCAATGATAGCTGCTTTTGCAATGGCTTTTTCTGATACTATTGTTATTGGAAACTCTATAAGATTAAAATCTAAAAAACTCTCTTAATGGCAAACAAGCCCTTAAATATTCTTTTTTATACCAATTGGTATCCACACCGTTTTGACCCACAAAATGGAGTGTTTGTACAGAAGCATGCTATTGCTGCTGCAAAAAGAAATAGGGTATTTATAATTCATGTATTAGCCAGCTCTGAGATTGACAAGACATTTGAAATAGAAGAAAAAAATAAGCCTGTAAAATCTATAACTGTCTATTATAAAAAAGGAGCCTTTAAAACACTAAACTTCAGGAGAAAAGTTAAAGCACATACAATAGCCTTAACTAAAGCAAAAAAATACTTAGGAGATATTGATCTAACACATGCCAACATCACAACTATAAGCACATATTTTGCATATAAACTTAAGCGAAAGTTTGGCATACCTTACATCGTATCTGAACACTGGAGTGGCTACTATGATGGCACTTTTAATAGCTATACTAAGTTTACACAACGGTTATTCAAGCTTATTCTTAAAAATGCTCAATTTATACTACCTGTATCTCCCTTTCTTGAAGATACTATGAAAAAAACAGGTATAGAAGGTAACTACCGCATAATTCCAAACATAGTAGATATACCGATTGGTAGACCTAAAAAAAGCAACACAGATAAGTTTAAGTTTTTAGTAGTTGCAGATATGGTAGATGCTGTTAAAAATATAAGTGGTGTAATTGAAGCTTTTGAGAAACTAAACAACCCTGATACCGAGCTTCATTTTATTGGTGGTGGACCTGATGCTAACGTATTGAGAAAAAAAGTTGATTCGCTTATAGAAAAGGGACACTCCATTAGCTGGCATGGAAGAAGAAAAAACGATTATGTTTTAAATGAAATGCAACGAGCAAATACTGTTATAGTAAATAGTTACCACGAAACTTTTTCCGTTGTTACAGCAGAAGCTTTGGCAAATGGTATTCCTGCAATTGTAACCAAATGTGGTGGTCCCGAACATTTAATAAATGAAAACAACGGTATACTTATTGAGCCTGGAAACACAGATGCATTAAAAGATGCGATGCATACTATTTACAGTTCTTTTGATAATTTCTCTAAAAAAGACATAAAAAAAGGAATCTCTGAACGTTTCTCTATGAGCACAGTTGAAGATATGCTGAATAAGGTATATCTTGACGCTCTTAAATGAAAAAATTAATACTACATACATTTAGTACGCGCCTAATTGGCTCTATCCTTAATTTTATTTTGGCATTAATTACCGCCAAATATTTAGGTGATACAGGTAGGGGTACAATTAGTATTGTTGTACTGAATATTTCAGTAATAATGATGGTCAACAACTTTGTTGGCGGTAGTGCATTGGTTTACTTAATTCCAAAGCATGGTATTGGTAAAACACTGCTTCCCTCCTATTTATGGGCATTGATATCGGTTGTTGTGGTATACCTAATACTCACAACATTTAACCTAAACCCAGTTGAGTATAACTCAGACTTACTTTATTTAAGCTTAATCCAAGCTTTTTTAACAGTAAACCTAATGACTCTCCTGGCAAAAGAAAAAATTATTGCCCATAATATTTCCTCATTATTTAGTGCACTACTATTATTTGGCGGTGTGCTAATTTTCTTTTTCATCATAGATAATCAGTCTATAGATAGTTATATAAAATCATT
This sequence comes from Flavobacteriales bacterium, assembly GCA_030149285.1. Classification (GTDB taxonomy): domain Bacteria; phylum Bacteroidota; class Bacteroidia; order Flavobacteriales; family JASBRU01; genus JASBRU01. The sequence continues at coordinate 71,707 of JASBRU010000005.1, forward strand.
ATATATCGGTTATTCTGTAGCTGCAGTTATTAGCTTTATTACATTAGTTCCTAACCTAAGCTTAAAAGTCCCTCAGAAGATTTTCACGGCTACAAGAGAGCTTTTTAAGTATGGTATTTATGTACAAGTAGCTAATATTGTTCAGCTATTTAACTATAGGTTTAGTTATTATCTTTTACAACTGAGCTTTGCCGAAGGAACAGGTTTGGTAGGAGTCTACTCCATTGCAGTATCTTTTGCTGAAGCATTTTGGTTAATCAGCAAGAGTATTGCTACAGTCCAGTACTCAAAAATATCTAACACTGATGATGATGAGTATAATATTAACCTCACCATAAAGCTTGCGAAAAATAGCTTCTTAGCAACCATCATATTACTATTACCACTATTCTTTATACCTGCGAGTTTTTTTACTTGGCTATTAAGTGATGAATTCATTGAAGTGAAAAACACCATTTTATTACTAAGTCCGGGAATATTGTTTATTTCATTTTCTACAATATTCACACACTACTTTTCCGGTATTGGTAAACATTATATAAATACTATTGGCTCTAGTATTGGCTTTGTGGTTACCCTTGTTGTTGGCTTACTTATTATTCCTAAAATTGGTATTAAAGGCGCAGCAATTACTGCAAGTGCTTCTTACTTTGCCTCTGCTTGTTATACTATTATTGTCTTTATCAGACATACTAATATTTCATTCCGTAGACTTTTACCTTCTCTTAGAAACTTAAATTAAACCTACAAAAACGTTTCAAAAGAAACTATTTCATTAAGCTGCACATAAATGTTTGATTACTAAACTAAAATAATATAACTTTGGCTTAACACAGTTTATTATTAACTTAAACATTATGCTATGAAGAAAGTTTTACTTCTTACAGTATTACTTGGGTTTGGTATGGTTTCATTTGCACAACAAAAACAAAAAGTTGCAAATATTGGAACTACAGAATACATTACTTACCAAAGTTCAAGTAACCCTTACAACTCTGACTTATTAAGCAATAACGCTTCAAGCGCAGCTGCTCCGGCAACACCTCTTAGTGGTGCGCCAAATGCTTACACTTGTGGCTTTGGTCCAAAAACTTATGTTTGGACAGAACCTGACCTAAACACAATTATATTCTCACACCGTGCAAATAATTCAGCAACAGCTGATCTTACAGTTGGTGCGCTTAGATATGATTTTTCTACTGACGGTGGTGCAACTTGGACATTAGCTCAAGGCCCGGTATGGAACCCAGCTGATGCAGGAACAGATATTTTTACAGTACCTGGCCAGGCACGTTATCCACAAGCTGTATTATATAACCCTACAGGAAATACAGATCCTAATAATGCATATTTTACTTTTTATGCTCCTACTCTTAATGGTTATAATGATAGCTGGGGTGGACACTTACACGGAGTTCAAAAATTAGACGGTACTGGCTTACAAGCTACAGAAACTGTAAGTGACACAGCAAATGGGTACAATCATTTAATTCCAGATGATTTTAAATATGTTCCAGCTACAGGTAAATTTTACAATGTAGATTTTAACTCTAAACATAACGCTACTACAGATTTATTTGACTACCAACAAAATGTAATGTTAAATATTGGTACATTTAACACAACTACAAATGATGTTGACTATACTAGTCAATTAGTACCATTTATGGTTGACACAGCAGCAGATGGTACATTACCAGCTTCTGATGTTCGTATTTCTTTTGCACCTAACGGTTTAACAGGCTATATGACAATGATAGCTTTTGATGGTGATTCAGCTGTTGGAGACCAAAATATGAGTCCTATTTTCATGAAAACTCTAGATGGCGGTAATACTTGGAGTCCACAAACTACTATTAACTTAGCTACAATGACTGATTTACAAAACTTTTTACCATTTGATACTGCAAGTGGATTAAACTTTGTAATGACAACAGGTTTTGAACACGATGCTGTAGTTGACAAAAATGGAAATCTACATATTATGGTTGCCATTGGTCTTAGAGCTGGAGGTCCTTTCACTATTGCTTCTGCCCAAGGTAATTACGCAATGGTAGACTTACACACAACTGATGGAGGTACTACTTGGGAGCCAGAGTTTTTAGGACATCCAATGGTATTTAGAGGAGAGTTTGGTACAGGTACCAACACTATCTCTGAAGATAATAGAGGTCAAACGTCTTGCACTAAAGATGGCTCTCAATTATTTTTCAGTTGGTTTGATACTAACACAGATATTTTTGGTGCAACAGATGGAAATGCATTCCCTGATATGTTTGTAAAAGGATATGACGTAGATGCTGACACTTATGGCCCAGCACAAAACAGAACGGTAGCTACACTAGATGAAGCTCAAATGTTATTTGCAAACGTTACCGAGTTTGTACTTGATAATGGTGATGGCACTTATACATTACCAACTACTTTTATGGTATTAAACTCTTTTACTGATGTTACAACCCCTGTAGGATTTAATTATGTAGGTGTTACATACCCTGGTTCTAATATTGGTGTACAAGAAAACAATATCCCTAACTTTAACGTATCTCAAAACTATCCTAACCCTACAAGTGGTTTAACTAGTATTGATATATATGTTGACAGCCCTAGCAAAGCTTCTGTAAGCTTTGTAAATATTCTAGGACAAACTGTTTTAACTGAAAACTTAGGTAAATTAAATCAAGGTAAAAACACTGTTGAATTAAACGTGTCTAGCCTTAATAAAGGAATCTATTTCTACAATGTAAATGTTGCAGGAAAAGTAGTTTCTAAGAAAATGATTATTGAATAATTAATATTCAACCCATAAAAAAGCCGCTCTAATGAGCGGCTTTTTTTATTTTATATAATGTAATTGTTATAACAAATTAAATAGGTTGTCTGCTCCTATGTATCTATCTACAACAAACCCTTCGGCTGCATCAACCCCTATTATTTTACCCATATTTTTAGCTCCATACTCTATACTATCCACAAAGTTTTTAGATGATATGGCTGTTGCCGGTTCATCAGATTTCGGGTTATAAAACTGAGAAGAATAAGCCATTATAGCTTCCATTTTTTTCTCATTAAAACCACTAATATCTACAAGTACATCTGGGTCAATAGGCATAAACTGTATGTAATGATAAACTGCTTTAGGCCTCCATGCTTCTTGAGGGTTACCATCCAATATAGTTTCAACATTTTTAAGTCCGGCTAAAAAACAAGCTTGCTTCACCAATTCAGAGCCTCTCCCATGGTCAGGGTGCCTATCATGTGGTGCATTTGCAATTACTAGTTCCGGTTGATACTTACGTATCATCTTCACAACCTCTAATTGATGTTCTTTATCATTCACAAAAAAGCCATCGGCAAAGCCTAAGTTTTCTCTGGCGCTAATACCTAGTATTTTAGCCGCATTAGCAGCTTCTTGTTTACGTAACTCTGCAGAACCTCTAGTACCTAACTCACCTCTTGTTAAATCTACAATACCGGTTTTATGCCCCATAGAAGCATGTTTTAGTAATGTTCCGCCTGCGCCAAGCTCTACATCATCTGGGTGTGCCCCAAAGGCTAGTATATCTAATTTCATATTTATTCTTTTATCCAATTGATTATTTCATCATCAATAGGCGAAACATTTGATGGCAATACTTTTACCCATTTGCCATTTTCATCTATCAAAAATTTAAAAAAGTTCCACTTCACTTCAGCATCAGAAACACCATTAAGTTCCTTTTGAGTTAACCACTTATATATAGGGTGCATATCTTCTCCTTTCACAGAAATTTTCTCAAACATGGTAAAAGATACTCCATAGTTTTTAGAACAAAATTGGGCTATCTCTTTATTAGAGCCTGGCTCTTGTGCCCCAAAATTATTTGCTGGGAAGCCTAAAATCTCAAAGCCTTCTCCTCCTTCAGCTTCATATAACTCTTGAAGTTGAGCATACTGTGGTGTAAAACCACACTCAGATGCTGTATTTACAATTAACACTTTCTTTCCTTTTAAAGAAGAAAAATCAAAATCTTCCCCATCTAAGGTTTTCATTTTAAAGTCATAGAATGATGTCATCATTTTTTTTGGAGTTTCAATTACTGCTAGCTCTGCTGTTTCTACAGGCTCATTAGATTTCTCACCACAGGACAGAAGACCTAGAGTAAGAGCAGTTAAAAGTACGTAGTTTAATTTCATATTTTCTTTTGTTTAATCAGTTTTACAACGTTTAACATACTTTAAAGTTCAGATACTATATTTGCACTATCTAAACTTTACACATGTTCAAGCAAATCACACAACTAATTGCCAAAGACTTTTTACTTGAGTGGAGACAAAAATATACCTTTTTTGGCATTTTGTTGTATGTACTCTCAACTATATACATCACTTATCTTGCTTTTAATCAGATAATTGACGTAAACACATGGAATGCTGTTTTCTGGATCATACTAGTTTTTGCTTCTGTTACTACTACTTCAAAAAGCTTTTTGAATGAGTCCGGTAATAAGCAATTATTCTACTATACCCTAGCCAAACCACAAGCTATTATACTAGCTAAAACTATTTATAATGGTCTGTTAATGATTATCATCTCTCTATTGAGCTACCTTATTTTCAGCTTATGGATTGGAAATATTGTAGAAAACCAGTTGATGTTTATAAGTAGTATGTTATTAGGTTCATTGGGGTTTGCAGCAACATTAACGCTTGTAGCCGGTATAAGCGTAAAAGCACAAAACAATAGTGCCTTAATGGCAATTTTAAGCTTTCCTCTGTTAGCACCAATGTATATTACGCTCATAAAAGTATCATCCTTTGCAATAGTTGGTACTGAGTGGTCTAATAGCCTTCCATTATTAGGTATTTTGGCTCTTTTAAATATCATTGTTGTGGCATTGTCTTATCTATTATTTCCTTACCTTTGGCGGGATTAAATGTCGTATGCAGAATGAGAAATAACTGGTGGAAAATCTTATCTCTTATCCTTATTATTTACTCCATAATAATGGGATTTAAGGGTAATGTACCTCAGCCTGAAATAGGAAACCTAGACGAAACAATCCGTAATTTATACTTCCACGTACCAATGTGGTTTACCATGATTGGTTTGTTAACTGCTTCTCTGGCAAATAGTATTAAATATCTATCAGGCTTTAATTTATCTTATGATATCAAAGCAGATGAACAAGCAAAAACAGCCATGGTATTTGGTGTATTTGGTTTACTTACTGGAATGGTTTGGGCTAGATTTACATGGGGAGACTGGTGGGCAAATGATGTAAAACTAAATGGCGCAGCCATTGCTGTACTTAGTTACCTAGCCTATTTTGTATTAAGAAACTCTATTAACGAACAACAACAAAGAGCACGTATAGCAGCTGTTTATAACATTATAGCTTATGTGTTGATGATTGTTTTTGTATTTGTTTTACCAAGAGTAACGGATAGCCTTCATCCTGGTAATGGTGGTAACCCAGCATTTAGCTTGTATGACAATGGAGATTTAAACTCTAATATGAGAATGGTATTCTACCCCGCAGTAGCCGGATGGGTATTAATGGGCTTTTGGATAGCAAATATTCGCAAGAGAATACGATTTATTGAAAAAGAAGCACAGGCTTAAACCATATAAAATGAAATATTTAAGAAACATTCTTTCGGCAATCCTGTTTTTAACTATAAGCACTAGCTTATATGCACAAGAAGCCAAGCCTTTAGATGAGTTAATGCGACCTGAAGGAAAAATAAATGTTGTTGTTACTGTTTTATCAATTATAGTTCTTGGATTAGGTATATACCTATTTAGTATTGATAAAAAAGTAAGTAAACTAGAGAAAAATACTAGAAAATGAAACGCAGTCATATAGCTTTAATTGTGCTAATAGCATTTGCAATAGGTGCTATTATAGCTACTACATTTGATGCAAGTACTTATGTAGGATTTGATAAAGCTGAAGCCAACTTAGGCAAACAGTACACCGTTATTGGTCAGTTGAATAAAGAGAAAAATATGAACTATAACCCTAGGGCTAATCAGTTTACTTTTAGCGCAATAGACAAAAATGGTATTGAGCGTTTGATTATCTTTAATGAGCCGAAGCCACAAGACTTTGAGCGCTCTGAAGAAATAACAATGACTGGTTACGCAACCGACTCTGCTTTTATTGCAGAAAAAATTCTGATGAAATGCCCTTCTAAGTACAATGATAATAAGGGAGTAGCTGAATCAGAGAACACTTACCAATAACACCCCCTACTTAATGGAATATATAGGCGAACACACACTACTAGGCAACCTCGGAAAACTAGCGGTAGTGGTGGCTTTTGTAGCTGCTTTGGTTGCAGCTATAGCCAACTTTATACATACCCGTAACAAAGACGAGCAGTGGCTTTCTTTAGCCAGAATTGCTTTTCGTGTTCATGGAGTAGCTGTTTTGGGTATAGTAGTCTCATTATTCGGAATCATCTACAACCATTATTTTGAATATAGTTATGCTTGGGAGCATTCTTCAAAAGACTTACCTGTATACTATATGATTTCTTCCTTTTGGGAAGGACAAGAGGGTAGCTTTATTTTATGGACTTTTTGGCATGCTGTATTAGGCTTAATATTGATGCGCAGTGCAAAAAGTTGGGAAGCACCAACAATGACAATAGTTTCATTGGTTCAAATATTCTTAACCTCTATGCTGTTAGGAATTTACATATTTGGGGTAAAGATTGGTAGTAGTCCTTTTACCTTACTACGTGAGCTACCAGATAATTTAGGAATGCCCTGGACTAAGATTGCTGATTATTTAACCAATCCGCAAACAGCAGACTTTTTTGCTGATGGCTCTGGTTTAAATCCATTATTACAAAACTATTGGATGGTGATACACCCTCCTACTTTATTCTTAGGCTTTGCCTCTACTTTAATACCTTTTGCTTATGCCATAGCCGGTTTATGGACAAAGCGCTATAACGAATGGTTAAAGCCGGCAATGCCTTGGGCATTTTTTGGCGTAATGATATTAGGTACAGGTATATTGATGGGAGGTGCATGGGCTTATGAGGCATTGAGCTTTGGTGGCTTTTGGGCATGGGATCCGGTAGAAAATTCCTCATTAGTACCATGGCTTACTTTTGTTGGGGCTGCTCACTTAATGCTTATTCAAAGAAACAAAGGCGGCACCTTATTATGGGCCTTCTTTTTAAACCTCTTAACCTTTATACTTATTCTATACTCTACATTCCTTACACGTAGTGGTGTATTAGGCGATACATCTGTACATGCGTTTGTAGATTTAGGTTTAAACGGTCAGTTATTAGTTTACTTACTCTTCTTTGTGGTTCTCTCATTAACACTATTTATAGTTAGGTACAAACAAATACCAAGAGCCAAAAAAGAAGATGATATATGGTCTAGAGAATTTTGGATGTTTATTGGTTCATTAGTACTACTGATATCATCATTTCAAATAACCTTTACTACTTCTATACCTGTTTTAAATAAGCTAAATATTGTGGGTGTTTTAAATCCAATACGCAGTTTATTTGGTTTAGAAAAATTAGAAAACCTTGCACCACCTATTGAGGCTATAGCCCATTACAACTCATGGCAAGTACCATTTGCTATTATTATTACTTTATTGGTAGCTATAGGACAATACTTTAACTACAAAAAAACAGACTTTAATAAGTTTATCAAGAAAATAGGCTTGTCTTTTATAGTATCTGTTCTTGTAACATTAGGGATGGCATTCTTAAGTGGAATGACTAGTAATCCTATATATATTGCCTTATTATTCAGTACTATTTTTGCTGTAATTGCAAACCTTAACTATTGGATATCCTTTTTAAAGGGTAAATGGCGTTTTGCAGGTCCTTCAATTGCTCATATAGGTTTTGCAATGATAATGATGGGAGCATTAATATCTAACGGCAGACAAGATGTAATATCTGAAAACGAAGAGTTTATTGCCAAAGACTTCCCTCAAAACGAAAACATATTACTAGAACAAGGTGATACTGTGCAAATGGGCGACTATTTTGTAACCTATACTGGTAGAAGAACTGATAAACACAATCGTTATTTTACGGTAGATTATTTTAAACTTCAACAAAATGGAGACTTAGAAAAAGCCTTTACGCTAGAGCCTTTTATTCAGATAAATAAGCAGATGGGCAATGTAAATGAGCCTTCTACTAAACATTATTTAGATAAAGATATATACACACATCTTACCTATGCAGACGTTCAGGAAAAAATAGATGGTAAATATAGTAGAGAAGCCACTGTTGAACTGGATAAAGATGGCGGACAAGCTATTTATGAAGACAATATTCTTACACTAGATAGTATTACTGTAGACAATGTGTATAATAAGCTGGTATTAGTTTCTCATATAACCATTGCAAAAACCAGTGGCGAAAAATACCAAGTGAAACCAGTTTATATTTTAGAGTTAGAAAACAATATTGCTAGCCACATAGATGCAAAATCTGAAGAAACTAATCTAAGAGTACGCTTTAATAATGTACTGACAGAAACAGGCCAAATGGAAATTAAAGTCTGGAAAGATACTTCTGAAGAGAAAGATTTTATTGTAATGAAAGCAATAGTATTTCCATACATCAATATTTTGTGGATCGGTTCTATTTTATTGATTATTGGTACTTTAATAGCTATGTATAATCGTATTATAAAACGATAATGGCTACTGATGCTTTACATATAGTTATAATTGGTGCCGGTAATGTTGCCTCTCACCTGTGTAGAGCTTTTGATACCTCAAAACACAAAATAGTACAACTATACAACAGAAGCGAAAAAGGAAAAGAACTAGCCGATGAGTACGGTATCTCTTTTACTACAGATGTAAATACTCTTAGCAAAGCTGAAGTTTATCTTATTGCAATACCAGACGATGCAATAGTAGATTTTGCAGAAAAAATTCCTTTTAAAGAAAGTTTAATTGCACATACATCAGGTGCTGTACCACTTTCTGTAATAGAAGGTTCTTCAACTAACATTGGAGTATTTTATCCTTTGCAAACTTTTACAAAAGGTAAGCCTGTTGATTTTTCAGAAATACCTATTTGCATTGAAGCAAATTCTGAAGAAAATGAAAAAATGCTTTACAAACTTGGCAAAGAAATTAGTACCAACATTAAACGTATAGATTCTGAAAAGAGAAAATTGGTACATGTAGCTGCTGTTTTTGCAAATAACTTTAGCAACCATATGTATGAAATGGCCTATAGTTTTATGATGAAAAACAATTTACCCTTTGATATATTAAAACCTCTAATTAAAGAAACTGCTGATAAAATACAACATCAAACGCCTTTTGAATCTCAAACTGGTCCAGCAAAACGAGGTGACCAAAAAACAATTGAAAGTCACTTAGCACTTTTAAAAGACGAAGAGTATAAAGAAATCTATAAATTAGTCAGCCAAAGTATAAAAAACACCCATGGAGGATAAAAATTACAAAGAAATATTACATCAAATAACCACTTTTATATTTGATGTAGATGGAGTATTGACAGACGGTACCGTAACTATTATGCCCGACGGAGAGCAAGTGCGTAAAATGTTGGTGAAAGATGGATACGCGTTACAACTGGCAGTAAAAAAAGGCTACAATGTGGCAATTATATCCGGTGGTAGAAATGAAGGAGTACGTAAACGACTACATGGCTTAGGTATTAAGGATGTGTTTTTGGGTATAAGCCATAAGATAGAGCAATACGAAGATTATATAAACGACTACAACCTTAAACCTGAGAACATACTTTATATGGGTGATGACTTACCTGACTATGAAGTAATGCAAAAAGTTGGCTTAGCTACTTGCCCTGCGGATGCTGCATCAGAAATAAAAAGCATAGCCAAATATGTATCCCATAAAAATGGCGGAGAAGGTTGTGTACGAGATGTAATGGAGCAAGTAATGAAACTCCATGGCAAATGGATGGATCAGTCTGATTTAAACTGGTAATAATGCATTATTTACGTCTTATACGCTGGCCTAACCTCCTTATCATTGCTTTTTCACAAGCATTGGTTAGGTATGGTATTATATTGCCTTTTATGGGAGAGAATCATGCAATGAGCCACAGTATGTTTATTGCTTTGGTATGCTCTACAATATTGGTTGCTGCTGGAGGATATATAATTAATGACCATCAGGATACGGCTGTAGACAAGGTTAATAAACCCAACAAAGTTATAGTTGGTAGGCATATAAAACCTTCAACTGCAATGAACTTTTACTATATACTTACATTTTTAGGAGTAGGTATAGGTTTATGGCTGGGTTATACTTTAGGTAATATTAAGTTGGGATTAATTCCTTTAATATCAGCATCTCTACTTTGGGTATATGCTTATAACTTGAAGCAAACCCCATTCTTAGGAAACCTAGTGATAGCAATATTAAGTGGTTTAGTATTGTTAACAGAAGGCCTATTTGACATTATGCCTGCTATTACAGAAAGTAGTGTGGAACTGGCAAGAGCTATTTTTCAAATAGTACTAATGTACTCTGGTTTTGGTTTTTTAATATCCTTAATACGAGAAATAGTAAAAGACCTAGAAGATCTGACAGGTGATAAAAAAATGCATTACAACACATTACCAATTGCTATTGGCGAAACAGCAACTAAGGGTATAATAGCATTATTGTCAACCATGCTAATAGCTTGGTTAGTGTATTTAACTTACCAACAGCAAAATTGGAGCTATGTAAGCTATTATATACTACTAAGTCTTATTATCCCTACTGTATTTATAATTATAGGTACGTTTAAAGCAAAAACCCCTCAATCATACCACCAAATAAGTAACCTATCTAAACTTGTAATGCTTACAGGCTTATTACTTATTGTAGTTTTAGGTTGGGATATTATCGAATTTTATTACACACCATTAGATGCTCCAGTTACCCCAGAAATTAACCTTAGTCCTAGCTTCTAAATCACCCAGAAGACATCAACTGCTAAAAGACTTAGGATTAGAGTTTGATGTTCGCATCAAATCTATTGATGAGAGTTACCCAAGCAACTTAAAAGGGGCAGATATTGCAGAATATATAGCAGAAAAAAAGGCCTCTGTATTTGAAGGTGAGATAGCAGAAAATGAAATCATACTAACATCAGATACTGTTGTATGGCAAAATGGGGTTTCCCTTGCCAAGCCAAAAGATGCTGAAGAAGCAAAGAGTATGCTAATGAGCCTATCTGGTGATGAGCACGAGGTAATTACTGCAGTTTGTTTAAAATCAAGCACTAAGTCCATAGTGTTTCATTGTTCTACCAAGGTGTTTTTTAAAGAGCTTACAGCTGAAGAAATAGATTACTACATTACTAATTATAAGCCTTTTGACAAAGCCGGAGCATATGGTATACAAGAGTGGATTGGCTTTATTGGCATTACCAAAATAGAGGGCTCATACTTTAATGTAGTAGGACTACCTGTACAAGAAGTTTATACCCAATTATTAGACTTTATCAATACCTAAGGTTTTTGTAATTTGCTTCCGCTAAAACAAGACCCTATTCATGCGGAAATTAATATTAGTTCTAATTCTTTTACTTTCTTCATTACAATTTGCAAAAGCTGAGTTAAAAATCTCGCTACCAGAATTTGTAATTGCAGGCATTGAACAAGAAATTAAAATTGAATCTGAAGACTTAAGAGGCACTATACCTGTTACAATTAATGGAAACGAAGAGTTAATCAATTTTAATGATGGTATTGGTTCTTTTCAACATACATTTAATAGTTCTGAAAAAGAAGTAAGTGTAAGTATAGGCTCAGAATCTTCTAAAGCTGATATCAGCCCTATTCCACTATGGCTATCTATTTTACCTCCTTTAATTGCTATACTTATGGCATTGGTATTTAAAGAAGTTATTGTTTCACTTTTTACAGGAATTTTTGCCGGTGCGGCTATACTGTATGGCTATAATGAAGGTATAAAAGGTATTCTATCTGGCTTTTTAGCTGTAATAGACAAATACATTATTAATGCCGTGAATGATAGTGGACATCTCTCTGTAATTGTTTTCTCACTACTAATTGGAGCAATGGTGTTGGTTATTTCTCGCAATGGTGGTATGCAAGGCGTTGTAAACAGATTATCTAAATATGCAAAAGACTCTAAAAGCGGACAACTAGTAACATGGTTTTTAGGTATTGCTATTTTCTTTGATGATTATGCAAACACTTTAGTAGTAGGCAATACAATGCGCCCAGTTACAGATAAGCTAAAAATATCAAGAGAAAAGCTAAGTTATATTGTAGACTCTACAGCCGCTCCGATTGCTGCCATTGCATTTGTAACAACTTGGATTGGTGCAGAGTTAGGCTATATAGAAGACGGAACTAAAACCCTTGGTATTGGTGAAGGAGCTTATTCTATCTTTTTAAACTCTTTAAACTATGCTTTCTACCCTATCCTTACGCTAGTATTTATATTTATGCTAATATGGATGAAAAAAGATTTTGGTACAATGTATACGGCTGAAAAACGTGCTCGAGTTGATGGACATGTATCTGACCCCAAACATAAAATTGGTAAATCTGAAGAAACAGATGACTTGGATATGGTTGACGGAGCAAAACCTAAAGCTTACAATGCAATTATACCTGTACTTGTAGTAATAATCGGAACTCTAGTAGGTCTTTACAATACAGGTATGGAGTCTAATGAGGGAATATGGAATGACAGTAGTTTATCATTTACCAGAAAACTATCAACTATTATTGGTAGTTCTGATTCTTACATAGCACTACTTTGGTCATCTATAAGCGGATTAGGTGTAGCCATACTACTTACTATTTCGCAAAAGATTATGAACCTACAACATACTATGGAAACTGCTTTGGTGGGGTTCAAAACAATGCTTCCGGCTATTAGCATACTTATACTAGCTTGGTCACTTGCTTTGGTTACTGAGGATATGCATACTGCAGATTTTATTACCGGTGGATTAAGTTCGGCCAACTTTTCTCCAATATTAATACCTGCTCTCACCTTTTTATTAGCTGCAGTTGTTGCTTTCTCCACAGGGTCATCATGGGGCACAATGGCTATATTATATCCATTAATGTTACCAGCTACATGGAAACTAGCACAAGAGGCAGGTTTAGACCATGAGACTACAATGATGATTTTCTACAATGTTGTATCTACTGTATTAGCAGGTTCAGTATTAGGAGACCACTGCTCTCCAATATCTGACACTACGATATTGAGTTCATTGGCTAGCTCTTGTAACCATATAGATCATGTAAAAACACAATTACCTTATGCCTTAACTGTGGGTGGTGTTTCTGTTTTATTAGGAACTCTACCGGCTGCATTTGGAGTACCAGTATGGATACTATTTCCATTAGGTATTATTACGCTCTACCTTATTATAAGGTTTATGGGTAAGGACAGCCATTTCTCCGAAGAAAAATAACCCCATAAAAAGCCCGCTACAGCGGGCTTTTTAGTTATAATCTCCTGTTCTTTAAGCATAGTTATACTAATCTACTTCCATAAATTTCTCATCTCCACACATTCTTACAATCTTAGGAGTAAAAGAACCTAATACTTCTACCAAGTCTTTTTGATGTCCCATTACATCATCTATATTCTTGTAAGCCATAGGTGCTTCATCTAATCCGGAACCTATCAACTCTATTCCTTTTTCATGTAAGTGTTTTGCTACAGCTTTAGGGTTTAATGTATTTTTAGCTCTTGTTCTAGACATTGCTCTACCTGCACCATGTGCTGCTGAATTAATAGACGCCTCATCTCCCTTACCTCTTACAATATAACCAGGCGCTGTCATAGAACCCGGAATTATCCCCAACACACCTTTACCGGCTGGAGTAGCTCCTTTTCTATGTACAATTACCTCATTTCCCTCTGCATCTTTTTCTTTCCAAGCAAAGTTATGATGGTTCTCTATCATAGCTAATGGTGTAGCTCTTAAACCTACAGCCATTCGCTCATGTATTTGATGATGACAGGCAGAGGCATAATCTCCTGCCAAGTTCATTGCCATCCAGTATTCTTGCCCAGCTTCAGTATTTAAGTCTAACCAAGCTAAATGTTTTGCTTCTTGCGGAAGCTTACATTGCTCCATTGCCAATCTTGTATAATGATTTGCAATAGTTGCACCTAACCCCCTAGAACCAGAGTGTGATAAAACTGCTAAGTATTTACCAATTGGCAAATCAAACTCACTATTTTCATCTAGTATTTCTGTAATACCAAACTCTACAAAATGATTTCCGCCACCTGAAGTGCCAATCTGTCTAAAAGCTTTATCTTTTAATGACTTTATTAAGTCTATCTCTTCAAATAAATGATGGCTTAATATTTCATGATCTTTTGGCTTTTTAAATGTGGCTCTACCAAACTCTGTATTTCTAACCAACATCTTCTTTAAGTCTTCCTTTCTATCTTCAAGTATTGTAGCCGGCAAGTCATATATTGTCATACACATTCTACAACCTATATCTACCCCTACACCATAAGGTATAACTGCATTTTCTGTTGCTAGTACACCTCCAATTGGCAATCCGTATCCCTGATGTGCATCGGGCATTAAAGCGCCAGCTTTTGCAATAGGCAATTTCATGGCGGTCTCTATTTGCTTTAATGCCCCATCTTCTATCCCTTCAGATCCATATATTTTGTAGGCTTTGGGATTGTTATTTAATGCTATAGTTGCGTCTTCTTTAGGAAGTAACTCTGCAGCAACTGAAGAATACACATTATCATTTATATATTCCTCAGGCCTCTTTACTACTCCTTTAAGTGTTTTCATCACTTCATCAGTATTAGCAGAACTATTTGCTATATCTAAGGCAATACCAATTGCTTTTCCTTGTGGATACCCTAGTTCTAATAATTTTTTTGCATCTATTTTCATAAGTCTCAATTTACTTAAATATTTTTCTTTTAATTCTAATGTCCCTCTTTGCCATTTCTAGAGCCTGTAAGGCAAAGAGGACATTACTTTAACAGGACTTTCATTATTACACTACAAATTTGCGCCCCTAGTACGCAATCTTTCTGCGTAGAAAAATATTTTTTCTATTTTTATGCAAAATCTTACAAAATGCCTGTAAACAGAAACGCCTTAATCAGATACAAAACAATAGATCAATGTCTACAAAACCGTTTTAGGAAATGGACATTAGAAGATTTGATTGATGCATGTTCAGATGCATTATACGAATATGAAGGTATAGATAAAGGAGTGAGTAAACGAACTGTACAAATGGATATACAGTTTATGCGCAGTGATAAACTTGGATATAATGCTCCAATAATAGTAACTGATAAAAAATACTACTCCTATGAAGAAGAGGATTACTCAATAACAAACATCCCTCTAACAGACCAAGATTTAGGCAAGCTAACAGAAGTGGTAGAAATATTAAGAGAGTTTAAAGGCTTTACCCATTTTAGAGAGCTTAGCGGAATAGTACAAAAGTTAGAGGATAAAGTAAATACTTCTAAAACCCAACAGCGTTCTATAATAGATTTTGAAAAGAATGACTACCTAAAAGGAATAGAGTATATTGATAGTATCTATAAAGCAATACAAAACAAAAGAACAATTAACATAAGTTACCAGTCTTTTAAAGCAAGAAAAGCTAACAATTTTATATTCCACCCCTTTCTATTAAAAGAATATAGAAATAGATGGTTTGTGCTAGGAAAAAAAGACAGTTACAAACATAAAAACCCTATTCTACTAGCATTAGACAGAATTGAAGACATAAGCTCATCACCGGTAAAACTATATGATTATAATGAAAATGAAATAAAGGACTACTTTAAAGATGTTATCGGCGTAACAGTAAATATTGGCGATAAGGCTGAAGAAATAATTTTCTATGCAGGCTGGGATACAGCCCCCTACATTATTACCAAACCACTACATCATAGCCAGCAAATTATTGAACAAAATAACTTTGGGATAACCTTTTCAATACATGTAAAGCATAATTATGAGTTAGAAAGAGAAATACTTGGTTTTGGTGATAGAATAAAAATAATTAAACCTTTAAAAATTAAACGCAGAATAAAAGATATAATAGAAAACACCAATGACTTATATAATACAGAGTTAGATCATACAACTTTAAAAAACCTAGAAAACAGAGTTGATAAAAGAGGTACGGCAGTAATAAATAATGTATACACCAAAAGAGAAATAAGAAAAATTGGAAACACCTTATACAGCTACATAAACAACACTGACAAAGATAAACATCAACCTATAGCCATAAGGCAATTACTGCTAGAGATACCTGTACTTAAGTCCTATCTTTTTAACGAAAACCTTAAGCTTATACTTAACTCTTTAGGCAAAAACTACTTTTTATCTAAAGCCATTTTTTTCAATAAACCCCCTTTATCTAACTGGTATGTTACTTGGCACCAAGACCAAACTATAAACGTATCTCAAAAAATTGAGATGGAAGGCTTTACAGGCTGGACTAAAAAAGGAAACGTAATAAGTGTTTGCCCTCCTGCTGAAATACTACACAATACTATTACAATAAGGGTTCATTTAGATGAAACCAATGAGAATAATGGCGGACTAAAGGTTATAGCCGGTTCTCATAAAAAGAGATTAAGTGATGAAGAACTATCCCTCATTACAAAAAACACTATTGCATCTAATTGCAATGTAATTGACGGAGGGGTGCACATAATGAAACCATTATTACTTCATGCATCATCTAAGTCTAAAAATCAAAAAAAGAGGCGAGTAATTCATCTTGAGTTTACAAATGCTAAACTCCCAAATGGATTAGAATGGTCAGAAAAAATTGAATTAAACTAAAAAAGCCCGCTATAAGCGGGCTTTTACTTTTACAGTTAAAAATGATTATTTTTTATCATCTTCATTTACTTCTTCATACTCAACATCAGTCACATCATCTGCAGTGTTTTCAGCATTTCCGCCTTCAGCTTGTCCTGCCTCTGCTCCTGCTGCATTCTCTTGTTGAGCTTTATATAACTCTTCAGATGCATTTTTCCATGCTTCATTTATCTTTTCCATTGCAGCATCTATTGAATCTATATCTTGAGACTCATGTGCTTTCTTTAGCTCCTCTAATGATTCTTCAATTGGTTTCTTTTTATCATCAGATAATTTTTCACCAAATTCTTTCAACTGTTTCTCAGTTTCAAAAATCATTGCATTAGCTGAGTTTAATTTATCAGCACGTTCTTTTGCTTTATTATCTGCATCAGCATTTGCTTCTGCCTCTTGCTTCATCTTATTAATCTCTTCTTCAGTTAAACCAGAAGATGCTTCAATACGAATGTTTTGAGACTTACCTGTTGCTTCGTCTTTTGCAGATACATTTAAGATACCATTTGCATCAATATCAAATGTTACCTGAATCTTAGGCACACCTCTAGGTGCCGGTGGAATACCATCTAAATGGAAACGACCAATTGTTTTGTTGTCATTTGCCATTGGGCGCTCACCTTGCAATACATGAATCTCAACCGATGGTTGATTATCAGCTGCTGTAGAGAACGTTTCAGACTTATTAGTTGGTATAGTTGTATTAGACTCAATTAACTTAGTCATTACACCACCCATAGTTTCAATACCCAATGAAAGTGGAGTAACATCTAATAATAATACATCTTTTACATCTCCAGCCAATACACCACCTTGTATAGAAGCACCAATTGCAACTACCTCATCTGGGTTTACACCTTTAGAAGGTTTCTTACCAAAGAACTTCTCTACAATTTCTTGAATTGCAGGAATACGTGTAGAACCACCTACTAAAATTACTTCATCAATATCAGATGGGCTCATACCTGCATCTTTCATTGCCAATTCAACAGGACGTAATGAACGTTGAATTAAATCATCAGCTAATTGCTCAAACTTAGAACGACTTAAAGTACGTACCAAGTGTTTTGGGCCACTAGCAGTAGCAGTAATATATGGTAAGTTAATTTCTGTTTGAGTAGATGATGAAAGCTCAATTTTTGCTTTCTCAGCAGCCTCTTTTAAACGTTGTAATGCCATTGGGTCATTACGTAAATCTATAGACTCATCTTTGTTAAACTCATCTGCCAACCAATTGATAATTACTTGATCAAAGTCATCACCACCTAAGTGTGTATCACCATTAGTAGACTTTACTTCAAATACACCATCACCTAATTCTAGGATAGAAATATCAAAAGTACCACCACCTAAATCATATACAGCAATAGTTTGGTCTTGTCCTTTTTTATCTAAACCATAAGCCAAGGCAGCAGCAGTAGGCTCATTAATAATACGTCTTACCTTTAAACCTGCAATCTCTCCAGCTTCTTTAGTAGCCTGACGCTGAGAATCGCTAAAGTATGCCGGCACTGTAATTACAGCTTCAGTTACTTCAGCTCCTAAATGGTCTTCGGCAGTTTTTTTCATTTTCTGCAAAATCATTGCAGATATCTCTTGTGGAGTATATAAACGGTCATCAATTTTAACTCTAGGAGTATCATTGTCACCTTTTACTACTTCATAAGGAACTTGCTTAGCCTCTGTGCTAACATTGCTAAACTTCTCACCCATAAAGCGTTTTATTGAAGCAATTGTTTTTGTTGGGTTTGTTATAGCCTGACGTTTTGCAGGCTCACCAATTTTACGTTCACCATCTTCAACAAAAGCTACCATAGAAGGAGTAGTTCTATGCCCCTCACTGTTTGCTATAACAGTAGGTTCGTTACCCTCCATAACAGCTACAACTGAGTTTGTAGTTCCTAAGTCAATTCCGATAATTTTACTCATATCTGTGTTTTAATTTATTTTATTGTCAGTTTCAACACAGATATAGTCAATGATTATGCCAATGGGCAAAATCACCAAAAAAGTGACATAGATATGTCAGAAGTAAAGTGTTATATAGTAAATACTGCCAAATAGGCTGACAGGAAGTCAGAGATTACTGATTAAACTCAAATACATTAACCACACTACAATCAGGGCTATCATATTCAGCCTTAAAATTATTTATGCTTTGTGAAACGGATACTTTTACAATATTGTATCCGCAGGTATAATCTTGTATTGATAAATAGTCTTTCATTGTAGATGAAATACCAACATTTGGTTTAAGTTTTCTATACCTAGAGGTAAATATCCCAACACCATCATCATCCCCAATCTTTACATTTGTAAAATCTGGTCGTTCACGTACAATACCGGTTGGAGGTTTATTTACATTTATAAATGTTGTAAACTCTTCTGATGCAACAAGAATTTCAACATCAAATTTACGTGGTATTCTTACTATGTTTGGATCAATAGTTAATTCTTTAAGAAAGGCTGTTAAAAATGCCTGACCTGTTCTAGATGTAGACATGTCTTGGCTACCTGTAAGTGTAGCAGCGGTTTTGTCCGGCATTCTAAACTCAAAAACCTTCTGAGTAGAATCACTTAAATCAACAGGTGAAGAAAAATCGGTAACTCTTACTTCTGTATAATGAAAATACAATCTAGTCTCATATAAACTACCATTTACTGCACTTTCCCATTCAATAGCCTGCTCATTTGTAGGGCCAGAAAAACTTATGTTTTGATTATTCCTAGGCTTATTAATATCAAAATCTTTAACTAATTCAGTTTTTGCAGTTATATAGGGTCTATTCTCGCCTCTGTTTACAACTAACTGGTATTGATAATCTTCATTTAAATCTAATGTATCAGCCCCAACACCAGAAAAATCTGTTCTGTATAATCTATAATTATCAGAATCAAATATACCTTCAGGTTTAGTACGAGATGTAAAATCGGGGATTAATTGAAAAGTTCTTAAAGTAGGATTACCATTTTCATCAAATTCCTCTAAGAAAATATTCTGAATATCATTGTAGTACAA
This sequence comes from Flavobacteriales bacterium, assembly GCA_030149285.1. Taxonomy (GTDB): domain Bacteria; phylum Bacteroidota; class Bacteroidia; order Flavobacteriales; family JASBRU01; genus JASBRU01. The sequence goes on from JASBRU010000005.1 coordinate 91,589, forward strand.
TGAGTCTGGCTGCTGTGCCATCATAAACACGTCACCTTCACCTAAAAATGCTTTACTAAGTCTTACCCATACTGTATCTTCAGTTTGGTCTACAAGACTATAGACAACAGGAACATCTTTCCAGTTTGCATTAACATCAATATCATTATCACAAGAAAAAATTAGGGAAGCCCCAATAAGTATGTATAGTATTTTTTTCATAGCATACAAATATAAACACTTTTTAGCTAAGATGTTAACACTCTGATTACAAATATTATTGCCTATAGTTATGGAATAATAACAAAACAAGCACCTATACTAAAGAACACAAGGCAATCAATTAATTTGTAGTTTTGAAAAAAGTTACACTAAACTGATTTTATCATGTCTGTTCATAAAAAGAAATTTAAGAAAGTTACCACCAACTCTGTACAAGAGATGAAGCGTAACGCAGAAAAAATATCTATGCTTACTGCGTATGATTATACAATGGCAATGATGGTAGATGGTGCCGGTATTGATGTAATATTAGTAGGAGACTCTGCCTCTAATGTAATGGCCGGGCATGAAACTACACTGCCTATTACCTTAGACCAGATGATATACCATGCCTCATCAGTTGTAAGAGCTGTAAACAGAGCATTGGTAGTAGTAGACCTCCCCTTTGGTTCTTACCAAGGTAACTCTAAAGAAGCTTTATCATCTGCAATTAGAATAATGAAAGAGTCTGGTGCGCATGCTGTAAAGCTTGAGGGGGGAACTGAAATTAAAGAATCTATAGACCGTATACTTACAGCAGGCATACCTGTAATGGGACACTTAGGACTTACTCCACAGTCTATATACAAATTTGGAACATATACTGTAAGAGCAAAAGAAGACGAAGAGGCTGAAAAGCTATTGTCTGATGCTAAATCACTTGAAGAAGCCGGATGCTTTTCTATAGTATTAGAAAAAATACCTGCCCAGTTGGCAACAAAAGTGGCACAAACAGTAAGCATACCTGTAATTGGCATTGGTGCAGGAAATGGTGTAGATGGTCAAGTATTGGTATTACATGATATGTTAGGGATGACCAAAGAATTTAGCCCACGTTTTTTACGAAGATATTTAAACCTTTATGATGATGTGACCAATGCTATACAGGCTTATATAAGTGATGTAAAATCATTGGATTTTCCGAATGAAAAAGAGCAATATTAAATCCATAAAAAAATTATTCTTTTTGTTTGCAACATTATGTTGCACTCAATACTCATTTGCGCAAGTTTATAATGTAAAAGGACGCGTAAGTGATATTGAAACAGGACTACCAATTGAAGGAGTTAACGTTACTTATAAAAACTACTCATTTGGTACCGCAACTGACGCTAATGGAGAGTTTAGAATAAGCATACCTAGTCAGTCAGATTCACTTGTCTTCTCATCAGTAAACTATAACAATCAGTCATTTTATATTATTAGTGACACCGTAAACATTAGTTTAAATGTACTAATGGTGCCAACTATTACACAGTTTAGCCCTGTTGTATTATCAGATACTATTGAAGAGGTAATAAAAGAAAAGCAATTTAGAGTACGAGACTATGAAGTATTTAATAATCAGCTAGTAGTAATTGGTTACAAAAACCGGTTTAGTACTAAAAGCTTAATGCTATTAAACTTTTTTGGTGATACAATAGATATAAAAGACCTAAACGGAAAAGCGGACAGTTTATACCGGGATTTTAATGATAATTATTACCTGATTTCCGGAGATAGTGTGTTTTACTTAAAAGAACACAATGGTATTTTATTCCGAGAATATACAAACCTCACAATCAAAACATTTCAAAACTCTGTAATGCAATGTTTGGCGTTATTCAATAAAAAGTATTTTTTCAGTAGACATATACTCAGAAATCAACAGTTAGAAATATACTATTATACAGATACTAGTGCAGGAAAAGTTGATTTTATAACTATTGCAGATAGTGCCGGATTAGACTTTGTGGCAGATTTACCAAATTACAGGCGGTATTGGGCAACTGTAGTTGCCAACACCCCAGGAATACCAAGGTTTAGAAGGAATTTTGAAAATGTTGTTCGGTTTGACATGATGGTATCCTTTCCCCCTATTTACTCTCCTATAATTTCTGTAGACGGTAAACTACTCGTTTTTGATCATGAGAATGGGTATATACTTTATTACAACGCTGATTTTAAACTTGAAAAACAAGTACCTATTAACTATCAGCTACACGAAGATTGGGGACAAAAAATATACTTTGATAAAATAGAAAAGAAACTATATACTAGCTTTGTAAAAAATGGGTATACTACTTTTAAGGAAGTAAATTTAAAGACCGGTGGTTTTGTAAGAACAATAAAAATTACAGACTATGACTATATTGAAAAACCCATTTTTAGTAATGGAACTCTATTTTTTCTCTATGATGAAGATGTATATCCCGTAAAGAATTTATACCGAATGAGATTATGAAAAACTTGGAGGTGTTGTATGAAGACAATCACATTATAGCCATTAACAAAAAACCATCTGACATTGTACAAGCAGATAAAACTGGCGACAAAGCATTAAATGAAATTGTAAAAGACTATATAAAAGAAAAATACAATAAGCCTAGGGATGTATATCTGGGTATAGTACATCGTATAGATAGACCTGTAAGTGGTATAGTGCTTTTTGCAAAAACTAGTAAAGCAGCTGCTAGACTTTCTGATTTATTTAAAACCAAAAATATTCAAAAAACCTATTGGGCAGTTGTAGACAATAAGCCTACACCTAAAGAAGGCAGGCTAAAAAACTACATTAATAAAAACACAAAAGTGTTAAAGGCAATAGTCTATGATGAACCTATGAATGGTGCACTTGAGGCTACCTTAGACTACAAGCTCCTTAAGTCTTTAGACAACTATCATTTACTAGAGGTAAAGCCTATCACGGGTAGGTATCACCAAATTCGTAGCCAATTGGCGGCTAAGAGTTGGAAAATTAAAGGAGACATTAAATATGGCTCTAGAAGAAAAAATGATGACAGGAGTATACACCTCCACGCCAGAAAAATAGAATTTATACATCCTGTAAAAAAAGAACCCCTTACTATTATAGCACCCCCGCCAAAAGATGCAATATGGGATGCTTGCTTATAATACATTAAACCTATTTTGGTAATTTTGTGTTTTGTATAAAACACCTTTCAACTATGAAAAAAATTGCCTTAAGTCTCTCGCTTCTCATTCTTTTAAGCAACTGCTCTACAGTGCCTATTACTGGGCGTAAGCAAACAGCTTGGATCCCTGCCGGAGAATTAATTGCCATGAGCTTTAACCAATACAATCAGGTACTTGGTGAGTCTCAACTTTCTAATAACCAACAGCAAGTTGCAATGGTTAAAAATGTTGGTAATAAAATAAAAGCTGCTACAGAAAAATACATGACCGACAATGGTTTTGCTGATAAACTAAAAGGTTATGAATGGGAGTTTAATTTAATAGAAGATAAACAAGTAAATGCATGGGCTATGCCAGGTGGAAAAGTAGCTTTTTATACAGGTATTATGCCTATTTGCCAAGACGAAACCGGTATAGCAGTTGTTATGGGGCATGAAATTTCTCATGCTTTGGCAAACCATGGAAACGAACGTATGACACATGGGCTTATGCAACAAGCAGGAGGTGTAGCTTTGGCTATTGCATTAGAAGAAAAACCTGCCGAAACCCAAGCCTTATTTTTTGCATCTTATGGTATAGCAACTACCATTGGCGGTATATTACCATTTAGTAGGACTCAAGAGTCTGAGGCTGATGAAATAGGCTTAATATTAATGGCGATGGCTGGTTACAACCCTTCTGAAGCACCTAAGTTTTGGGAGCGTATGCAAGTAAATAGTGGCGGACAAGCTCCTCCAGAGTTTTTATCTACTCACCCATCACATGAAACCCGCATTAAAAAATTAAATAAGTTATTGCCAAAAGCAATGAAGTACTACAATACAAAATAAAAAAAGGGGCGGTTATACCGCCCCTTCTCCTAAAACAATTATATAGGTTTTATTCTACTTTAGATACTTTAATAGTTTCTGTAGTCATACTACTTTCGTAATTAACAATGTATAAACCAAGTGGTAATTGTTTATCCATTTTCAATTGGTTTTTTCCTTCTGTTATATGACTCAAATCAAATGAATGAACCATTTGCCCAGTCATATTGTAAACTTTAATACTGTTTACTACTTCACCCTCTTTCAACCAAAAGTCTAATTTTAACTCGTTAGTAAACGGGTTAGGGAAAGCTGTTATATCGGTTACAATAGACTCTGGTGCCATTTTTAAATTCGGACTACCTGCCCAAACGGCTTTATTCCATATTCTTGTAGAGTTAATCTCTTGCCAAGAATAATTAAATACATTTTGCGGTGAAGCTTTACCTGAAATAGATGGTATAACCTGGTAATCAGACATATTATTAATTTCTGCTTCCATTACACAAGCACAATTAATTACGTTACCTGCATTATCTAACCTTTGCACCAAAACATCTAAATTATTAGACCCTGTAACAGATGGTCCATTAGATCCATCATCAAACATCCATGCAACATTAATTTCCGATGGTGCTTCTGCATAAGACACCACAGGTCTCAAGTTTTTAAATTGAACCAAGGGTGTTGGTGGTGAAGGGCATACTTGGTTAATAATAGTTGGTGCCCAACCAGATACTAAATTAAAGCCTAAAATATAGCTGAATGAACCGCCAGTAATATAGGTTACAACAATTTGATGCTCATTTAAAGTACCATGTGGCATTGCTATTCTTGGTGGTCCTAATGATTCAGTTAATGGATTAATTGAAAACACATTTGTCATTGTACATGGTCCAATTCCACCTGCTTGTACATTACCCCAGTTATCGTATACAGCTACTACATCAACAGGGGTGCCTGTATTCGTCCACAAAAATGTAAACCATACATCTCCATTATCATTCATAGCTACATCTGGCTGCCATCCTTGTCTATTACTGCAACCACCTGTTACAATATAAACTGATGGGAAAAATACACCTGGCATGGCAAAATCTCCAGCTTTTGCATTAATAATACCTGAAGATTCTTCCCAAACTACTACCAATCTTGTACCCCAAACTTGAGCATCAATATTTGGGTTTCTTCCTGGTGCAGAATGTATTGGGGCAGGCCCTGAGCATAATGCATACCCAAAACCTGTCCAACAATGCTTCTCATAGGTAATTAAATTAGTAGCATTATCTACATATACTACTACAAAATCTCCTGTACCTGTTGGATCTAGTACAATATCCGGGTCGTATGTAGATGGTGGTAGTGGTATTACACCTGACATTCCATTCCAGAACCAGTCTACTCCCGGGTTGGCTCCATCATAAGCAGTTACTGATATGTCGCCAAAGGGTGCTCCCGTGTAATCGGCAATATCATTACCTGTGTTTTGCACTTGTGGCGAAGCTCCAACATTATTTGATGGAACTACCGGCCAACACACCTGTGCATTAAGTGTTGTAAAACCCATAGCAAATAAGGCTATGAGTCCTAGTTTTCTGAGTGTTTTTCCTTTTCTCATAATTTTCGGTTTTTTTTAATTAATAAAGACGGAGAGACTTTCTCTCCAAAAAGAAAAGTCGTATAGAAATCTATTTCAGCCTCAATAAAATGAGAACAGTTTAATAGAGTTTTGCTTTACTAATAAAAGGAAATTTGATGTTCGGTTTTTTAGTGCTTTAGCATTTGTTTTTGATAGTATAACTATCTGCTTTACACTTGATTTTCTCTTCATGAACTTTAGGTTTTAATGAATGAAAATTTGTGAAGTAACAATTTATAGAGAAGTTATTAAATATACAAGCCCCTAATTTACAGGTAGCTACATCAAAATTAAATCTCTAAAAAACAAGTAGTTATATGATTTTAAAAAAATAAGGATTTTAAGAAGGATCAACATTTTGTATTATACGGACAGATTTGAAATCAGCTTGTGAAGAAAAATGTTGCTGAATATGAGCTAGTTGCTCCTTTATGTGGGTGTGTGAGACCTCTTTTTCTAGTTTTAAGAGTAAATTTTTCCTAAAATAACCTCGAAGTCTAGAAACTGGTGGATATTCCGGACCTAAAACACGAGCTCCAAACTGAACTCTCAGTAACCTCGAAAATTCATCAGCTGCTATATTTAAAAACTTGTAATCTTTATGCTTTAATGTAATCTCTATTAATCTATAAAACGGTGGATATTTAAATTCAGTACGTTCTTGTAGTTGTTGATTGTATAAACCTAAGTAATCATTGTTTTGCACTTGCCTAATAACAGGATGCTCTGTATTATAGGTTTGAATAATTACTTTCCCTTGTTTGTTTTTCCTACCTGCCCTACCCGATACTTGAGCCATTAATTGAAAGCTTCTCTCAAAAGATCGGAAATCAGGAAAATGCAACATATGGTCGGCATTTAATATTCCTACCAAGCCTACGTTATCAAAATCTAATCCCTTAGTAAGCATTTGAGTACCAACAAGTACATCTATTTCACCATCTTCAAAGTCACTTATAATATTGTAGTATGCATTTTTAGTACGGGTAGTATCAAAGTCCATACGCTTAATCCGTAAATCTGGATACATGAGTCCCAACTCCTCTTCTATTTGCTCTGTTCCAAACCCCTTGGTGTGCATATCTGTATTGCCACAAGCACTACACATATTGGGTGGTTCTTCGGTATACCCGCAATAATGACACCTAAGCTTATGTATAGCCTTATGGTAGGTTAAACTAATGTCACAGTTTACACATTGAGGTACAAATCCACAAGTTTGGCATTCCATTAATGGAGAAAAGCCTCTACGGTTTTGAAATAGAATAGCTTGTTCTTTTTTGGCTATTGCCTCTTCTAACAACTCCAGCAATCGTGGTGAAAAATGAGATTTCATTTGTTTTTTACGATGAGCTAGTTTTATATCTACCAACTCTATATCGGGCATTTTCACATCGCCAAAACGCTTATCTAATTTTGCAAAAGCATATTTACCCATCTGCGCATTATAGTAACTCTCTAAAGATGGTGTAGCAGACCCCAACAACACATTTGCTTTATGCAAACCTGCTAAATATATAGCAGTATCTCTTGCATGATACCTAGGTGCCGGGTCTTGTTGTTTAAAAGAGGTTTCGTGTTCTTCATCTACAATTACCAACCCTAAATTAGAAAATGGTAAAAACAAAGAAGAGCGAGCACCAATAATAATATCAAACTGATGTTTCCCTTCTATCAATGTCCTATTCCAAACCTCAACCCTTTCTTGGTTATTAAATTTTGAGTGATAGATTCCTACCCTATCGCCAAACTTATTTTGAAGCCTACGGATAATTTGCGCTGTTAAAGCAATCTCCGGTAGCAAATACAGTACTTGCTTACCCTCCTTAACCGTTTTAGCTATCAGCTCTATATACAACTCCGTTTTACCACTACCCGTTACACCATGTAATAAAGCCACTCTTTTCTCTTTGTATTGCTCTTGCAAGCTTTGCAGAGCATTCTCCTGCTCTTCATTTAAAGCACTGAGGGCAGTAACCTTATCATCGTATTTGGCAATACGGTTGGTATCTTCATCAAACTGAATAAAAATGCCTTTATTAATTAACTCTTTTACTGTTGATGAGTTTGTATCGGCTCTTTTAGCTAAAGTAGAAGGCTTTATACCTTGCTTAGTTTTAGCAAATTCATCTAAATACACCATCAACAACTCTCTTTGCTTAGGTGCATTTTTCACTTTTTCAAAAGCCTGCTCTAAAAAAACTTCATCAGTAGAAGGTTTAGCCAAGCGTATATAACTAACTACTTTAGGTTTGTAGCGTTCTATCAATTCCTCTTCTAGTGCAATTAACTTTCTATCTAGTAAAGAGCGAATATGTGGCATTACTGTTTTCTTGCCAATAATGTCCATTATCTCCTCTATTGTCAACCTACTCTGAAAGTCTAAGGCTTCCATAATTAAATACTCAGAATCGTTGAGTTTTAAATTTGAGTAGTCTGCATCTAGCTTTACAATTCTAGTTTCGCTTTGTAGTTTTAATGCTGATGGCAAAGCTGTTTTCATTACTTCGCCCAAAGTGCACATATAGTAAGATGCCATCCAATGCCAAAGCTCAATTTGCTTTTTAGTTACAATTGGTGAGTCATCTAATACTTCTAAAATATTTTTCTCAGGGTAATGTGGTTTTTGATCATGAAACGCATACACCAGTGCTGCATAAAGTTTTTTCTTACCAAACTGCACAACTACTCTCTGCCCCTGCTCTAAAGCTTCTACATCATCAGGTACTCTATAAGTATAGAGTCTTGGCAAAGCCAATGGTAATATAACGTCTACGTAAGTAGTCAAAAAAATGTAATTGATTTAGTTATTAGGATACGAAAGTAACATTTATGAGGATAGTATCATTGCTAAATCAAGCAGTGATCTATCAACTTCTTGATGATGTTTGGTTGCTTTTTCAAAGGGTACAAAAACAATTTCTTTTCCACTCTGTCCAACCATTAAATTATGATCACCGCTTAATAGTGTTTCTACAGCTTTATTACCTAGCCTGCTTGCCAACAACCTGTCTGCTGCTGTAGGACTGCCCCCTCTTTGTATATGACCAAGCACAGTGGTTCTGGTGTCATAAAAATTATAACGCTCTTTCACTCGCTTTGCCACTTCAAAAGCACCACCTGCATCATCGCCTTCGGCAACTATAATTATAGAGCCCGATTTTTTTCGTTCTCTTCCTTTTTCTAATATGCTAATCAAGTCCTCTATGTGGGTTTTTGTCTCGGGTATTAAAATAGCCTCCGCACCAACAGCTATACCACTTCTTAAGGCTATAAAACCGGCATCTCTGCCCATAACCTCTATAAAAAACAAGCGATTATGTGAGTCTGCTGTATCTCTAATTTTATCTACGGCCTCCATAACGGTATTGATAGCTGTATCATAACCAATGGTAAAATCTGTGCCATACAAATCATTATCAATTGTGCCCGGACAACCAACAAATGGTATATGATACTCTTTATTGAATACAGATGCTCCACTAAACGAACCATCTCCCCCAATAACTATTACTCCATCAATATTATTGGCTTTTAAGTTCTCAAATGCTTTTTTTCTCCCTTCGGGGGTTCTAAAGCGCTCGCTTCTGGCCGACTTAAGAATGGTTCCACCTCTTTGTATGATATTACCAACTGATGATGTATTCATCTCTATAAAATCACCATCAATCATTCCTTCATAACCTCTACAAATGCCCATTACTTCTACCCCATTAAAAATGGCAGTTCTTACAACAGCTCTAATGCATGCGTTCATTCCCGGCGAGTCTCCTCCTGAAGTAAATACAGCTATCTTTTTCATGAAACAGTTTTAAATTGACTACAAGCGAATTTAAGTATATTTGACATATAAAGTGGACTCAAAACTACAGACTGTGCTAAAAAGAATACTACTATTTGGATTACTACTTATTACTCATTTTTCTTATGCCCAAAACATTGTTAAAATAAGGGTTGAAGATAGTAGTAACAATGCTGACGAAACAACTGTTTACTACAACATAAGTGCTACAGATACTTTTGAAAATGCCTTTGACGCACAAAAACTGTTCAGTTCTAATCCAAATGTACCCTCATTATACTCTTACATCCACACTCATAACTTATCTATAAATGGTAAAGCTCCATTTATAGGTGCAGATACTGTACCTATAGGTTTTAGTAGTCAACAAAATATCAGCTATACAATTAAGGGTGTATTTACCAACTTAGATACCAATTGGACAGTACTACTTGAAGATACACTTTTAAATATCTTTCATGATTTAAAGGTAAGTGATTATGTATTTACTCATAACACAAGTAATGTTAATGAACGCTTTTTTTTGCATATAGGTTGTTTGGTAACCACACCTCCTATTGCTAATGTATGTATAAACGATTCCCCTATTATTTTATCTGGTGGTTTTCCTACTGGAGGTACTTATTCAGGTATTGGTGTATCTAATGACTCTGTTTTTGACCCAACAATTGCAGGTACAGGAACACATACTATTACCTATACTTATAACAATAATAACTGTACCAGTACCACTACAGAAACCATTACAGTAAGTCCATTGCCATCAATAGTATTTACTAGCGCTGACAGCACCTGTATTAATAGTGGTTTACTCAACTTAACAGCTAGCCCATCAGGAGGTGCATTCTTTGGAAATGGTGTCTCAGGAAATACCCTTGACCCTACTGTAATTGGTGTTGGCACAGATAGCATTGGCTATACTGTTGCAAATGCCACAGGCTGTATAGATACTGCCTATCAAAACATAACTGTTTTAGGGTTTCCTGCGGCAGTAATAACTAGCCCAGATTCTATTTGTTTTGACACCTTTCCCTTTTCTCTTCAAGCTACTCCTACAGGAGGTTCTTTCCTTATTAATGGATCACTTGGCACCCTTATTGACCCCTTAAATATTGGGCTTGGTTTACAACAAGTAAGCTATATATATCCAAACTCATTTGGTTGTACAGATACAATTTACCAAGACTTATATATTTTTCCTTTACCAAGTTCTTTTGCGGGAACTGGTCAAACGATACCTTATGGTGGAATTGCTAATTTATCAGCCACTGTAACTGGAGGCACAGGACCGTATAGTTATAATTGGTCACCCGGCACATTGTTAAATGATTCTACTATACTTTCACCACAAACACTTCCTCTTTTAAACTCTACAACATTTACATTTACAGCTACGGATAGTGTAACGGGATGTTCTCATAGTAGTAGTGTAACTATTTTATTATCAGGAGGTCCATTAGAGATATTATTCCCTACTACTATAGATACTGTAATATGTGTCGGCGATTCTACCCAACTTGATGTATTGGCTTCACGTGGAACTACCGGAAACTTTACCTACTCTTGGTCAACAGGAGATACAATTCAAAACCCATTTGTTTCCCCAAGTTCTACTCAACAATACATAATTACTATAGATGACGGAGATAGCACTTTACAAGACTCAATAACTATTACAGTAAATCCTTTGCCTGTAGTTGGGTTTAACCCATTTACTGACACCTGCTTAAATGAGCCCCCTTTTTTACTAAGCGGAGGAACACCTCTAGGCGGTATTTACTCGGGTACAGGAGTTGTAAATGATACTATGTACGACCCCTCTATTGCAGGAAAAGGAGATCATTTAATTACTTACACCTATACAGACACAAACGGTTGTAGTAATGACACTAGTCAAATTTTAAAGGTATTACAAGCTCCTCCAACACCTACAATATCACAAACTGGTATTCAATTAGATGCTATGCCCGTGAGCGGGCAAGCAGATTATCAATGGTTTTTAAATGGGGTTCCTCTACCAAATGACACTGTACCTAGTATTACTATTAGCCAAAATGGAGATTATACTGTACAAATAACCAATGGTGTAGGTTGCTCAAGTATTTCTGCTATATATACTGTAAATGATATTAGTGTTTCGGAGCTAGATTATCAACTCCCCATTATCTACCCAAATCCATTTAACAACAAATTGGTATTTACTTGGGAACAAGCTAGAAACAACAAGGTAGTAGTTGCGCTAACAGACTTATCGGGCAGATTGATTTTTGCTGAGACAATTCCTAGTACAATTAGTACTTGGGAAATAAACACAAACACTATTTTACCAGGGGTTTATCTATTACAGATACAACACAAAGGAACTGTACATTATAGAAAGTTGATAAAGTACTAAGCTTCGCTTTCGGTATTTTTACTTGCTTTTTTACTACCATCATATAATTGGTAGTTTACATACCTACATTCTAGTGGTCCGTTAAAAAGCTTTATTTTTCTGGATGTACGTAAGCCTACAAATTTTAAAGCTTCCATGCTGGATGTAATTATCCATGCCGAATAACCTTGGTAGCCATGCTTTAAAGTATCTCCAATATTTTTATAAAATTCTTCTAAGTCTTTCTCTTGGCGCTCACCGTAAGGTGGGTTAAAAATCAACACTCCTCTTTTGCTATCTGCAGGTTTTGTAGAGCCAAAAAAGTCTTTCTTTTCTATCTGAATAAAGTCCTCTAATAATGCATGCTTTATATTACGCTCTGTCTTTTTAAAAGCAGAAAAAGCTCTATCGCTTCCCATTATTCTACCATCAAAGCCACGCTCTTTATTTAGGCTTGAATCTACAATTACATCAAACAAGTCTTCATCGTAATCTATCCAACGTTGAAAGGCAAACTCTTTACGATGAATATTTGCAGGTATGCCTCTGGCTATCATTGCTGCTTCAGAAATAATTGTACCTGAGCCACACATAGGGTCGATAAAATCTGAGTTTTGATCCCAATCACTTAATAATATCATGCCAGCGGCCAACACTTCATTAATCGGCGCATTATTGGTTTCTATACGATACCCTCTTTTATGTAACGATTCCCCTGAACTATCTAAAGAAACGGTACAATCCATATCGCTAATATGCACTTGAATTCGTAAATCCGGGCGTTCTTTATCAATAGACGGGCGTTTACCAAAACGCTCTCTAAATTGATCTACAATAGCATCTTTTACCTTTAAAGACACATAGTGGCTATGGGTGAAATTATCAGAATTTGCCGTTGCATTTATCACAAAGGTTTTATCTAAGCCTAAATATTCCGACCAGTTTATCTTTTGTATTCCATCATACAACTGCTGCTCATTACGCACTTTAAAAGTTCGTATAGGCATTAAAATACGTAAAGCAGTTCTTAAGCATAGATTGGCTTTATATAAAAAGCCCATATCACCCGAAAACTTTACAGCTCTGTTTAACTCCTGAATATCTCTGGCGCCAAGTTGTAACAACTCTTTTGCCAATACTTCTTCTAATCCATAAAAGGTTTTAGCCACAAACTCATGGCTCTCAAATCCTTTTGGATTTTTCTCTTTCTTCTCTTCTAACTCTTTGTTCTGTTCTTCCAAGTTCTTATTTTTCTATAGCAAATACTGATGTATTATATGCCGGTGCTGTATTACCATAAATGGCTTCTTCAAATATCAATTCTCCTTGTATAGTATCTCCATTAGCCATTTGTATCTTCAAAGTATCAATATATAATGTGTCTGCTTGGTATAACTCTACTCTCAAACCTACCAACGTATCTGGACCACCATTAAATAATTGAGCCACAATTTTTACTGCTTTTTCGCCAGACTCTAATAAAGTAGTATCTGCTATACCGTTTAATATAACCGGTTTTACAACCTCTCTTTTTTTAGGAGGCGTATAAGGTAGCTCTGTTACAGGCTGAGCTTCATTACCACATGCAACAAATAATAAGGGTAAGGTAATGAAAAACAATTGCTTTGCTAGTTTCATAACATTCAAATTTTAGGGGGCAAATTTAGTACTTTCAAGCTATCAATTTTTAATTAGATTTGTTAAGTATCAATTAATTTACATTTAATGACCCTCGAAACACTCGACTGGCTCATCATAGGGCTATTTCTGGCAATTTCATTAGGCATAGGTATCTATTTTAAAAATAGAGCACAAAACAGTATAGCCGATTTCTTTTTAGGCGGAAGAAACTTTCCGTGGTACTTAGCGGGTATTTCTATGGTGGCAACAACATTTGCCGCAGATACACCACTTGCAGTTACAGAATTGGTTGCCAAAAACGGTATTTCGGGCAACTGGCTTTGGTGGAGTTTTTTGTTTGGAGGAATGCTCACCACTTTTTTCTTTGCCAAACTATGGAGACGTGCAGACATACTCACAGAAATAGAACTTATAGAACTACGCTATAGCGGAATAGAAGCGGCTATTTTAAGAGGCTGTAAGTCTATTTATCTGGGCTTGTTTATGAATGTACTGATTATTGGCTGGGTAAATGTAGCCTTAAATAGTTTATTGGTTGTGTTTTTTGATATTCCTGCCGATCAAGCTATTTGGTATACTGCTGGCGCCATGGTTATTGCTGCAGCTTATTCGTCTTTATCTGGCTTATGGGGTGTTGCTGTAACAGATGTTGTACAATTTACCATTGCAATGATTGGTACGGTTACACTTGCAGTAATAGTAGTAAACTCTGAGCAAATTGGGGGTATAGATGGAATGAAAGAACAATTACCAAGTTGGGCTTTTGATTTTTTCCCAAAAATTGGATCAGGAACTGATACAGCCTCTGCTTTAACTATAAGTATTGGTGCATTTTTAGCCTACAGTACGGTACAATGGTGGAGTAGCTGGTATCCGGGAGCAGAACCCGGTGGCGGTGGCTATATAGCCCAACGAATGATGGCAGCTAAAGACGAAAAAAGCTCTATATATGCTACCTTATTTTTTCAGGTAGCCCATTACTGTATTCGTCCTTGGCCATGGATACTGGTAGGTATGGCATCCTTAATACTCTACCCCGATTTAGCTCCGGGAGATGAAAAGCTAGGGTATGTAATGGCTATGAAAGACTTTTTACCTACAGGATTAAAAGGGCTTTTATTGGTGGCTTTCTTAGCAGCCTATATGAGTACTATCTCTACCCAACTAAACTGGGGTGCTGGATATTTGGTAAATGATTTTTATAAACGTTTTATATCGCCTGATGCTCCTGAAAAAAGATTAGTTGCTGCTTCTAGAATAACAACTATCATCATAATGGCTGTGGCATTAATAGCCACAACATTTATCGAAACAATATCTGGAGTATGGACTTTTATTATTGAAGCAGGTGCAGGTTTAGGGTTAGTATTAATTCTCCGCTGGTATTGGTGGCGCATCAATGCATGGAGTGAAATTGCAGCTACTATTACCCCTTTTATTGGTTATGGTTTAAGCAAATATGTTTTTGGTTGGGTGTTCCCCAACAGCTTTTTTTTTATTGTAGGTACTACTACCTTAGTATGGATTATTGTAACCTACGCTACGAAGCCTACAGCAAAAAGTACCTTAATAAACTTCTATAAAAAAGTACAACCTGATGGCAACTGGAAAGGCTTATTTAACCCAAATACCAATTGGGGAAATAATATAAACACCTTAGATGAACCAACTGAAGAAATAACTGTTAAAGAGGAGAAGTCGCAAATTAGTAACTTGGTTGTTTGCTGGTTATCTGCAGTTGTGTTTACCTACTCCACTTTATTTTTTACAGGGAAGTTTATTTTTAAAGAATGGACTGAGGCGGGCATTTGGTTTGGAGTTGCTATTTTTGCGTTCATTATACTCCGCTTGTTCATGAAAAAAACAAAGATTCTTTGAGTGAGATAGAAAATAGCGACCATTGGTTTACTGAGTGGTTTAATACACCTTATTATCAAATACTGTACAAACACAGAGATGATAATGAGGCACAGTTTTTTATGGATAACCTACTCACACATTGGAGTTTTCCGAAAAACACAAAAGTATTAGATGCACCTTGTGGAACAGGTCGACACTCTATCTATTTAAATAAAAAAGGGTTTAATGTTACCGGTATTGACCTCTCTAAAACCATGATAACTGAAGCTAAACCTTTTATCTGTAGAAAGCTAAAGTTTGATGAGCATGATATGCGCGAAGTTTATAAAGAGGAGTCTTTTGATGTGGTCCTAAATCTATTTACCAGTTTTGGCTACTTTGAAAGTGGAGAAAACCAACAAACTATTAATGCTTTTTCTAAGAGTTTAAAAAAAGGAGGCACTCTTTTAATAGACTTTATGAATGTGAAAAAGGTTTTACTGGGTTTAGTTGAAGAGGAAATAAAAACCGTTGAAGGTATTAAGTTTCATATCAATAGATTTATTGATGGCAACTACATTGTAAAGCGTATTGAATTTACAGATAAAGGTAAGCAACACAAATACTGTGAAAAAGTAAAAGTAATTACACTCTCTGACTTTGATACTTATTTAAAAAAAGCAGGGTTAACCACAGTTAACCTTTTTGGCGATTACAGCCTAAATGATTTTGACGCCACAAAATCTGACCGATTAATTATTGAAGCAAGAAAAATTTAATGACAGCATTTATACTTCTATTTTTATCTGTAGCTGTTGGTATTGGTTTGGGATATCTTATTAAACCCGACAATAAAAACAGCATCAAACTATTACTATCCTTTAGTGGAGCTTATTTATTTGCAATTGTTATCTTTCATTTACTACCTGAACTATATCAGCCTCATAATCATTTTCCCGAAGACCTTATAGTACTAGATGATGTAAAAACTATTGGTTTATTTATTGCTGCAGGATTTTTATTTCAAATTGTGCTTGAGTTTTTCTCTGGTGGTGTAGAACACGGGCATATTCACACACATAATTATAGAGAAGGAATAGTTCCTTTTAGCTTATATCTAAGTTTATGCATTCATGCGCTTTTTGAGGGGATGCCTTTAGACACAATTACTGGTAATTTCTTTTATGGAGGATGTACTGCTGGCGAAATACACTCACATGATAGCTCATTACTCTACGGTATTGTTTTACACAAAATACCTGTAAGTATGATGTTGTTTGCTTTTTTCAGGCAGTTAAAAATAAAAACAAGTACTAATATTTTATTGCTGTTTGTATTTGCATTAATGGCTCCTTTAGGGATGTTTATTGCAGAGTTCATTCCACAAAATCACACTTATATTACGGCCATCGTAACAGGTATTTTCTTACATATTTCTACAACCATATTATTTGAGAGTAGTGCCAATCACCGTTTCAATCTTATAAAAATAGCTACAGTAATTGGTGCCACATTACTTGCATGGGCAACTTTATAAAAGAAATAGATTTTACCTATTAAACAATAGAAACTAGCTATGTGTTTTACTATCTAAACGCCTTAAAATGGCTATATTTGTTCAACGAAATCAAGACAAATTTTAACCTTAAAAATCAAATAAAATGGCTGTATTAGTAGGAAAAAAAGCTCCATCTTTTATCTCTGCTGCCGTAACAGACGGCGTAAATATTGTAGAAGACTTTAGCTTAGAACAATATATTGGTAAAAAGTATGTAGTGCTTTTCTTCTATCCAAAAGACTTTACATTTGTTTGCCCAACAGAATTACACGCTTTTCAAGAAAAATTAGCTGAATTTGAAAAACGCAACACTCAAGTTATTGCTGTATCTACAGATACTGAGCAATCTCACTGGGGTTGGTTACAAATGGATAAAAAACAAGGTGGTATTAAAGGTGTTACATACCCTGTAGTAGCTGACACCAACAAAACTATCTCTATGAACTATGATGTTTTAGCGGGAGAGTTGTTCTTTAACGAAGAAACCGGTGAAATGGATGCAGAAGGAGAATTAGTTGCTTACCGTGGTTTATTCTTAATAGACTTAGACGGTGTTGTACGTCACCAATTGGTAAATGACTTACCATTAGGTCGTAACATTGATGAGGCTATCCGTATGGTAGACGCTTTGAAATTCTTTGAAGAGAATGGCGAAGTTTGCCCTGCAAACTGGAGCGAAGGTAAACAAGCAATGAATGCTACACATGATGGTGTTGCAGATTACTTATCTGCAAACTAATCAAACCATAAAACAATTTTAAGCCTCCTATAAGGAGGCTTTTTTAATCTCATAAAAACAAAACTATGGCAAATATAACTTTAGGCGGCAATGCTGCCAGTACGGTAGGTAACTTACCGGAAGTTGGTACAAAAGCTCCTGCTTTTACACTTACAGGTGTTGATATGGCAGAAAAATCATTAAATGATTATGCTGGTAAAAAAGTGGTATTAAACATTTTTCCAAGTGTAGACACCGGTACTTGTGCTGCATCAGTACGCAGGTTTAACCAAGAAGCTCAAAGTTTAGATAATACTGTTGTATTATGTATATCTAAAGATTTACCCTTTGCGCAAAAGCGTTTTTGTGGTGCAGAAGGATTGGATAATGTAGTAATGCTCTCTGAGTTTAAAAACAACCAGTTTAGCGATGCTTACGGATTGAGAGTAAACACAGGTGCATTTGACGGTTTACACTCTCGTTGTATAGTAGTTTTAGACGAAAACGGTATGGTAAAACATACCGAACAAGTAGCTGAAATAGCAAACGAGCCCAATTATGACAATGCTTTAGCAGCATTAAAATAATACTCAATAATATAGATTAAGAAAAGCCTCCGAATTGGGGGCTTTAATTTTTTTTAATTAATTCTTTATGTATCCCTTCTAAAAACCCAACTTCTTCTTTATTTAATCTTTTTTCTTTTGTCCCTTCATGAGCCCATAAATTCCTGTAAGAATTGAATTTTGATATCCATTTAGTTCTGTCCGCAATACTATTAAACCCTTCTCCAATATCTATTGAAAATACTTCTTGAAATGGTTTTATATTGTCTTCGGGTATTTTAGTCCAATACTTCTTTATAATAGTTAGGTAATCATTTATATTAAACATTTCAGTCCAATGAACATCCTTTTTACCTAACTTTTGCTTATAGTTCCTCTCCATTTCTTCTTCAGCTCTTTTCATGCACTCACGCTTAATACTGTTAATTTCAAGCTCCCAGTTTTCTTCATATAGAGATTTTATAGTATCTAATACAGTATTCTTCATAAATCTCTCTATTTCTACTCCATACTTTCTTCCTTCATCTTGTAATTGATCATTTTGTCTTTCTCTCCAATCAATTAAATCAATAGGTTCATAATCATTAAACCTTTTATTAATCATTGTTTGAAATGAACGAAGCCAAAATGTCTCAGCCCCTTGCCCCATTAATAGGAGAAGCTTTTCCTCTTCTTCTTTATTAACTTCTCTTATTTCTTGCATCAATGCTTCAATATACTTTTCAATTGCTTCAAATCTACTTTCAGGAGAAGTACTTGTATTAAATTTATACTCCTCTGATGTAAATGAATTCAAGCTTCCTAAAAGACAAATAAAAGCATATGTCCCTCTATTAGATAATATAAAGTACTTCTCTTTTTCGTAAATATCTCTATGATTGCTTTCAACATATTCATAACATAAACTAATAAATTTTACTATTTGCCTTTTTGTCTTAAGCATTTCGTTATTGTGGTTATGATTATTTACATCATAAAACGAAGTATTTGAACCTGTGTCAATATATTTATTACCCTTTGCTGTTGGTAACAAGCCTGACTTTGTTAAAGCTTTATAAAAAGGTTGAAACGTTAATATTGAGGAATCTTCTCCAATAGATATTTTATTAAAAAGAGGACTTGATTGCGAATTTGACAATTCTTTTATTATTGATGACTTTAATGCTTTCAGCCTTGAATCTGCTTTATCAGAACCCCAAAACAAGTCCTCTTCTAAAGTCAACTTTAAACTTGGACTTACCGCCTTTTGATTTTGATTTATATCCATGAACATTTCTAATTGCTCAAGTGATTCCAAATCGGTAAATGCTACAACAGGTATAGTATTACTCTCTTTATATTTAGAGTTTGCATAACCATAAACCCTATGTTGTCCATCAATAATATAAGCTATTGAATAAGCATTAGGGATTTTTATAGTTCCGTATTTTGATGAAGAGTCTTTTGATTTGGATGATGATTCAAAAAGTATTTTATTTTTCGCTTGGTTAAAGTTTAAAATTATTGAATTAGGGAAAAAACCACCTTCATCAATAAACTTAGTAATACCTTTTAATCTACTGGGAACCAATAAACGCTGATACGTGGGCATTTCAGATTGATTGGCTCTTGTCCTGTGAAGAATAAAACCTATTTTTAGCAGGAGAGTAGGCTCTATAGAAAACATATAATACTTTTTTCCTCCCATCACACCTTGAACAGCAGGCACTTCTATTTTATCTAAATTAATAAGTTGGTTTTTAAAAATTAAACCTAAGAATTGATACTTTGCAGCACCTTTGTAGTTCTTTATTAAATTATTAACATAGTCATAAGTGTTATCGTTGTAGTAAAATGAATTTGTACTATTAAGTCTTGTTATATCGCTACCATCAAGCTCTATTCTTAAGTTTCTTGTGGCAAAAATGTATTTAAGTTTCAGGTTTCTTGTAAACGCTTGATTTATGACTTTTTTAAATCCATTAAGCCTCATGCTTAAAGCATCAAAGTCCTCCTTAAAAGAAGGGGCTTTTTTCAATTTTGAGCTTGACTTACATTCAACAATAAGTATTGTGTCCTCACTTACAGCAACTACATCTATCTGTTTTTTATCGCCTTTATTTTTGCCAAATGGTAGAAAGCAATTATCATCATAATTCAAATATCTGTACCCTAAATTATAAAACTGACACCAAACGTCATCTTCAAATTGTTTATTATGAGGCTTAGCTTTTCTAATCCTTGTTTTAGTCTTTAACTCTCGTTCAATCTCCCAGCCCTTATTTATATATTCATCCGCCATTGAATGATCAACACTTTTTACATAATATTTACTTTTTTTTGCTTTATATAGCTTTCCCAAATAAGAGACGTCTGAAGTCAATTTATTCTTGAAACCATCGATTTCTATTTGCTCTAAAAAACTCATCTAATAGTATTTGTAATTATTATTTCTGCATACTTCCCCCTTTTTGCATACTTCCCTCCCACCATACTTGATCTTTTTACTTCAAATAACCTATCATTAGAATTAAAAATATCTTTTATTGTTTCATGAGCAGCGTTAGTAAGTATGTAATATGCTCCTAGCTCCTTGATTTCTTGTATTGTCCTAGATAGACGATATTGATCTTCAAGTGAGAATATTTTCTGATTATACTGTATAAAACCGTTATTATTATGAGTAACGGTATAAGGAGGATCTAAAAAAACTAAATCATTCTGTTTAACATTCTTAGTAACAGTATCAAAATCAGAATAATTTATTCTTGTATTTTGTAGCACTTTACTTACGGCTACAATATTGTCAAAATCAAATTCATAATTATCTCTATAACCATAAGGAACATTATATTCCCCTTTTAAATTTACTCTATAAATACCATTAAATGATGTTTGATTTAAATATATAAATCGAGCTGCTTTCTTGAAGTCTTTTCTATAGTTACTCGATCTAATCTTATAATACTCTTCCTTTGTATTTTTAAATTGTTTCAGCTCTTTAATTACAGCTTCTACATCGTATTTAATACAACAGTACGTTTCAATTAATTCTTGATTTAAATCTGAAATAAAAGAAATACTCTCAGATTGATGGAGGTGAAAAAAAACAGCTCCTCCTCCTATAAATGGTTCATGGTATTGATTAAACCCATTTCTTGGTAAGTAGTTTTCTATGTCCTTGAGCAACCATCTCTTCCCACCCGCCCATCTTAAAAATGGTTTACAAATAATTTTTTCTGGGGTAGTAGCCATAATTACTAGAATTCTCAATAAACCAAATATAGCATTATTTAACAACTCCGTTTTTCGGTAATAAAAGTCTACAGGTGGCTTATATTTTTATATGGCTTTTTCTTAATTACCATAGAGCTTACCCGCTGCCCAGTAAACCCCGTTGTAAGAAATGTTGTACTTAGAAATAAACTGCATCAACTTTATTTGAGCAGCTATCAAATTCACTTCCCTTCTATTTATAATAAAAAGTGAACTCTCGCCGGCATCAAACATTTGTTTTTCGCCTTGTAAGAGTTTATCATAATTATTTACGGCCTTGCTATACAAATTCACCTGAGTAAGGAGGTTTTGCTGCTCATTATAATATTGTAATACTTTGTTTCTTATTTCTAAGCCTTTTTGTTGCTGCAAATACTCTGTGTCTTGCATTTTTATCTTAGTAAGCTGTAAGTTACCCCTTGCTTCTCTTAAAAATATTGGAAAACTAAACTCTACACCCCACTTATAGTTTTGTAATGAAAAATTATCTGCATAGTCTCCTCCTTGTGGTTCAGCTAAGAGGTTATAATTAAGGTTTAATTTTGGTTTTAAAGACTCTGCCTTTAATCTTCTTTCAATATCTAATGAGCTTAATTTATAGTCATACAATTGCAATTGAGGATGATCTTGGCTTAAATTTTCTAATATAGTTTGCAAAGAATCGTTGTATATAACTGTCTGAGAAATATCTAGATTACTGAACAAAGGAGGCACAAGACTATCTGTTATTTGTAAAGGGGTGTTATTCTCAAACCATAAGAAGTTTGACAGTTCTAATGTTTTGTTCTGATACTGAAGCCTAGATTCATTCCTATTCATTTCTCTATTCTGAATTTGAATATAAGCTTCCAAAGTATCTATGGCGGGCTTATCTCCCAATAAATAACTTTGCTTTACAGCCTCAAACCTTACTTTTGCCAAGTCTAAAGCGTCTTGATATACCTTTAACTGATTCCATGTCTCAGCCCATTTCCAATATTCTTTAATAGCATCAAAATAAAAATCATTGATTAAAACCTCCTGTTGAGCTTTTGTAGATTCGGCAAAAAGCTTGGCTTGTTTAAGTGTAGCCCTACGCTTATCTATAAAAAGCCCTTGCCCAAGCGTAATTGAAGCCCCTGCATACCATAAGCCATCTGCCGGAACACTATTTTCCGGGTTTAAAAACACTCCTTGGTTTTGGTCGTAACCTGCTTTTAGTTCCAATCCGTACCATGTTGGCACTTTTAGTCCGCTACCTAAAATGTTGTAGTACTCCTTATCATCAAAATATTTCTGATCTAAGTTACCATATAAGTAAGGATCAAAGTTTCCTCTTGCATTTCGCACGGTGCTTTCCCCTGTTTTAGCAAGTAAACTTGCCTGTTTCATTACAGGGTGATACTTGTTTACAAAAAAAAGAAAATCTTCTTGTGAAAAGGTTTTTGTATCCTGCTCCTGACTATAAGTCTGTACTGGTAGCAGAGCAATAACAATTAATAACCATAAGTATCGTCTCATCAAATCTTATTAAGGTTATTATTTATTTTTTTCACTCTGATTAGTTGGGAGTCCCTCGGTCTTATCGTAATAATTTGGCGGAAAACCATTCAGTTTTCGCCATATTTCATACCAAATTGGTACATCTTCTAATAAAGCTAGCCCTGTTGCGCCAGACCCCACTCTTAGCCCTTCCGGCCATTCTTTCTCATTCTCATCAGGAGACACTAGTATTCTATATTTACCATTTGGACTAATAAAATTATCTACTGCTACTACCTTTCCGGCAAAAGTACCATAAGAGGCATTTGGCCAACCAGAGAATACTATAGATGGCCAACCATCAAATAAAAACTGAACCTGCTGCCCTGTTCTTACTAATGGTAAGTCTACCGGTTTAATGTACATCTCAACAGCTAAATCGTACTCAGATGGCATTATACTCATCAACTCCTCGCCTTCTTTTACAGTTTCGCCAATACCAGAACGTATAGCTTTTGTAATATAACCATCTTGTGGAGCAGTTATATAATATAAGCCCGAACGAACAGAGTAATTCATATACTGATTTTGCATTTTTGTAACCAGTGCTTCTGCATCATACATTTGAGATAAGGAAGCATATTTTTCTGACTCCGCCTTAGATAGTTTATCTCTAAATTGATTTTCTATAGATGTAATTTCAATCTCTGCATTTATAAGCTCATTTCTAGTAGTCAATAGTTTATTTTCTGCACTTATCTTTTTGGATAATGCTTCTTGTTTTTTAGACCTTCTAGCTTCTAAATCCGTCAAAGATTTTAAGCCTTGCTCATTCAGCTTAACCATACGATCATACTGTTCATCAGCAATTCTCAAGTTAATCTCAGCTGCTTCCAAGTCTGCACTGTCAGACTGTATTTTTAATTGTGCTTGTTTTAGATAATTTTCTGCTTGCTCTAGTTTCAGCCTTTTGGTTTTAATAAGTGCATCAATCTGGCTATCTAATGCCTTTACTTTTTCCATATAAGACTTAACTGTCAACTCCTTAGACAGAATTTGGTCTTCTGTTCTTGAAAGTAAATCCGGATCAAAGTACTCATCTTTAATTTCAGATATAAATAATATTGTATCTCCTTTATTTACATAATTACCTTCTCTTACAAACCACTTCTCTATTCTGCCTGCAATAATTGAGTTTATAGTTTGGGGTCTTTGTGATGGTGTTAATGTAGTTACATATCCCTTGGAACGAATATTCTGAGTCCATGGAAGAAACAAAATCACTAGAAATATAGTAAACAATGTTACCAGTAGTCTAGAGAATATTTTACCGGCTCTAAAGTTTTTTAGCATAGAAAAAGAAGTATACTTACTCTTATCTACCCTATGATCTATTTTATTTGGACTTAGATTGAGCATACTTATTTTGTTTGAAAAATAGTATTATACCAACTTTCTTTTTGTAGAGACTTTAAGTCTCCTTCGGCAAAGACTTGACCATGTTTTAATACCATTACTTTAGAAAACCTTTCGGCAACTTTCTCATCATTAGACACTGCAATTAGTGTTATTTTACTTTCAAATAAATAGTTCAATAAATTGTCTTTATCTGTATTATTTAGTTGGTTAAAATTATCCTCAAGTAAGATAAGCTTTGGGTCGTTTGTTAATGACCTCAATAACATTATCTTTAATCTTGTGCTTTTAGGCAAATACCTACCCTCTGGCATTAGCATTGTATTATACCCTTCTGGTAAAGAATCAATAAAACCATCTAAGCCAATCACCTTAGCCAATTCTTGTACTTTATCCAATGTAGAGTCTTTCTTGCCCATGGTAATATTCTCCATAAGAGTACCTTTAAAAATATCCTCTCTGGATAAGCTATCCCCTATATGGGACCGTAAATCCTCTTTACACCAATTAGGAAAAGGAACATCATTGTATGCTATCGTTCCCTTAAAGTTTTCATGCAATCCTGCCATTAGCTGCAGAAGTAATGATTTACCTGCTCCTTCATAGCCCGTAATCAATAGTTTATCTCCTTTGCCTACTCTTAGGTTTATATCATTAAGTAACTTAAAGTCTGAACCATTTAAAGTGAATGAAACATTATTTAAGCTAACAGAAATTCCCTCATCCTCATTCAAATTTACTTTTTCTCCTTCATCGCTTTCTAAAGGAATATCAGTGATAATACCAATCTTTTCGATAGCAGTAAGTACATCATAAATGGTTTCCATACTCACAATTAATTTTTCTACGGAACCTAATACAAGAATGATAATAATCTCAGATGCAACAAACTGTCCTATATTCATCTGCTGATTAATAACAAGTAAACCACCTATCACCAATAAACCGGCTGCTATTAATACTTTAAAGCCTACTAAATTTATATATTGAATAACTAATGTTTTAAAGTGAGATTTTCTAGACCTTAAATAACCACTTACAACTTTGTCAGTTTTTTCCATTGGTAAATCCGTTTTACCAGCTAGTTTAAAAGTTTCTAAAGCCCTAGATATTTCTTCTAACCAATGTGCAACCTCATATTTATATGATGACTCTACCAAACTAGTTTTTAATCCTTTTGGTGCTGTAAACCTAAATATCAGATAGGCTATTAGTACAAACAATACACCAAACATGATGAATAAAGGATGATAGAACGAGAGTAGTATTAAACCAAATACAACTTGCAAAGAAGCTGTAGAAAAATCCATTAATATTTTAGATAAGCCTTTTTGTATTGATAAAGTATCGAAAAAGCGATTAGCTAATTCTGGCATATATGAGTTCTCTAGCGCATGTAATTTTAAACGAGGTATACGATAAGCAAACTCAAAAGCTGATCTGGCAAAAATTTTCTGCTGAATGTTTTCAGTAATAGTTAACTGCATTATTTGCATAACACCGCTTACAGCAATACCCAGTATTACTAATACAACCAACAATATCCAAGAAGTAGATACTTGCCCTCCGGTAATTAAATTGATAATAGCTTGTATACCTAATGGAAGTGAAAGACTAATTAAACCATTGAAAAGTGCATATACATATACACTGATAATCTCTTGGCGTTCTACTTTTAGTAAGCCGAAAAATCGTTTAACAGGGTTTAGGCCTATTTTACTCATGGTCTAATTTTAAATGACAAGAACACAGATTTTGCCAAAATGTTCACAAATTTCTATTTATCTTCATATAACTTTCTAATAATACCGTCCGAAAGACCAATTTTAGGTACATATACCTTTTCAGCATTAGCTCTACGCATTATGGTGTGAAAAATTTGAGTAGCAGGTACTATTACATCTGCTCTATCCACGTTTAGGTCTAAACGTTTTACTCTTTCATCTACAGAGAATTTTTTCAGGTAATCTAAAGTACTATCTATATAGTCTAAATATAATGGCTTGCCCATTTTTTTACCCGACATCTTAAATAGTTTATTGATGTTTCCACCGGAGCCAATTAATGAAATATCATCATATTTTTCGGCAACATTCATCACCCATTTTTTTAAGCCTTCCCAATCATCATCAGTTACAGACTTATTAAGCAAACGAATAGTACCAACTTTAAAAGACTCTGACTCTAAAAACTTACCCTTGGAAAAAAGCGAAAGTTCTGTACTACCACCACCAACATCTACATACAAATAAGTCTTATCGTGGTCAAGCAGCTCTTGTATTTGAGTAGAGTATATAATTTTTGCCTCTTCACGTCCATCAATAATATCTATATCTATACCAGACTCCTTTTTTACACGAGCTAAAATTTCATCACTGTTACTTGCTTCTCGCATTGCAGATGTAGCACAAGCTCTATACTTTTCTATACCATTTACTGTCATCAAATGAGAAAAGGCTTTCATTGCATGCTCCATTCTCACAACGTTGTTTTCAGAAATTTTACCTACCGTAAATGCATCAGCACCTAAACGAATTGGAACCCTTATTAACGAAGACTTCTTAAACATAGCCCCCTCATCTTCTGTAGGAATAATATTGGCAATTAATAAACGAATGGCATTTGAACCGATATCTATAGCAGCGTACTTGTGTATTTCCAAACTGTATTCTTTAGATTATTGATACCACAAAACTACTAATTCGATTTGGCTTTGTAGTACTCATAAGTAGCAAATTGAGAACGGACAGGAACTTCACCTTCTTTTCGGTAAGCATTATCCTGAGCAAGATTATGGTATCGTGCTTTTACATTATCACTCCACATTATATCATATGTATCTTGCAACTCTTTCTGAATAGCCTTATCATAAACCGGACAAGTTACCTCTACCCTATGATCTAGGTTTCTAGACATCCAATCTGCAGAAGATATGAAATAACGTTTTTTGCCTCCGTTGTTAAAAATGTATAAGCGTGTATGCTCTAAAAATTTATCTACTATACTTATGGCTTCTATATTTTCACTCATCCCTGGCACACCCGGTATTAAAGAACACATACCTCTAATAATCAGCTGTATTTTTACACCATAATTGTTTGCCTCGTATAGCTTCTCAATCATGTCCTCATCAACCAAGCTATTGGTTTTAATTTTTATGGATGCTTGATTTCCTTTACGAGCATGTTCTATCTCATTATCAATTAGCTCTATAAACTTTTTACGAGTGTAGTGTGGCGATACAATTAGATGTTGATAGTCATAAACCTTATAATTATTATCAAAAAAGTCAAACACCTTTACCACTTCAGATGTAATGCGTTTATCCGCTGTAAAAATGGTGTAATCTGTATATAGTTTAGCCGTACTCTCGTTAAAGTTACCCGTACTTACAACCGCATACTTTACTTCTCTCCTTCCTTCTTTACGGGTTATACACACTAACTTACTATGAACTTTTAAGCCAGATACTCCAAAAATTACATTCACCCCTTCAGAACGTAATGTTCTTGTCCATTTTATATTGGCTTCTTCATCAAAACGAGCCTGTAACTCAATAACAACCGTTACCTGTTTGCCATTTTTTACAGCATTAATTAATGAGTTTACTACCCTAGATTGTGATGCTACACGATAAAGTGTAACCTGAATTGAAGTAACATTAGGGTCTATAGCTGCCTCCCTTAGTAGTTTAATAAAATGGGTAAACTGTTGATAAGGGTAATAAAGCAAAATATCTTTTTCTCTTACCACATCCAATATACTTTCTGCTGGTCTTAACTCTGGGTGAGGTAAGTTTTTTATTGGCTCATACTCCAGCTCTTCTCTACCAATATTTGGGAATTTGATGTAATCTTTTTTGTTATGATACCTTGCACCGGGTATAATACTATCATTATTATCTATACCTAGTTTCTTCATGATAAACTGTAGCATATCTCTGCTAATACGCTTATCATATACAAATCGTACAGGGTCTCCTTTTTTACGATTCTTTACACTGGCAGATATCTTTTCGATAAAACTTCTAGAAATATCATTATCAATATCTAGCTCTGCATCACGAGTAAGCTTAATAGTATGTGCCTCAATCGTATCAAACTTAAATATTGAGAATAAATCATGTAAATGATAGCGGATGATATCCTCTAAGTATATGATATACTTCTTATTACCATCAGCAGGTAATACATTAAAACGTGGTAATATATCTGATGGCACCTCAATTAAAGCATATTGTGGTTCTGCCATCCCCTTTTTCATGCATTTAATGGCTAGGTAAATAGACTTATCTCTTAACTCCGGAAAAACAGTTAAATTATTAAGCATAATTATAGCTAATGCCGGACTTACTTTTTCGTAGTAAAACTTACGTACATAGTCTGCTTGCTCTACATTCAATTGATTTTCATTTATTACATAAATATTCTCTTTTTCAAGCTCATGTAATAACTCAGTATGTATAACCTCAAATTCTTTTTGCAACCTCATAACTGATCTCTCTATTTCATCAATCAGTTTTTTGGGTTTTAGTCCACCCAATATGGTTTTGGCTTGTTTACCAATAGTAGTAATACGACGTACGTTAGCTACACGAACCCTAAAAAACTCGTCCATATTATTAGAAAAAATTCCTAAAAATCGTAGTCGTTCTATTAGTGGTACCGTTTTGTCGGCTGCTTCTTGTAAAACACGGGCATTAAACATGAGCCAGCTAAGCTCTCTGTTAATTAATCTCGGTTTTTTATTTACCATTTTACTTGTTTCGTTTCTTTGGGTAGTCAAAAAACTGCAATTCTGCTCGCTTATCCAAGTCTTTCCATGTTTGTTGGTTAAAACTTAAGCAAGCCATACCTGTAGTAGGTACATTATCAATCTTATGATCAATGCAGGTATTTACAAAAATTGTAAGCGAAGGGTTGTGCCCAAATATCATAACAGAGTTATGATTGTCATTTATACTTCTCACCACCTCAAACAAATCGTTAGGACTGGCTTCATATATTTTTTCATTGATAATTACGTCAGAAAAAGGATAGTTCATTGTTCTGGCAAAAATAAGCGCTGTGTGCAATGCCCTAGTTGCCGGGCTAGAAATAATTAAATCAGGCATCTCTTTTTGCTGCAAAAGCCAATTGGCAGTGCTATAAGCATCGCTAATTCCCCTTCCTTTCAACGGTCTATCTACATCTGCCATATCCTCATATTTCCATGTAGACTTGGCATGTCTTACTAAGTATAATTTCTTCATAGGTTACATAACGCTAAGCATTCCGAAATATATATAAATTTGGTACTCAACTTATTAATATATAGCGATTCTGGCAAAAATTAACGGTTTAATAATATCGGTGTGAATTAATAACAACCTCTTTTTTGACCAACATGAATTACTATATTTGAATTGAAAATACAAAATCATGAGAAAACTAGCTTTACTACTGGCAACATTTTGTTTATTTACTATCAACTCTATTGCGCAAAGTACTACAGATGTTGAAGCCATAGCTCCATCTGATGATTACGAAAACATTACAGTACAAAAGTTGTACTCTGATGCTGAAGTAAGCAGCTTTGCAATTTGGATTAAAAAAGAAGTAAAAGCTCACAAACATGTAAACCATACTGAGCATGTACATATTTTAGAGGGTACGGCTACAATGACACTTGGGGATGAAATCTTTGATGTTAAACCGGGCATGCTTATTTTTATCCCAAAGAATACCGTACATTCGGTTGTGGTTACATCAAAAACACCCTTAAAAGTAATATCATACCAAGCACCAGAGTTTAAAGGAAAAGATAGAGTTTATGTTGAAGAATAGAATAAAAATAGCCTCCGTATTAGTTATAACATTACTAGCATTTACAGCATGTAAAAGCAAAGAAAAAGCAGCAACCCCTAGTGTTGAAGAATCTGAGTCTATGCTAAGTAAGCTTGAGGAAAAAATACAAGGGCAGTGGCAACTAGTACGTATGGAGTGCTGTAGTAGAAGAATGATGACATATGAGGGAGAACGCTTGAAGTACCAGCAAACCATTACTATTAATAAGCCTAATATCACTTTTGAAGGAGATAACTATCCTGAAAAAAGAGAAACAACCTATTTCTTGTCTCAAGATGAAGACAAGTCTCTTGTAAGAATGAATTTTGGTGATGAGCAGTTTACTTATGTCCGTTTTGAAGGCAAACAACTAATTATTGATATGTCTCATGTAGATTTGCAAAAAGAGTATTACAAGAAAATAGACTAAGCTTTTACAAGGTTTTTGCCTTGTTCCAGTACTCATCCATTTCTGCAAGTGTCATGTCTTGTAGTTTTTTACCTGCTTTGCCTGCTTCCTCTTCTAAGTACTGAAAACGCTTAATAAACTTTTTATTGGTTCGTTCTAAGGCGGTTTCCGGGTCTATGTCTTTAAAGCGAGCATAGTTAATTAAAGAAAAGAGTAAGTCTCCATACTCTTCTTCGGTACGTTTTGCGTCTCCTTTATCAGCCTCTACTTTAAACTCTTGTAACTCCTCCTCTACTTTCTCCCATACCTGATTTGGTTCTTCCCAATCAAAACCAACACCTCTTGCTTTATCTTGTATACGTGTAGCTTTTACCAATGCCGGAAGGGATTTTGGCACTCCCTCGAGTACACTCTTTTTACCTTCTTTTAGCTTTAGTTTTTCCCAGTTTTGCTTTACTTCTTCTTCATCCTGTACATCTATGTCTCCATAAATATGTGGGTGTCTGCTAATCAGTTTTTCGCAAATACCATTCAATACATCTGCTATATCAAAGTCTTTGGTTTCAGACCCTATACGTGCATAAAACACAATATGTAGTATTAGGTCACCCAATTCTTTTTTAACCTCTTCTAAATCATTATCCAAGATAGCATCTCCCAACTCATAAGTTTCCTCTATAGTTAGGTGCCTTAGTGTTTCCATGGTTTGTTTTTTATCCCACGGGCACTGCTCGCGCAACTCATCCATAATAATGAGGAGTCGCTCAAAAGCTTTTAGCTTATCTTGTAAAGAGTTCATTTATTTTTCTTCTGCTTCTGGCGTTTCTGCGTCAGCTTCTTTTTCCTCTTCTACTTCTTCAACCTCAAGATCTATCATACCTAAGTCTACCAACTGATTATACCAGCTAATAACTTTTTTAATATCAGAGTTATATACTCTTTCCTCATCAAATTCAGGTAAAACTTCTCCAAAGTAATCCTTTAGTTTATTAGCAGACTCTTTGTGACTTAAAGCCGCTTTACAATCTTCCTTTTTAGCAATACTTCTAAAAATATCTATCAATGGTACTTCTTCATTATAGGTATAAATAGCTATGTCTTGCAATGCACTTACATTGTTTGCTGCAGAAATGGGTGTTTTTTTATTGTCTATTAATGACTGTACTATAAACCCCGATCGGCTTTGAGTAACTAGTTTATAAAGTCCTGGTTTTCCTGAAATTGCCAAAATTCCTTCTAAGTTCATCTACTGTATAATTATAATATTAATATGCTTTTTTCTCTTCTTGGGCAGCAGCCTCATTTTGCTCTAACCATTCATGCACCTGATCTAAATCAGACTCCGTTCTGCTTAATGCTTTTACCAAATCTTGTGCACTTTCTGTAAGCGCATGGTTTGGATAGTTATCCACAAATTCTCTGTAAAATTGTAAGGCTACAGGTTTATTATTCAAATCGCTGTAATATACAAAGCCGGCTGTAAATAAGCCATAAGGAGCTCTTTCAGTATTCGGAAACTTCCTGTGTACATCATAAAATTGAGTAATGGCTTTTGTATGATTTCCTAAAGAATTATTTATTTCTGCTGCTTTATACAAGTAAATAGCAGCTATAGAATCTTCACCCGGGTGGTTTTCTACATAATTTAAATATTCCGTTATCAAACTATTTGCATAACTGGTGTCCATATCGCCCGGTGTAGCATAGGCTTGAGCCTCTAACTCCTGAATAATTTTTATTTCATTATCGGTTGGTCCACAAGAGGTAATTAGTAATGAACCAAAAATAAACGCTACAACTAAATTTCTCACTTTCATCATCTTCCTTTTTTTAATGGGAAACGCATTTTATAATTCACGTTAATCTTTCCTTTAGAGATATTGGTTAGTTTGCCTTTTAACAACCTTCTTCTAAGTGGGGTAATTTTATCGGTAAATAAAACACCTTCAATATGATCATACTCATGTAAAATTACACGGGCAGCCATACCTGTAAACACCTCTTCATACTCCTCAAAATTTTCATCTTGATAACGAAGCTTCACAGTCTCTTCTCTAAATATATCTTCATGGATATCCGGTATACTCAAACAGCCTTCGTTAAAAGACCATTCATCACCTGTAAGTTCTAGTACCTTAGGGTTGATAAATACTTTTTTGAAATCCTTTACTGTTTCATCATCTTCTGCAAAAGGCGAAGCATCTACAATAAACAAACGGATAGAGCGCCCTATTTGTGGGGCAGCCAAACCTACACCATGTGCATTATACATGGTTTCAAACATATCCGCTATTAGTTCTTCTAATTTCGGATAGTCTTTGTCAATCTCTTTTCCTACTTTCTTTAAAACAGGGTCTCCGTATGCGGTAATTGGTAATATCATCTAATCTGGTCTAAATACGATTGTAAAATTAATGTAGCACTCACCTCATCAATCAATGCTTTATTTTGTCGGTCTTTCTTTTTCACTCCTCCCATTACTAAACTATGCGATGCCATTTTAGAAGTAAAGCGCTCATCAACCATTTTTATGGATAGTTTAGGTAATGTTTTTTTTAGTTTCACTAAAAACTCATCAATCAAAACTTTACTCTCAGAAGCTTCATTATTCATCTGTCTAGGGTCACCTACCACCAAACAATCTACTTCTTCATCCTTTACATATTGTTGCAAAAATGGCATAAGCTTATTGGTTTCTACTGTGGTTAAGCCCGATGCTATAATTTGCATAGGGTCTGTAACAGCAATACCTGTGCGCTTTTTACCAAAATCTATTGCTACAATTCTTCCCATAATTTCAAAAGACAAATATAAGGTAATGCATATAAGCCTACAACCCGAAAAATAGCACCATGCAATGGGTTTTCTTATCTTTGCGCTAAACTAGAAAATCATCCAGATGAAGGAGCTAAAAAGCATTGTAGAAAAAGCATGGGAAGACCGCTCATTATTAAATGACAGTGAGGTTCAGGCAGCCATCAGAAAAGTAATAGAAGAAATTGATAAAGGACGTCTTAGATGTGCCGAACCAACCGATGATGGTTGGAAAGTAAACGAATGGGTAAAAAAGGGAGTAATCCTTTATTTTCCGATACAACAAATGGAAACTATTGAGGTAGGTCCGTTTGAATTCCACGATAAAATTGCCTTAAAGAAAGATTACAAAGAGCTAGGCGTACGTGTAGTACCACATGCAGTTGCCAGATACGGGTCTTTTATACAAAAAGGTGTTATCATGATGCCATCTTATGTAAACATAGGTGCTTATGTAGATAGCGGTACTATGGTAGACACATGGGCTACAGTAGGCTCTTGTGCACAAATTGGTAAAAATGTACACTTAAGTGGTGGTGTTGGTATTGGTGGTGTATTAGAGCCTGTACAAGCTGCCCCTGTAATTATAGAGGATAACTGCTTTATTGGTTCGCGTTGTATAGTTGTAGAAGGTGTACATATTGGTAGCGAAGCTGTTTTAGGTGCAAATGTTGTATTAACTGCTTCTACTAAAATTATTGATGTTACAGGCGATGAGCCAAAAGAAATTAAAGGCTATGTACCTAAGCGTTCGGTAGTAATTCCGGGCTCATATGCCAAACAATTTCCGGCAGGAGAATATAATGTACCTTGTGCTTTAATTATTGGTACTCGCAAAGAGAGCACAGATAAAAAAACATCATTAAACGATGCGTTGAGAGAGTACAACGTATCTGTATAACAGAAGTATGAACATATTGGTGCGACTTCCAAACTGGCTGGGCGATCTTGTAATGAGTTCGGCCTTTGTGGGTGCTTTACATAAAGCCTACCCCGATGCTCGCATTGATGTGATTACTAAAAAAGGGATTGATGATATTGCCCGGTTAATCCCTAATGTGCAAAATGTTTTTCCATTTTCTAAGCATACCGATAAAGGAATAAGAGGTGCTTACTATTTTGGGAAGCAATTGAGAGCAAATAACTACGATTTGTTTTTCTCACTCCCCGACTCTACCTCTGCTTCTATTATGGGCTTGGGCACCAAGAGTAAAAAGAGGATAGGATACAATAAAGAAGTAAGAAAGCTTTTTTTAACGGACAGCTATAAAAAACCGAAGGGCTTACATAGAGCTGAAGAATATGTGAAGTTGTTAGAGCTTCACACCAAACAGTCTTTTGATACGGAGGTGAAACTAAACACCCCTACCGAAGACCCTGCTGCCGGCTTACCCATAGAGTACATTGCTGTAAACTTCAACTCAGAGGCACAGTCACGCAGAATGCCAATTGACAAAGCACAGAGTATATTACAAAGTCTACTTCAAAAAACTGATTTATCTATTGTTTTAATCGGCGGACCTGATGACGCAAATCATGTAAATGCTATTCTGAAAGATATAGATTCTGACAGAGTTAAATCTGTAGCAGGAAAAACCTCTTTGGTAGAGTTAATAAATATACTGGCCAATGCCGAAGTAGTTTTAACAACAGATTCCGGTCCGGCACATTTGGCAAATAGTTTAGGCACACATACTATAGTACTGTTTGGTGCCGGAGATGAAAGCAATACAGCACCCTATAATGCAGTTAATAAAACCATTATTAGAGCAAAAGACATAGAGTGCGCACCTTGTTTATCAAATACATGTAAATTAGGTACTCCTATTTGCTTGACACAGATAGAAGAAACATTAATTGTAAATACCATAAAAACTGTATGCAAAAGCTAACAGCAATTATTCCAACCGGAAACGAAGAGCATAATATTGAGGAGGCTATTAAATCTGTTGCTTTTGCAGATGAAATAATGGTAGTAGACTCTTACAGTACTGACCGTACCGTTGAGATTGCTAAAAAATATACAGACTTTGTCGTACAGCGTGAGTATGAAAACCCTTCTTCACAAAAAAACTGGGCCATACCACAAGCTAATAATGAATGGATATTACTAATTGATGCAGACGAAAGAGTAACTCCTGAATTGCAAAAAGAAGTACAGGAGATTCTTAAAAATGGTACCGACAAAAGTGCTTTTTGGATTGGTAGACTAAACCATTACATGGGTAAAAAGGTACATTACAGTGGTTGGCAAAGCGATGCTGTTATCCGTTTATTTAAGCGCGATGAATGCAAGTATGACAACAAGTATGTACATGAAGAAATTGAGACCGAAGGCAAGGTTGGCAGGTTAAAAAACAAACTAGAACATTACACCTACAATGGTTTGGCGCATACTTTAGCTAAGTCTGACAGGTACACTACCTGGGGTGCTTATGACAGAGAAAAGAAAGTAAAAAAGGTAACGCTGTTTCATTTAGGTGTAAAGCCTACAGCACGCTTCTTTAGACATTACATTCTTAGAGGTGGTATTTTAGATGGTAAAGTAGGTTTTATCATTTCAGCAATGTCTGCCTACAATGTGTTTATCCGTAACCTTAAGCTCTGGCGTATTAAAAACGGAGAAGAATTAAAAAAAGACTATTAATTGGCTACTTCATTAAACATTTTACACATCTCTACCCCCCTTACATGGCGTGGAGGAGAGCAGCAAGTAGCTTACCTTTTACTAGGCTTAAAAGAAAAAGGAATAACACAATTTGTGTTGTGTCAAAAAGGCTCTAAAATGGAGCAATTTTGTATTGATAATTCCATCAAACATTTAGCACGAAAAAAACGCAGTTCCTTTGAAATGGGTTTTGCTAGTACTGTAAAAAAGGTCTGTGTAAACAATGGTCATACTCATGTTCATGCGCATGACTCACATGCGCATACATTTGCTGTGTTAGCCGCTAGTTTTTTTGATAATAAACTACCTATTATCGTTAGCCGTCGTGTCACATTAAACTCTAAAAAAGGTTGGTTAAGCAAAAACAAATACAACCATCCGGCAGTAAAGAAAATAATTTGTGTTTCTGATGTAGTTAAACAAGCTGTGCAAAGTGCTATTAAAAAACCAGAAGTTGCTACAACTGTATATTCAGGTATTGATTTAAGTAGATTTGAAAACCTTGATAAAAGCTTACTCCGTTCTACTTTTAATATTGGCAATGACAAAACTATTATTGGTACTGTTGCAGCCTTAACCGAGGAGAAAGACATCATTACTTTTTTGAAGGCTGCTAAAGCAATACACACTGTAAAACCCAATACCCATTTTGTGATTTTGGGCGATGGAGACGAAAAAGATAAATTAATAACACTAGCAAAAGAGCTAGAAATAGCCGAAAGTGTTACTTTTGCCGGCTTTGTACAGAATGTGCCTAGCTTATTAGTTGGTTTTGATGTTTTCTTGTTTACCTCTAAAAATGAGGGACTAGGAACATCTGTTTTAGATGCCTTTGCAGCTAAAGTACCCGTAGTAAGTACTAATGCAGGTGGTATTAAAGAAAGTGTTGAACATTCTGTTACAGGAATGCTAAGCGAGATTGGTGATGAAGAGGATTTAGCCAATAACTGCATAACCGTTATAGATGATACAAAGCTAAGAGAGCAATTAATAGTCAATGCTTATAAAAGATTAGAACAAACCTTTACAAAAGAAAAAATGGTAGCAGATACCATAACTATATATAATGAAGTTGACTGAAGACTATAAAACAGAATTACAAAAGGCTGTAGAAGTATTAAAAAATGGAGGTATAATTCTATACCCTACCGATACAATTTGGGGAATTGGCTGTGATGCAAGCAATGCTGATGCTGTTGAAAAAGTATATCACTTAAAACAACGCTCTGACACAAAGAGTATGATTGTACTGGTTGATACAGATGCTCGCTTAGAACGCCATGTACAAGAAGTACCTGAAATGGCTTGGGATATTATAGACTTAAGCGATAAGCCTACTACTATTATATATGATCAGGCAAAAGACCTAGCAAAAAATGTAATTGCAGAAGATGGAAGTATTGGTATTAGAGTTACCAAAGACCAATTTTGCCAGCAATTAGTTAAAGGCTTAGGCAAACCTATTATCTCTACCTCAGCAAACATAAGCGGTAATAAGTCACCTCAAAGTTTTAAAGACATTGAAACTGCCATTTTGAACGGAGTTGACTATGTAGTAAATTTGCGCCAAAATGAACAGAACAATCCACAACCCTCAACTATCATTAAGTTGTCTAACAGTGGTGTTGTGCAAATAATCAGAAAGTAATCTCTGTTGAAAGAACATTTAAATAATCCGGTATTTACTGTAATAAGTGAAGCAGCAAAAGAGCTTGGTGTAGAATGCTATGTAATTGGTGGCTTTGTACGCGATGCAATTTTAAATAGAGGCACCGCAAAAGACATAGACGTAGTTGCAGTAGGTAGTGGTATAGCATTGGCCAAAAGTGTAGCCAAAAAATTATCTGGCAAACCCGAAATAACCATCTTTAAAACCTATGGTACTGCCATGGTAAAACACAAAGGTGTTGAACTAGAGTTTGTAGGGGCTCGTAAAGAGTCTTACAGCCAAGACTCTAGAAAGCCTATTGTTGAAGATGGTACACTTGAAGACGATCAAAATCGTAGAGACTTTACGATTAATGCATTGGCAATAAGCCTTTCTGAGCACAATTATGGCGAATTATTAGACCCCTTTGGAGGTATTGCAGACCTAGAGCGCAAAATTATACGTACTCCTCTAGACCCCGACGTTACTTACTCGGATGATCCATTGAGGATGATGAGAGCCATTCGGTTTTCAACACAACTAGGTTTTGAGATTGAAGAAGAGTCTTTAAAGGCTATTAAAAGAAATAAAAAGCGAATCAATATCATCTCTAAAGAGCGTATTACTGATGAGCTAAACAAAATAATGCTTGCCCCTAAACCATCTATTGGTTTTAGGTTGTTGTTTGAGACTGAACTTTTACACGAGTTTTTCCCGGAACTTGTTGCCCTACATGGTGTTGAGGATATAGAAGGACAAGCGCATAAAGATAATTTTTACCATACCATACAAGTGGTAGATAACATTTGTGAAAACACAGATGATTTATGGTTACGTTGGGCAGCCCTATTGCATGATATTGGTAAGCCTACTACCAAACGTTTTCACAAAAAAACAGGCTGGACATTTCATTCGCACGAGTTTGTAGGCTCTAAAATGGTACCTAAGATCTTTAAAAGATTAAAGCTTCCGTTGAATGAAAAAATGAAATATGTTGAAAAATTGGTTAAATTGAGTTCTAGACCAATTGCTTTGGCGCAAGATGATGCAACAGATTCTGCTGTAAGAAGACTTTTATTTGAAGCAGGAGACGATACGGATGACTTAATGACCCTATGCGAGGCAGACATTACCTCTCGTAACAAAGAAAAGGTAAAACGCTACTTAGCAAACTATAAAAGGGTACGAGCAAAATTAAAGGAAGTAGAAGAAAGAGACCATGTACGTAACTGGCAGCCACCAATTGATGGTGCTTTAATTATGAAAACTTTTAATTTACCACCAGGACCGGAAATTGGGATTATAAAAAATGCCATTAGAGAGGCCATATTGGATGGTGAGATAAGCAATGATTTTGATGAAGCTTATAGCTTTATGCTTAAAAAAGGAGATGAGTTACAATTAGTAAGTGCTAAAAAATGATATACCGAGTACGAGTAATATTAGACTCTGAAGAAGATGTAGTAAGGGACATTGCCTTAGACTCTGAGAGTAGTTTTGAAGATTTTCATAATGCTATTGTTCAGTCTTTTGGGCTAGATGGCTTAGAAATGGCATCTTTTTTTGATAGTAATGAAGCTTGGGAACAAGGCGAAGAACTGAGCTTGTTTGGCATGTATGATAATAGTAGCCAAACCTTAAGTATGGCCGAAGTAAAGATTGAAGACAGGTTAGAAAACCCACATGATAGAATGTTGTATATCTATGACTTCTTAAATATGTGGACCTTTTTTGTAGAGCTTATAGAGAAGGCTGACAAGACTGACAGCACAGAGATATACCCTCAATTGATATCTACATTAGGTAATATGCCGGCAGATAAGCCTGACATGCAATTTGAAAGTGACATTAATGATGCAGACATAGATGACGACGACCTAGACGAGTCTGATGATATGTTTGATGATTACGATGAAGATGATTTTTACTAGCCTGTACTAGTAAACATTCACTTTATGTACTCTATTAATAGGTATAGCCTTACCTGCTTTTAGTATCACCTTACTTTCTGTAACAGCCCAAACGGTAGTATTTACACTTTTCATGCCCTTATCATCCTCAAAAATGATGGTAACCTTATGCTTATCTAAATTACCTAAACTGGCAGCTTTACCTAATTGACTTCTGCGCTCTTTAATAGAGTCGGGTGCATTAAGTACTTCTTGAATAGGAAAGTGTAAATCTGATACAATCTCTTTATTAATGAGTACAGGTGGAGGTGTTATATTATCTTGCATAAGGGTTTTTTCTGTTTCGGTTAAAAAAGCACCCTGAATTTACAATTTTCAGACTTGAAAAGCAAGTATTTTAACATCTATCAACTTGTAACAATTCCCCTCTTTACTTCGTCTATATTTATATCTTTAGGAAAATTTATAACACATATAGGTTTGCAAACAGTATTAGCAATAAACGGATTAACAAAGAAGTATGGCAATCTAACAGCCGTAAACAACTTATCTCTTGAGGTAGAAAAAGGAAGTGTCTTTGGTATTTTAGGTCCAAATGGAAGTGGAAAAACTACCACTCTAGGCATAATTTTGGGTGTTACTAACAAAAATGCCGGAAGCTATAGTTGGTTTGGCGAGGAACCAAGTCATAATAGCCTAAAACGTATTGGAGCTATTTTAGAAACACCAAACTTTTATCCATATATGAGTGCTTACCAAAACTTAAAAGTGGTAGCAGACATCAAAGGAGTTTCATATGATAAAATTGAAGCAAAGCTAAAACTCGTAAACCTTGCACACAGGCAACATCATAAGTTCAGCACCTACTCTTTAGGTATGAAGCAAAGATTAGCCATTGCCTCTGCCCTACTAAATGACCCGGAAATATTAGTATTAGATGAGCCTACTAACGGACTTGACCCACAAGGTATAGCAGAAGTACGCAGAATTATTAATGAAATTGCAGCAACAGGCACCACTATTGTTATTGCTAGTCATTTATTAGATGAGGTAGAAAAAGTTTGTACACATGTGGCCGTAATAAAAAACGGCAAAACCTTATTTAATGGTAGGGTTGAAGAATTGTCTAGCACAGGAGTAATAGAAGCTAAAGCAAATGACATGGAAAAGCTAGAAGCTACCTTAAAACAATATACAGGTGTAACCTCTGCAAATGTTGATGGAAACTTACTGATTGGCAGTTATGATGGTGAGATTAACGGAGCAGAATTGAACAAATATTTAATGGATAACGGAGTTTTGGTTTCCCATTTAGTGGTAAAAAGATCTAGTTTAGAACAGCAGTTTTTGCAATTAACCAATAAAAAGTAATGAAGAGATTATTAAAAATTGAATGGCAAAAACTAAAAGCGAGTAATGCATTTAAAGTACTTATTCTATTGTACTTTATTTTTATGGCATTGGTTGCTATAACACTTGGTACAATTTCAATTGGAGACACGAGTAATCCTAATGGATTTTCACTTGACTTAGGTCAGAGTAGAGTTTTTGACTTTCCATACATATGGCAAAACGTATTATGGGTAGCCGGTTTTTTTAAGATATTACTTGCCGTTATCATGGTTATTTATATTACAAATGAGTTTCAATATAAAACTCTCAGACAACACTTAATTGACGGGATGAGTCGTAAAGAGTTTTTAATTGGCAAATTGTCTATGTCAGTAATTTTAGCGTTTGTCTCTACAGTATTTGTTATAATTACAATACTTATTTTAGGTGCCGCACACTCTTCAAACACTGATTGGACACTTATTTTCGACCGAACATATTTTATACCTGCATACTTTTTAGAGGTACTTATTATAATGATCCTTTCCTTACTATTAGGAACATTATTAAAGAAAACGGGATTAGCTCTTGGTTTACTTTTCATTTACTATTGGGTAGTTGATCCAATTGCTGCATTCAAGCTAAAAGAATTTGGTGCTTATTTGCCTCTTGAAGCAATGCGAAACTTGATACACCAGCCTATAACGGGTATGGTAACTAATAGTGACCAAATTGGAATACAAAATATTTTTTGGGTTGAACCTAGAGATGTACTAGTTGTATCCGCATACATTTTATTATTTTCGTACCTTACATTTTTACTGCTTAAAAAGCGAGATATCTAAAAATATAAAGGGACAACTACTTGAGTAATCATCAAGACAATACATCTTCTTGGCAAGATAAAGTACACGAAGTAATTTTTGAGGCTGACACCTTTGCAGGTAAGTTATTTGATGTTGCTTTATTAATAGCTATTATAGCCAGTGTTTTGGCAGTAATGCTAGAAAGTGTTGAGTCTATCTACAATAGACACGGGCCTATACTTAGAGTTATAGAATGGGGCTTTACTGTAATTTTTACCTTAGAGTATGTTGCCCGCATTATCTCTGTTAGAAAACCAAGAAAATACATCCTTAGTTTTTACGGAATTATAGACTTACTCTCTGTAATACCTACCTACTTAAGTTTAATAATAGTAGGTCCACAGTACTTTGCTGTAATTCGTACAGTACGATTATTAAGAGTATTTAGAATACTTAAACTCACCCGATACCTTGGCGAAGCCAGCTTATTGATAAATGCCATGAAAGCCAGTAGAGCAAAAATTATAGTGTTTTTGGGGGCTGTGCTTAGTGTAGTTATTATTATGGGTACACTAATGTTTCTAATAGAAGGGAAAGAAAGTGGTTTTACTAGTATTCCTACCAGTATATATTGGGCTATAGTAACTCTTACAACTGTAGGCTATGGCGATATTGCCCCTGCTACAGTTCCGGGGCAAATATTAGCCTCTATTATTATGATTTTAGGTTATGGTGTAATAGCAGTACCAACCGGAATAGTATCTGCAGAAATGGTAAAGCCTATTAAAAAAACAAACACTCAAGCATGCCCAAGTTGCTCTAAAGAAGGACATGAAGATAATGCAGAGTATTGTAAGTATTGTGGTGAAAAACTATGAATAACAAAACCCTCGTAGTATTAGTTGGCCCCACAGCCATTGGCAAAACTGCTTTAAGTATAGACATAGCTAAAGCATTAAACACCGAAATCATCTCCTGCGACTCTCGCCAGTTTTTCTCCGAAATGAAAATTGGTACAGCTCCTCCTTCTCCAGAGGAATTAAATGCAGTAAAACATCATTTTATTGGGCATTTATCCGTTAAAGATGAATATAGTGTAGGTACTTTTGAGAAAGATGCTCTTCAGTTACTCGATACATTATTTGAAGAAAGGAATACTGTTCTAATGGTAGGTGGTTCAGGCTTATATGTTAATGCTGTAGTAAGAGGTTTAGACGAATTCCCTAATGTTGACCCAGCAATTAGAGAAGAGCTAAAAAAAGAACCTCTTGAAAAACTGCAAAGTCTCTTAAAAGAAAAAGACCCGGAATACTACGAAAGTGTGGATATAAATAACCCACAACGATTAATTAGAGCATTAGAAATAGCTATAGGCACAGGTAAGCCTTACTCCTATTACAGAAAGCAAAAACATACCGAACGCCCTTTTAAA
Source organism: Flavobacteriales bacterium (assembly GCA_030149285.1). Taxonomy (GTDB): domain Bacteria; phylum Bacteroidota; class Bacteroidia; order Flavobacteriales; family JASBRU01; genus JASBRU01. The sequence goes on from JASBRU010000005.1 coordinate 134,667, forward strand.
TCCATTATCATTGGGCTAAATACCGAAAGAGAACAGCTTTACAATCGTATAAATAAACGTGTTGATTTAATGATGGAAGCAGGTTTGCTTGAAGAAGCAAAACAGCTACACCCACTTAAACATTTAAACGCACTACAAACAGTAGGTTATAGAGAATTATTTGAGCATTTTGATGGTACTATTGATTTAAAAACAGCAATTGAAGAAATTAAAAAAAATAGCCGCCGATTTGCCAAAAGACAATTGACTTGGTTTAAAAAAACTGAAAATATAGTTTGGTTTGAACCCCATCAGAAAGAGGAAATACTAGACTTTATAATAAAAAATTGCTAATTATTTTTTCCTACTCACCCAACCCAAAGCCCAAAAAAGCAGTTTAAATAAATAGAATGTCGTAAATTCGACGCTGATACAGAATTGCTAAAACGTTTTTAATGAAGAAAAAATACACACTCCTTGTAGTACTTGGGGTTTTTGTGCTTTCATTTTCCACAAAAGCACAAAATCAAACAGCCGACACTGCAAATTATCCTTACTGGGTAGAAATGATGAAAGACCCCGATGCCAACTTTTTTGAAACACAAAAGGCATTTAACATCTATTGGGAAAACAGAGAGGTTACCAGAGGTTCCGGATACAAGCAGTTTAAGCGCTGGGAATCTAAAATGGAAAACAAAATAGACGCTAACGGCAACAGAAGAAGAAATATAGATTTATACAACGCAGTTGCCAGCTATCAAAACCAAAAAGCTATACAAAAAACCAGTACTGCCGGTAATTGGACTCAGATGGGGCCATTTAATCCACCGCCACTGTCTAACGGACAACCAAGGGGTTTAGGAAGAATTGCATCACTAGCATTTGACCCTACTAATGCAAATATCATGTATACAGGTACACCATCAGGTGGTATTTGGAAAACAATTGATGGCGGCAATAACTGGACTAATATTTCTAATAACTTACCTTCTTTAGGTGTATCCGGTATTATTGTTACCAGTAGTTATATTTTAATTGGTACCGGTGATAGAGACAATAATGATGCTGATGGTATAGGAGTAATGAAAAGTACTGATGGAGGACAAACGTGGGTACCATCTAGCACAGGTATGGGTAATCGTACTATTCATCGTATGGTATTAGACCCTACTAACAATAATACCGTTATTGTTGCTACATCATCAGGTATTTATCGATCTACAGATGCAGGTGCTACTTGGTCTCTTAGACAAGCTGGTAATACTTTTGATTTAGTTTTTAAACCAAATGATTCAAATACACTATATGCTGCTATTACAGGCGCTCCTACTATAGTAAAGTCTACAGATAACGGACAAACATGGAACTCACTTACAACTGGTTTTGCACCGGCTGCAGTAAAAGCAGCTATTGCTGTTACTCCTGATGACCCTGATTACTTATATGTTGTAACTGCAGAATCTGGCAAGTTTACTGGTTTATATCGCTCTACAGATGCAGGTGCATCTTTTGTATTACGATCTAACTCTCCTAACCTTATGGATTTTTCATCAACAGGTTCTGGTACAGGTGGGCATGCATGGTACAACCTAGATATAGCTGTAGATCCTACAAATAAAGATGTTGTGTATGTTGGAGGAGTAAATATTTTTAAGTCTACCAATGGTGGTTCTACGTGGAATATCAATGGTCACTGGACCGGTTTTGGAACTACTTCACCTACTGTACATGCTGACAATCACATACTAGAATACTCTCCTGTAAACGGTAAGCTTTATACCGGTAACGATGGTGGTGTATATGAAACTTCTAACGGTGGTGTAATATGGACTATTAAAAGTAACGGATTAAACATTGGCCAAATCTATAAGATTGGGCAAAGCACATTAAATAAAGATTTAGTGTTGGCGGGTTATCAAGATAATGGTACTAGTGTATATGACAATGGAAATTGGTCTGCAATAGTGGGTGGCGATGGCATGGAGTGTATAGTTGACCCAACCAATACAAACATTATGTATGCCGAAACCCAACGTGGTAGTGTTAGAAGATCTCTAAACGGAGGCGCATTTTTTACTACTATTACAAGTAGCTTACCTGGAGAAGGACCATGGGTAACACCATATATCTTAGATGAAAGTGATAGAAATGTAATGTATGTTGGTTATAGTGATTTATGGAGAAATGATAATGTAAGAAGCTCTACTAACTGGACACAGGTTACAAGCTTACTCGGTTCAAGTACTATTAGAGTTATTGAGCAATCTTCTGCTAACCCTGATTTATTGTTATTCTCTAGAACAGATAATAAATTATACATCTCTACAGATGCTACTTCTATTGTGCCAACTTTTACACAAGCTACACTCCCTATACCACAGCGCCCATATGCTATAGAAACTCATCCTACAAACGAGAACATTATTTATATAGTACTGCTGTCAAGAGTATACAAGTCTATAGATAAAGGCGCTACTTGGACTAACATAACAGGGTCATTACCATCAGGTTTTAACTTTAATACTATAGTGTACGACAAAAGCTTTGGTGGAGAGAGTTTATACTTAGGTACAGAAGCCGGCGTATTTTATAGAGATAGCACAATGAACGACTGGGTTGACTTTAGTACAAATTTACCACCGGTAGATATTACTGAGTTAGAGATTTATTATGATGCTAACCGTAGTAATAGCCGCATAAGAGCTGCAACGTATGGTAGAGGTTTGTGGGAGTCTGATTTATACACAAGCTTTAATGTTTCTATTAAAGAAAATAGTTTGGCTTTAACTAATAGTGCTGTAAAACTATTCCCTAATCCAAACACAGGAACTGCAACTATCAACATTAAAAACATAAGTGCAAATAGTGTAGATATGTTTGTTACAAACATTAATGGACAGATTATAAAAACTGAATCTCTTACTACCAACAATGGTTTAATTGAAGCGATAATAGATATCTCATCTGAGCCAAAAGGAGTTTATTTTATTACTGTAAATGATGGTAAAAACTCCGTTACAAAAGAAATGATAGTGAATTAAAAGAACTTATAATTCACCCATATGATACAAAGTAAGCCCCGCAATAGGGGCTTCCATTGTTTTATACACCTGCATGCCTCTCTCCTCTGCAACAGATTTAAGAATATTTGAGTAGTAATAACCTACTGATCCTACACAAGCAATTGGGTATTTTTGATAATCCGTATACTTACTTATATGAGCATCAAAAAAATGATTAAAAGCCTTTTTTACCAACTCTATACAGTATGGGTTTTTGATGTTTTGAAATACAAACTTACTTAATGAGGCCATAAACTTATTGGGCATTGGCTCTTTATAAATTCTATTCATAGCCTTTTCAAAAGTAAGGTCTAATCGGTTTTCTAGGTTTCTTGTCAATTCATCCGGTAGTTTACCGTACAAATAATCCGTCAGTAATAATTTACCTATTTCTGTACCGCTCCCTTCATCTGCCAATAAGTAGCCCAATGAGGGTACATTTTCTATTATTTGCTTACCATCATATAAGCAAGAGTTTGAGCCTGTACCTAATATAGTAGCAATACCTGCATTAGTACCTAAAGAGGCTCTAGCTGCAGCTAACAAATCATGTTCAACAAATACCTCGGCATTTATAAATATTGTGCTTAAAGCGACTTTAATACTATTTTTGTTTTCTTCTGTAGAGCAACCTGCTCCGTAAAAGTGTATTTCATTTACAGCATCGGCTTCAAGCTCAAGAGCTATAGACTTCTTTAACTCCTCAATAATCTTATCGGTAGTAATGTAATAGGGGTTAAAGCCCATAGTACTGTACTGACTGATATTTTGTTGAGCATCAATCAGTCTCCAATCTGTTTTTGTAGAACCACTATCAGCTATTAGTAGCATAGTCTATAGAATACGTTACACCTTCATCTGCAATATCGGCATTTTCAAAGATACTTTTAGTCTCATCTAATAATGGAGACAAGTATCTATACCTACTGGAAAAATGACCAATCAATAATTTTTTCACATTTGCTTTTAAAGCAATTGTAGCTGCTTGTTTTGTAGTAGAGTGGCCTCTTTTATCGGCCAAGTCAACCAACTCATCTAAAAAAGTAGCCTCATGATATAATAAGTCTACGCCCTCAATTTGTGGTATCATATCAGGGTTATATCCGGTATCAGAGCAAAAAGCATAAGACCTTAGTGGTGGTGGATCTTCTGTTAGTTCTTCGTTTGGTATTACCCTACCATCAACAGTAGTATAATCTTTACCGTCTTTTATATTTTGGATATCACAAACCTCTATTCTGTATTCCTTTAGCTTGTCTACACGCATTTTTCGCTCCCTAGGCTTTTCTTTAAATAAAAAACCATTGGTATAAATACTATGCTTTAAGGGTATAGAGTGTACAGTAAGCCTATCATCTTCATATAACAACTCAGGGCTTTTACTTTCCAGCGGATGAAATATGATAGAATACTTTAACCAAGTTTTAGAAACCTTAAGTTGTAAATCAATAAGCTCCTTTAAGTCTTTTGGAGCATGTATATGTAAGTCTTTTTTTCTGTCTAATAGATGAAAAGAAGACAGCAAACCAATTAAACCAAAATAATGATCGCCATGAAGATGACTGATGAATATATTATTGATTTTACTAAACGGAATCTTGTTCTTACGTAATTGTATCTGTGTGCCCTCACCACAGTCTACCAAAAAATAACGCTCGTATATTTTTACAACTTGCGATGTAGGGTTTGCAAAGGTAGTTGGGGTTGCCGAGTTTCGACCTAGGATAGTTACTTCAAAAGGAATCATTAGAAACCTAACTTCCTTTCTATATCTTCCATCTCTAAATAATCTTCGGCCTCATGTAAAGTGGGTACTACAGCCACATAGTCTTCAAAAGACTCTAAATGAGCTTCCTTTAAAATTACTATCAATGATTTTTTATTCTCAGAAAAACGCTCTGTCTCACTAGCTAATGGCTCTAAGTCTAAGTTCTCTATACTTTCTAAAGAAGTTAAATCTGCCAATATATGTGCATCAGCATGCTTTGCCAATTCGGCAATAAATGCATCAACATCTAAAGTACTAGACTGGTATTGTAATAAAGTGTAATTATCTTTTTTTTCTACAGAAAAACTCATTATCTACTAATTTTTGATGCCAGTAAATATAAAGCCGCCATACGTATAGCTACTCCATTTTCTACCTGATTTAAGATGATAGATTGCCCCGAGTCTGCTACATCACTTGTTATCTCTACTCCCCTGTTTATAGGGCCCGGGTGCATAATTGTTATCTCTTTATCTAGGCTTTCTAAAATTTCTTTGGTAACACCATATTGCATTGCATACTCGCGTATAGATGGGAAATATTTTAATTTTTGGCGTTCATGCTGTACTCTTAGCATATTAGCTATGTCGCACCACTCTAGTGCTTTGAGCAAGTTAGTTTCTACTTTTACGCCAAGGCTTTTTACGTATTTAGGCAATAAGGTTGTTGGTCCGCAAACCATTACCTCTGCGCCTAGCTTTTGCAAGCAAAATATATTAGATAGTGCTACTCTAGAGTGCAAGATGTCTCCTACAATAACTATTTTCTTTCCGGCTACTTCGCCAAATTTTTCTCTTATAGAGTAAGCATCTAGTAAAGCCTGTGTAGGGTGCTCATGCGTGCCGTCTCCTGCATTTACAATACGAGAGTTTACATTTTGTGATAGAAATGCTGCTGCGCCCGGGTTTGGGTGACGCATTACTACCATATCCACTTTCATGGCTAAAATATTGTTTACTGTATCTATTAAGGTTTCCCCTTTAGTTACAGATGATGATGATGATGAAAAGTTGATTACATCTGCCGAAAGTCTTTTCTCTGCCAACTCAAACGAAAGTTTTGTTCGGGTTGAGTTTTCAAAAAACAAATTGGCAATGGTAATATCTCTTAGTGAGGGTACTTTTCTAATAGGTCTATTAATTACCTCTTTAAAATTATCTGCTGTGCTAAATATCAGTTCGATATCAGCCAGGGTGATATTTTTTATCCCTAATAAATGATCTACACTTAAATCTGCCATTATTTATTTTCAGTTCTTAGCAAGCATACTTTATCACTTCCTCCTTCTTCTTTCCACTCTACAGTTACCCTTTCAGAGTCTATTGTATCTACCGTTCTTCCCACATAATCGGGTTGTATAGGTAGGTGTCTGCTAAACCTTCTATCTATCAGTACCAGCAGTTCCACTTCATTGGGTCTACCAAAAGATTGTACAGCATCTAGTGCAGCTCTTACACTACGCCCTGTATACAGCACATCATCTACAAAAACTACGTTTTTGCCTTCAACTAAAAAGTTTATTTCGGTTTGATTGGCGAGTAAGGGCTGATCCCTTCTTCTAAAATCATCTCTAAAAAAGGTAGTATCTAAAAAACCAACTTTTAAATCGGTCTTGTTATAGTCTTTCTCTAGAAGCTCTTGTAAGCGTTTAACTAGGTATTTACCCCTTGGCTGTAAGCCGATTAGCACCGTATTGGCAAAATCGTCATGATTTTCAATAAGCTGGCAGCAGAGCCTATGGAGGGTAAGCCTAAGTTCGTTATTGTCTAAAAGTACTTTTTGGCCCATACATTTTGAATTGCACAAAGATATCTAAAAAAGAGTAAAAAAAAAGCCTCAGTAAAAACTGAGGCTTAAATTTATATAAAGATTGGATTATTTACCTTTCTTTTCGTTCTCTTCCATTTCGTTTTTCAACTTGGTAAGAGCGTCTAAGTCACCTAATGTAGACTTCTCTACTTTAGATTGTACTTTCTTCACATTAGATGCAGTAGTTTTTGCTTCTTTCTTAGCTTCTGCACTTGCAGCTGCTTTTTCTTCAGAAACAATATCTCTATGAATTTGAGCATGAGATACTACAACTCTACGTGCGTCTTTAGAGAACTCAATAACTTTAAATTCTGCCTTTTCGCCAGACTTTAAGTTACCACCTTCTGCTTTAGCTAAGTGTTTTGGAGGTGCAAAACCTTCAACACCATGCTCTTCAAACTTAACAGTTGCTCCTTTGTCAAATACTTCGTCTACTATACCTTCATGTACTGAACCTTCTGTATAGATAGTCTCGTAAGTTTCCCAAGGGTTCTCTTGTACTTGTTTGTGTCCTAAGCTTAAACGACGATTTTCTACGTCTAACTCAAGTACCACTACTTCTAATTTCTCACCAATAGATGTGAAATCTGATGGATGCTTGATTTTCTTAGTCCAAGAAAGATCAGAGATATGGATTAATCCATCTACTCCTTCTTCTAACTCAACAAATACACCAAAGTTTGTAAAGTTACGTACAACACCTGTGTGTTTAGACTCTACCGGATATTTTGTAGTAATGTCAGTCCAAGGATCTGGCGTTAATTGCTTAATACCTAGAGACATTTTACGCTCTTCTCTGTCTAAAGTAAGGATTACAGCTTCTACCTCATCTCCTACTTTTACAAAGTCTTGCGCACTACGTAAGTGAGTAGACCATGACATTTCTGATACGTGAATTAAACCTTCTACACCTGGTAGAATTTCAATAAATGCACCGTAATCTGCTATAACTACTACTTTACCTTTTACTTTATCACCTATAGTAAGCTTTTCGTCTAATGCTTCCCATGGGTGTTTGTTTAATTGTTTTAAACCTAATTGGATACGTGTTTTAGCCTCATCAAAGTCTAAGATTACAACATTGATTTTTTGGTCTAACTCTAACACCTCTGATGGGTGGTTGATACGACTCCAAGAAAGATCTGTAATGTGTACTAAACCATCTACACCACCTAAATCAATAAACACACCATAAGAAGTGATATTTTTAACTGTTCCTTCAAGTACTTGACCTTTCTCTAATTTAGAGATAATGTCTTTTTTCTGTTCTTCAAGGTCAGCCTCGATAAGTGCTTTGTGAGATACAACAACGTTTTTAAATTCGTGGTTGATTTTTACAACCTTAAATTCCATTGTTTTGTCTACGTATACATCGTAATCACGGATAGGCTTCACATCAATTTGTGAACCTGGTAAGAATGCCTCAATACCAAATACGTCTACAATCATACCACCTTTAGTACGACATTTAACGTAACCAGTAACGATTTCTTCGTTATCATGAGCTTCGTTAACTCTATCCCAAGCCTTAATAGAACGTGCCTTACGGTGAGATAATACAAGCTGACCATTTTTGTCTTCTTGTTTGTCTACTAATACTTCTACAGTATCACCCGTTTTAAGTTCTGGGTTGTAACGGAACTCGTTTAATGATACAACACCTTCTGATTTAGAACCGATGTCGATAATTACTTCACGATCTGTTTTAACAACTACTGTACCGTCTACAACTTGGTGCTCTAATAAAGAACCTAATGTATCTTCATACATTTTTTCTAAGTCAGAACGCTCATCGTTGCTATACGTTTTAAACTCATCTTCGTAAGAATCCCAGTCAAAACCCTCTAATGGAGCAGATGCGTTTGCTAACACAGCTTCTTCTTCAGCAGCAGCTTCAGCCTCTTCTTCGGCTTTCACTTCTTCTACTTTTTCAGATTTAGTTGCTTTTTTAGCAGCTGGTTTTTTAGCAGCTTTTTTAGGCTCTGCTTTCTCTTCTGCTACTTCTTCTTTTGGAGTTTCTTCAGTTGCTTCTGCTTTTGGAGCTTCAGCAGCTTCTGTTTGAGGAGTTTCAGCTTTTACAGCTTCTTCTTTTTGCTCTTCAGGCTTGCTTTCTTTTTTATCAGCCATTGAATTAAGCTTTGTATCTCGGTTGTATATACTGGAGTATTGCGAAAATATCTAACGAGAGAAATTATACTTTTTTATCCTTCTTCACTCCACAAGTCGCTGAAAAAGGGGTGCAAATATAGTGGTAATTAACTATTTAATAAAATGTTTACAGGAAAAATAATCGACTAATCCTTAATTATTTGCTTCGCCATACCTAAAATGAGGTCAAATTGCTCTTCGCGGCTTATGTTGCTGTTATCTACCTCTTTAGCATCATTAGCTTTTAAAAGTGGACTATCTAGGCGTTCTTGGTCTTCTTTATCACGTTTTTCTAGGTTTGCCAATACCTCATCAAAAGTAACATCTGTATTGCCTTTACTGCGCAATTCATCTAATCTGCGTTGAGCTCTTATGTCAGGCTGTGCAGTCATGTATATCTTTAACTCTGCATCCGGAAAAACTACAGTACCAATGTCTCTACCATCCATTACTACTGCTTTATTTTTACCCATCTCTTGCTGCTGAGTAACCATTTTTTTTCTAACCTCTGATATAGAACTTACCTTACTTACAATGTTAGATATACGCATGGTACGTATTTGATCTTCTACATTTGTACCGTTTAAGAAAATCTCAGACGAGTTTTTATTAGGGTTGTATTTAAAGTCTAGTTTTATTTCATCTAAAACTGCCACTACCTTATTGGCATCTATATGCTCATCGGTAATAACTCCATTGTTTAAACAATACAATGCCACGGCACGATACATTGCTCCGGTATCTACATAAGAATACGCTAAGGCTTTTGCCAAATCTTTAGCCAAAGTGCTTTTTCCTGTAGATGAATGTCCGTCTATAGCAATGGTTATTTTTTTCATTCAGATGGAGGACTTTTCTTTTTCTTAAAGTCAGCAAATTTAGTAGAAATACTGAAATGGTTAGTTGAGCCCGCTACATGGTATGTAGCTCTTCCATAATCTAAGTAAAACTTAGAGATACGTATACCAAAACCCCAAGATATGCCTGCATTACTTCTGCGGGTAGTTAATTTCATTTCTTGCTGACGACGGAAATTGTAACCAAAACGCAAATTAAAGCTTCTGCTTGGCACAAACTCTACCCCAAACACAACATGCCTTACAATCATTTCAGCAACATTGGGGTCATCATTTTTGCGCTCACCGGAAATAGGGTCAAACTCTGCAGTTGTAGGATTATCAAAAGTTAAATCAGGCTTTTCTAAATTCTGTAATATCACATGCCACCTAAAGGGTGCATGCGCAAACTTACTAGAGATACCCACTTGTATTTCAAATGGTAAATTCTCTTCATTACCCTCTGTTATGGCTTTGGTTTGGAAACCTATGTTTTTGAATAATACTGATACAGTTGTACGCTTTTTTGCATTGTGATAAGTAGCACCTAAATCTGTTGCAATAGCTGCAGATTTATAGGTTTCAAACCTACTTCCTATATACTTTAGGTTTGCTCCAACAGAAAACATAGAGTCTATTTGGTAGCCATATCCTCCGGTAATTACATACTCATTACCGGTAAAGTTACCCAGTATCTCTCCTATCTCATTGGTCAATAAAAAATCGCCATAGTCAATGTACTTTAAACCCAATGAAAATGTACCCACTTTATCAAAATGCTTGGTAAAACCAACTGAGCTTAAATTGATATCCGTTAAATAATCTGCAGTACTTATAGTTAGGTGATTATCCATCTCGCTATTTAGCAAAGAGGGGTTCCAAAGCGCAATATTTACATCATTGTCTTTTACAGCCATGCTTACTCCGCCCAAAGCAGCTACACGAGCTGATGGTGCCAAGTTTAAAATTTGGGATGTTGCTGAACCACCCACTTGCTGGGCGTTTACAGAAAAACCTGAAAATAAAATACCTACTACCAGTAAATACCGCTTCATGTGCACAAATTAACGAATTATAATAGTATTTAACGCTAAAATGTACATTCTATTGGGTATAACAGAATAATTACTAATTTATAATTGTTTGGCGTTTTTTACTTTCTGATTGGTTAAGGCAATTTTTATCACTTCCATCATATTCTCTACATAATGGAATGTTAAACCTTTTAGATAATCTTCCTTAATTTCCTCAATATCTTTTTGGTTATCCTTACACAAGATAATCTCGGTAATACCAGCTCTTTTAGCCGCCAATATTTTCTCTTTGATACCTCCTACAGGTAATACTTTACCACGTAAGGTAATCTCGCCGGTCATAGCTAACTTATTTTTTACTTTACGTTGCGTAAATAAAGAAGCTAATGAAGTAAGCATTGTTATACCAGCCGATGGACCATCTTTTGGAGTAGCACCTTCCGGTACGTGAATGTGTACATCGTAATTATCAAATACATCATAGTTGATACCAAAATCATCAGCATTTGATTTTAAGAAAGCCATTGCTATTACAGCAGATTCTTTCATTACATCGCCTAGGTTACCGGTAACAGTCAACTTGCCTTTACCTTTACTTAAGCTAGACTCGATAAATAAAATATCTCCTCCTACTTGTGTCCAAGCTAAGCCTGTTACCACACCTGCAACATCATTACCTTGGTAACGATCTCTATCCATACGGGCAGGTCCTAGTATTTTGGTAATATCATCTATGCTTATTTTCACCTCATACTCTTGCTCCATAGCTATAGACTTGGCTGCATAACGTACAACTTTGGCAATACGCTTATCTAAACCACGTACACCAGACTCACGAGTATAGCCCTCAACAATTCTTTCCAATACTTTTTTAGAAAGAGTAATATGCTTGGGCTCTAATCCGTGTTCTTTTAATTGCTTTGGTAACAAGTGACGCTTTGCAATTTCTACCTTTTCTTCAATGGTATAACCGTTTACTTCTATAATCTCCATACGGTCACGAAGTGCGGGTTGTATTGTATTTAAGTTATTGGCAGTAGCTATAAATAATACTTTAGATAGGTCATAGCCCATCTCTAAGTAGTTGTCATAAAACTCACTGTTTTGTTCAGGGTCTAAGACCTCAAGCATTGCAGAAGATGGATCGCCATGGTAATCATTACCCAGCTTATCTATCTCATCTAATACAAATACAGGGTTTGATGACTCTGCCTTTTTTATAGACTGTACTACTCTACCCGGCATCGCACCAATATATGTTTTACGGTGTCCTCTAACCTCTGCTTCATCTCTCAATCCGCCTAAAGACATACGTACGTATTTTCTACCCAATGCTTCGGCAATAGACTTTCCTAAGGATGTTTTACCAACCCCTGGAGGTCCGTACAAACATAAGATTGGAGACTTCATATCTCCCTTAAGTTTTAATACCGCCAAATGCTCTAGTATACGCTCTTTTACTTTTTCTAAACCAAAATGGTCTCTATCTAATATCTTCTCAGCACGCTTTAAGTTAAAATTGTCTTTGGTATACTCGTCCCAAGGTAATTCTAGTAATAACTCTAAATAATTGCGTTGAACAGTAAACTCAGCTACCTGCGGATTCATACGCTGTAGCTTGGCAATCTCTTTATCAAAAGTTTGCTTTACCTCTTTGCTCCACTTTTTGGTTTTGGCCAAAGCGCGCATTTCTTCTATTTCCTCATCGTAATTGTTGCCACCCAATTCTTCTTGAATAGCACGTAATTGTTGATTTAAAAAGTATTCGCGTTGTTGCTCATCCAAATCGGTTTTCACCTTATTTTGGATTTCATTTTTCATTTCTAACACCTGTAATTCTTTGTTCAGGTGTTTAAGAGCCATATTTGCTCTAACAGTTAAGTCGGGCTCTTCTAGTAGCTTTTGCTTTTCAGCCACATCCAAATTCATATTTGATGAAATAAAATTCACCAAAAATGATGGACTCTCTATATTTTTAATGGCAAAAGAAGCCTCCGATGGAATATTTGGAGACTCATCTATAATTTGTAAGGCTAAGTCTTTCATAGACTCAACTATGGCATTAAACTGTGAGTCGGTCTCATCAGGCTTTACTTCTTCAAAAGAAGATACTTTTGCTTTAAAGTAAGGTTCGGTTTCTACCAATTCTTTTAAATCAAAACGCTTTTTACCTTGTATGATAACTGTAGTGTTACCATCGGGCATTTGAAACATACGAATGATACGAGCTACTGTACCCGTTTTATTAAGGTCATCAAAAGTAGGCTCTTCCGTCTTAATTTCTTTTTGTGAAACTACGCCAATCGTCTTATTTCCTTTATAGGCATCTTTAATCAGCTTTATAGATTTATCTCTACCCGCTGTAATAGGAATTACAACACCCGGAAACAATACAGTATTACGTAAAGGAAGTATAGGTAAAACCTCAGGCAAAGCCTCGGCATTCATTTCATTTTCATCGTCCGCCGTCATTAATGGGATAAATTCTGATTCCCCCTCCAGCATACTCAAGGACAATTTGTCAATTATAAATCGATCTTTCATTTTTTCAAACATAATTAAGCCAGTTTGTCAGAAAAACAAACCTATTTAAGGCATTGCAGCATATACGACAATATATATGCCATTAGATGAATAAGGAAGCTTTGTCAGTTATTCATTACGATACTGACGTGTAATTTCAAAGATATGCTGCATAATGTCACGTTCAGTATCATCAAAAACCATACTTCTGCGTTCCATTACTTTTTCAGCTACCTCAAAAGCTTTATTGGTTTGGTAGGTTACAAAACCAGATGCTCCACCCCATGAGTAAGAAGGAACAAAATTACGTGGAAAGCCCGAGCCAAATATATTGGCATTAACCCCTACCACGGTACCTGTATTAAACATAGTATTGATACCACATTTTGAATGATCGCCCATTACCAAGCCACAAAATTGCAAACCTGTGCGTTGAAAGCGATTAGTTTTATAGTCCCAAAGTTTTACTTCGGCATAGTTATTCTTTAAGTTAGAGGTGTTTGAGTCTGCACCTAAGTTACACCATTCACCTAATACAGAATTACCCATATAGCCATCATGGCCTTTGTTAGAATAACCTGTAATTACAGAGTTACCAACCTCGCCACCTACTTTGCTATAAGGACCTACTGTAGTTGGACCGTAAATTTTAGCTCCCATTTTTAATACCGAATGTTCGCACATTGCCAAAGAACCTCTTACAATACAACCTTCCATTATTTCAGCATCCTTACCAATGTATATATAGGCATCTGTAGCATTTAAAATGGAGCACTCTACTATAGCCCCCTCTTCAATAAATACATTCTCCGGAGCTATTACAGTATTGGTACTACTTATTGGCTGTGATGTTTTGCCTTTCGTTAGCATAGCGTAATCAGCAGCTATTTCTTTTCCATTATGGCTAAAAATATCCCAAGTATGAGCTATATAGGTAAAGTCTCCGTCAAAAGAAACTGTTTTTAAGCCCGAATATTCATCTTTATGAAAAGTATCCACATCTGTATGCGCAGCAATAGTTATATGCTCCTTTACCAATACTTCCCCTACATTTAAACTAGCAATAGCATCCAATAAGTTTTGTGTAGGACATACACTCCCGTTAATGAAGATATTTTGTCCTTCTGTTTTTAAAGGATACTTGGTTGCCAAATAATCTTCCGTATCAGTGCTTGTTTTTGCATTAAGATACTGTTCCCATTTTTCTCTTATGGTCAATATCCCTACACGCAAATCTGCAACCGGCTTGGTATAGGTTAATGGCAATAAGCTGTCTCTTTCTTCTCCGTCAAATAATATATAATTCATCATCTTTGGTTTATTTTTCAATCAAATTCAATATTACACATTTTCAAGCACAAAAAAAGCCTCAATTTCTTGAGGCTTCTTTTCTATAATTTTAAGAATAGGTTAAACTATTCCTTAGAAAATTTCTTGTATTTGTTACGGAACTTGTCTACACGTCCTGCAGTATCTACTAACTTCATCTTACCAGTGTAGAACGGGTGAGATGTACTAGAGATTTCCATTTTAAACAATGGATACTCAACACCATCAACCTCAATAGTATCTTTTGTCTCTATCGCAGAGCGAGTTATCATTACCTCGTCGTTAGACATATCTTTAAAGGCAACTAGCCTATAATTCTCCGGATGTATTCCCTTTTTCATAGTTCACGCATTAAATTTGGGACGGCAAAGATACATATTCACTTTCTTTCTGCAAATATTTATCCTAATAAATTAGCTCTGCAAAAATAAAAAACTATTTGTAACGTATATATCTGTGTATATTTGCCATTCTAGAAAATTAAAACAATGCGTAAAGCACTATTATTTGCCTTATTTACAGCTACTTTACTTACACTTTCGTGTAGAAAAGATGACGATGGAAGTTTTGCCACCGGTGCAAAATTAGAGTTCTCTACAGACACCGTATTTTTAGATACTGTTTTTGCCGATTTAGGCTCTAGCACCCGTAACTTTAAAATATACAACCGTAACAACCAAAAAGTTAATATAAAAACTATTCGTTTAGGTAACGGACAAGGTTCTTTTTACCGTTTAAATGTAGATGGTATTTCTGGTAAAAGTTTTAATAATGTTGAGATTGAACCGGGCGATAGCATTTTTGTATTTGTAGAAATTACGCCTGATGTAGCCGGTGCGCCGGACTTGTTGTATGTAGATTCTATAATGGTTAATACAGGTGGCAGCCGTACGCAGTCTGTACAACTAGTTACACTGGCCAAAAATGCAGTATTTCATTTTCCAAATGCATTAGCAGACTTAGGTAATGGGTTGGTTTTACCTGTAAGAATATTAAACTGTAATGAAACTTGGGATGCTACGCTTCCACACATAGTATATGGCTATGCTGTAATTGACACTACACCTAATGCATGTACATTAACAATTGAAGCGGGAACTCAAGTGCATTTTCATAAAGGTGCCGGAATATTAGTACTAGAAAATGACAGAATTATTATAAATGGTCAAGTAGGTAATATTGTTGAACTTCAGGGCGATAGACTTGAGCCTGCATACGAAAACGTTCCTGGACAATGGGGCGGTATTTTTGGTGGAATACTCATTAACTCACAGGCACAGAGTACTATTACCAATGCAGAAATAAGAAATTCTACAATTGCACTTCGTGTAGACTCTACAGGGATAAGTGACCCGATAAATTTATTATTGGAAAACGTACTCATTAAAAACTCTTCGCGTGTAGGTATTTTTGGAGGGCACTCCAACATCTTAGCAAGAAACTTAGTTATAGGTAACTCCGGTATTTACAACTTATTTGCATTGGGTGGTAATTATCATTTTCAGCATAGTACTTTTGCAAATTACTGGGATTTAGATAACCGCACTACCCCAACTATATACTTATCTAATCAGTTTGAAAGTGCCACTCCAGGTGTTTTCAGAACCAGAGAGTTGGCATCTGCTACTTTTGAAAACTGTATTGTATATGGAGACTTAGATGCAGAAGTAGAGTTTGATGAAAATACAGGTGAGAATTTCAATTACTTTTTTGACCATGTATTGATGCGTTTACCGCCAAACCCTACCAATAACAGTTATAATTTAAATGATCCTACACACTTTAACACGGTAGATAATCTTTACAATCAAGATCCTTCGTTTAGAAATGTAGATTTAAATAATTTCAGACCGGACTCAATCCCTATTCCTTCTCCCGCTATTGACAAAGGAGATATTGGTGTAGGCGCTCAAGTACCACAAGATATTGATGGAAACAATAGAGGAGGTATACCTGATTTAGGAGCTTACGAAGCCGACTTTTAATTTAGCTCAGCTAAAAAAGCGAGTGTATCTACCCTGTCTGCATAGTCTGATAAGCTTGGGCTTTGTGTTTTACCCGGCTCAACAGTAAAGTCTACAATTGGTTGAGTAGCTACTACACATTGCAACTCTTCTTCTTTTTCTGCTAAACGACTTTTTAGCTGATTCTCATCAGAGTAGTACTCATAAAACAAAAATGATACAGGAGAAGCCTCTTGCTCATCTTCTTTTAATACCAAAAAGCCATTCTCTAGCATTGGTATATTATTCATCATGTAAACAGCCTTGTTGTAATCGTAGTTGTTTACATATTTATCATGATCTAGGATAGAGCTGTATTGAAATATTGCCCCGAAAAACAAATCAAAATCATAGTCTTTCGGCACGTATAATTTAGAAACACTTCTACAACCTAAACCATAATACCTGAATATATCTTCGCCTAAGGCTGTTAATTGTTCAGGGGTTTCATTACCGGTAAGTACCGCAACAGAATGTCTGTTTTTTCTAATAATGTGTGGATACTTGCCAAAATAATACTCAAAATATCTGGCCGTATTGTTACTACCGGTAGCAATAATTGCATCAAAGTTGGTAAGCTTACCTTTTGTAAACTCTATTCTGTTTTTAAACTGAGGTTCTAGTTGCATCAACACATCTGCCAATAATGGTAGCAATTGAGCATCTGATGATGATGTTTTTCCTAAAAAGCGATGACCGCTAATCAGTACCGATAAAAAATCGTGAAAACCAACCAATGGTATATTGCCTGCCATTATTACCCCTACTCTTTTATCATCTGCATTATTAATAGCAGGAGTATAAGCCTTTGTCCAGTCAGTTAAGTTGTCATTAGTTAGGCTATTTGCCCAAGATTGTAGAGCATGCTTTACATTATCCTCTGTAAACCAGCCATTATGGTTTTTTGCCGATTTTACAATTTCATCCAATTTCACAGCATATTTGTCTAAACCATTTGTAGGTTGGTTGTTTAGGTAATCTGATAAGAATTCACCAAGTTTGTGAAAAGCTGTAATACGTTGGTCTAAACTGAACATAGACGGCATTTTTTTGTTTAAATTTGCAGCAAAAGTACTATTATAAACTGATATAAATAGCGAGCAATGGCTATCAAAATAACAGACGAATGCATTAACTGTGGGGCTTGCGAACCAGAATGCCCTAACAATGCAATATACGAAGGAGCAGAAGAATGGCGCTTTGCCGACGGTACTAGCCTAAAAGGTTCTATTACCCCAAAAAGCGGTGGCACCTATGATGCTGATGAAGCACAAGAACCCGTAGATTATGATGTTTATTACATAGTTACAGATAAATGTACTGAGTGTATGGGCTTTCATGAAGAGCCACAATGTGCAGCTGTATGTCCGGTAGACTGCTGTGTGCCTGATGAAGATAATGTGGAAACCGAAGAGGAACTTTATCGTAAGAAAGACTTTTTACATTTATAATTGAAACGATTTATAACATATCAAACCGCAGTTGCTTTAGTAGCTGCGGTTTTGTTTTATATTTTTGACATGATTTTTGCGTTATAGAGATTATGAAGAAGTTATTAGTTTTTGGATTATTGATTTTAGCTACTAATTATAGCATCGCACAATCTACAATAGATAGAGCTATGAGTTTGGAGGGCTATGAAGCTGAGTTGGCAGAATTGGGCAAAGACATTTTATCTAAAAAGCCTACTAAAGTAAGAGAAGAAAGCAATGCTGCTTTTAAAGACCTATTAAAAGAAGTCTTGCAAAACCCAGACTCATATGAATATGCTTTTGACTCCATTAAAACAGCATCTTTTTTAATGGCGCCCGATGAAAGCTTTAGAATTATTACGTGGTTATACCCAAAAGGCAATGGAGATCATTACTACCATGGATTTATACAGCAGTACGATAAAAAAACAAAGTCTACTATAGTTAGAGAGTTAATAGATGAGTCGGACTCTATACAAGCTCCCTTATACACTCCTGTTGGTCCGGCAAAATGGTATGGTGCTTTGTACTACAAAATAATTGAAGAAAAATACAAAGGCACAAAGTACTACACTTTATTGGGCTGGGATGGAAACAATATTAAAACCACAAAAAAGGTAATAGACGTACTCACTTTTGAAGAAGGCTTTATCACTTTTGGAGCACCTATTTTTGATGTCAACAAAAAGGAACAATACCGCCCGCAGAGAATACAGCACAGAGTTATATTTGAGTATTCATCTCTGGTAAGCATGAAGTTGAATTATTTTGAAAAAGATGATTGGATAGTGTTTGACCATATTGTACCCAGTGATGCCTCTTTAGAAGGAAAATATGAGCATTATGGGCCAGATTTCAGCTTTGATGCATTTGAATTTAAAAAGGGAAAATGGGTATTGGTAGAGAATATAGAGTATGATTACAATTTACCTAAACCCGTAAAAAGAAAAATAAAAGTTGATAAGGGTTTAAGCCCAAAAGACAAGTGATTGAATAATAACAGTAAGTAAACATTCTAGTCAGATTTATTTTGCTAATTTGCGCCGTAATTCACGGTATAAAAAATCAAATTTCGTATGAAAGTACACAACTTTAGCGCCGGACCATGCATACTACCTCAAGAGGTTTTAAAGCAGGCGGCTGCTTCTACTATTGAACTAGACAACATCGGTTTATCATTAATAGAAATCTCTCACCGTAGCAAAGAGTTTGTTGCTGTTATGGACAAAGCAATTGCTTTGGTAAAAGAATTACTAGAAGTACCGGAAGGATACTCGGTACTATTTTTACAAGGTGGTGCAAGCTTAGAGTTTTTAATGGTACCCTATAACTTAATGAAAGAAGGCGGTAAAGCTGCTTACCTGGAAACAGGTACTTGGGCTAAAAACGCCATTAAAGAAGCTAAATTGTTAGGCGAAACTACTGTTGTAGCTTCATCGGCAGATAAAAACTTCAACTACATTCCTAAAGGATATACAATACCTTCTGATGTAGACTACTTCCACTGTACAAGTAACAACACCATTTTTGGTACGCAAATGAAAAGCTTCCCTGAAACAGACGGAATGTTGGTTTGCGATATGTCATCAGACATATTCAGTAAAAAAGTAGATGTAAGCAAGTTTGACTTAATCTATGCCGGAGCTCAAAAAAATATGGGTCCTGCAGGTACTACGCTTGTAATTGTAAAAGATGAAATTTTAGGCAAAACGGGGCGCACCATACCTACGATGCTAGACTACCAAACACACATCAAAAAGGAGTCTATGTTCAATACACCTCCTGTATTCCCTATCTATGTGTCTATGCTTACACTAGAGTGGTTAAAGAAAAATGGCGGTGTAGAGTGGATACAAGGAATAAACGAGCAAAAAGCAGCCTTAATGTATGGCGAAATTGACAGAAACCCTTTATTTAAAGGCACTGTAGAGGTAGAAGATCGTTCTAATATGAATGCTTGTTTCTTATTAACAGACGAAAGCCTAGAAGAAGAGTTTAACCAAATGTGGGCTGCTGCCGGCATTAGTGGTATTAAAGGTCACCGTTCTGTTGGTGGTTACAGAGCCTCTATGTACAATGCTTTACCACTAGAAAGTGTACAAGCATTGGTAGATGTAATGCAAGAATTAGAAAAGAAACACGCTTAATAAAAACAAAACAACAGCGATGAAAATTTTAGCAAACGACGGTATTTCAGAGAGTGGTAAAAACGCTTTAGAAGCAGCCGGATACGAAGTGCTTTTAAACAAAGTTGCACAAGAACAACTCATCAACTTTATCAACGAAAACAATGTAGCTGCTATATTAGTACGTAGTGCCACACAGGTTCGTAAAGACCTTATAGACGCTTGCCCAAGCATTAAGCTTATTGGGCGTGGCGGTGTAGGTATGGACAATATTGATGTAGACTATGCAAAATCAAAAGGTATAGAGGTAATCAATACTCCTGCTGCATCATCAGAATCTGTTGCAGAGCTGGTATTTGCTCACCTATTTGGCATGGTTCGTTTTTTAAGCGACTCTAACCGTAATATGCCTTTAGAAGGAGACTCTAAATTTAAAGAGTTGAAAAAAGCATATGCAAAAGGTAAAGAACTAAGAGGCAAAACCCTTGGTATTATTGGTGCAGGCCGTATTGGTAGAGCTACCGCAAAAATAGGTTTAGGTGTAGGAATGAAGGTTGTATTTAACGACCCATTTGCAGAAGATGTAAACGTAGACTTAGACTTTTTTGATGGTCAGAAAGTAAGCTTTAACATACCTAATGTATCTAAAGACGAATTATTGGCACAGTCAGATTTTATTTCATTACATATCCCGGCTTCTAAAGATGGTAAAGCCGTTTTAGGTGCTGCAGAATTTGCAAAAATGAAAGATGGTGCAGGTATAGTAAATGCTGCACGTGGTGGTGTAATTAACGAAGTAGAGCTGATAGAAGCCTTAGACAGTAATAAAATTGCATATGCAGGATTAGACGTTTTTGAAAACGAACCTACTCCTAGTGTACAAATTTTAATGAACCCTAAAGTATCTTTAACACCACATATTGGTGCTGCAACTAACGAAGCACAAGATAGAATTGGTACTGAATTAGCAGAAAAAATTGCTGCAGTACTAAAATAATAAGCAATAAATTATTTTGAAAAGCCGAGCTAGTCTCGGCTTTTTTTATTTGTAGAACTACTATATTTGAAGCTCATTACAAATAGCCAATGACACTAGTAAAACCGTTTAAAGCAGTTCGTCCGGTTCGTAATAAGGTACACTTAGTGGCCTCTAGGTCTTACGTATCGTACGATGAAATAGGACTTCGCTCAAAATTAGCATCCAACCCCTACTCTTTTATTCATATTATCAACCCGGAGTTTAGCAAGAATACAGCACCTGTACAGGGCAAGCAAAAATTCAAGTTGGTAAAAGAACGTTTTGAAGAGTTTGTAAACGATGGAGTTTATATACAAGAAGATAAACCTGCTTACTACATCTATCGTCAAACCAAAAACGGAAACAGCTATACCGGATATGTATTGGGTACCTCTGTGGATGATTACAGAAACGGAGTAATCAAAATACACGAAGACACCCTTACAGAGCGCGAAGAAATGTTTTGTAATTACCTAGACATCACTGGCTTTAATGCCGAACCCGTATTGATGTGCTACCCAGATAACAGTGTACTACACTGTGTAATGGACAAATACACCGAGCAACGTGCTGAATACGAATTTACTACTACCAATGAGGTATTGCATGAGCTATGGATAGTTACTGATGATGATGATATGGAAACCATTAAAGATGGTTTTGAGCAAATACCCGCAGTATATATTGCCGATGGGCATCACCGTAGTGCCTCTTCTGCCCTACTTACAGAGTTAAGAAGAGAACAAAACCCAAACTATACTGGAGAAGAACCTTTCAACTACTTCTTGTCCTATATGATACCCGAAACCCAAATGAATATTATGGATTTCAATCGATTGGTAAGAGACATTAACGGGTTGACCAAAAAAGAGCTGATAGAAAAAATAGAAGAAAACTTTACGGTTAACTCTATGGGAGAACAACTCTATGCCCCCAGAAAGAAGCATGAAATAAGCATGTATATAGAGGGCGAATGGTTTTCTTTAGTAGTAAACCCCGGAACTTTTGATGCAACTAATCCGGTTGAAGATTTAGATGCACATATTCTTACAGAAAAAATATTAGCCCCTATTCTAAACATTCAGGACCTAAAAACCGATAAGAGAATAAACTTCTTAGGCGGACAAGAAGGTATGGTGGGCTTACAAAACGAAGTTGACACAGGAAAATTTAAGATTGCTTTTGCACTCTACCCTGTAGAAGTAGAGCAATTAAAGCGAATTGCAGATACCGGAAATAAAATGCCTCCAAAAAGTACCTACATAGAACCCAAACTAAGAAGCGGTTTACTGATTTATAAAATTGACGAATAGTTTATGTCTATACTAGAGAACTTAAGCAACATCAAAAAATCTATACCTGAGCATGTTACACTGGTAGCAGTTTCTAAAACAAAACCCATTGAAGATATTTTAGAAGTTTACAATGCTGGGCATAAAATTTTTGGCGAAAATAAAGTTCAAGAATTAACTGATAAGTACGAAAATATGCCCAAAGATATTGAGTGGCATATGATTGGACATTTACAACGAAACAAAGTAAAATACATAGCCCCTTTTGTGAGTTTAATTCATGGGGTTGATAGTTTTCGTTTATTAAGTGAAATAAATAAACGTGCAGAACAAAACAATCGTGTAATTAATTGTTTACTACAGGTTTACATAGCCGAAGAAGAGACCAAATTTGGCTTAGATAAGGCAGAAATTATAGAGCTCTTGAATTCGGAGGAATTTAAGGCTTTAAAAAACGTACAAGTTGTTGGGTTAATGGGTATGGCAACCAATACTTCTGATGAAAAACAGATCAAAAAAGAATTTTCGGGACTCAAAACTCTTTTTGACGAGCTAAAATTGAACATTGACTCATTTTCGACACTTTCTATGGGAATGAGTGGCGATTTTATGCACGCAATTGAATGCGGAAGCAACATGATAAGAGTAGGAAGCTCTATTTTTGGTGCAAGAAACTATAATTAACCCTTAAATTATGGTTACACTTTTCAAAAAAATAAGCAATTCCATTAAAGCCATATTTTCTAATTCAAATGATGATAGCTTAAAAGAAACTATTTTCTTTCATGAGGATGATTATAGACAAAAAGAAATTATTCCATCCGAAAATCTCAATGTGGTAACTAATCAAATTGAGCTCATCAAAAAAGCTTCTAAAGAAAACTTTGATGGTTATGGCTATAAAGACCTTATTATACGTAAAGAAAATAGCATCTTACTTAGAGATAAAAACATTAAAACTAGAGAGTTAGATTCCATACTGGAAAAATTAAATATTCAAAAACATACTGTTGTAACCACAGGGTATGGACAATCTTACAGAGTTAAAAGCGAAAACACTATTGGCTATGGTATTGGCTACTCTGCTATCTATTATAACTTTGATAATGAATATGTAACAAATATTTGGTTTACCCATTTTGGAGAGTTTGAGAAACCTATTTTAGTTGATGTACTAAATGAAATTGGTAGGCGCTGGAATCTTTCTTTAGTGGATTGGAGCAGAGAGGAATCTGTTGATTTAGTAAATAAGGATAAAGTTGAAACATATTTGACTTCATGAAACCGCCTAAGAGTTTATACCTTATTTGTATAGAGCTACCAAAAAACTTGGCGGATCAAGTAGTAGATATCAAAACTGATTTTAGAGAACAGTTTGAAAGTAAAAGAGCATTACGCTCTCCTTCTCATATTACCTTGCAAATACCTTTTCATGTATTAGATGAAAATCAAGAAGTGTTGGTAAACAGCTTACTTGAGTTTGGTAAAACACAGCACCCCTTTAACATTCAACTGAAAGACTTTAATGTATTTGAACCTAAAGTGTTGTTTATTGATGTTGTAGAGAATCCATCCCTCTCTGCATTGCATGATGAATTGATGTTAGTTATGCGAAAAAAAGTAGGCTTGCCCGAAAAACAAACGCCTCTTAAATATAACCCACACGTAACTATTGCCCACAGAGATTTAAGCGAAGAGAACTTTTATAAGGCTTGGGAGTTTTATAAAACACAAGAATTCGAGGGTGATTTTTCTGTAAATAGTATTTTTTTATGGAAGCACAACTCCGTAAATTGGGAAACGTATAAAGAAATTCCTTTAGGCTAGTATATGTATTCTATAATTGATGTTGAAACCACAGGCGGAAAGTACAATGAAGAGGGTATCACTGAGATAGCCGTATATGTGTATGATGGAAAAGAGATTGTAGATCAGTTCATCAGCCTTGTAAACCCAGAGCGCCCAATAGAACCTTTTGTTGTTAACCTTACAGGTATAGACAGCAATATGGTGCGCCGTGCTCCAAAGTTTTATGAGATAGCCAAACGCGTAGTACAAATTACAGAAGGCACCACTTTTGTTGCTCATAATGCTGGTTTTGACTATCGTATGGTTCGTCAAGAATTTAAACGCTTAGGGTTTGAATACGAGCGAGATACACTATGTACTGTAGAGTTGAGCAGAAAACTAATTCCGGACTTAAAATCCTATAAACTGGGTAATATTTGTAAGGAGTTGGGTATTGCCATTACAGATAGACACCGTGCCAGTGGCGATGCTTATGCTACTGTAAAACTATTTGACATACTGCTGAATAAAGACCAAGAAAAAGGAATTATAAAGCAAGTTGCAGAACGTAAATCTGTAGCCAGAAAAACACTTTCACCCAAGCTTACAGCATTACTAAAGCCTTTAAAAAATGTAGCAGGGGTATATTATATGCACGATGAAAAAGGCGACTTGATATACATTGGTAAAAGCAAGAACATTCGCAATCGTATCAATCAGCATTTTATGAGCGATACACATAAGAGCAAGCAAATGCAAACGCTTATCGAATCGATAAGTGTAGAAGAAACCGGTAGCGAATTGGTGGCTTTATTAAAAGAATCTGCAGAGATAAAAAAGAACAAGCCGGTTTTCAACCGTGCACAAAGGCGCTCTATCTATACCTATGGTTTATTTGAGTATACTGCCACGAGTGGGTATAGGGAATTACGAGTATTGAAAAACACAAAGAGTGATGACCCTATTATTAGCTTTCACTCTTTAGAAGATGCCAGAAACAGCCTCTTTAAATTGGTTGAAAAGCATGAACTCTGCCAAAAATTAAGTGGCTTATATCATGGCAATGGCCCTTGTTTTCAGCATAGTGTAAAACTATGCAAAGGTGCCTGTATTGGCGAAGAACCTGCAGAAGAGTATAACAAAAGAGTTGAGGAAGTTATAGACCAATATAATTTTGGCAGGCAAAACATGCTGCTGATAGATAAGGGTCGTGTTCCGCACGAAAAATCAGTTGTACTCATAGAAAACGGTGTATATAAAGGTTATGGTTTCTTTGAACTACAAGACCAAATATACAATGCCGAAGTACTGAAAAACCTTATTACCCCTATGGATGATAATAGAAATGTACGAAGCATTTTGCAAAACTTCATCCGTAATAAAAAGGTAGAAAAGATTATAAACTTCTAGCCCAATTGCTCTAAAAAGGCATTTACGTTTTTCTCTACTCTAGCTAATACCGAGCTTGATTCTGCTCTCTGAAAAGGCTCACCGATAATATGTTCGTACAGTTCAATATATCTTTCAGATACAGATTGTACGTACTCATCAGTCATTTCAGGTACAGTTTGGCCTTCTTTACCTTGAAAACCATTTTCTATTAGCCATTGGCGTACAAACTCCTTAGACAATTGCTTTTGTTTATCTCCTGCGTCTTGTCTTTCTTCATAACCTTCTTTGTAAAAGTAACGAGAAGAGTCTGGTGTATGAATCTCATCAATTAAAATGATGTTACCGTCTTTATCCTTACCAAATTCATATTTGGTATCTACTAAAATTAAGCCGCGCTCAGCAGCAATTTCAGTACCTCTTTGGTATAATTTACGGGTATAGTCTTCTAATTGTAAATAGTCTGCCTCAGATACAATTCCTTGTGAGATAATCTCTTCACGAGAAATATCCTCATCATGCCCTTCATGTGCCTTAGTAGTTGGCGTAATAATTGGCTCCGGAAACTTATCGTTTTCCTTCATACCCTCGGGCATTGATGCCCCGCAAACTGTTCTTTTTCCATCTCTGTACTCTCTCCAAGCATGACCCGATAAATAGCCTCTAATTACCATTTCTACTTTAAAAGGCTCACATAATTTACCTACTGCTACAACAGGGTCTGGTGTACCTAATAACCAGTTAGGCACAATATCTGCCGTTTGCGCCATAAACTTAGCCGCAATTTGGTTTAGTACTTGTCCTTTGTAAGGAATCCCTTCGGGCAATACTACATCAAAAGCAGAGATACGGTCGGTAGCTACCATTACCAAATACTCATCTTTAATGTTGTATACTTCTCTTACCTTACCTCTGTATACCGATTTTTGATTTGGGAAATTAAAATCAGTTGTAGTTATCGTTTCTAGGCTCATCTTACTTTTCTTCAAGAACTTTGTATGCGTTAATTATATCTTTTACTAATTTATGTCTAATCACATCCTTTTCATCTAGGTACACAAAAGAAATACCTTTTACCTTTTTCAAAATCTTCATAGCATCACTCAAACCCGATTTTTGGTTTTTTGGTAAATCTATCTGTGTCTCATCTCCGGTAACAATAAACTTTGCCGATTTCCCCATTCTTGTCAAAAACATTTTCATTTGAGAATGGGTAGTGTTTTGAGACTCGTCTAGTATTACAAAAGCGTTATCCAAGGTTCTGCCTCGCATAAATGCTAAGGGAGCAATTTGTATGACATTTGTTTCTAAATAATTTGTCAACTTTTCAGCAGGAATCATCTCACGCAAAGCATCATATAAAGGTTGCAAATAAGGATCTAATTTTTCCTTTAAATCTCCCGGTAAAAAACCAAGGTTCTCCCCTGCTTCTACAGCAGGTCTGGTTAAAATTATACGGCGTACTTCTCTGTTTTTTAATGCTCTAACAGCCAATGCAACAGCTGTATATGTTTTTCCGGTACCTGCAGGCCCTATGGCAAAAAGCATATCATTTTCATTAATAGCCGTAACCATTTTGCGTTGGTTTACGGTACGTGCCTTTACCAATCTGCCACTAGTACCATGCACCAATACATCATCTGCGCTAATAGGGGTTTTTAATGTATCCTCATTATCCTCCAGCATAATGCGCTCTATATTCCCTTCTGTAAGCTGGTTATACCTGTTCAGGTGATTCATCATCAGGCTTAGCTTGTTCTCAAAAGAAGCTATAATCTCTTCTTCGCCCATTACCTTTAGGGTATCACCTCTGGCTATAATTTTCAGTTTTGGGAAGTATTTCTTTATCAAATCAAGCTTTACGTTATGAGAGCCATAAAGTTCAACAGGATTAATATCTTCTAACTGAATTGTTTTCTCGTTCAAATGCGCTTAATTTTCTTGTTAATAACCCGTTATTGGGTTGCAAAAGCTAAGTAAAATATTCTGTACTTTTGAGCTTACAAAATAACAAATTTCCCTTGTAAGTTTCTACAAATAGACTTGTAAAATAAAGCATGCCAATAATAACGCTAACAACAGATTTTGGAACCAAAGATTATTTTGCCGCAGCGGTAAAAGGAGCCATTTATAGCGATTTAGGTGAGAATGCTAATATTGTAGATATATCGCACAGTATACAGCCTTTTCACATTAACCAAGGGGCTTATGTGCTAAAGAATGCTTACCCCTATTTTCCAACAGGCACTATACATATTATTGGTATTGATTCTGAGCTTGATGACAGTAATGCACATATAGCGGCACAAATACGCGGGCATTATTTTATTGGTGCTGATAACGGTATTATATCTATACTTACTAATGAGGTAAAAGCTGATAAGTTGGTACAACTCAATATCAACTCTGATACAGATTGTGATACCTTTTCTACCAAAGATATTTTTGTAAAAGCAGCCAGCCACTTGGCACGTGGCGGTACTATGGAGGTAATAGGGAAACCTATTACAGAACTAAAAGAGGTAAAAGGATTAAATCCAACTGTTACCGATAACAAATACATAAAGGGAAGTGTAATTTACATTGACCATTTTGGCAACTTGGTTACCAACATTACTAAAAAGCAGTACAGAGAGGTTGGTAAAACAAGAGATTTTGAAATTTTATTACCCAGAAACTATCGCATTAATAAGCTGAATAGAACCTATAATGAAACGAAGAAAGAAGGAGAAAAATTAGCTCTTTTTAATTCTGCGGGGCATTTAGAGATTGCTATTTATAAAAGCGATGGATACAATATTGGTGGAGCAGCATCGTTGCTAGGTATTAAGGTGCAAGACCCTATAACAATTGAGTTTAAACCTTAATATATCATATAAGAATGAGACAGTGTATAATTTATTTTTTCTTTCTTTTTTTTATCTCCTGTATTAACTCAAACGACCTAACTCATAAAGAGACAAAATCATATATTGATGCTGAGAGTTTTATTCTTTCAAGTGAGTATAAAACATCAAATTTAAAAGAGGTAATTCCTAACTCGATTATCAAATACTTAAGTGATTTTGAAGGGAGTCCATTTGAAATAGGTGATATTACCGAGGTAGATAAAATCAGCTTTACTGATTATAGATTTGATTGGATGAAATATATTAAGGGGTTAAATCGCGTTCTTTACGATGATACTCACTATTTAATTGTCTATGTAGTTGGGGGAGTAGGAGTACATTATGTAATAGATTATTTTTTTATTAGTGATGTTAAACAACAATTTATACATACTCGATATAGGACATCAACCTCTATTGAAGAAATGGATGGTTTAATAGAATATTTGAGTAACAGCCCTTATATTGACACTACTCATAGTATGAATTATGGTTTATATGAAAAAAGATTTCAGCAATAATATGTAATAAAAATGGTTGTAAGAATTGTGAAAATGACCTTTGAAAAAGACAAGGTCGATGATTTTTTATCCATATTTGCAGCCTCAAAGGCATTAATAAGAGCATCTGAAGGTTGTAAGCACTTAGAGTTGTGGCAAGAGAAGAAAGATGGAAACATCTTTTTTACCTATAGCCATTGGGATGATGAATCTTATTTGGAAAAGTACCGACATTCTGCTTTATTTGCGGATGTTTGGGCAAAAACCAAAGCCCTTTTTGCCGATAAACCCGAGGCTTGGACTGTATTGAAAAAAGAAGAAGCATAACATGTTTGCATTACTAAAGAAGGAAATACAAAGCTTTTTAAACTCTCTTACCGGATACCTGGTAATTGTAGTTTTTTTGCTGATTAACAGCCTTTTTTTATGGTTAATGACTAACGATATGAATATTTTGGAGGGAGGCTACTCTAGTATAGATAGCTTATTTATTATCTCTCCATGGGTGTTTATGTTTTTAATACCCGCCATTACCATGAGGATGTTTGCCGATGAAAAAAAGGCAGGAACATTAGAGCTGTTAATTACTCGCCCACTTACAGATTTACAAATTATACTGGCTAAGTACTTTGCCGGGGTTGTATTGGTTATTCTATCACTAATACCTACCCTTATTTACTATATATCTGTGTATTACTTAGGTAACCCCGTGGGTAATATAGATAGTGGTGGAACATTTGGTTCATACATTGGTCTACTGCTACTAGGGGCATCTTATGTTGCAATAGGTTTGTTTGCCTCTTCATTAACAGACAATCAAATCGTATCATTTATTATCTCTATGATACTTTGTTTTATCATGTTTTACTTATTTGATCAAGTTGCCTCTTTTAAAGCATTTGAAGGGATTGACTATATCATCTTGAAGTTTGGTATTAATGAGCATTTCAACTCATTAAGCAGAGGAGTTATAGATAGTAGAGACTTACTATACTTTGGTAGCCTTATTGGCTTTTTCATTTTACTCACTAAAATTCGTTTAGAAAGCAGAAAGTGGTAATGAATAAAAAAAGAAAAGACATATTAAAATTGTTGGTAGCACTTATAATTGTAGTGCTTTTAAACATTATTGGTTCTTACTCATTTTTCAGACTAGATTTAACCTCTGAAAAACGCTATACCCTATCTGATGCAACCAAAGGTTTATTAGAAAACCTAGATGAAACTGTATACTTTAAAGTATACCTAGAGGGCGATTTAAACCCGGGCTTTAAAAGACTTAGAGATGAAACCAAGCAAATGCTTAATGAGTTTAGAGCTTATAGCTCTAATGTAGAGTTTGATTTCATAAACCCCTCTGAAAACCCAAGTAAAAAGGATAGAGAAAATATATACAAGCAACTACAAACCAAAGGCTTAAACCCTATACAAATAGAGCAAGAAGGAAATGACGGTACTTCTTACCAAGTATTGTTCCCAGGTGCATTAATAGCCTACGGAGAGGGAAGCGAGTTTCCTGTACAGTTACTGAATAGTCAAATTGGTGTTGACCCTGAGATTCAGTTAAACAGTTCTATACAAAACTTAGAGTATGCACTGGCTAATAGTATAAGAAGGGTTTCTACCAAGAACAGAAAGAAGATAGCTTTCTTAGAAGGTAATGGCGAGCTAGAGTCTAAGTATGTTGCTGACATGATGCGAACATTGTCTGAAAACTACAGAGTATCTAGGTTTGATATTAGAGAGTTTAAGTCTGACTCTACAGGCACCCAATTATCTATTGCAGAGCAACAACAACGCTTAAACCTAAACGACTTAATAATTATTGCCAAGCCTACTGAAGCCTTCAGCGATTTAGACAGATACCTGATTGACCAATATATAATGAATGGCGGAAAAGCCATTTGGTTGATAGATGCAGTACGCGCATCTATGGATAGCTTACAAGTACAACCTGAGTTTTTGGCACTACCTCAAATAAATGATTTAAACATAACAGATATGTTGTTTAAATATGGGGTACGCTTAAATGGTAATTTAATTCAGGATTTAACAGCTGCATCTGTAAATGATCAGCGTAGAACTCGTCCATGGGTATACTTCCCTGCAATATTACCTGTTGTAAAACACCCTATTACCAAAAACTTAAACGCAATAAAGCTAGAGTTTCCGAGTACATTAGACACCCTTAAGTCTCCTAATATTCGTAAAGAAATACTGTTAAAATCATCTCCATTTAGTAGACGATTGGTTACCCCTACCCTTGTTAGTTTAAGGGACTTATACCAACCACCGTCAAGAGATTTATTTAGAGAGCAATTTTTGCCGGTAGGTGTATTACTTGAGGGTACTTTTGAATCGGTTTACAAAGGGCGTATTAAACCAAAGATTGATGGTATTAATTATTACGATGAATCTAAAAAAGAAACTCAGATGATTGTTATTGCCGACGGCGATATCATCAAAAACCAAATAAACCTTATTGTACCGGATTATCCTAAAGGCAACCCACTACCACTTGGCTACGACCAATTTACCGGTACTGAATTTGGGAATAAAGACTTTATGCTAAATGCTATTGATTATATGCTTGATGATACCAATCTTATCAGTATACGATCTAGAGATATTGTATTACGATTACTAAATAAGCCTGAAGCTTTGAACAATAAAGTAAAATGGCAGTTGATTAATACTTTAGCACCTATATTATTAATTATCTTATTAGGGGTAATTAAACTTTGGCTACGAAAACGAAAATATGCTAGATGATGAAAAATAAATGGACACTATACCTCCTCTTAATACTTGCTTTAAGTGGATTAGCTTATTGGCTTTCTATAAAAGATGATAGCACAGGTACTTCTAGTGAAGACAGAAAACAAGACTATGATTTTGCTGTACAAGACACCGCTAGTATTGATAAGATTGTATTATCAGATAAATCTCCTAGCACTGTTACCCTAGAGCGTAATGAAAATGGCGTATGGATGGTTAATGGTAAATATGAGGCAAGAAGAAGCTCTATAAAGTATTTACTGGAGACGCTGTATGATGTACAAATGAAAAGCTTTATTCCTAAATCGGCTCATCAGACTGTAATTAAAAGAATGGCTGTATCTCGTATAGAAGTTGAAGTATATACAAATGGAGAGCTTAACAAAACACTGTTTGTGGGTTTAGATACCCAAGACCAATTAGGCACATATATGATGCTTAAAAATGCTTCTGAGCCATTTATTACTCATATAGAAGGTTTTAATGGATACTTAACTAGTCGTTTTTTTACAAA
This sequence comes from Flavobacteriales bacterium, assembly GCA_030149285.1. GTDB lineage: Bacteria > Bacteroidota > Bacteroidia > Flavobacteriales > JASBRU01 > JASBRU01. Next base: position 166,923 of record JASBRU010000005.1, read on the forward strand.
AGAACACTTATGGAGAGACCGAGCAATTGCAAGAATTGCTAGTAATAACTTAGCTAGAGTAGAAATTTTATATGCTGATTCATTACAAGCTTCATTTAATTTAACATTTGATGAGGATAATACCCCTACAATGGTAAACCCCGAAACTAATGCACCTATTAACTTTAGCACACCTAAAGTAAACAAGTATAAAGCCGCATTTAAAAATGTAAGTTATGAAGGCTTAATTACACCCGAAGATGCTATTTGGGCTAAAAAAGACTCTATTATCAACTCTCTTCCTGTAATGGAAATAAAAATAGAGAGTAAAGATGGAGAGAAACACCAAATACTGGCCTTTAGAAAAGAAGCTACAGAAGAAACAAAAGCAATGTTTGAAAACGAAGAATTGGCTTATGATCCTAGCCGAATGTACGCACTTGTAGACAACAAAGAATTTGTATTAATTCAGTTTTTTGGCTTGCAACATGTACTTAAACCAGCCAGATGGTTTGCACCTGAATAAGTTGTTAAAAAGTAGTTAAAAATATTCCTGTAAATCGCCTTTCAAATACTATATATTTGTTCTTTGAGAACATAATAAAAGGCATATGAAATTCATTGTTTCTAGTACAAAATTACTTAGAGAATTACAGACACTTATTGGTGTTGTAAATAGCAGCAATACCCTACCTATATTAGATAATTTTTTGTTTGAACTGAATGATAATTCACTTACCATTTCAGCGTCAGACTTAGAAACAACTATGTCATCAACTATAGATATAGAGTCGGGAGAATCTGGTGTAGCAGCTATACCAGCTAAATTATTGCTAGATACCTTAAAAACGTTTCCTGAGCAACCACTTACTTTTATCTTAGATGAAAGCGAACATAGTGTAGAAATTAACTCTGACCATGGTAAGTATGCATTGGCATTTTTAAACGGTGATGAGTTTCCAAAGGCACAACAATTAGAAGACCCTAGTAAAGTTACTATACCATCAGAAGTATTGGCAACAGCTGTGCATAAAACAATTTTTGCCACTGGTAATGATGAGTTAAGACCTGTTATGACAGGTGTTTTCTTCCAGCTAAACTCAGAGAGCCTAACTTTTGTAGCTACAGATGCTCATAAATTGGTTAGATATACTCGTACTGATATGCAATCTCAGCAATCAGCAGAGTTTATTATGCCTAAAAAGCCTTTAAACTTATTAAAGAGTATTTTGGGTTCAACTGCTACAGATGTTACAGTTGAGTACAACGAAACCTCTGCTCGCTTTGGGTTTAATAATATTGTTTTAACCTCAAGGTTAATAGATGGTAAGTATCCAAACTACGATGCTGTTATACCAAAAGAAAACCCTAATAAATTAACGATAGATAGAAACTCATTACTAAACTCAGTAAAAAGGGTTTCTATTTTCTCTAATAAAACTACACACCAAATACGCTTAAAAATTGCAGGTACAGAGTTACAAATCTCTGCAGAAGACTTAGATTTTGCCAATAAAGCTGATGAAAGACTTACTTGCGATTACAATGGCGGGGATATGGAAATTGGTTTCAACTCTCGTTTCTTACAAGAAATGCTAAGCAACTTAGAGTCTGAAAACATTACCTTAGAAATGTCTGCACCAAACAGAGCAGGTATATTAGTACCAGCAGACGGACTAGAGGACGGCGAAGATGTTTTGATGTTGGTAATGCCTGTAATGCTTAACAGCTAGGAAGGAGAGTTACTGATGCCTGTAAAAGATACTCGCAACCTTTTTATCGTGGGCGACGTTCACGGGTGTTATTATACTTTTAAAAAACTCATCAAAGAGCATTGGGATAAAGACAATGAAATTTTAATCCAAGTGGGAGATCTTATCAATAAAGGTCCCCACTCTGGAAAATCTCTGTTATTTGCCCGAAAACTAAGTAAAGAGTATCCTAAATTCACATACTTTATCAAAGGTAATCATGAGCATTACCTACTCACAAATCATGATAAATTTCCTGCAAACAAGCTCTATAAAGAGCTTAAGAAAGAAGATATAACCTACGAAAAAGCCTTAAAGTGGATTAGAAAAATGCCTCTTTCATGGCAAAACGATGATGTATTGGTTACACATGCAGGTATTGCACTAAATACAAACACTCCTTATCAAGAATCTAATATTAGGGGGGTTCTTTTCAACAGATCTCCATTAAAAAACGTAGGTAAAGTTCAGGTAATAGGACATAGTGTTGTAAAAGATGGAAAACCTATTTATTACCATAAATCAAACTCATGGAACATAGACACCGGTGCTTATTTAGGAATTTGTTTAACAGGCATTAAGCTCAGTTATACTGGCGAATTACTAAAAATCATCAGCTTACCTACCTCTAAAAAAGACAAGCTATAATTTTTTTGGCACAAAGATTGTTTTGCTTGAGACAAGACTATTTAATTGTTGTTAAATAACTAATAACCAGTACTTATTAACAATTGTTTTGTAGTAAGTTATCAGGCTTAAAGTATTATTTATATAAAATATACTATAAATTTAGTTCTGGTAGAGAAAAGCGGATGCCGAAAAGCTAAAAGAGTAGGCAAAAATTTATTCATTTATATCATGAAGAAGTTAATTACTATCACAGCGGCTCTAGCACTATTCTTAGGTTTTAGCCACAACGCAAACGCACAATTAAAAATTGGTGTTAGCGGTACTTTTGCATTACCAATGTCTGATTTTGGCGATTTAGCTGATCCAGGATTTGGAGGACAATTAAATGCTGATTATTTCCTTTCGGATAATTTATCTGTAGGGTTAGAAATTGGTTATATGTCTTATGCTGTTGAGGTATTAGATGCAAACTTTACATTAATGCCAATTCAGGTAAATGGTGAGTATCATTTAATGCCAGGTGAAATGATGGATTTTTACGGTGGTCTTGGTGTAGGTATTACAGTTGGTGACTCTGACATTGATGGTGCTGAAAGCACTACAGATTTAGGTATTACACCAAGAATTGGTGGAATATACAACATCAATGATCAGTTAGGAATTGATTTAAATGTTAGATACGGTATTAAGTTTGATGGAGACTCTGATGCCGATATAGCAAACACACAATATGTAGGTATTAACTTAGGTGTAGTTTACAGCCTTAACTAATATACCAAACACTTTTAATTATAAAAGCCCCGCAATGCGGGGCTTTTTTATTGTAAATAAACTAAGGTTTACATGTGAACATGGAAAGGCTTTGTTATTGTTGCCTTGTTTCCGTTATGGTCCTCTGCCTCAACTTTCACCTCTATATTTGTATGCATTGTAGTAGGTATAATATACTCTTGGTGTATGTTATAGGTTTGCCCATGTGTGTGTTCAGTAACATTTAATTCAGGTAAACTTTTATCATTAGTTACTGATACACTTACCTCATGTAATCCATCATTATCTGTAACAGTACCATGTATATGTATAGTATCACCGCTATGAAATGTAGAACTCGTATCAGGCGACATTAAATTAATAACCGGAGCCTCTGTATCTTCCTGCGGATTTGTGCCTCCTGTAGAGTCATCATCTTTATCGCAAGAACTAGCTGTAAATGCAACAAAAGCAGATACTACTGCTACCTTAAAAAACATTGATTTATTAGATTGAAATATATTATTAGTTTTCATTTTTTAATTTGTTAAGTGTTAAAATAAATAAGAAATATTCAGCGAAAAACGATCCTTTGCTTCTACTTGGTTTTTCGCATAGTTTTGCTCTATTGGCACTGCATACTGAGCACCAAAAGAAATGGTAGATAAATGCACTTGCATACCTACATTTAAGTACAAACCATTACCGCCTGTACCATACTGGTAGTAATTGCGTGAGTTTACATCTCTATCTAAGTTTTCATACTGCAAACCAATTGAGGGCAAAAAAATCTGCTTTTTCACCTCCTTCTGATAAAATAAGCTTCCGGATACGGAAAACTGATTACCAAACTTATAATCAGAAGCATTGGTTGTATTAAAAACATAAGAGCCTTGTGTAATAAACCCCCACTTTTTATAACGAATAGTATAAATAGTGTTTACCATATAGTCTACACTACCGGTACCAGTTTGAAAGTTACTAGGAGAGTTGCTGTTTAACTCTTCTTCTGAGGTATATTTACCTGTAGGCAAATTAACTCCTGCACCAACTATTAGTTTTTGTGTAAACTTTTTATTACTATCTAAATTATTAAATGCAGTATAGTTAAGCAATAAGCTTACATCCCCTACCCCACTTTCAGTATAATTATTCTCTACAGAAGAACTATTGTTACTTACAAATGGAATAATGCCCATTAACTGTACTTTTTTATGTACATAGTAGCCACCATATAGGTCATACTCATTAAAATTATCAGTAGTAGTATACTCTGTAAATGCACTGGATGTAAATGAATTGTGTGTCCATCTTAAGCCAATAAAATTACGCTGAAACTGAGGCATAGTACCTAAAGTAGAGCTCATATTGGCACAACCGCATATATCACATGCCATTGCATAATTGCTTACTGCTAATATGCCTACTAGCAGCAACTTTTTTAATTGCATAATAGAATTATTTGATTAAATAATCATTGCTCTATAAAGAGCTTAAAAACATATATGATTATGAAATCTGAGGGGGCGGAATAAAAATCTGTAGGTTGGTTTGTTCTTTGTATTTGTTAACAAATGGAATATTATTACTGGTAGACCATAAATAAAACTTAAACTCCGGTAAAGAGTTTATATGAGCTATCACAGAATACTCAATCTTTACACTTGGTATTTTGCCTTTTGTATCAAAGTCTTCCTCAACAGCTTTTTCTATTTGTTTAGCCAAATGGCAAGTACCATTACATTTAAGCTCAGGTTTATCTTTGTTTTCACAAAGCTTAGCAATAATATAGTCTTTATTCAGCTTATATTCTACATACGGTATAACAGTCTTAAAAATGCTAAGACTATACATAAATAGAAATGAAAAAAGTATTGTTTTTCTGACTGCCGAACTCATTATTGAGAGTTTAATACAACAAAAGTATAAAATATACTGTTAAAAGAAGCTGATATATATCATATATTGTATTCATGAATTTTTTGGCACACTTATACCTTTCTGGAGAATCTGAGGAATTAATGATTGGCAACTTTATTGCCGACTCTGTGACCAGTAAAATGGCCCGCAGTTACTCTACCGGAATACAAAAAGGTATAAAACTACACCACCTTATCGATGAGTATACAGACTCTCATGCTATAGTTGATAAAAGCAAAAATAGGTTAAGAGATAAGTATGGCTTGTATAGCGGGGTAATTATAGACATTTTTTACGATCATTACTTATCAAAAAACTTCCATGAGTACTCCAGCACTCATATTACAGACTATGCGCAAAGAGTATACAATACGTTTGATGAAGAATATGATATTTTACCACCTAAGGTAAAGCAACTGCTCCCTTACATGAAAAAGCATAATTGGCTAGTAAACTATGGGAATATAGAAGGGATGACTAATGTGTTATATGGTATGAGTAGGCGTGCATCATTTGACTCTAAAATGGACGAAAGCATCGAAGAGTTAAAAACCCATTACGATGCTTTCGGAAATGAGTTCAAGCAGTTTTTTCCTCAGCTTGAACAATTCGTAGCCGACCGAATACTTATTCTTTAATCCCCGCTAGATCAAAGATAAATGCATATTCCATAGCTACTTCTTTAAAACGTTCAAATCGTCCGGATGCCCCTCCATGTCCTGCATCCATATTTGTATGTAATAACAATGTGTTATCACCCGTTTTTTTATCTCTTAATTTTGCTACCCATTTGGCTGGCTCCCAATACTGTACTTGCGAGTCATGCAAGCCTGTTGTAACCAACATATTTGGGTACTCTTTTTCTTCTACATTATCATACGGAGAGTAACTTTTGATGTACTCATAGTACTCTTTATTATTTGGGTTACCCCACTCATCATACTCACCTGTTGTAAGTGGTATGCTCTCATCTAACATTGTAGTAACCACATCTACAAAAGGTACTGCGGCAACCACACCATTAAATAACTCTGGGCGTAAGTTTATAATAGCACCCATTAACAAACCTCCGGCGCTACCACCCATTGCATATAAGTTATCTGGGCTTGTATACCCTTCTTCTACCAAAAAGTCAGCACAATCAATAAAATCGGTAAAAGTGTTTTTCTTTTTCAAAAGCTTTCCATCTTCATACCATGGTCTACCTAAATATTCGCCACCCCTTATATGTGCAATAACATATACAAAACCACGGTCTAGTAAGCTTAGTCTTACTGTACTAAAATATGGGTCTATTGTATTACCATATGATCCATATCCGTATAACAACAGATTATTAGAACCATCTTTTTTAATACCTTTTTTATACACTACAGACATCGGTATTTTTGTACCGTCTTTTGCTGTAGCCCATAAGCGCTCAGACTGATAATCATCTTTGTTATAGCCACCTACAACTTCTTGCTCTTTCATTACCTTTTTAGAGCGCGTGCTCATATTGTAATCTATTGTAGAGTTTGGTGTGGTTAATGAAGTATAGCCGTATCTCAATATCTCAGTATCAAAGTCTGGATTTGTTGATGTATATGCTGAGTATGTATCCTCGCCAAAATCTAAATAATGTTCTGATTTATCATCCCAACGAATAATTCTCAATTGGGTTAAACCATCTGTTCTTTCATCAACTACCAAGTAATCTTTAAAAATCTCAATACCTTCTAGTAGTACATCTTTTCTATGAGCAATTACTTCTTCCCAGTTTTCTTTATAAGTAGCATTTACACTGGTACGCATCAACCTAAAGTTTTTTGCATCTAAGTTGGTACGTATGTAAAAGTAGTCTCCAAAATGAGCTATAGAATACTCTAAGTCTCTTTCTCGGGGCTGAAATACCAAAAAGTCTCCATCTGGTGTATTGGCATCTAAAAACCTATACTCTGTAGATAAGGTACTGTATGAACCTATAATAATATAGTCTTTAGACTTAGACTTATATACAAACGTTACATATGTGTCATCGTCTTCGCTAAATACTTCTGTGTCTGTACCTGCAGATGTACCTAACTTATGTTTTAAAATTTTGCTGGTACGTAAGGTTGTTTCATCCTTAACGGCGTAAAATAAAGTAGTATTATCATTTGCCCAAGTAGCAGAACCACCTGTATTTGGGATTGTTTCAGAAAGTGTTTCACCAGTCTCCAAATTCTTAAAATGGATGGTATATATCCTCCTGCTTACTGTATCTACACCATAAGCAAGCATCTTATTATCTGGGCTAATACTTAAACCTCCAATCTGGTGGTAAGCATGTCCTTCTGCCAATACATTGGCATCTAGCATTACCTCTTCTTTCCCCGCTAAGGTTTCTTTTTTACGGCAATAAATAGGGTATTCTTTTCCTTTTTCAAAACGGGTATAGTAGTAATACCCATTAGACTTATAGGGTACAGATTCATCATCTTCTTTTATCCTCCCTTTTATCTCTTCAAACAAAGAAGCCTGAAAATCTTCGGTATGTTTTAGTTTATCTTTTGTGTAATCGTTTTCAGCATTTAAATAGGCTATTACCTCTTCGTTTTCTCTATCGTTTAACCAGTAGTAATTGTCTATTCTTGTATCTCCATGCATGGTTAGTTCCTTCGGAACTTTAATTGCAACAGGTCCTTTATCCATCTCTTTATCAGTAGTATTATTTGAGCAACCAAAAGTAAATAAAACACCTATGCTCAAAAAAGATTTGAGAAGATTAATTTGAAAAGTATTAGTCATACGGTTATGCACTTATGTTTAGTAGAAGTTTTAGTGTTCCAACTTTTATTTAGTTATCTTAGCACTTCTGTGTGAGTAATAACGGCTTTATTAATTAAGCGTTGCATTAAACCGCAGTTTACATCTATAATAATATTTAATTAAGACCTGTATGTATAACACTCCTATGCTTAAAGATGGTTCTCTAAAAGACAAAGTAATTGTTGTTACCGGTGGCGGAACCGGATTAGGCAGAGCTATGGGTAGTTATTTTTTAAAACTTGGTGCTAAATTGGTTATATCTAGCAGAAAAATAGATGTATTAAGAAAAGCTGCCGATGAAATGGTAGCAGAAAATGGCAGCGAAGTTTTACCTGTACAATGTGATGTAAGAAATTACGATGAAGTAGAAAACATGCTTAAACAAGCTGTTAAGCATTTTGGAAAAGTAGATGTATTACTAAATAACGCAGCAGGCAACTTTATATGCCCTACAGAAAGACTTTCTAACAGAGCTTTTGATACTGTTATAGATATTGTATTAAAAGGTACATCAAACTGTACCTTGGCTTTTGGTAAACACTGGATTGCTACCAAACAAACCAACTCTACTATTTTAAATATTGTTACTACCTACTCCTGGACAGGCTCATCGTTTGTAGTGCCTTCTGCTGCTGCTAAGGCAGGTGTATTGGCTATTACTCGTTCATTGGCTGTAGAGTGGGCTAAATATGGTATTAGAAGTAATGCTATTGCTCCCGGTCCGTTTCCAACTAAAGGTGCTTGGGATAGATTACTACCCGGTAACATAAAAGATAAATTTGAACTAGAGAAAAACGTTCCGCTTAAACGTGTTGGCGAAATGCAAGAGCTAGCAAATATTGCTGCATATTTAGTCTCTGATTACTCTGCATATGTAAATGGCGAAGTAATTACAATTGATGGCGGTGAATGGCTAAAAGGCGCAGGCCAAATGAATTTCTTAGAGTCCTTAACTCAAGAAAACTGGGATGAATTACAAAAAATAATGATGCAGAAGAAAAATGAGAGTAGCGAGTAAACTATTCAGCATTTTAGCACTCATTTTATTTATCTCTTCTTGTAGCAATAACAAAACTATAGATATACAAGGCCATAGAGGTTGCCGTGGTTTATTGCCCGAAAACTCTATTCCTGCATTTATAAAAGCTATAGACCTTGGTGTTACTACTCTAGACTTGGATGTAGTAATTACTAGAGACCGAAAAGTACTAGTATCTAACGAAGCATATATTTCTGCCGAGATATGTTTAGATGAATTTGGGTTTGAAATATCCGAATCGTATCAAAATTACTTGAATACCTATCGGATGACTTATACTCAAGTAAAAAACTACAATTGTGGTAGTAAGCAACACCCTTTATTTCCAGAGCAAGAAAAAGTAAGTTTATATAAGCCCCTGCTGGCAGATGTGATAGATACTGTTGAAGCTTATATAAAGCTTCATAAACTTAAGCCTGTTAACTACAATATTGAGATTAGATCTGCAGAAAATACTGACCAAATATTTCATCCTAAACCTGATACTTATTCAAAACTAGTGATGGATGTTATTGCCTCTAAAGGAATTATAAAAAAAACTTCTCTACAATCTCTAGATGTAAGAACTCTTCAATACTTACATAGTAACTACCCAAAAATGCAATTAGGCTTGATAGTAAATAATAATGAAGGGCTTGAACAAAATTTAACAATGCTTGGGTTTATACCAAACACATACAGCCCAAACTATACTATAGTAGATAAAAAATTGATTAAAAAGGTTCATCAAAAAGAGATGCGTATTGTACCTTGGACAGTAAACAGCATCCTAGAAATTGAAAAACTAATAGATTGGCAAGTTGATGGATTAACTACAGATTATCCTAATCTAATTGAGGAGCTTTACCCGTAATTCTAGTTAAAGCTTCTATAGCAGGGTCATATTTCCATATAGAAAGACATTTTCTATAATCTGCTTCTGCATTGGCAACATCTCCCATTCTTTCGTAACTCAAGCCTCTACCAAAATAACATCTATAATCTCTTTCTCTAGACTCTATTCCATTAGTAAAGTGCATTACAGCTACATCCAATACATTTAAATCATAATGTAAATAACCCAATGCATAATGTGCATCCGTAAAACTAGGGTCTAGCTGTACTGCCTTTGAGTATGCATCAATTGCCTTGTTATACTCACCTACATCTTTGTAATACACACCTAAGTTATGATGTGTTCTAGCTATATTCGGGTTTATATCTATAGCAATGTTATAGTAATTTTCGGCTAAAGGGTCTCCTTTGCCGGCATATAATGCCCCTAATAATTCAAAAGCCAATAAAAATTTCTGATCATATTGTACAGCTAATTGCAAATTGTTTATAGCCTTTGCTGTATCTGCATTTTGTACATAATTAATTCCCTTGAAATAAAAAGCCACAGCATTTTGAGGCTCTAACTCTAAAACCTTATTTAATAACTGCATTGACTTGGTATAATCCGCAGAATTAGGACCAGCCTTAGGAGCAGAACTTAGTAACTCTGCTAATCTCAACCTACATTCAACACTTTTTGGATCTAGCTTTATACAGTTCTCCCAGCTTTCTTTGGCTAAACGAGTTTTTTTATTCCCAACCATTATCTTACCCTTTGCAAGATGATGATTTGCGTTTAACGAATCTAACCTAATAGCTTGCTGTATATCTAACTCTGCATAAGGACCTTTTCCTGCTTTCAGGTTTAGCATTGCTCTTTGGTTATAAGCGTTTGCATCATTAGGGTTTGCTTTAAGGTATTCAGATACAGAATCTAGCTTAGACACTGGTGTATTATTTTGTACAGTACCAGTATTAGGTAATGATCCATTACCTTCGGTATTCTTTTCCGGATTTGTGCAGGCAAAAAAGCCTAGCGCAAGCATACATACAATTATCTTTTTCATACTTACAAAAATAAAAAAAGCTCGGAGTATAAACGTCCGAGCTTCAGCATTATTCTTTATTCAACTTATTTAGCAATTGAAGCCTTAATTTTGGTTTCAATTTCTTCAGCCAATTCTGGGTTATCTTTCAATATCATTTTCACTGCATCTCTACCTTGCCCTAGTTTAGTATCGCCATAGCTAAACCAAGAGCCGCTCTTGTTTACAATGTCATACTCTACACCTAAGTCAATCAATTCACCAACTTTAGAGATTCCTTCGCCATACATAATATCAAATTCTGCTTGACGGAAAGGCGGTGCAACTTTGTTTTTTACCACTTTTACACGGGCACGGTTACCAATTACATTATCAGTATCCTTTATTTGTGATGTACGTCTAATATCTAAACGAACAGAAGCATAAAACTTTAAGGCATTACCACCCGTAGTAGTTTCGGGGTTACCAAACATCACTCCAATTTTCTCGCGTAATTGGTTAATAAAGATTACAGTACAGCCTGTTTTGCTAATTGTAGAAGTTAGCTTTCGTAAAGCTTGAGACATTAAACGAGCATGTAAGCCCATTTTAGAGTCTCCCATTTCTCCTTCAATCTCACTTTTTGGAGTTAAAGCAGCCACAGAGTCAATTACTACAATATCTATAGCACCCGAACGAATTAAGTTATCCGCTATTTCTAATGCTTGCTCACCATTATCCGGTTGAGATATAATTAAGTTTGCAATATCTACTCCTAATTTTTCAGCATAAAAACGGTCAAAGGCATGTTCTGCATCAATAAATGCTGCTATACCGCCTGCTTTTTGTGCTTCTGCAATTGCATGTAAGGTAAGTGTAGTTTTACCAGATGATTCCGGTCCGTATATTTCTATTACTCTACCTCTAGGAAATCCGCCTACACCTAAGGCAATATCTAAACCTGTAGATCCCGTAGGGATTGCTTCCACTTCTTCTACAGCAGAGTCACCTAATTTCATTACCGCCCCTTTTCCATAGGTCTTATCTAGCTTATCCATTGTAAGCTTTAGGGCTTTCATTTTTGCTTCGTTATCTTTACTCATCACTGGTATTCTTTTAACTATTTGGAAGCTAAATGTAAGAAATACATTATCTCTACAAAGTTATTTGCAAATAAATTATTAACTATTGTAAGTTTCCAGTATTTGCTCGGTATGTGTGTCCGATTTCACCTTTAAAAATACACGTTCTATCATCCCATTTTCATCTATCACAAATGTTTCTCTATGAATTCCGTCAAACTCTCTACCCATAAATTTCTTAGGCCCCCAAACACCGTAAGCATTAATAATTTCTTTCTCAGTATCTACTAAAAGTGGAAATGGTAAATCAAACTTCTCAATAAAGTTTTGATGTTTTTTGGCAGTGTCTTTACTTACTCCCAATACCACAAAGCCTTGCTTTAGAAGCATATCATAATTATCTCTAAAATTACAAGACTCCTTAGTGCAGGTAGGTGTATTATCTGCCGGGTAAAAATACAGTATCACCTTCTTGCCTCTAAAATCGCTCAATGATATTTGATTTCCTTGTTCATCTACCGTGGTAAAATCAGGTGCTTTGTCTCCTTCTTTTAAATGTGTCATTTATCAATTGTATTTGGTTACTTTGTGCTAATTAACAAGATATTTATTTGATTGTTTGGTATATGACAAAGAAAGAGAAAGTAGATTTTGTAATCAATAAATTAGAGGAATTATACCCCGAAACACCTATTCCGTTACAACATAAAGACCCCTACACCCTATTGATAGCCGTTTTATTATCTGCGCAGTGTACTGATGAGCGTGTGAATAAAATTACCCCTAAGCTTTTTACCAAAGCTGATAACCCTACAGATATGATAAAACTATCTGTAGAAGAGATAAGAGATATTATAAGACCATGTGGCTTATCAGACACCAAATCGAAAGGTATTTATGGCTTATCAAAAATTATTTTGGAAAAACACAATGGTAAAGTACCCGACAACTTTGAAGATTTAGAGGCCTTACCTGCTGTTGGACATAAAACAGCTTCGGTGGTAATGAGCCAAGCTTTTGGCTACCCTGCCTTTCCGGTAGATACTCACATACATAGATTAATGTATAGATGGGGCTTTAGCAATGGCAAAAATGTAGTGCAGACCGAAAAAGATGCCAAACGATTATTCCCAAAAGAGTTATGGAATAAACTGCATTTACAGATTATTTACTTTGGTAGAGAATACTCACCTGCTCGTAGTTATGATATTAGTAAAGACCCTATTACCAGTGTAATTGGCAGAAAAAGTTTGATGCAATAAAAAACCCCGACTTACGCCGGGGTTTAAAAGTAACAATCAATTAATTTAGTTCATTATCATTTCAAAATCTTCACCGTTCTTCATCTTCTGAACATTAAGGGCCTTCGAATAATTTAATATATTCTGTATGGTCTGCTTTGAAGGCTCTGGGGCTGAAATTTGATCAAATGTTTTAAGAGTAAAAGTTCTATCCATTTACAGTGATTTAAGTTAAACTGTATGTAAAACGAATAAAACTTTTTTATTAGTATACCCAACCCAAAGTTTTTTTATTGCGTTAGGCTCAAATTATACTTTTCTATCAATTTTCTCATGTTTATTAATGCATAACGCATTCTGCCTAAAGCTGTGTTAATGCTTACCCCTGTTTGCTCTGCAATTTCTTTAAAGCTCATATCAGCATAGTGGCGCATTATTAAAACTTCTCTCTGCTCTTCAGGTAATTCGTCAACCAATTTTCTCACATCAGTTTCAATCTGATCTTTAATCATCTGGTTTTCTACATTTATTTTACCGTCGCTCAATACATCAAAAATATCAAAGCTATCCGATGAGTTATCCATCTTAGGCATTCTTTTATTTTTTCTAAAATGGTCTATTACCAAATTATGAGAAATACGTAATGCCCAAGGTAAAAACTTACCTTCTTCATTATACTTACCTCTTTTAAAGGTATTAATGATTTTTATAAAAGTATCCTGAAAAATGTCTTCAGCTAAGTCGTAATCTTGTATACGAGACAAGATATAAGTAAATATCCTTTGCTTGTGACGATTGATTAAAGTTTCGAGATGTTGTTCCTTACCGCTTAGGTATAGTGCTATAAGCTCACTATCAGAAATTTGTTGTACACGCATAACCTTCCTTGTTTTAGTTGTTTTCTATCTAAATAAATTAAGAAGGTAAATGTGTGTCTATAAGCTTATATTTTTAATTATTAATAGGCGCAGAATTGAGTACGCTAAATCAAATATAGAAAAAAATCTATACAAATGAAAAAAATGTATAAACATCCTATAGATATACTTGTAATATAAAAGGTATTGAGCTTGGTTTTTGGTAACTTTGCAAAATTGACATTTTTGAGATGAATAAAAACGGAATTGACCAGCTTGACCCCAAAAAGAACATCCTGATAAAGGGTGCCAGACTACATAACTTAAAAAACTTAAGTGTAGCCATCCCTCGTAATAAGCTTGTGGTTATTACAGGTATTTCGGGTTCCGGTAAATCATCATTGGCGTTTGATACACTTTATGCCGAAGGACAAAGACGTTATGTAGAGAGTTTGTCATCTTATGCACGTCAGTTCTTGGGGCGTTTAAACAAACCCGAAGTAGACTATATAAAAGGCATTGCCCCAGCTATAGCTATAGAGCAAAAAGTAAATAGCAGAAATCCACGCTCTACAGTAGGTACTTCTACCGAAGTATATGATTATTTAAAACTGCTATATGCTCGTATCGGAAAAACGATTTCACCGGTATCAGGCAACGAAGTAAAAAAACATACGGTTACTGATGTTGCCAATTATGTAAACAGTTATAAAGATGGGACAAAGCTGATGATACTAGCCCCTCTTTATCTAGAAGAAGACAGAAAGCTCTCTGAACAAATAAAATTATTACAACAGCAAGGGTATACTCGTTTAAAAATTAAAGGTGAAGTTGTACGTATTGATGATTACATTGAATCTAAAAAACATGATGTTGTTGAAGATATAGAGATTGTTGTAGACCGTATTGCTGTAAATACTGAAGATGAAGACAATAAAAACCGTATAGCTGACTCTGCACAAACCGCTTTTTTTGAAGGTCATGGTGTTTGCCGTGTAGAAAACATGGACACTGGTGCTGTTGAGGAGTTCTCTAATAAATTTGAGTTAGACGGATTGGTGTTTGAAGAGCCCTCGGTTCATCTGTTTAGTTTTAACAACCCCTATGGTGCATGTCCAACTTGCGAAGGCTATGGTAGTGTAATAGGTATTGATGAAGACTTGGTAATACCCGATACATCCCTATCTATATACGAAGATGCTGTAGTAGCCTGGAAAGGCGAAAAAATGCAAGAGTGGAAAGAACAATTGGTAATGAATGCCTATAAGTTCGATTTTCCTATACATAAGCCCTATTACCAGTTTACTAAAGAAGAAAAAAAGCTGTTATGGGATGGTAATAAGTATTTTAAAGGCTTAAATGCTTTCTTTAAATACTTAGAATCTAAAAGCTACAAAATACAATACCGAGTAATGCTCTCTAGGTACCGTGGTAAAACCATTTGCCATACATGTGATGGTGCCAGACTAAGACCAGAAGCTACTTATATAAAGGTAAACAACAAAGCCATAACGGAGTTGGTAGATTTACCTATCAATAGGCTAGCAGCATTTTTTAGTGAAATTGAGCTTGATGAGCATCAGCAAAAAGTGGCAAAACGATTGATGATTGAAATCAACACCCGACTAAAATTCTTAAACGATGTTGGTTTGGGTTATTTAACACTCAATCGTATCTCTTCAACCCTATCAGGTGGAGAATCACAACGTATCAACTTAGCAACATCTTTGGGCAGCAGCTTGGTAGGCTCTATGTACATCTTAGATGAGCCTAGTATTGGTTTACACAGCAGAGATACCGAAAGATTAATAAAAGTATTACTTGACCTAAGAGACTTAGGAAACACTGTAATTGTAGTGGAGCATGATGAAGACATTATGAAAGCTGCAGACGAGATTATAGATATTGGCCCTTATGCCGGTACTAATGGAGGGGAATTGATATTTCAGGGAGATTTTGATGATATAGCAAAAGACGATACCAGTTTAACTGCCAAGTATTTAAATGGTAAACTAGAAATAAGTATTCCAGAAAAAAGAATACAACCCAAAAAGTTTATTGAGCTAAATGGGGTAAGACACAATAACCTCAAAAATATTGATGTAAAGTTTGGCTTAGGTTGCCTAACAGCCGTTACAGGTGTAAGTGGTTCCGGTAAGAGTTCATTAATTAAGCACATCCTCTACCCTGCAATTAAAAAGCATTTAGGAGAGTCCGTTGCTAAAAAAGGACATTATAAAGAAATTACAGGGACTTTAGACTCCTTAAAAAGTGTTGAGTTTGTAGATCAAAACCCTATTGGCAAATCATCTCGCTCTAACCCTGTTACCTATATAAAGGCTTATGATGAAATAAGAGCCTTATTTGCAGATCAGCAACTCTCAAAAGTAAGGGGCTATAAAACACGCCATTTCTCATTTAATATTGATGGTGGTAGGTGCGAAACATGTCAAGGAGAAGGAGAAGTCACCATTGAGATGCAGTTTATGGCTGATGTGCATTTGGTATGCGAAACTTGTAATGGTAAGCGCTTTAAAAAAGAAGTGCTTGAAGTTAGTTATGGTGAGAAAAATATCTCAGACATATTAGAGCTAACTATTGATGAGGCAATTGATTTCTTTGAAACCAATAAGCAGCCAAAAGTGGCTAAAAAGCTAAAGCCCTTACAAGATGTTGGTTTAGGTTATGTACACCTTGGGCAATCGTCAAGCACCTTATCCGGTGGCGAGGCACAACGTGTAAAGCTAGCCTCGTTTTTAAGTAAAGGAAGCTCTGATGGTAATACCCTATTTATATTTGATGAACCTACTACCGGCTTACACTTCCATGACATTAAAAAACTATTAGACTCTTTTAATGCATTAATAGAGCAAGGACATACTATATTGGTAATAGAGCACAACCCCGATGTAATTAAATCTGCAGACTGGGTAGTAGACTTAGGCCCTGAAGGCGGTGAAGATGGTGGTAATTTGGTTGCACAAGGTACACCGGAAGAAATTGTAAATACTAAAGGCTCATACACAGGTATTTATTTGAAGGAAAAACTTAACAGTTTCGCTAAGAATTAATTTTTGGCATCAAAATTGTCTCTTTCGGATTAGTTTGTAAATTGCATGTCCAACTAATCCAAATCATTATGAAAGGAAAACTACTAAGTACAAGTAAATTATTATTCTTATTTGTTGCTTTCATTTCGGCTACCAATACCGTTAAAGCACAAAAACTACGTGCATTTGTAATACAACCACCCGAAGTGGTATTACAAAATGTAAAAAAGATTGCCATCATCAATGCTGATGAGGAAGAGCAAAACAAAGACCTTAGGTACAGAAATAACAACCTTAAAGGCGATGTATTATCAGATTACATTGTTGCCGGTTTATTACAAAGTGATAGAGGTATAGGAACAATATTGGTAGGTTTAAGTGCTGAAGAAGGCCAAACTTATATAGATGGTTTTAACACCAACGTATTTAAATTAGTTGAAAGAAGCCAAATACAAAGTGTAATTGAAGAACAAGGTTTTACACTAGGTGGCTTAGTAAATCAAGACCAAGCATCTACAGTTGGTGAGCTATTAGGGATTGATGCATTTGTTTTTGTAAACTCTTCTTTTACATCTAGCGATAAAGCTGACCCAAGAACTTACAAAGGAAAGACAACTTATCGGGCTGTTAGAACTGTAAATGTTGAAGCTAGAATAAAAGTTGTTTCTGTTGAGACCGGAGAAATATTGGCAACTACAGATTTTAAAACTTCTGTAAACGACAGTAAAAGTAACGCCAGCAAATACGATGCTATTAGAGCTTTAAAGCCCGCTACTACTATTGCAGATGAAGGTTTGAAAAAGATGACAAACCAAATACTGAATTATTTTGCTCCATCTTTTACTTACAAGAAATTTAAATTCGAAAAAATTAAAGTAAAAGAATTTAAAGACGACGTAAAAAAGGCAGAAGATTACTTAGATGAAGGAAAAATAAACGAGGCTTACCAAGTTTACAAACAAGTATATGACAATGACCCATACAACCCGAAAGCAGCTTACAATATGGGTATTTTTTACGAAGCTGTAGGAGATTTTGACAATGCTGTAACTCATTACGGAACAGCATACCAATTAGACCCAGATGAAGATGATTATGGTGATGCTTATAAGAATGCACAAAAAGGGCAAACTTTTACTGCAGAGCTAAAACACTATGGTATAACTATTCAGCCACATGACTGGAGCTTAGATGCAGGCGTAAACTTAAATGCAACTAAAGTAAAAACAGATGGTTCTTCTAAAGACCGTGTAAATGTTTATAAAGACCCTATTAAGGATGCTGATGTTGTAGCTAAAGTACCGGGTGGATTAGAGTTTGAAGTAATTGAGCAAGAAGGAGAATGGTACAAAATAAAATTATTAGGTGGAGATACAGGTTATTTACACCAAGATGATTTAGATTAATCTCATCTACACTTTTCATAAAAAAAGCCCTCTGATGAGGGCTTTTTTTATTTCTTATTATTTAGGTAACCGGATATGGCCTCTACATATCTCTCAAAGGCGTTTATACCTGTTTTAGTTACTTTACAAACTGTATGTGGGTAATTGTTTTTAAAGGTCTTTTTTACCTCTATATACTTAGCATCCTTAAGCTTATTTATCTGCACACTGATGTTGCCTTTTGTGGCACCAGTCTCATCTAACAGATAGTTAAAGTCAGCACTCTCTACACTTACCAATAATGACATAATGGATAAGCGTAATTGCGAATGTAATAATGGATCTAAATCTTTAAACATCTTTTCCTCTTAAGCTTTAGATTTTAGCATATGACCCGGTATAATGTAAGCACATGTAATTACCAATGCCAATATCAATAGCTGTACTTCCATAGTTGGGCTTAAAAAATGTGTAATAGCTGCAGCTACCCAACATATAATGCCGCCAATTACTAAAGGCGCAAATTTAAGCATCCCGCCTGATACAAACGTACCAATACCATATAATATCATTATTACCGGATAGGTTTTCTCATACCCTAGTTTAGGCATAAATAATAATACAAGAAATAAGCTTATACCAAAAGCCCCCCACAGGTAGCCCATTAGTGTATCAAAATACGTTTTCACCTTTACTCGTTTATTATACCTAGCTCCTGCTACACCTGCTGTAATTCCTGCAACTGTCATTAGTATTGGCCATGGTAAAAAATGTAATTCAGTATCAGTATACTTTAGCATGTAGTATTGAGACAAACTAGCTATGAGTACAGCATAACCCCATAATAAATAAAAGAAGCCATTATCACTTACGTTGCGCTTAGCAGTAGCAATCATTTGTTGTATTACTTCTAAGCCTTGTTGTTGGTCAAAATCTTTATCCATTTTTACAATGATTAAATTAATTACACTACAAATATAAACTAGTTTATATTATAAACCAAATATATTTTTAAAAATTAAACCCCAAATAAAAGCCTATAAAATTCATCATACTCTTCACCACCAGCTACATTTTTACACTTATTTAAATAAGACCAAACTAAAGCCTCGTTATCCCACTTCTCAAAGGTCATTTTATTGAAAAAATTGGACATAAGGCTTAAAGCATCTAAAAAGGCCTCGTTGTCTTTTGCACACCAACCTAATATTTCTTGAGTTTCCCAACTTAGCCAAAAACATTTTCTAAGCTTTGTATCAAAATATAGTTCATCTAACTCTATCCTACCAATATGAAACAAATCACTAGCTTCATTAATTTCAGTAAAAAAAGAAATCGCCCCTATTTCAAAATTTGATACATCATAATACTTTATGAGCTTTAATAGCTCATCATCATAAGTATTTATGTTTAAAGGAGACTCTCTTAGATTAAGCACTTCAGTTTCTAAGCTATTTACAAACTCTTTAGCTGTCATAACTATACTCCATTATCTAGCTTATCAATTGTTTCTTGTGCCTTTGCCATTAAATAATTCCATTCCTCAATCTCAAAAACATCAGGGACATCAGGGTAATCCTCTTTTTTCATAAATTTTTGAGCTTTTAAACACTCTTCATTGAACATACTTAATGTAACAAACTCTTCCTTTGTAAAAATCTCTCTAAACCATTCTTGTTCAGGCAAAAAACCACTTAACCATTGCTCCATTATCTCAATGGGAATGTGTACAAACGGAACTGCTTTTTTATACCTCACCTGTTCTTCTTTAGAAGAGAAATAGGTAAGAGTCATAATAAGATTTAGCTTACTATTTTTCTGTAATTCAGTCATCAATCATAAAAACTTAAAAACTCATCTTGAAAATCAAGCTTTGAGTCGACTTGATAAATATAGTGCCCCACAGAGGCCCCATTCTTTTGTAAATCTAACCACACTTCAATTAAAGTGTGTTCTATGGCAATTTCAAAAAAACAAACCTTGATACATTTATCTACAGGTTTTATATAGCTCAACGAATAACCTAAGTCCGTTTCTAATTCCTCAGTATTATTAGAGCAACAATACTCATAAGCTTTCCTAGCTTTATTATATAATTCTGCTCTTTCTGTTCTGTCTATTTCCATCATGCTCACTATTTAAAACCAAAATACCCAAAACAACTAAGCAAATAAACTAACCCTCATCAGAATCCTTTGAAAAGAAAATAGCTCTTATACGGTCTGTTTCTTCTCTCATATGGCTCCATGTTTGACTATTCAAAACAATGCTGTCTGCTTCAGATAAAGATATATTCAATCCATAAATTAAAGCCGCTACAGAATCTATTTGACTTGCATTATTATCATACAAAAGTTGAACTATTTGCTCGGTAGACTTAGTATCCTTATTAGCGATTACCAACTCCTTATATTCATCAATATGACGTCTTTTTATCTCCTCATCCGTAGGCTTTTTATAAACACCATATAAAAAATCCATTGATGGATTGAAGTAGATTCTAATAATATCTCCAATATCAGTTGGCGGAATTGTAGGCTCTTTAATAGGGTTAATAGAGATTATTTTTATCTCTTCGTCTTGCTTTAAGGTAAAATTTTCAAGGATTTCTTTTAGTCCAACATGATTAATATTATGCATGTTTTGTAAAGTACTATATCCCATAGAAAGTGCATATTCACTATCCTTCTTTAGCATAACAGAATCACTAATTTTATAAAGAGATTGGTTGAAATAATCATCTTTATACAACCCTCTATCAATTAGTATTTGTTTAATTAGATTTTTCTCCATCATAGTTTTTTACTTTTAAAACCAAGATACCCAAAACAATTCGGGTACTTACCAGTTTATTTGATAAATTTATAATGTTTAACCCTAAAGAAAAATAAGATGAAAAAATTAATGTCTATTGCTATGCTGATGCTTGCTTTTACATTTACAGCAAATGCACAAAAAGAAAAAAAGAGTCCGGCTAAAAGCTCTAGCGCAACAATTGATGGCGTAACAGTAACCGTAAACTACAGCTCGCCATCAGTAAGAGGACGAACCATTTGGGGCGACTTAGTACCTTATGATAAAATATGGAGAACAGGAGCTAACGAAGCTACTACCATCAGTTTTGATAAAGATGTAAAGATTAACGGCACTACAGTTAAGGCAGGTACTTACAGCTTATTTACTATACCTGGTAAAGAAAAGTGGACTATCATCATAAATACTGAAGCAAAACAATGGGGTGCTTATAAGTATGATGAAAAACTAGATGTAATGCGTTTTACAGTTACTCCAGAAAAATCAAAAGAAATGCAAGAAAGCTTAGAAATTGAAGTGGATGAAGATGGAGAAATTTCTATTGAATGGGAACACTTAGAGGTAGAGTTTAAAATAGCTAAGGCTTAATCTACTTCATCACCAATAAACTGCTTTTCGTATAGATTAGTATAGAAACCATTTTTACGAAGTAACTCTTGATGAGTTCCTTCTTCTACAACACGGCCGGCATCCATCACCAAGATTTTGTCGGCCTTTTGTATGGTAGCTAATCTATGTGCTATAACTATAGAAGTTCTGTTCTCTGTAATCTTATCTATAGCATTTTGTATCAGTATCTCAGAGTGCGTGTCTACCGATGAAGTAGCCTCATCCAGTATCAATATATCCGGGTTAGTTACATAAGCTCTTAAAAAGGCTAATAACTGTCTCTGCCCTGCAGACAGCATAGTACCGCGTTCACGTACATTATAATGATAACTATCAGGCAACTCTTCTATAAACTCATCAACCTGAATAACTCTTGCGGCCTCTTTAACTATATCTAAAGAAATATCTTGATCTAATACAATGTTGTTATAAATAGAGTCTGAAAACAAAAACACATCTTGTAATACCAATGCAATATGGGTTCTTAATGAATCAAGTTTCACCGTTTTAATATCTACACCATCTATAGTAATAGTACCGCTTTGTATTGGGTAAAACCTGTTTAATAGATTAATGATTGTTGTTTTTCCGGCACCCGTAGCACCTACTATAGCCAAGGTCTCCCCCGCTTTTACTTTAAAAGAAACTCCTTTCAAAATGGTTTCTTCCTCGTTATAGCCAAATACTACATCTTTAAACTCAATATCGCCTTTTACATCATCTAAGTCATTTACGCCATTATCTTCAATACGAGAGTCGGTATCTAATATCTTAAATACCCTATCCGATGCCACCATACCCATTTGCAAAGTGTTAAAACGGTCTGCTAATTGGCGTAAGGGACGGAACATCATATTCACATAAAGTATAATAGCCGTTAAGTCTCCCAACACCTGTGAGTTTTCAATACTTATATTATCAACATTCAAGGCTATTATTCCGCCATACCATACCACTAAACCTATAGATATAGCTGAGGCAATTTCTAATACCGGCAAGAAAATAGAGAAGTACCAGATAGAACGAATATTGGCGTCCATGTGACGTTTATTTATCACTTTAAACTTGTCCATCTCTGCCTTCTCACGGTTAAATATCTGTACGATATTCATACCCGTTACATGTTCTTGTACAAATGCATTGAGCTTAGAAACCTCAGTACGTACATCCTGGAAAGACGACTTAATTGCTTTCTGAAAAAATAAGGTTGCAAAATATAGTATTGGAGCAACAGCCAAACTTAGTAATACCAAGCGCCAATCTAGCGTAATAAACATTACCGCTATAATTACAATTATCTTAAAGAGGTCGCCAAAAATAACCAGCAAACCTTCTGCAAAAATATTGGCAATAGTTTCTATATCCGATACGGCTCTGGTAACCAACGTACCAATAGGAGTGTTGTCAAAATACTTTAGTTTAAACCCTAATACATGTTTGTATAGCTTAATACGTAAGTCTTTAATAATACTCTGTCCCAGCCAGTTTGCACCGTAGGTAAACACCAACTGAAATATGGCTTCTAATACAAGAACACCTATCATCAGCATCGTAAACTTTAACAGCATACTGCCATTAGGCTCTACAATAAAGTTATTGATAGTGTACTTTATTAAGTATGGGCGTAGTGATGCTAATCCGGCAATAACTATGGTAAGCACCATACATAAAATAAATATCCCCTTATAGGGGCGCACATACTTTAGTATTCTGTTTAACAGTTTTAAATCAAAAACTTTACCGCTTACTTCAGACATCTATAATTTCTTTGTCGTATTCTATATCCACCAAATACAAGCCTTGTGCGGGTACTGATACACCGGCTTTACTACGGCTTTTACTTTCTATTATTCTTTTAAACCCTTCTATATCCAACTTCCCTTGCCCTACTTCTATCAGTGTTCCTACTATAGCTCGCACCATGTTTCTCAAAAAACGATCTGCCTGAACAGTAAAGACCCACAAATCACCCCGCTGCTGCCATTCTGCACGCATAATTTTACAAATATACGTTTGAACATCGGTTTTTGACTTAGAAAAGCATTCAAAATCTGTGTACTCAAACAATACTTTAGCCGCCTTGTTCATTAACGCAAAGTCTAAATTTCCGTACAAACGATAAGCACTATCTATTTCAAAAGGGTTTTTATGCTCAGTTAGGTAATACTCATAGGTTCTACTCAATGCATCAAACCTAGCATGTACTTCTGGTTTTACCTTATAAATTTTAAAAACAGATATATCATTTGGCAAAAAGGCATTCATTTTAAGTGTAAGAGCATCCACATCATAGCTTAATTCATCCACATCAAAATGAGCCACCATTAATTTTGCATGCACTCCCGCATCTGTTCTTCCTGCACCTACTACATCTATCTTTAGTCCCAAAATTGTGCTTAAACAGTCATTCAGTTTTTCTTGCACAGATATAGCATTTGGCTGCACTTGCCATCCGTGGTAGTTTTTTCCGTTATATGATAGTTCTATAAAGTAGCGCAATGCTTAGGAATTTCTTTTATTTGCAATGGCAGCAAAATTAAGCTTTCCAAACGAATTATATGAAACGTATTGTTTTACTTTCTGATACCCACAGCCATATTGATGATAGGATTATTGACTATTGTAAAGAGGCTGATGAAATATGGCATGCAGGTGATATTGGAGATATATCCGTTACAGATAAATTAGCCGAAATTGCACCTGTAAGGGCTGTTTACGGAAACATAGATGGGCAAGAAGTAAGAATTGTGCACCCTTTGCATCAGAAATTTACTTGTGAGAGAGTAAAAGTGTGGATTACTCATATAGGTGGTTATCCGGGTAGGTACTCCCCTGCTATCAGAGAAGATTTATATAAGTATCCTCCAAAGCTATTTATCTGTGGGCACTCACACATCTTAAAGGTGATGTATGACAAAAAACTAGGACTACTCCATATGAACCCCGGAGCTGCCGGAAAGCATGGTTTTCATAAAGTACGAACTATGCTTCGCTTTAATTTAGAAGATGGAGAAATAAAAGATTTAGAAGTAATAGAATTGGGTAATCGTTAGCGCAACCTATCAGCTGAACGAACCAAATCTTCATCTTTTTTAATAGCCCTGTTTGCCAAAGCAATTAAAATTACACTCACCAGCGGAAACCCCATTACTATACCTTGGCTCTCTATTACCTCACCAACAGCTAAGTTCGGGTTCATCATTTTATATACCAATAAAGCAACCAATGCTAAGTTGATGAGAATATTAAGCCTACCCAGTACAAATTGGGTTTGACGAACCTTATACTTAGTAATGGTATAAATAGATAGTATTGCTGATAAAATGAATAGTGCCATAGCAATAGGTTCATCGGTAATCATTACTTTATAACCACCGGTTATAGTCCATAAACTAAAAGCAAAAACTAAGCCTCCGCTAATTATTGCAGAGATTAATAAGTATAAAGATTGGATTCTTTGAATCATTAGTAGTTGTTTTTTGGCAAAAATAGCAGAAAATAATTGCCTATTTGTTATTGATATTCAATTTATTTGTATACTTGCATTATACTTATTCGGTATAATTACCTCATTAATAAGAAGTCCCTACTTTATTTCAATTAAAATAATTTGAAGACCCCTTGGTTTTTTTATTTCACATTATACAAACAAAATCATTTTACTTTTTAAAAATAATTATCAAATAGCATGCACGATATTACAGAGCTAAAGGAAAAGAAACTTCCGGAGCTTCAGGAAATCGCTGAAAAGCTGAATGTTCCTAAATTCAAACGTCTAAACAAGTTAGATTTAATTTACCAAATATTAGACGTACAAGCTACTACTACAGCAAAAGCTGTAAGTAACTCTGGCGATAGTTCTGCCAAAAATGAACCCAAAAGAGACACTCGCAGAAAACCTGAGCAAACAAGAAAACCCGTTGCAAAAACGGATAGTGCAAAACCAGCAGCAACTGCTGAACGTACTGAAAAGCGTACAGAAAAAAGCGAGAACACAACAAAAGCAAGTGAAGGCCAAAAGTCTACTCCTGCACCAAAAGAAGGTCAGAGACAAAACGACAATCGTCGCCCTCAGAGAGACAATAATACTCCTAGAGATAACAACCGTCGTCCTGCAAATGACAATCGTAATCAAAACAGAAATCAAAACAGAAATGATAGCAACGATACTAACGGCAACAGTAATGGCAACCGCCATCACGATAATCGCCGTAATCAAACGAAAGAATACGAATTCGAAGGAATTATCTCCAGTGAAGGTGTACTCGAAATAATGCCTGATGGGTATGGTTTTTTACGTTCATCGGACTACAACTACCTTACCTCACCAGATGATATTTACTTATCTCAGTCTCAAATAAAATTATTTGGATTAAAGACCGGTGATACTGTACAAGGACAAATACGTCCACCAAAAGAAGGAGAAAAATATTTTCCATTGGTAAAAGTTGAAAAGATAAATGGTAGAGAACCGGATTTTGTAAGAGACCGTGTTTCTTTTGAGCATTTAACTCCTCTTTTCCCAGATGAAAAGTTTAACATTACAGATAAACACAGTACTATATCTACACGTGTTGTAGACCTTTTTGCCCCTATTGGTAAAGGACAACGTGGTATGATTGTAGCACAGCCAAAAACGGGTAAAACAATGTTATTAAAAGACATTGCAAATGCAATTTCTGCTAACCACCCGGAGGCTTACTTAATTATCTTGCTTATTGATGAAAGACCTGAAGAGGTTACTGATATGGCCCGTAGCGTAAATGCAGAGGTTATTGCCTCTACATTTGATGAGCCTGCGGATCGTCATGTAAAAGTTGCAAACATTGTGCTTGAAAAAGCAAAACGTATGGTAGAATGCGGACATGATGTTGTAATTCTTTTAGACTCTATTACACGTTTAGCACGTGCATATAATACAGTTTCTCCAGCGTCCGGTAAAGTATTATCGGGTGGTGTTGATGCAAATGCATTGCACAAACCAAAACGTTTCTTTGGTGCGGCTCGTAACATAGAAAATGGTGGTTCATTAACCATTGTTGCTACTGCATTAATTGATACAGGATCTAAAATGGACGAGGTTATCTTTGAAGAATTTAAAGGTACCGGTAACATGGAAATGCAATTAGATAGAAAAATTGCTAACCGTCGTATTTACCCGGCTATTGACCTTGTTTCTTCTAGTACTCGTAGAGAAGACTTATTACTTGACGAAGGTGTACTACAACGTATGTGGATACTTCGTAAGCATTTATCAGATATGAACCCTGTAGAAGCTATGGAGTTCTTAAATGATAGAATTAAGAGAACTGAAGACAATGATGAGTTCTTAATTTCTATGAATAGATAATATCAACTCTTTATAAAGCAAAAAAGCCGAGCAAATGCTCGGCTTTTTTTATTGTATTAAGTCTTGCCCAAAAGTATTGAGGTCTATCCCATCAAAGTTCCCAGAACTCATTAAGAGTAAGTTTTTATTTGCCCAATCCTTTTCCTTCAGAAAGCTTTGTATACTATCAGAGTCTGTAAAAATAGTTAGGTCATCCTTATCAAAGGCCTGCCTTACTTGCTCTTCAGAGATAGGGGCTAATTTTTTATGTGCTATAGCTTTAGGGCTATAATATACCACAGGCACATCAGCATTATCCATAGCACCCTTATACTGCTGTAAAAACTCAGTATTTAAACTACTAAAGGTGTGTAACTCTAAACAGGCTATCAACTCTCTTTTTGGGTATTGCTTTTTAACAGCCTCTAGCGTAGCACTAACTTTAGAGGGGGAATGTGCAAAGTCTTTATATATAACTGTATTATCGTTTTTAGCAATAAGTTCTAATCGTTTAGATGCACCTTTAAAACTGGCTATAGCCTCGTAAAACTGTTCGTCTGTAACTCCCATTTGGTTACATATCCATCTGGCACCTTCCATATTGGTTAGATTATGTTCACCGAATATTTCTAAGGGTAAATCACCTTCCGGAGTTTCTAAGTACGTTACACCATCATTTATATAGTATGTAGGTGTGTTATAAGGAAACATCTTAATCTCATTTTGCGTGTTTTCAACCAAATCCACAACCTCACTATCTGCTTGGCAATAAATTAAAGCCCCGCCCTTTTCTATTTGGTTAATGAAAATTTCAAATTGCTCTTTATAGTTATCGTAGGTAGGAAATACATTGATGTGATCCCAAGCAATACCACTAAGCAATGCAATATTAGGTTTGTATAAATGGAATTTTGGTCTTCTATCTATTGGCGATGATAAATACTCATCTCCTTCCAGCACAATAAACTCATTATGCGGGGTAAGCTTCACCATGGTTTCAAAACCTTCTAGTTGTGCTCCTACCATATAATCACAATCCATTTCATGGTAATGCAATACATGCAGTATCATAGAAGTTATGGTTGTTTTACCATGGCTTCCTGCTATTACTACACGGGTTTTATTTTTAGACTGCTCATATAAGTACTCCGGGTAAGAGTAAATAGTTAAGCCAAGGTCTTTTGCTTTTTGTAACTCAGGGTTATTTTCTCTGGCATGCATTCCAAGAATTACAGCATCTAAATCTTCTGTTATTCTAGCAGGATCCCAACCTTCAGACTCTGGTAATAAACCATATTTTTCTAATCGTCCTTTAGATGGGTTAAAAAACTCATCATCAGAACCTGTTACTTCATATCCTTTGTGATGTAATGCCAATGCAAGATTGTGCATTGCGCTGCCGCCTATAGCAATAAAATGTACTTTCATGTATACTTAAATCTTAGAAAGCAAATCTAATGATTACGGAGCAAAGTTGGGGTTTGTAATAAAGTCTTTATCGGTGAGTGATTTCAAAAAGTTGATTAGGTCTTGCTTTTCAGAATCCGTAATATCAAAACCGGTAATTAACTCACTTTGATACTTCCCGTGCATCCCTCCTTTTGCATAATGCTCAATTACTTCCTCCAAGGTATTTAAGCTACCATTGTGCATATAGGGGGCGGTTACTTCTATGTTTCTTAATGTAGGAACTTTAAACTTACCATAGTTTACAGAGTCCATTTCTATACGCATTCTACCAATATCTTCATAGACTACATATAAACCGTTATTCTGGAAGGTATTATTGCTAAAGTTAAATCCGGTATGGCAAGATGAACAGTTCAGTTTATCACTAAAAAACAACTCCATCCCTCTCTTTTCAGAATCATTAAGAGCTGTATCATCTCCTTGAAAATGATATTTATCAAAAGGTGAGTTACCACTTATAATTGTACGCTCATAAGCAGATATTGCCCTTGTTATACCAAAAGGTGTAACCTCATCATTAAACACCTTTTTAAATAACTTTCTATACTCTGCATTTTGATTTAAGCGCTTAGCTACATCTACAATAGGTATATCCATCTCTTCTGTAGACTCTATAGGAGTAATTACTTGTATCTCTAATGTGGGTACTCCCCCATCTCTAAAAAAGCTTGTACCGTAAGCAACATTGGCCAAACTCATTGCATTTCTAGTACCCGCCTGATTGTCTATACCTATACTAAATCGCTTAGGATCCGTCATGGCATTTTGCATAAAATGGCATGAACCGCATGATATTGTAGAGTCTCTAGACAGTGCTGTATCAAAAAAGAGCTTCTTACCAAGCTCAATTTTAGCATTGGTCATAGGGTTATCTTCGGGAATTTCTAATTCAGGGAAACCTTGCGGCAATTCAGACACATACTCATCATTTTGCTGACAAGAACTATATATAAAAGGGATAAAAAATAATAGAGGTATAATACGCTTGATAGCTCTCATTATTCAATGCTAAATGCATTTACAAAATTATCCATTATGCGTGTAGCAATATGTTTATCAGAAGGTGTTACGTGAGATTGATTATCTACAGTAATATCTACCTTGCCGGCATCTCCATTAAATATCTCAAACATATCTACATCAATATTCACCACTTCAGTAGATGTAGTATTGGTAGTAAATGTATGCTGAAGACCTCCTATTTTTCTATACAATGGATTTGTTCCGGGGTGTATAGATACTAATACATCTGTAGCTGAGCCTAAGTTACCTACTGTATCTACCCTGCCATCAAACATTGCAAATTTATACTGCGATGCCCAACTCCAATATGTACCTTGACTGATACCTAATGGATGTGATTGTGGGAAAGTAGCAGGATCTGAAGCATTTAATACAGAGTCTAAACCTATACCAAACTTAATTGCCACATAGTTACCAGAAGGCACATTCATTCTTACTTTTTTACTAAAATTGCTTTTAAAGTCTACTAAGGCAACATCTTTTACCTCTATTTCAGTTAAATCTGCCTTAACTAAGGTAACTCTAGAAATATAAAATTTAAAGGTCTCAAATTTTGTTGGATGTGAGTCTTCATTTAAAAACTCTGTATCTACACTAAAATCATTTGTTCCTACACTTGCACTAAAATCTAACCTTAAATTATTCTCAACTGGTAAAATTGGTTTAGGGTCATCCTCACACTCAGAGAAAGTAAATGTGATGAAAATAAATAATGGCAATATGTATCTAAGTGCTTTCAAAATATTTATTGTAAGTGTATGGCGTTATTAAAATTGGTAGCTATTATAGTAGATAACGCAAAATCTGCTGCTTTTGTTGGATTAGATGTTGCTTTCGGTTGATTAATAAAATTAATACCATCTACAAGTACTTCTACATCAAACGAGTAATCAAAGTCTACATATCTATTTGCTCCAACAGAAAAAGTTCTTAATTGAGCTCTGCTAAAGGCAAATTGATTTGCTCCAATATGATATGAAAATGGTACAGTTGGCTCTTTATCTTGAGTTGAACTCGTATCAACAGCCCCCTCTAATATTAAAAACTTATAGCCTCTGCTATCGCCAAAGTGCCAGCCCGTCTTTAAGGGATGATTTGGACCTAAAAACTGAGGATATACTTTATTTCTATTAGTATCTAACCCAACCTGAAAGCCAAATTTTCCGCTATACCCACCATTTTCTAACTCTCCAACTGGTATTAATCTATTATTCATTCCTGCAATATTCACACTATCAAATGAAATTGAGTCTAATCCATCTACAACATATGCGTCAGACACCAAAAACTCTAATTTTGATATTTTAAAACGCTGACCAAAGTCATTTGTATAGATATTGTTTGGACTAAAAGTAGTAGTATCATAAGTCATATCAAACCTGATACGTACGTTTCTCCCGTCAAAAGAATCGCTGTCATCATCATTTTTACATGAAAAAATGAATATGGCTACTGCAAGTAGCATCAGAAATCTCATGAAAGTTTTTTTAGTAGTCATGGTGTAAAATGTTTTATTCTAAACAAATATAAAGCTTTTCGGCTATTTTACTCTAATGTAACTGCATTCTGCATGTTATCGGCAACGGTTTCTGTTAATGTGTTTGGCATATGTGCTATCAACGTACCAGACAAGTCAACATTAGTAAATAACTCTGCTACATCAATATTCATATGTAATGTATAGTCTGCATTTGCTTGTGTATCAAAATGGTTTGATATAGAAACATTTCTTAATAAATCATCTGTACCAACATGAATCACAAAATCTTTGTCTGCTACTCCATTACCATCTGCATCTACTTTACCTTCTAGTACAATAAACTTATATCCACTAGCCCAGCCCCAATGCATAGAAGGGCTTTGGTTTGCCAATGGATTTCCGGTTTTATAGGTAGAAGGGTCATCATGATTAACAGCCGGATTTACACCTGCATTAAAATTAAAACTATTAAAGTGCCCTACGGCTATATCACCTACAACATAAGAAGGTTGATTTGCATCAAATAAAATATGATTGTTGTACTCCACATTATCATCATGTCCTACAAGTGTAAAATCTGAAATATAAAACTGAAGTCTATCAATTACATACTTCCTGCCTGTGTTATCTTGTCCTTCAACTCCCAATTGAATTTCATTATCACCTAAACTAGTATGAAAATGCATACGTAATTTATTAGTGTTTGTAGGTGTTGTAGCGTCATCATCATTTTTTTTACAAGCAACAAATACTGATGATGTTAGTACCACTGCTGCTAATAAACCTATATACTTTTTCATTTTTTTTATCTTTTTATAAATTAAACGTTTTTTCTAGCGTATTAGTTTGGTTAGTCACAACCTAATGCACCTAGCCATTATACAAATTTAACATTCTATACATATAAATGTATAGTTAATTAGTAATGGTACTATTTAACCGGTATTTAGTCCCTTACTATTTAGTTTACGAATATTAATGGTAAAAGGTTTCAATAAAAGTACTTTATACATTAGTTTTGCTACAAACAAATGAGCCTTATGATTATATCTGACAATTTTGACAGCGGAAACATTGAAGTTATAGAAGCGCAAGACTTTAATAACATTAAGCTAAACATTAGAGTTGATAGTAACTCTCATCACTATCAGTGGTTCCATTACCGTTTACAAAATGCAAAAGATAAGGCTTGTACTATGCATATTTTAAATGCCGGTGGAGCATCATTTGCAGACGCCTACAAAGGTTATAATGCATGTGCATCTTACGATAGAAAAACTTGGTTTAGAGTACCTACAGAGTATGATGGCGCTACCTTAACTATAAAACATACTCCGGAATACAACTCTGTTTATTACGCATACTTTGCACCTTACTCGTATGAGCAACATTTAGATTTGGTACATACTGCCCAGCTGTCTAACAGATGTAAATTAGAAAGTTTAGGCAAAACTGTACAAAACAGAGATATAGACTTTTTAACAATTGGAGAACCCGCTGAAGGCAAAAAGAAAGTATGGGTTATAGCTCGCCAGCACCCTGGCGAAAGTATGGCATCGTGGTTTATGGAAGGCTTTTTATTTCGCTTGTTAGATGAAGAAGATTCTGTGGCTAGAAAACTATTAGATAAAGCTGTTTTTTACGTTGTTCCGCACATTAACCCAGACGGAAGTATTATAGGAAACCTAAGAGCCAATGCTGCTGGTGCTAACCTTAATAGAGAATGGGACAGCCCAAGTTTAGAGAAAAGCCCTGAAGTATTACATGTTAGAAATAAAATGGATGAAATTGGTGTAGACTTAAACCTTGATGTACACGGAGATGAAGAACTACCCTACAATTTTGTTGCAGGTGCAGAAGGTAACCCTGGTTTTACAGATAGAATAGACAATCTTCAAACAGAATTTATTAATAATTGGATTCAGACCTGCCCTGACTTTCAGGATGAATATGGTTACCCAAAAGATAAACATGGTGATGCAAAGATGAGTATTTGCACAAATCAAATTGGGCAGCGCTTTGATTGCCTAGCACTTACTATTGAAATGCCTTTTAAAGATAATGCTGATTTACCGGATCCAATTTATGGATGGTCAGCTGATAGATCTGAATTGCTTGGTGCATCAGTATTGCACCCTATACTATATACTTTAGATATGCTTAGATAGTATCTTGCTTTATTAACTCGGCAAGTTCGCTCATCATCATTGCAGTAGCACCCCATATAATGTGCCCATCAATTTGGTAGGCAGGTGTTTTGATGATTCTATCTTTTAGGTGTATTTCTTTCTCAATAAGGTTAATTGAATCTAAAAAATGGTTTATCTCAAACTCCAGTATTTCTTCAACTTCAGACTCTTGCTTTATAAAGTCCGGCTCTTCATTAAGAACACCAACTACCGGATTTACCAAAAAGTTACTAGGCGGAATATATACTTCTGTTAAGCTACCTATTACCTCTACTTTATGGGTAAGTAGGCCTACTTCTTCGTTTGCTTCTCTTAAAGCTGTTTCTATAAGATTTGCATCTCCTTTTTCAACTTTCCCACCCGGAAAACTTATTTGCCCACTATGTACTCCGGGGTATTTTTTACGTAGTGTAAATACTATATGTGGTATAGCCTGTTTTGGGTAAACAAGTGCTAAAACAGCGGCTTTTCTTGGAGTGATACCACTGTTATTTGCAGTTAGTCTTTGTCTGTTTGGTGGCACCAAACGCATTTGAGCCTCTACACCAGGCAGAGGCTCATTTATTGCATTCTTTAATCTTATGATAAATTCTTCAAACAAGTGTTACTATTTAAGTTCACTTGATAACAACATATCTATTGTAGTGTTCATATTTAACTCATCTTGCCCAGGAACAACCATTAACATATCCATATTAGTAGTATAATCTGCAACTTTTAACCAACCAGTAGCTCTATCAATTGTATAAGTCCCTCCCATGTTTCCGCTAACGGTGGTAGTAATACCTTGCACAAGACCTTCGCCATTTAGTGGGCCTGTGGCTTCTATAAGAACATTATCTCCTGTCATTTCTTTAACTGTATAGGTTAACTCTACAGTAAAATCTAAACCGTTTTGATTCATTTCTTGTGCTGTAGTCCATGTATAGCCAACTGTCAAGTCTTCTTCAGGAAACACAAGTGCCATACCAGAGCCCATTTGATTTAAGTTTAATGACTCCCCCATTGCTTTGGGAAAACCTGTATATGTCATTTCGCCAATAGCTTTACCTAGCTTATCTACAGTAAATGCAAACGAGCCTTTAAACATTTGCCCTATTTCAGCAGGTATTGTATCATTCCCCTCTACACTTTCTGCATCAAAAGACATCTCTTCTCCTGCAAAATTCACATCTAGTTTATTAATGGTATTTGTAATAGTATATGTTTCATCTTCATTTGTAGCAACAGCTTGCTCCATACTAAAATCCATCACATTATCTTGTCCATCAACTTCTCCCATTAACGGGGAGCTAATAGACATAGTCATTGACATTTTTGTGTCATACACAGCTCCATCTGCTAAATCTATTCTTAGCTTGTTATTTTTCTCTCCACATGATGATAGTGTTGCTAACGTTACAGCAAATACTGCAATTAATTGAATTGCTTTTTTCATTTTTTATTCATTAAAAGTTTATATAAAAATTACTTATATCCCCCACTCAGCATTTTTTATTAAACCTTTATGTGATGTATAAGATTGCGCAAATTTATAATAAGAAACAACAACTTCTACAAGAAGTGTTTATTCTTTTACTTCGCTTGTAGATGTAATTGTTGTAGTAACAGACATATTCATATCTTGTCCCTGCATACTCATTGCAATATTTGTATTCTGTATAACATTACTAGATAAGCTTACACCATGTTTTCTATCTACTATAGCCGTTCCTTTTTGTGTTCCTTTTATAGAAGCTTTTATACCTTGTAAATCTCCTTCTCCACTAATATCTCCAGAAACACTTAGTAGTACTTCTCTCTTTTTTATATCACTAACAGTATATATAGTATTTACTTTTTTAAGCATCCCATTAGCATTCTCTTCTCTGGTAACTGTCCATGAATCACCAACTTTAACCTTGTTTTCCGGCAACACAAAATTCAAATTACTTTGCATTTGATCTAGCTGCATATTTTTTACCATCTCTTCATTAAAAGCAGAATAGTCTGGCTTACCAATGCTCTCTCCTCTTGTATTAATGGTTTCTAATATCGGTTTTCCTATCATACCACCCACTAATTCATGCATTCTTGCCTGAAATGTATCGGTAGAGTCATAATCTTCCGAATTATAAGAACTATTACCCCCTCCTTGTTCCATAGCAACACTCATAGAGTTAAAAACACTTTTCATTTTATAAGTGTCTTTTTCTTTTGACTCAACTGTTTGAGTGATTTTATAAGCCATTTTAGTTGTAGAGCCTGCTGCTTCGCCTAAGTCCAAAGAGAACGAAACTGCATCAATTGTTAGGGATGTTTCTATCTGACTCCCTTCAGATAAATTAATTCTTAGTTCTACACTTTTATTTCTTACAAATGATGACATTACAAACATCATCACTACCAATAAAGGTCCTGATTTGATTAGATTCTTCATTTTTTATGCTTTTAGTTACTACACAAATTTAAAATAAGAAATTATACCTCCTACATATTTACTAATTATAATAGACTTAACAGGTTTTCTTTTATTACATTAGCAACATCGATGTAAAATCACATACTTATCGATATAATTTATATTATGACACTAACCCAAATAAACTACATTATTGCTGTAGACACATATAGACATTTTGCTACAGCAGCAGAAAAAAGCTTCGTTACACAACCAACGCTTAGTATGCAAATCCAAAAGCTAGAAGATGAGTTGGGAGTTTTGATATTTGATAGAAGCAAACACCCTATTAAACCAACTGAAATTGGGAAAAAAATTATTGAGCAAGCTAGAACCATAAAGTTTGAAGCGGACAAAGTATATGAAATTATTGCTGAAGGTAAAGGAGAGGTTTTTGGAGAATTTAGGCTAGGTGTTATCCCTACGATTGCCTCTACTCTGCTCCCAAAATTGCTTAAAAACTTTAGCAATAAATACCCTAAGATAGAACTGATAGTTGAAGAACTACAAACTGATGAGATTGTAGACAAGCTAAAAAAAGACACCCTTGATGCGGCAATTGCAGCAACACCGCTACATGAGAGTAAAATTATAGAAAAACCATTGTACTATGAGCCCTTTATGGCTTATGTACCCGAAGGACATAGATTATTTGATGATGAGTTTGTTTTAGTTTCTGAACTGGACATAAATGATATTTTATTGCTAAATCGCGGTCATTGCTTTAGAAACAATGTGGTAAACCTTTGTGATAATGCTTTTAATAGCAACAAAAAAAGCAACCTAAAGCTAGAGAGCGGGAACTTTGATACTTTAATTAAGCTTGCTCACCAAGGGTTTGGCATGACACTTATACCCTACTTATATGCCTTAGAGCTAGACAATAAGTATCAGAAATATGTAAAACATTTTGATAGTCCAAAACCTACAAGAGAAGTAAGTATAATTTACAACCAAGCTCAATCCAAATTATCAGTCATCAATGCCTTAGCTGATGAAATAGTTAAAGTTATTCCTAAAAATTTAAGCTCTAAAAAGCAGAGCATTATTAGCCCTTTGTAAAATAATATGCAAAATGTAACCTGTATGACATTTAAATTAAATGTATATACATAAATTTGTACATCTAATTGAGTTGGTTACTTAGTTAGTAAAATCTGTAAGATTTTAATTTGGTTTTTGGTTAGTTGAAAAAGCCTCCCTTATTGGGAGGCTTTTATATTAATTAGCAGTTTCTTTTGGATTTAGAATACCTTCAACAACAGTCTTTATTTCATCAAAAGTTCTGTAGCCAATTGCAACAGCATATAACTGATTGTCGTGCTGAAGAGCCAATGTAGGAAAGCTTTTTGCCCCAACTTGTTGAGCCCACTGAAAATCACTTAAGGTTTGTGCCTTCATTTGTTCAGACTCAAATAAGTCAGCAAACTCTTTTTCATCAACACCGTATTTAGCTAATAAAGGAAAATAGTTTTCGGCAATATTAGTATCAATATTATCCCTGTAAAAGGCAATTTGTACATCCTTAAAAAAAGCCAATGTATCATCTGGCTTCAACTGTCTAATAACAGCAATTGCTCTAGATGGCTTTTCAGTATCATATATAAACTCCGATTCGGGTTTTAAAATATCATAACCAAAAGGCATTCCGGTTCTTTCATCCACAGCCTCCCAGTGTCCTATAAGCATACTCTTATCATCATCCTTCATTGGTTCTTTTGTGTAAGGCCTTAAGCCTCCAAAAACTACACTAAAGAAAAACTCGTCTTTGTAGTGTTCCTTCACTTTTTCTAATTCATTAGAAAACCCATAACACCATGAACACAGTGGGTCTCCAACATATATAAACCCTGATTTTAAACTCATAATTATTACATTAATATTAAATAGTGATAACCAATACAATGATGTATTGTTTTTCAGCGTACAAAGTTAACACTTATAACAAAGTCTTTCAGTTAGTTTAACACTACTATAATTACCAATTAACTAACTGAGAGTTTATTTGTAAACAAAAAATAACATGAAAAAATTACTACTTATATTATGTATTGCAATTACTATAACACAGGTAACTGCTCAAAGTATAGTAAGCCCTACATCAGGTCCAAGCCTTAAAAATGTAAGCTTACAATTAAATGCACACGGAGACCCATCAAATTCTCGTACTAGTTTTAATGCCAACTTAAAACCCTTTTATCATGGAGTAGCTTCTGGCGACCCAATGAGTGATAGAGTAATTATTTGGACTAGGGTTACGCCAGATTCTGCAGGTACAATTACAGGAAACTGGTATGTAAGCACAGATACACTTGCAAACAACATTGTTACTCAAGGTAC
This sequence comes from Flavobacteriales bacterium, assembly GCA_030149285.1. Lineage (GTDB taxonomy): Bacteria > Bacteroidota > Bacteroidia > Flavobacteriales > JASBRU01 > JASBRU01. The sequence continues at coordinate 204,932 of JASBRU010000005.1, forward strand.
TTTTAGCACAGACTCTAGTAGAGATTACACGGTAAAAGTTGACGTAACCGGATTATCTAGCAACACCACTTATTACTACTTTTTTCAGGCAATGGGTGCAAACTCATTAATGGGGCGTACCAAAACGGCGCCAACAGGTACAACAACAGATCACTTACGATTTGCAGTAACATCTTGCAGTAATTACGAGGCGGGCTATTTTAATGCTTATGGTAGAATTGCAGATAGAAATGACCTACACGGCATCATTCACTTAGGAGATTATATTTATGAATATGGAAATGGCGAATACGGAGACACTGCTTTAAGCAATGGACCAAGAAAACACGACAGTACTGAAACCGTAACTTTAGAGCAATATCGCTCCCGCTACTCTTTATACAGATTGGATGAAGACTTAATGCGTGCACATCAACAACATCCTTTCATCAATATTTGGGATGACCATGAGTCTGCTAATGACTCTTATACAAGCGGAGCTGAAAATCATGATGTAACAACTGAAGGTAGTTGGACATTAAGAAAATCATTAGCCAAGCAGGCTTTTTTTGAATGGTTACCGATTAGAGATAATTCTGATACTACAATTGTAAGAACCTTAAACTACGGAAACTTAGTTGATTTAATTATGATTGATACTCGACTAGAAGGTAGAGAAATACAAATATTAGATGTTACTAATCCGGCACTATACTCTCCTACACGTACTATGTTAGGTAATGCACAACGCAACTGGTTATTAAATGAATTGGATAACTCATCTGCAAAATGGAAAATAGTTGCCAATCAAGTTATCTTCTCAGAATTTCATGTGGGTTGGGCTGCACAAGGCGGACAAACTCCACAAGATGTAGAAAATATTTTCTTAGATATTTGGGATGGATACCCTGCCGAACGCAGTAGAATTATCAATTATATAGACTCTGCTAATATTGATAACGTAGTATGGCTTACAGGTGATTTCCACAGTACCTTTGCTTTTGATGTTGCAGACACAGTTGTTGACCCAGCAGCTTTTTATGCGCCTGTACCTAATTACGATAGAACAACTGGGGCTGGCTCTGTAGCAGTAGAATTTGCAACACCGAGTATTACCTCAGCTAATTTTGACGAAAACGTTGGAGCTTTAGCTGCTGCAGGTTTAGAATTTCAGATTAACAATCCATTACCATCACCTGTACCGCCTGGACATATACCTAACCCACATATGAAATATGTTGATTTAGATCAACATGGTTATTTCATATTAGATGTTAAAGACGATAGTACCCAGGCCAACTGGTATTTTGTAGATAAAATTAATGCCCCATCTACTACCGAAAGCTTTGGACAAGGTCAATACTCAAAAGATGGCGAAAACCACTTAAATACCTCATTAGTTGAAAGTGCAGAAAAAGCAACTCAGGACATTGAAGCACCAAAAAACCCACCTACTTATGGCATAGGAACACTAGAGAACAACAATTCTTTTGCATTAATGAGTGTTTATCCAAACCCTGCTACCGATAGAGTATTGGTTCAATTTGCATTAGCAAATACACAAGATGTAAAAGTTGTTATGTATGATTTAACCGGTAAAATAGTTGCAGAACTGGTAAACGGAAAACAAAATGCCGGGGTTTACAATTTACGCTTTGAGCGCAACAACTTACCCAATGGATTATACTTATTAAAAATAAGTACCCCTGAAGGTGAGACGACACAAAAAATAATCTTTAACTAAAAGATTGATTACAGACCGACCAAATAGTAAAAAAAGCCCGATTAATTAATCGGGCTTTTAAATTTTTATGATGTAGCTACTTCAAGTGTATCTCCACTATCATCCTTAGGAGTGTTTCGTTTGAGAGCAACGGCAAATATTGTACTCATAATCAGACCAATAATAAATACAGTGATAAACATTAAAAAATCCTGAAAATAGGTATTAAAGAATAATGGCATCTCTGCTTTTTGTTTATCCAATTCAGCCATTACCTCATCCATAGATACAGCACTACCCGCTTCTTGCTCCATTGTATACTGCGTGTATTTCACCATAAAATCAGGGTCAATAACTTCAATATATACGTGGTTAAACAAGCCAAATAAAACTGAAGGAAATAAAGCAATTAAAATTCCCACTTTAAATGCTTTTCCAAAGCTTATTACACCACCATTGTGGTCATCCCTATATTGTCTTACAGCAAAGTAGATAGCAAATAAAGCCACTATCATAGATGTATACCCTACTATCTCTCCCCCTTTAAAATCTTCTACATCTGTACCTACTCCAAATAAGTAGCCCGCAAATAATACTAATAACATTAAGCCAAAGGAGATAAAACCGAACTTCCAGATAATTTTTTTCATACGATATAATTTTTGTTTTTAATGACGAACCGAAATAAGCCAAAAGCCATTAAAAAGGACTCATACCAAAGTATGATTTTATTTGAACAATTGAAAATGAAATAGTTATACTATTTAATGATATTCAATTCTTTGGCAGTAGTAACAGCCTGTGTACGTCGTTTTACATCTAATTTTACAAATAAATTAGCCGTATGGGTTTTGATTGTATTGAGAGAAACAAATAATTTATCTGCGATTTCTTGATTAGATAAACCTTCTGAAATAAGTTCCAAGACTTCCATTTCTCGTTTACTGATGCCCAATTCTTCAATCTTTCTCGAATCAATTGGTATATCATCAACTTTTACCAATACTCTTTTCGCTTTTTTATTCCTGCTTATAAAAATACCTAAGGCAAGAAAAGCAATGGAAATAGCACCGATGTATATCTCTTGCGAAACATTAGCTGATATAACAGAATACTGTGCTATCAATAACAACAACACAACACCTGACAATACTAAAGCAAAAGGAATAATGATACTTCGCATGTGCTAAAAATACTAAGCTTATTTGTGATACAAAAAGAAAAAACCGGCAAAAGCCGGTTTTTATAATCTTATAATATACTCTTACATATTTCGGCGATACTGACCACCAACTTCAAATAAGGCATTGGTTATTTGTCCTAACGAACAAACCTTGGTAGCTTCCATTAAACGTTCAAATATGTTTTCGTTTTGTACTGCTGCCTCTTGTATAATTCTTAATTGCTCATTAGCCTCATTACTATTTCTAGTATGTAATCTACCTAACATAGCAATCTGATATTCTTTTTCTTCTTTAGTAGCACGTATTACCTCTTTAGGTATTACAGTAGGCGAGCCCTCTGAGCTTAAGAAGGTATTCACCCCAATAATTGGGAATTCGCCATTATGCTTTAAGGTTTCATAGTACAAGCTTTCTTCTTGTATCTGCCCACGTTGGTACATCGTTTCCATAGCACCTAATACACCACCACGCTCTGTAATTCTATCAAATTCAGATAATACAGCCTCTTCTACTAAATCCGTTAACTCTTCAATAATAAACGAGCCTTGTAATGGGTTTTCGTTCTTCGCTAAACCAAGCTCTTTATTAATGATTAATTGTATCGCCATTGCTCTACGCACACTTGCTTCTGTAGGGGTTGTAATCGCCTCATCATAAGCATTGGTATGCAAGGAGTTACAGTTATCGTAAATAGCATATAGTGCCTGTAAAGTAGTACGGATATCGTTAAAATCAATCTCTTGCGCATGTAACGAACGACCAGAGGTTTGGATATGGTACTTCAGCATTTGTGCTCTGGAGTTTGCACCATACTTGCTTTTCATGGCTTTAGCCCATATTCTTCTGGCTACTCTACCAATTACTGCATATTCCGGGTCTATACCATTTGAGAAGAAGAACGATAAGTTAGGTCCGAACTTATTAATATCCATTCCTCTACTTAAGTAATATTCTACATAGGTAAAGCCATTTGCCAATGTAAATGCCAATTGTGTAATTGGGTTCGCACCTGCTTCTGCAATATGGTATCCTGAGATTGATACCGAATAGAAGTTTCTTACCTGATTTTCGATGAAGTACTCTTGTACATCACCCATCAAACGCAAAGCAAACTCTGTAGAGAAAATACAGGTATTTTGTGCCTGATCTTCTTTTAAGATATCTGCTTGTACAGTACCTCTAACCTTAGCAATTGTTTCTTTTTTAATTTGAGCATATACGTCTTCAGGTAATACCATATCTCCGGTAATACCTAACAACATCAAACCTAAACCATCATTACCCTGTGGTAAATCTCCTTGGTATTGCGGACGTTGTATATCTTTTTCTTTGAAAATAGCTGCAATTTTCTTTTCTACCTCTACTTCTAAACCATTCTCTTTAATGTAAATCTCACATTGTTGATCTATAGCCGCATTCATAAAGAAACCTAATAACATAGGCGCCGGACCATTGATAGTCATACTCACCGATGTCATTGCATCAGCTAAATTGAAGCCTGAGTATAGTTTTTTTGCATCATCTAAACAGCAAATAGAAACACCCGAGTTACCAATCTTACCGTAAATATCCGGTCTGTAATCAGGGTCATTACCATATAATGTTACAGAGTCAAAAGCTGTAGACAAACGCTTTGCGGGCATACCTAAACTCACATAATGGAAACGTCTGTTGGTACGCTCAGGGCCACCTTCTCCGGCAAACATACGCGTTGGGTCTTCGCCCTCACGTTTAAATGGAAATAACCCCGCTGTGTATGGAAATTCACCTGGTACGTTTTCCTGTAAGTTCCATTTCAGTAAATCTCCCCACGCTTTATACTTTGGTAAAGCAACTTTTGGAATTTGTGTGTGAGATAAACTCTCGGTATGCGTTTTTATAGATAACTCTTTATCTCTAACCTTAAATTTAAATTCAGGCTCTGTATATTTCTTTCTCTTCTCCTCCCACTCATCCAATATCTTTTGGTTACGAGGATCAAAGTCTAAGGCTACTTTTTCATAAGCATCTTGTAAGCCTTTTATCAATCTATCTTTATCTTCAAGAGAAGAATCAGTAATAGTATCAATAGATTTTTGAATACCGTATAACTTTTGTGCAACCTCGGCTTGCTCCTCTGCCCACTTATCGTAAGCACGGTTGTTCTCTGATATCTCTGATAGGTAACGGATTCTGCTTGGTGGAATGATGTATATCTTTTCAGACATCTCATCCGTAATTTCAAAAGTAGACTTCAGTTCTTTAGCACCTGTTTTCTCTATCAACTTATCCATTATCGCTTTGTAAAGCGAATTCATACCAGGGTCATTAAACTGAGATGCGATTGTTCCGAATACAGGTAACTCTTCATCTGGAGTATCCCATAATTGGTGGTTACGCTTGTATTGTTTCTTTACATCGCGTATTGCATCTAAAGCACCGCGCTTATCAAACTTATTTAAGGCAATGATATCTGCAAAGTCAAGCATATCAATCTTCTCTAGCTGAGTAGCAGCACCATACTCTGGTGTCATTACATATAAGCTTACATCTGAGTGGTCCAAAATCTCCGTATCTGACTGACCAATACCTGATGTTTCAAGAATAATTAAATCGTATTTAGCCGCTTTTAATACTTGCAAAGCTTCATTTACGTGCTTAGATAAAGCTAAGTTAGACTGGCGAGTAGCCAACGAACGCATATAAATTCTATCATTCTTAATGGCATTCATTCGGATACGGTCTCCTAATAAAGCACCACCTGTTTTACGTTTAGATGGGTCAACCGAAACTATTGCTAATTTTTTATCCTTAAAATCTATCAAGAAACGACGTACCAACTCATCTACTAATGATGATTTACCTGCACCACCTGTACCTGTAATCCCTAATATTGGGGTATCTACTTCTTTTGCTAATTCATGTATCTTATCTAAATCTGCTTTAGATTCTTCAGGGAAGTTTTCTGCTGCAGAAATAACTCTACCGATGGCACGAGCATCTTTATCTTCAATATGGTTTACCTCACCATTTAAGTTTTGACCTGTTGGGTAGTCTGATTGCTGAACTAAATCATTAATCATACCCTGTAAACCTAACTCTCTACCATCATCCGGTGAGTAAATGCGAGTAATACCGTAATCATGTAATTCCTTTATCTCTTCCGGAAGGATAACTCCACCGCCACCACCAAATATTTTGATGTGACCAGCACCCTTTTCCTTCAGTAAATCATGCATGTATTTGAAATACTCTGTATGTCCACCTTGGTAAGATGTCATTGCAATTGCCTGTGCATCTTCTTGTATAGCACAGTTTACAACTTCTTCTACACTTCTATCATGTCCTAAGTGAATAACCTCAACCCCAGTAGCCTGAATAATACGGCGCATAATATTGATGGCAGCATCGTGTCCATCAAAAAGAGATGCAGCAGTTACTATTCTAACTTTATTTTTGGGTTTATAAGGTGCAATCGCTTCCATAGTCGTTCTCGTTTAAAGGAATGCAAATTTACGAATTCGCGCGCCAATGGGCAATTGCTTTTTTACCCTTTAAAACTTGTAGGTAATTCCGTTCTGTAAAGTATAGTTTGTTTCGGGTATTCCGGGTATAGGATCAGAGTCATACACCAAGTCAAAAGTTACTCTAAAACGTAGGTGATCATTCACTTTAAACTGGAATGATGATTGAGATGAAATCCTAAAATCATTGAAATCTTCCACATCTGGCTGGTAATAAGATGTTGTTGTAAACTTCACATTTTTAGAGATTTCCCAACCAAATGCTAAATAACTACTTGCTCTTACCCTGTTCTCTTCCGGAAATTCTTGGGGGCTTTCATGCTCATACATTGCCGCTAAACCAAAAGACAAATTAAGGCTATCCGTTTTGATGAAGTTTGCTCTCACTCCTGCCCCACCTAATAGTCTAAGATTTATTTTTTGCAGCTTATTAAATTGGTGTTGCGCAAAAGCTTCATAGCCTATTACTCTATCTTTTTTATGAAAGTTATAGCGTAAATGCTGAAAACCCCTGTTTACTCCATCCTCATTATCAGTACGCACAACAGCTAAGTCATTCAATAATAAAAATGTAGATGATTTGCGTTTGTACTGAACATGTACCGCATTAGAAAACTGCAATACATCCTGTGTATTTCTGGTAAACGTAAGTCCTAGGTCTACCCTTCCGCTTAGTCCTTCTTTTTCCTCTAAACGCTCTTCCTCAATATTTACAATTTGAGCTTGAATGAAAGAAAAAGCAATCAATAAAATTCCGGTAAATAGTAATCGCATAAATGCTCTACAGTATTTTATGTAGTTCGTTTAAATTTGAGATTTCAAAGGTAATATCTTCTTGGTGTTCTACCTTATTTGGGTTAAAGAAAACCTGATCCATACCTGCGCTTTTTGCACCCAATATGTCAGCCTCCATATGGTCTCCTATCATTAGAGAGTGTTCACCTTTAGCCTTAGACTTGTCTAGGGCAAACTTAAAAATTCGTGGATGTGGTTTTTTCACTCCGGCTTTGTCTGACGTTACAATTACATCAAAGTACTTTTCTAAACCTGTTTTGCTCAACTTCACATCTTGTATTTCGGCAAAGCCATTGGTAATAATATGTAACCTATACTGGTTGGCTAAGTAATCTAACAACTCTATACTATTGGGTACCAGCTTGGTTTTATAAGGTGAAATACGCACATAATCATCGCCCATTTTTCGGGCAAGCTTTTTATCATCCACACCAAATTTTTGCAAGGCAAACAAAAAACGCGTAGAGCGTAATGTATCTCTATCAATCAATCCATTCCTATACTTTGCCCACATTTCATCATTAATAATGCGGTATTCATGCACAAAATGGTCTATATCAGATATGCCTAATACATCTAATTTATGATTGGCATGTAATTCATGTATAGTCTCAGTAGAGTTTGCATCAAAGTCCCAGAGCGTATTATCTAAGTCAAAAAATATGTGTTGGTACTTCATGCTTTTTTTAACCACTTTAAGTAAAAAGGCAATCTATTAATTATTAGTTGTGGATACTGGTTTTTCTTTGCTCCAAAACCACTATAAAAACGAGCCAAGCCTTCTATATTAGAACCCTCAAAGTCAAATAAAGTTTCCCTTCCGGCATACGTCATAATTATTTGGTCAATCAAATAAGTCATTGCAGAAGTTTCTTTGCCGTAACTATCAGTTGCAGAGAACAAAAAGATGATTCTATCGGGAGTAATCAATACAAATGCTCCTGCACAAATAGAGTTTCTTTTATCTAACACTGTGTACACTCTACCAAACTTTCGGTATCTGCTTACATGCATTACATGCTTCAGCCTTTCATAATCTAGTTCAGAAAAAGAGCTTACCTCCTTACCCCTATTGTTTCTGAAAAGATTAATCAAAATTTCAGGTTCTTCGTAATCCAACAACTCTAGTTTTACCTTTTGAGCGTTTTTTAAGTTTCGTTTGGTTTGTGATGAATACCCTTCGTAAATCTGCTCATAAGATTGATTTAAGTTTAATTCGTAATTATCCCTCATTACATGGTTAAACTCTTCATCAATCTCATTATACGAGTTTACCCACGCATCTATAAACTTATATTGCTTAGGTATTGCTTTTATAAAATCGGTAACCAAGTTTTTAGACACATGTTCTTTTGAGAAAACACCCAATTGCTGTGCCCAAAATGGAGGGTATAAATAATCTATACCAAACTTCTTATTACTGATAATCGGGAAAACAGCTTGATAATCATCCAATACTAATGCATCCCACTCAGGTGCAATTGTATCTAAATACCAAGAGTATGCATATACTAGTTTATTGGAGGCATTATCAATACAGTCATCCCATTTTTCGGTATCAATGTCAAGATGATTGACAAATTGTATCATTGAGCAGTGGCTTTAGCAATCATTTTTTCATAAACAGTATTCCAACCTTGCCAAGCAGGTTCTTTTTCGCTAAACGTACGATTGTGCCATACAGTTATTAGCTGACCTCTTACTTTTTTTACTTCTTCTATTAAAGGGGTAATATGTTCCATTGCTTCACTAGGACCTACTTTCATATAATCCATTAAACTTACATCCATCAATGCAAAAGGGTGAATCATTAAAAAGGTTTCATGCTCTAACTCTAAGTCATAAAAAGGAAAAGGTGTACATATACTTGCTCTAAAACCCACATTAGATGCATACCCCATTGTATATTCATCTTTTATATCCATATCCATCAATATACGATAGGTAGATGGAAAAGTGATTTTTAAAAAATGTTGTCTACTAGCGGTAATTGGTTTGTTTATAGCGCCTTCTAAGCCTTTTATCTCTGACTGCAACTTCTTTTTACTACTATTTGATGCATAAGACGGGTGAATTCCTACCTGGGCATCATCGCTTAAACTTTTTATGGATAGTTTAAGAATGTTGCTGTGCATAGGTAGATTACGGTCATAAGTATCAAAATTGGCAAACAGAATAAAGTATAGCGATTCATAACCAAAACGCTCTTGCAAGCTTAACTGATAAGAGTATGTATCAAAAGGGTCATGCTTTATATGTAGTAAAACTTGTAACCTACTTAAAAAGTTACCAAACTGTAACCTCCATATATCTTTTGCAAAGCCCCCTAGAGTTCTTAGTATTCCCTTGCCTCTGTATGCAAAAGAATTATCTACATCAATGGTAGATATGTACTTATACTTAGGTTGTTTGATTTCTAGTGTTGGATATGCTTCTAGCAATTTCTCTTTGAGCAGTTGCACCCAATTGTTTACTACAGGCTTTTGCAAAAACTTATTTTTAAAAGCCAAACTCTCACTTGCCGGAAAACGACCGTATTGATCCGGTATAAAAGGTAAATACTCCTCATACCTACTCACCAAATAAAATGAAGCTGCAAAAACATCAAAGGGTAAAGCAGAATTGTCTGATGTAGAAAAGAAAATAGGCAATCCTTGAAACTGGTTTACATAAATTTCTTTCTCAAAAATATCTGTCTCAAATAGCAAACTTACAGCATGTATATATACTCCATCTTCGGGTTTTTGCTTACTGTAATTTAGCTTTGCTTCTGTGTGTGACTTATACTTTTCTATATCTGTAGTAAACTCCAGCTCAACACCTAACATATTCTTAAGCAATAGCCTAAAAATATATCGTGTTCGTGGAGTAATTTTATCTAGATATACCAGCATATAAATTAATATAAACCGCCATTAACATTTATTGTCTCTCCGGTAATATAAGATGCTTTTTCGTTTGCTAAATACAATATTGCTTGTGTTATATCTTCTGTTTTACCAAAATGTTGTTTTGGTATACTTCCTTTTACCAAATTTCTGATATCCTTTGGCATCTCATAAAGCATACCTGCTTCCATATAACCTAAAGCAATATTGTTTACGGTTATATCAGTATTTGCTACTTCTTTAGATATAGACTTAGTCATTCCAAACAAGCCAGACTTAGCTGCTGCATATGCAGATGTACCCGGAAATCCCATCTGCGCCACAACTGATGACATATTGATAACCCTACCAAACTCTTGTTTGCGCATAAAAGGCAAAACATATTTTATTGCCAAAAATGGCCCCGTAAGGTTAATGGCTATCGATTTATTCCAATCTTCTAAATCTTGTTTCCAGCTAATACCACTTACATTGGTCCCTGCATTATTAACCAATACATCTATCCTACCAAAGTCTTTTGCCACTTTGGTAATCATTTCTATTACATCTTCTTCCTTGGTAATATCAGCTTGGTAAAAGCCCACTTTTATATTCTGAAACTCAGGCATGCTTGTTACAATTTTCAAATCTTTTGCACTCTCATGGTAATGCAATGCCAAATTATAACCTGCCTTAGCTAAAGATGATACTATTGCAGTACCTACTCCGCCAGAAGCTCCCATTAATAGTAATGTACGTCCTTTATTCATATCACAAATCTACACTTTTTAGGCTTCCACTCCGTGTGGTGTGTACATAGTTACCCCACTTGCCTTGTATTGTTCAACCATTACATCAAACATACGCTTGGCATCTAAAAGTAAACAATTCGCATCGCCCAATTTGGTATGTGTTAATGCACCTTCCTTTTCAAAAAGTGGTATTAACTCATCACACCTGCGTTTTTTTGAATAGACTGGGCTATGCACTTTTGTTTTTACTCTATGTGTTTTACCCTTCTCATCTACTACTTCAACTTCAAAAATTTCTTCATCATATATAGGGTAGGCGAATTCTACAGCATCTTCTAATGTATGCAAGTTTGTTCCGGCATTATCTAAAGTAACTCCAGCCATTAATATCTTACCCTTTTTTTCTGCAACTCTGTAAAATGGAGATTTACCCGTATAAGGCGTTAACTCACCTAAATGACCATTTGTTAAGTAATCAGCATCCGGTCCGTAAGCACATACAGGTTCTGTGGGGTGTACGCTACGCTTCACACCCTCATGTTGTCTAAAGTACTCTGTAATAGCACCCATTTTAGAAGGGGTATTCAACACATCAAACTGTTTATTTTCTCTAATATACTCTAGCTGGTAGCCTTCTACCGGAGAAGATGGCATTAGTAAATTTCCTTCTTTACCTACAGCCAGTAACAAAGCATCTACAACAGTTTTTGGTCCATCTTGTAAATACCCTATTTTACTCATACTACTATGCACCAATAGAGTATCTCCCTTATGGATTCCCATTTCTCTGAGCTGAAGTTTTAAATCTTCTATAGTTAATGCCAAACCACTTGCTTGCTGGTTTTCTAGCTCTTTACGACGCAGGTTTTTCTTATGCTTTCTAAAGGCATTTAACAGAAAGGAGGGGGTTATACTTCGTAAAAAGTTTCGCATTATTTTTTAGCTATAATTTTATACAGATTACAATTATCATCTTTCTCTATCAACTCAACAGTAAATAATTGTAATAGTTTTTCATCTAAAGCTTTATTACAGCTTACCACTTTTTGCCCTACCTCAATAGAGTTTGGTGTAACATAATTTACTGCTGTGCCCTTATCCTTTAACACCAAACTATGAAACACAATTTGTGGGTTATAAGTATCTTTTCTGTAATCTGTAGGGTCATCAGTAAGTATAGCAAACGTTTTATGGGTTTCACTTATTTCTTTTAAAAAGCTTTCGTAAACCATCCGTTCATCAAAACAATACTCCGGTTCATTTTGGTAAGGTTTTATAGAGAAATTGCCTTGCTTTAACTGTCTTAAATAATCAAAATGAAAATCTCTATTACAAAACCTATTTGAATTTTCTGCTTTAGCTAAAGCAAAATGATACGGGATTGAAAAGACTAATACCATAAAAACAACTCTCAATATTGCAATAAAGGTTGGGTTTTTACTCAGTCTTTTTGCAATTTCATTAAATACACTAAATAAGATAATACCAAAGGATAATGCAGCCAAAGGAAAAATTTGGGCATTATACCATGCATGCTTAGTACTAGAAAATGAAATAAGCACTAAATAGGTAATGATTAAGGTATTTGCAAAAACAATAAAACGGTATTTATCCGGAGATTTACTTCTCTTAATTAATACCAAACCAAATAATGGAAGTATGTAAAATGGTTTTAAGCTATTGAGTTTAAAGAAGTACCAAAATGAGGGTGTCGCCTCGTTTTGAGTTTCAGAAAAGCGACCAAAATTATTAGCTAATTCTGCTTTTATATAGCCCGGGTTTATCAGCTCAAAAATACCATAATATGCCACTATCACTAATATAAAAGCCCCAACATGAATTAACAATCTCTTATTAAATACAAATGCAATTCCTTTATCAATCAAAGTATATAGTATAATACCCGGTATGAAAAAGAAAGCAGAAATGGTTTTGGTAAAGAATGCCAATAACAATGCTACCAATGCTAGCCTTAAGTAATAGTTTTGCTTTTTATCTGTTGGGGCATATAAATACCTAAAAAAAGTAAGTACAAACCAAGATGTAAACAAAATCAATATTGCATCGTAATCGCCTGTTCTGGCCACATGTATAGTATTATAACCCGGAGACAATACCAATACTAATGCTGCAATTAAGCCCATTAACTGCTCCTTAAGTGTATTAGCCATAAACCGTATAAACAAGAAACAAGTAAGCGCTACGGCTATAAAAACAGGTATACGTTGCGCTAAAACTGTATGGCCAAAAAACTTAAAGGATAAAGCTTTAAACCAAACCACTAATGGAGGTCGTAAATTCCATAAATCAGGTTCCCCATTAAAATGCGGAACAAAATAGTTACCATTTGCCAACATCTCTAATGCATTAATTGCAGAACGAGACTCATCCCATATTTGCAATGGCAAGGCATTTACATTATACAAAATCGGAATCATGCATAACAATACCCAAAGTATGGGAAGTCCTATTTTTAAAAATCCTTTCAAGTTTCTTTTAAGGCTAATGTTTTGAAATCAAAATTGCGATAAACCTTATACATACACCATCCTATTGCAATTAAATATAGAGATGCGATAAAGCGTTCGTCAAAATAAAACTTCCCATATTTTGGGTCAATGTTTACGGTTAAAAGAAACCTCAACACTTTCTCTAAATTTAACACATAAGCTAATGATACCAGTATATATGGCCAATAATCTTTTGCCAATAATGCATAAATTCCTAAAAACAATAGTGCAGGATGTGAGTAACGCTCATGCATTTGGGTATTAAAAAAGAAAAATAAAAGTGCAATAAGGCCTGAAATTAAAAATAGCTGCTTGAAAATAGTTGGATTATTCAGTACACCTTTTAGAGTATGCTTGATACTGGTAACAATTAATGGGAATAGAGCTATAAATGAAGTTAAGAAAAATAGTACAAAACCCCATTTTCTGTAGGCTAATCCCATAAACAAGGTATCATCTGTAAAGAGCCAAAAATTTTGATTGATGGGCAAAACTATGTACCAAAAATTATAGGCACTTAAAGATACATATGGGTACCTGCCTACTGCATTAAAATTAATATCTATAATCTTTTGCAAGCCACCTTCCATTGCAAAGGGCAGTACTACTAAAACTGCTATTACGGCACCAATAAGTACTCCTCCCAGCGCATTTATTGGCTTTTTACGTACTTGTGGTAATAAGCCTAAAAGGAATATAGGGATGAAAACAATAGTTTGCATTTTAGCTAAATAAGCTAGTACCAAAAAGCTGATTCCTAATATTGGCTTGTTTTTATAGACAAATAGTAATGAGAAGAAAACCAATGCAGTATAAAAGGCATCTACTTGCCCCCAGAATAAGGTATTATAAAAATAAGGTATGCTTAGTAAAAACAGAAGTGGGTAAACAAGCCTCTTTTTCCAGTCATTAAAAAGCAGATACACTCCTGCAATTGGGGCGATAAAATCAAAGATTAGTACTACATATTTCAGCTGATTGATGTTTTCAAGAATCAATTCGAAACTATCTTGATTTGCACTAAAAACGTATAGAAAGTATAAAAATAAGGGGTTATAATCTATATCATCAAAGCCATAAATACTAGCAAAGCCATGCTCGTACATATGTCTACCCCACTCATACCAATACCATTGATCTCCGGGAAAACCCGATACAGGTACTAATAGTGCTATAATTGCAAATAGCAACAAAAAAAATAGAGGTAGAAAAATAGGCTTTTTTAGAAAGCTCATTCTTTTATATTGGTGTCCTGAATAATATAAACAGGTCTGTTTTTTACATTGTTATTGATGCGGCCTATGTACTCTCCTATTACTCCAATTGTCAATAATTGCACTCCTCCTAAGAAAAGCACACTGATAATTAATGAGGTCCAACCCGTTACGGTACGCTCTAAAAAGTAGTAAGAATATAAAGCATATATAATTACAACTAATGCTATAAACGAAACCACAAAACCTGCTGCGGTAGCCACTTTTAGTGGAAAAGTTGAAAAAGAAGTAATACCATCCATAGCAAAGCTAAACATCTTTTTAAAGGTGTAGCCCGTTTCGCCTGCATTTCGCTCATCTCTATCGTACTCTACAAAAGACTGCTTAAAACCTATCCACGATATTTGCCCTCTCAAAAACTTTTCTTGCTCCGGCATTTGACGTAAATAATGCACTACTCTATTGCTAATAATTCTAAAATCACCGGTATTTAATGGTATCTCAACAGATGAGATTCTAGCAATAATTTTATAAAACCATTTAGCTGTTAGGAGCTTAAATTTACTCTCCCCTTTTCGTTCTCTACGTTTTGCATAAACTACATCATACCCTGTATTAAACTTGGTATAAAGTTCTTTTATTAGCTCAGGTGGGTCTTGTAAATCTCCATCTATAAATACCACAGCCTTTCCCTTAGATTTATCTGCACCTGCATAAACTGCTATTTGATGCCCAAAATTTCGGCTAAAGTTGATGTATTTTACATGTTCATCTTTTTCGGCATGCTCTAACAACCAACTCAAAGAAGCATCTACACTACCATCATTTACAAAAATGTATTCGTAATTGGTAATACCCATATCAGTCATAACGGCATTAAGCCTATTATACATCAATGGAAGATTTGCTTCCTCATTATATACTGGTATAACTACAGATAAATCCATTCTTTATTCGGTTGTTTTTAAATCCATTAGTAATGAATCTGCCAAATATTTTGTTGCCCAATTTGGGTTTGCAAACTTCTCGTACTTACCCCATAAAGGGAAAGAGCCAAATAGTGCTCCTTTTGTATTAGTTGTTTCTTTATCCCCTCTATCTATCAACTCTAGTAATATAGAGTTCATTTTTTGGGCTGCATAAAGATACTTTTTTTCATTTGTATGCTGATAGAGCTTTTGCCAAACAATAGCTATTTGTGCACAACCGGTAGTAATCATAGATTCTTTACCGTTCCAATTTTTGTCATACCTACCAAATAAATAGCTTCTTTTTTCAAATTTGCCTAACAAAACATCCGCAGCTTTTTGAGCTGCGGTAATATATTGTTCGTTCTGTAACAATAAGCCACAATCTAACATACCGTCTATGGTATACGATATAGTATGTAGTATAGGTCTATCATTGTGTTTAATAGTATTATCACAATCCGCAAACCAACCATTTGGTTTTTGCTTTTCAGAGATTATCCAGTTTATACTTTTCTCAGCAGCTTTTTTATAAGTCTCGTTTTTAGTTATCTGGTATAGTTCAAGCATTGGGGCTACCACATAACTATCATATACTCTGGCAACTCCCATAAAAACATGTTGTTCCCAATAACCTTTCTCATTTTGAATACCACAAAGCCAATCAGCCGCTTTTACAGCAGAATTCAAGTATTTCTCATCTTTAGTTTGTTGATAAGCAGCAATCATGCCTCTTATCACCTGCCCAGTATTAAATACTACTTCAGGTCTATCATGTTCAATATATAAACTTTGCCAACCTCCACTTGGTTTCTGAATACTAATTAACCAATCTGCGGCTTTTATAGCTCTATTTATTGCATCTTCATCTTTGTATTGAATGCCATACTTTATAAGCGTAGGAATAATATAGCCAGAGGTTTCCGGGTAGGAACTGGTCCAGCCTTCTATCATTCTATAGGTACCAAAACCATCATCTACCATTTGGTCTTGAGAATGCTTTAGCCAACCAATATTACTATTTAAACCCGCTGTTTTTTGTTCTACACTAAGGTCTCTAGATAGCTTATAGTATCGCTTCCATTTGGTATAATCATTAACCAACAAATGTCTTTTTTCTTTAGAAAAAAATGACTTTGCAAAGTAATTGGCATATGTAACTAGAGAGTTTATCAAGGTATTACTGGATGTTTTTAGCAATTATTTTGCAAATAAAGTCTGCTGTTTTGCCATCACCAAAAAATTGAGGGAAATCTTTCGAATTATTATTCAATACCGTACTTAATCCATCACTTATATTAGTTGGGGCCAATACCGCATGACCAGACTCTACTAGTTCTACCCATTCTGTTTCCTCTCGTAAAACCACACATGGTTTTTGATAGAAATAAGCTTCTTTTTGTACTCCACCGGAATCAGTAAATACTACTGAGCAGTTTTTTTCTAGAGCTACCATCTCTAAATACGAGGCGGGTGGTATTAGCAAAAAATTATCCGTTGAGTTGATTTCCTCAAGTACAGCTTTATCAAGGTGAGTTTCTATTGCCTTTTTAGTTCTTGGGTGAAGTGGTAAAACCAACTTAGTATTCTGTTTTTTTACCAATTCTAATAATGATATAAATAAATGGTTTAATTGCTTTATATCATCAGTATTAGACTGCCTATGTATTGTAGCTAACCAGTAATTGTTTTTCTCTAATCCGTTTTTAGCTAAAACAGACTCATCTGCTTTTTGTCCATAATACAAAGCGGCATCGTACATGATGTCTCCGGAATGATGAATTATAGAATCACTAAAATTCTCTTTCTGTAAATTATTGATGGCCGTTTGGGTAGGGCAAAAAAGAAAATCAGATACATGATCTGTTAATACCCTATTTACCTCCTCAGGCATCTGCTTGTTGTATGATCGTAAACCGGCCTCTATGTGTGCTACAGGTATATTTAGTTTAGCTGCAGTTAAAGCTCCAGCAATAGTTGTATTTGTGTCGCCATAAACAACTACTACATCCGGTTTTTCGGTATTCAATACCGCCTCAAACTTCAGGCTTATTTGCGCTGTTTGCTGTGTATGAGAACCTGAGCCAACCTCTAAATGGTAGTTTGGTTTAGGAATATCCATTTCGGTAAAAAATACCTCCGACATATTCTCATCATAATGCTGACCGGAATGCACCAATACTTCTTTAATAATACTAGAGTAGCTATCTCTTATTACTCTGCTTAATGCTGCTGCTTTTATAAATTGAGGACGGGCGCCTACAAGTGTAACTACCTTTATCATAAAATACCTTTATCCATAAAACTGTAGTATTCCTTTTCTGTAATAATAAGGTGGTCTAACACCTTTATATCCATTACAGTACCCGCTTCTTTTATTTTTTTAGTTAAGCGTATATCTGCATCACTAGGATTTAAGTTCCCTGATGGATGATTATGGCACAACACAATAGATGTTGCCAATTGCTCTAAAGCATGTTTAAATACTATTCTGCTATCTACCACAGTACCCGTAATACCACCTTTACTTATATTCTGTTTGCTTATTACTTTATTGGAGTTACTTAAATATAGTACCCAAAACTCTTCGTGCCCTAACTCCCCTAATACAGGTTGCATTAGTTCATAAACATCTTTACTGCTAGATATTACGGGCTTTTGCATTGCTTCAGACTCTCTTCTTCTACGTCCTAACTCTAAAGCTGTTATAATGCTAATAGCCTTTGCTTCGCCAATACCTTTAAACTTGGTTAAATCTGCTACGCTAAGCCTACCTAACTCCGATAAATTATTATTTACAGATTGCAAAATGCGCTTTGATAAATCTACAGCAGACTCTGTTCTATTACCCGAACCAATTAAAATGGCTATTAACTCTGCATCAGACAAACTTATTTTTCCTTTATTCAATAACTTTTCCCTGGGTCTGTCGTCTTCAGCCCACGATTTAATTGAAAAAGATTTTGGGTATTCTTCCATCGATATCAAAAGTACACAATCTATAAATATTGAAAACAACGGGTTTTAAAAGCTTTCATTGCCCTCCTAAACTTGCTTTTACCATTTTTTTTACTACTTTTAGTCTGTTAACCAAGTAATTAGAACATAACCCCCATTATGCTATGAGAAATATTACAAAGATAGTAGTGCTTTTTGCACTGTTTATTTTTCTCTCTACAAACTTAAAAGCGCAAAGTCCTACACAACCAACCTATGAGAAAAAGGTGTATGTAGATGCAGACCAAAACACCTATGTGCAAAAGTCTTTACCACTTTATTTAAGTTTTTCTACCACTAAAGGTGGTACCCAGCACCCATTAAACAGTAAAGCTAGTGCAGACTATGCCAACCCAATGTATTTAGATACTGAAGGCATCAACTACATTAGAAGCCGTTGGGCAGTTGATAAAGAAACAGGCAGAACTATACAGCCTCAGCAAGAAATTTTATTTGAAATTTACGCCGATGGTATAGCGCCATCTACTTCAATTAAGTTTAGCGGTGCGCCAAAATATGTATCGGGTAAAACTTATTACGGTAAAGGTTTAAATTTTGACCTTACCTCTCGTGATGGTGTTTCTGGTGTAGAAGGCACTCATTATGCATTAGATGCCAATACTTATGCAGATTACAACAGCACAGTATCTGTTGGTAAAGAAGGTGAGCACAACTTATACTACTATGCTCATGATTTTGTAGGTAATGCAGAAGCAAGTAAAAGCAGAACTTTTACAGTAGACATCTCTTCTCCTAAATCATCTAGCGAGATTGTAGGCATTAAGTACAACAACAATATTATAGCACCAAGCACTAAGTTTAAATTGACTATCAATGACAACCTATCTGGTGTAAGACGCACTTATTATTCTTTTGATAATGGTAAAAACAACTACTATGGTAGCCAAATAAACACCTATGGTTTAAGCGATGGTGAACACACACTATATTACTACGCAGTAGATAATGTAAAGAATGAAGAAACTAAAAACAGCTTTACATTTTACTTAGACAAAATAGCCCCTGTGGTAGAAAACAAAGTTGTAGGTGATCAACACAAAGGAAGATACTTATATGTATCTAACAGAACAGATATCAACTTATCTGCAACAGATAACAAAGCAGGTGTGCAAAAAATCAATTATAACATTGATGGTGGTAGTAATAATACCTTTAGTTCTAACTTTAAGGTAACTGATAAAACGGGTGCGCACTACATCAATTACACAGGTACTGATAATGTTGAGAATAAAAGTGCTAGAAAAACACTAACCGTTTATATGGACAATAAAATGCCAAGTACTGGTATTAAGTATGGTTCTCCACAGTTTTTTGATAGAGACACTTTGTTTATCAATAAAGACACCAAGATTACTCTATTCTCATCTGACGCCCATTCTGGTGTGCAAAAAACAGAATATGCTGTAGACGGTGGCGCTATGCAAGCTTATAGCCAGTTTACAATACCCGGAGAAGGAAACCATAACATAAAGTTCAACTCTACAGACAATGTAAACAACGTTGAGCAAGTAAAAGAAAGCAGAACTTTTGTAGACAATACTGCACCGGAGATTTATGCAAACTTTAGCATACAACCAATTGGTACTAAAGACGGGCTTAAGGTATATCCAAACTATACACGTTTATACTTAGGAGCAACAGACAAGCATGTAGGTACCGAGAAGATTTTATACTCTATTAATGGAGAGCCTTTAAGAGATTATTCTAGTCCATATACATTAGACATCTCTGAGTTGGATACTTTTAAAAGCAATAAAAAGTATTCAGTAAAAGTGGTTTCTAAAGATAAACTAGGTAATACCTCAGAAAAAACGATAGAGTTTTACGTTGGCACAGAGTAATTAACGTTGCCTTTCCCCCATCAAAAACTTAAGGCAATAAAAAAAGCCTCCGAAATTCGGAGGCTTTTTTTTATATTCTATTCTTGTTTACTTACAAGCTTGCTACGTGTCTAGTTAATTTAGACTTTAAGTTAGATGCCTTGTTAGTATGAATAATGTTTTTCTTTGCAAGCTTATCTAGCATACCAATAACATTTGGTAAAGCTGCAGAAGCTTCTTTCTTATCTGTCATTTCGCGTAAACGAGCAATAGCATTACGAGTAGTTTTATGCTGATACTTGTTACGTATACGCTTAACTTCGTTAGATCTAATTCTTTTTAATGCAGACTTATGATTAGCCATAATAGTATTGTTAAATTTATGTAGCCCATAGGAGAATCGAACTCCTGTTTCCAGGATGAAAACCTGGCGTCCTAACCACTAGACGAATGGGCCATTATTGTTCCCTCAATTTTTAGGGACTGCAAATGTAAAACATTTTTGAATTTAGCAAAAAATAATACTGACAAATTTTAAAAGAATTTTCATTCTTCTTCATTTGAGAATTTAAAACCAAGTTGTTTTGAGGTTTTTATACGGAACTCGTTGCTCATATTTTGCATCTGATAAACAGTAACTTCTCGTACATCATTAAACTCAGGGGTCATTAAATCAAACTCCAAACCATAGACAATAGCAGTTTGCACAATAGACTTAATAGCCTCTTTATCAATCACATCATTTACAAAATCATTATACATAAAGCCAAATTGTCTTTTCCCTTCGGTAAAAAAGTGAGAGTCTTTATTCACAAATACTCTACCTAATAAAAAACCGCTATCTCTAACTCTATTGTACCTAAATGAGTCTGATAAAAAATTATACATATTTATCATGCCGCAATAAGCTGCCAACCTATCTTTCTTGATATATGACGATTGGTATATGTGATGGGTAGAATCAAATGCAAATACATTGGTGTGCATATTGAAGATAAGTATATCACCAGAAAACTTTATTTCAGCTTCAAACTCCCCTTTATCAGTATATTTTACCTCAACAGCAGTATCAACAGCAGCAATTTTTTCATTCAATTCTTCAGCTGTTTCTTTTAATACTTCCTTAAAGATGGCAAACATCTCTTTGGTTTTTCTAAAAACTGCCTGTTTAGTACAAGACTTAGTTCTTAGTAAATCATATATCATATCTGTTTGCTCAGGATGCTTTTTCATAATTAATATGCTTTTGCAAAGTATACACGCTGCTTAGATGGTTTACCACTATATATACATTTACCTTCTTCCGGTTTTGTATCTAAAGCTATACAACGTATAGTAGCTTTTGTTTCTTCTTTAATACGTTCTTCTGTTTCTGCAGTACCATCCCAATGGGCCAATACAAAACCACCCTTATTATTCAACACGTCTTTAAACTCTTCATAAGAATCAACCTTTTGGGTATTTTCTGTTCTAAAGTCTAATGCCTTATTGTAAAGGTTCTTTTGCATATGCTCAAGTATATGCGCTACTTTATTATCTATATCAGCTTGCTGTAAAAATTCTTTTTCCATTGTATCTCTACGAGCAACCTCTACAGTACCTTTTTCTAAATCTTTAGGACCAATTGCAATACGTACTGGCACCCCCTTCATTTCATACTCCGCAAACTTCCAGCCCGGCTTTTGAGTATCTCTATTGTCATACTTAACTGTAATACCCTTAGCTTCTAAAGATTTTTTAATTTTAAAAGCTACCTCATCTATTTGTTGTAACTGTTCTTCTCCCTTATATATAGGTACTATTACAACTTGGTACGGAGCTAAGTTTGGAGGTAATACCAATCCGTTATCATCAGAGTGTGTCATTACTAAGGCCCCCATTAAACGAGTAGAAACCCCCCATGAGGTTGCCCAAACATACTCTTGCTTTCCTTCTTTGGTAGCAAACTTCACATCAAATGCTTTTGCAAAATTTTGCCCTAAGAAATGAGATGTACCTGCTTGTAAAGCCTTACCATCTTGCATTAAAGCTTCAATACAGTATGTATTTAACGCTCCTGCAAAACGTTCCGACTCTGTTTTCACACCTCTTATTACCGGCATTGCCATAAAGTTTTCTGCAAACTCTGCATATACTTTCAGCATTTGCTCTGCTTCTGCAACAGCCTCTTCTTGAGTAGCGTGTGCCGTATGCCCTTCTTGCCATAAAAACTCAGCAGTACGTAAAAACAAACGCGTACGCATTTCCCAACGCACCACATTTGCCCATTGGTTTACTAATATTGGCAAGTCTCTATATGATTGTATCCATTTACGGTAGGTATCCCATATAATAGTTTCTGATGTTGGGCGAACTATTAGCTCTTCCTCTAATTTTGCATCTTCATCTACTACAATACCACTACCATCTTCTGCGTTTTTTAAACGATAGTGGGTTACAACAGCACATTCTTTGGCAAAGCCATCTACATGGCTTGCTTCTTTGCTGAAGTAAGATTTAGGTATAAATAATGGAAAGTAAGCGTTTTCATGCCCTGTTTCCTTAAACTTCTTGTCTAACTCGGCTTGCATTTTTTCCCATATTGCATAACCGTATGGTTTAATCACCATACTCCCTCTAACACCTGAATTCTCTGCTAAGTCTGCTTTTACTACTAACTCATTGTACCACTTTGAGTAATCTTCTGATCTTGACGTTAATTTTGCCATTTAAACTTGGTATGGATTTTGTTTGTTATATAAATGTATAGCTCTGCAAAGCTAAGTAAATAAAAAAGTTTTGATATGAAAATAATTGTTCCACTTTCGATTTTAGCAGTTATCCTTACTGCTTCCTGTTCATCCGGCACCTATAGCAGTGTTTATGATGACGGTATATACTATGATTCGGACAGAGAATATACTGCCGAACCTCAGCCTGTTATTGTATCACAACCTACACAAGAAATAACAAACCAAAATAACGAAGCCTATGATGACTATAGTGACAATTGGTTTTCTGAAGAAGAAAATAGCACAAATTATGACTATAGCGAGGTTTATTATGATGAAGAAAGCGGATCTTATGTAACCAATAATTATTACTACGGTAATGACAATTATTATGAATACTCATCTAGAATAAGACGTTTTCATAGAAACTACGGTTACAATTATTACGACCCTTACTATACAAACGCATATTGGTATACCTATGACCCTTTTTATTATGGCACAAGTATTTACTGCCCAACCCCAGGTTGGGGCTGGAGTGTAGGATACAACACCTGGGGTGGTTGGGGTTGGGGCTTCAACTATGGGTATAGCCCATGGGGTTACTCCTATTGGAATAGACCTTGGGGATATTATGGTGGCTATTGGGGATACGGAAATTATTGGAATGGATACTCTCATGGGTATAATGATGGTTACATTGCGGGCACTTATTACAACAGCTATGATAATAACAGTTATTACTATGGACCAAGAAGATCTGGTAATACAGGTGGTAACTCTGGTGGGTCCCGTTCGCAAAGAAGTATTGGTGACATATACACACAGGGCTTAAAAACAGGAACTGTTTCTGCTCCTAGTAGAAGAAGCGCTGATGAAATAATGAATACTTATACTAGAGAACACCCTAGAACAACTATTAATAAATCTAGTGGTACTTCTGCTCCTAGCAACACACAAACTATTGGTGGCAGGTCTGGTTCTACATCTCCTTCAAACCAAGGCTCTACAACAACACCTAATAGAAATAGAGACTTTAATAGCGAGAGTAATCCTAGAAACAACACAAAAGGACGATCTAGTGCACCAACAAATAACCAAGGTATAAACAACAACTCTACACCTAGTAACAGTACCCCTAGGTCTACAAATACACCTACAAATACCGCCCCTACTAGGAATAGGAGTTTAAATGACAATACAGCTCCATCTGGCAATACAAGACCAACAAGCCCTAGCAATAGTAAACCAAATAGACCTAGCAGAACTTCAGGAAAAAGTAGTTCTCCTTCAAATAATAGAAGTAGAACTCCTAGCTACAAACCAAATAAAAGTAGTAGTCCTAGCAATAGGTCTAACAACAGAAGTACTAGCCCTAATAGGTCAAGTACTCCTCCATCTAGGAGCAATAGCACTAGTCCGTCACGCTCAAGCAGTCCGTCTAGGTCTAGTAGCCCACCTTCTAGATCAAGAGGTAGCAGTGGAAGAAGTAATAGCAGACGTAGATAAAAAAATAATAAGCATGAAAAAGTACATATATATCATCCCAATGTTTGTTTTGGGAATAGGCACAACCTTTGCTCAAAACTCCGGAGATGCACTCAGATATTCGCAAACTACTCTTATTGGTAGTGCTAGATTTAATGGTATGGGCGGGGCCTTTGGCGCACTTGGAAACGACTATACAGGAACCTACATTAACCCGGCAGGGTTTAGCGTTTTTAGAAATGACTATGCAGGCTTTTCCTTCGATTTTATGGCTAGAAAATCTGATGCAAATTATTTTGGAAGCCAAAATGATGATTCAAAAATCAATCTAAACTTAAGTAGCTTAGGCTTTGTAAAACACATTGATATTAATGACAATGGTTGGGACAAACTAAGTATTAGTTTTGGTTTAAACAGAACCAATAATTTTCATAGAAGATTGGATATTATTGGCACAAATACCCAAAACTCTTTGGCTGATGTTTTTCTGAAAAATGCCAATAATCAAGGTTATACACCAGATGATTTAGACCCATTTAATGAACAATTGGCTTTTGACACTTATCTTTTAGATACTGTTGGAGGAGCCACAAATTACGAATCACCAGTACCATCAAACTCTGGTTCTAGGCAAAACCTTCATTTACGCTCAAATGGTTATACCGAAGAGTTTTCTATAGGTTTTGGAGCAAAATATGAAGACAACCTATACATAGGATTAAGTATTGGTATAAACGGTGTTAAATATGAAGAAACCCGTACTCACACAGAATCTGAGTTTGATCCTTTATCTAGTCTACACAGTTTTACTTTCAATAATTATTTAAAAACCACAGGAGGTGGTGCAACTATTAAACTTGGTTTTATATATACACCCACAAAATGGTTTCGCTTAGGCATGGCATACCACTCACCTACTTGGTATACATTAACTGATGATTATGCATCTGATATGCAAACCACTTTTAAAGACTCTGCACAATACAATGCAAACTCTCCTGATGGCTCTTTTGATTACAGAATAAATACACCAATGAAGGTGATTACAAGTGTTGGTTTCGTTATAGGTAGGTATGGTATTATTAGTGCGGACTATGAGTTTGTTGATTATACTACAGCTCGTATTAAATCTGACAACTATCATTTCTTTAACGAAAACAATGCAATTACAACCTCATTTAAACCTGCTTCAAACATTCGTGTTGGTGCAGAGTTAAGAATTGCACCTACTATTAGTTTAAGAGGTGGGTATAGCTACTTAGGTTCACCCTACGAAGATGATATCAATAACGGAGGAGAATCTGTAAGCTACTCTGGTGGTATTGGTTTTAAAGAAGATAACTTTTCTATAGACTTTGCCTATGTATACACTCAGCAAGACCAACAATACTATTTATATGACTCAGCAATAAATACTCCTGCTGACCTTGAAACTATTACTAAAAACTTTATAGCTTCATTTACATATCATTTTTAGCCCATCCTATGATGAATGATTAAAGCTCTTAATGGTACCATTAAGAGCTTTTTTAATGTAAACACATTCGTTTAAGAACAATATTTGTTTTGAATGGTTCTAAACTAATGATGAAAGATATGACTCAAGTAAAATCTATGACGTATCTTTGCACCCATCTAATCTTTAATTAGATATTGCCCTACGTTGGTGTGTGTGGGGACAGAAATTTTTAAACACATATTATGAGTAAGAACAGAATTGTTGCGTTGAATAGTGAAGAGGATGGTATTGGTGAAGACCACATGATGACATCAATCAATACTCCATTGAGAGAGGATGCCTTTGACCTTAGTAAAGAAGAAAAAATCAATCAAATTCAGGAGCATTTTACTAAGATAATGGAAACATTAGGCTTAGATTTAAATGATGATAGCTTGAAAGGCACTCCAAAGCGTGTTGCCAAAATGTACGTTAATGAAATTTTTGGTGGTTTAGACAACATGGATAAACCCACTTCTTCTAATTTTGAAAACAAGTATCGTTACAACGAAATGTTGGTAGAGAAAAACATTACTTTATACTCTACTTGCGAGCATCATTTTTTGCCGATAGTTGGTAAAGCGCACGTTGCATACATATCTAACGGTAATGTTATTGGTTTATCTAAAATGAACCGTATTGTAGACTTTTTTGCAAAACGCCCTCAAGTACAAGAGCGCTTAAACATTCAGATTGTAGAAGAGCTTAAAAAAATATTAGGCACAGAAGATGTTGCATGTGTAATAGATGCAAAACACTTATGTGTAAACTCTCGCGGAATTAGAGACGTTGCCAGTAGCACTGTTACCGCAGAGTATGGTGGTAAATTTAAAGAAGAGAAAACTCGCCAAGAGTTTTTAGACTTTATAAGAATGGACTTGAATATATAAACATTCATGGAACACCCCATAAAACTCTATAACACCCTTACAAGACAAAAAGAAGCCTTTACACCACTAAATCCTCCATTAGTAGGTATGTATGTGTGTGGGCCTACCGTATATAGCAATGTACACCTAGGCAACTGTCGTACTTTCATTTCTTTTGATATGATATATCGCTACTTAACCCACATGGGCTATAAAGTGCGATACGTGCGTAACATTACTGATGCAGGGCACTTAGAGAATGATGCAGACAGCGGCGAAGACAAGATTGCAAAAAAAGCAAGGTTAGAGCAGCTAGAACCTATGGAAATTGTACAGAGATATACGCTGGATTTTCGGAATGTAATGGCACAGTTTAATGCCTTACCACCTAGTATAGAACCTACAGCTACCGGTCATATTGTTGAGCAAATTGAAATGATTGAAAAGATCTTGGATGAAGGCTTGGCATATGAAGTAAATGGTTCGGTATATTTTGATGTAAATAAGTATAACGAAACTGATAACTACGGTAAGCTATCTGGCAGAAATATTGAAGAATTAATAAGCGGTACAAGAGATTTAGATGGACAAGGTGAAAAAAGAAGTCCACTAGACTTTGCGCTATGGAAAAAAGCATCACCAGAGCATATTATGCGTTGGCCTTCACCTTGGAGCATTGGTTTTCCAGGTTGGCATTTAGAGTGTTCTGTAATGAGTAGTAAATACTTAGGAGAACAGTTTGATATACACGGTGGTGGTATGGATTTAAAATTCCCTCATCACGAATGCGAAATTGCACAATGCAATGCCGCCAATAAAGTAGAACCCGTTAAATACTGGATGCATACCAATATGCTTACCTTAAATGGTAAACGTATGAGTAAGTCTACCGGTAACACATTATTACCTGAAGAGTTATTTACCGGTGATAATGATATACTTGACAAAGGATTCTCCCCTACTGTTGTTCGTTTCTTTATGATGCAGGCGCATTATGCCAGCCCATTAGATTTTTCTAATGATGCATTAGTAGCAGCAGAAAAAGGATTTAATAGATTAATGGAAGGGATTACAACTTTAAGTGTTATTAGTCCTGCTAAAGAATCTACGTTTGATGTAAATAGCTGGAAAGAAAGTTGCTACAACGCAATGAATGATGATTTTAACACTCCAATACTTATTGCTAACTTATTTGAAGGCATAAAAGCTATTAATTCTGCTAAAAATGATAAAGCCAGCTTAACTGCTGACGATATTGAGTTGATGCGCAAAACATTAACAGAGTTTACTTTTGATGTATTGGGCTTAAAGCTAGAAACTGAAAATAGTTCATCAGATAAGTTAAATGGTGTTGTAGAAATGCTAATTGCAATGAGAAATGAAGCTAGAGCCACAAAAAACTGGGCTTTATCTGATAAAATAAGAGATGAATTGGCAGAATTAGGAATTCAGCTAAAGGACGGGAAAGACGAAACAGGCTTTACAATAAACTAAGAGAAAATGGGATTGGTAAATAAAATATTAGCCTTCCCGTTTTTAGCTCTAATAAAAATATATCAGTGGGGTATTTCGCCCTATTTAGGAAGTAATTGTAGACATACGCCTACTTGCTCTGAATATACAACCGAAGCCATTAAATTACATGGCCCTTTAAAAGGTGGTTGGCTTGGATTAAAAAGAATAAGTAAGTGTCATCCTTGGGGAACAAGTGGGTATGACCCCGTACCAAAAAAGAATACAAATAATGATGATTTATAACCAGAAACAAATGAAAAGAATTGCGCAGATTGCACTTGTAGGAATTATTGCTGTAGCGTGTAAACCAACTACTCCGGCAACAGAAGAAAACACAACCGACTCTACTCAAACAGAACACGGTTCTGCTGAACATCATCATGGTGGAGAAGAAGCTTCTACACAAATACATTATGAAGGAGAAAAACATCTAACTAACATTAAGCAACTAACTAATGGTGGTGATAATGCTGAAGCCTATTTTAGTTTTGATGGAAGCAAACTAGTATTCCAATCTAACAATGCAGATTGGGGCTTAGGTTGTGACCAAATATTCTTTACAGAGCTAGAAGGAAGTAATATGATGGAAACCATGCCTCAAATGGTGAGTACAGGAAAAGGCAGAACTACATGTTCTTACTTTATGCCAGGCGATAAA
This sequence comes from Flavobacteriales bacterium, assembly GCA_030149285.1. Taxonomy (GTDB): domain Bacteria; phylum Bacteroidota; class Bacteroidia; order Flavobacteriales; family JASBRU01; genus JASBRU01. The sequence goes on from JASBRU010000005.1 coordinate 234,004, forward strand.
ACTATCTTATTTGGCTCGACACATTTAGGTGGTGAAGCTTGCCCACCGGAACCATCTAAAGAAGATGGATATGTATGGCCTATTTATGAAAGCTTTGACATTTTTGTATCAGACTTAGAAGGTAATATAGTTAAACAACTTACCGATAACCCTGGGTATGATGCTGAAGCTACACTTTCACCTCAAGGTGATAAAATTGTATTCACTTCTACTCGTTCTGGCGATTTAGAGTTATACACAATGGATATAGATGGCAGCAATGTAAAACAAGTTACTACAGGTCTTGGATACGATGGTGGTGCATTCTTTTCTCCAGACGGAACAAAACTAATTTTCCGTGCATCTCGTCCACAAACGGATGAAGAAATTGCTGAATACAAAGCTTTACTAGAAAGAGGTTTAGTAAAACCAACTAATATGGAGCTATTTATTTGTAATGTAGATGGTTCTGACTTAAAGCAAATTACCAACTTAGGTAATGCAAACTGGGCTCCTTTCTTCCACCCATCAGGTGAAAAAGTTATTTTTTCATCTAATCATATGTCAGAACGAGGTTTTCCGTTTAACTTATTTATGATAAATATTGATGGTACCGGTTTAGAGCAAATTACTTTTGACGGAGCATTTGATGCTTTCCCAATGTTTTCTCCAGATGGAAAAAAGTTGGTATTTTCGTCAAACCGTGCAAATGGCGGTACCAGAGCAACAAATATTTTTATTGCTGATTGGGTAGAATAATATAAAACTCCAACATGAATCACTTACTGGCTATTACCTGGACATTTGATAAAGTGCTAATTTCTTTTGGCGAACGCGGAATCAGATGGTACGGGTTACTGTTTGCTATTGCTTTTATGGCAGGATATTACATTATGCGTAATATTTTTAGAAAAGAAAAAGTAAGTGAGGCTGTACTAGATAAGCTTCTTATATATGTAATGATTGCTACCATTATTGGAGCAAGACTAGGTCATGTTTTCTTTTATCAATGGGATCATTATTCTCAAAACCTTTTTGAGATACTTGAAATATGGAAAGGTGGGCTTGCTAGCCATGGGGCAGCTATAGCTATAATAATAGCTATGTATATTTTCTCTAAAAAAGTAAGTAAGCGCTCTATATTATGGATACTGGACCGAGTAATAATAACTGTAGCTTTAGCAGCCTGTTTAATTAGAACCGGTAATTTAGTTAACTCAGAAATTATTGGTCAACCCACTGATGCCAGCTATGGTTTTGTATTTGCTGCAGATACTAGAGACTATATAGTTGATGTATATGGAGAAAACGGAAGAGATTATATTAAAGATGTAAAGTTTGTTAATACAGGTGAGGTAAAAGAAATAGATGGTTTTAAGCACCCTGTATATGATTTACAGTTAACTTTCTTTGAAAACCAAACTGACCCAACTGTAAACGCAAAAATTGTAAGACAGGATATTTTACCACGTTTAAATACAGTAGCTAAAGATAATAGGCATTTTATATGGCCTACAAAAAGCAAAGTTTCAGCAAGTACTAGTAACAACAGTGTTATTAATGCTACGCTTTTGGGTATCCCTAGGCATCCTGCTCAACTATACGAGGCTTTTGCTTATCTGCTAATTTTTATATTGCTATTTACCCTTTATTGGAAAACCAATGCCGGACAAAGAAAAGGCTTATTACTTGGGTTATTCTTAGTACTTGTATTTACTGCTCGTTTCTTTATAGAGTTCTTAAAAGAAAACCAAGTAGAGTTTGAAGAGGACTTATCTTTAAATATGGGGCAAAACCTTAGTATACCATTGGTAATTATTGGTCTTGTTCTTGTGATAATAGCTATGCGTAAAAAACCCGAATTGATTGATGAAAAATAAAAGACAACTAGTTGCAATAATATTAATTGTAGTATTTGTAGGTGGCTTTATCGTTATATCTATGATTGATGGTTTTAACAAGGTGGCTAAACCTGCCGATACTAGAAAACCATCTCAAAGTTCTACTCAATATGAGCCCCAGTTTACAAAAGAGGGTGAGTTGTGGTTTATAGATGAAGAAACTAATGATACCATTCAGCAATTTGACATCGAGTTTGCAGAAAGTGATTATGAAATAGAAACAGGTATGATGTACCGAAAGTCTATTCCAAAAAATACAGGAATGCTATTCGTTTTTAACGATAGTAGACCTCGTTCGTTTTGGATGAAAAACTGCTTTGTATCTTTAGATATGGTTTTTATTGCAACGGATAGCACCGTAGTAAGTATCCAAAAGAACACACCTATTCAAAGCGAATTGAGTCAACCGTCTGAAGGACCGGCTCAATATGTATTAGAAATTGAAGGAGGTATGTCTGATGCAATAGGTATTGAAAAAGGCGATAAAATTATATTCCGAAAAACTGATTCATAAAAAAGGGAGCTTAAAGCTCCCTTTTTTGTTTGATTAATTATTTGAAGACTCTTCGGCTTCTTCTGCTCTTTTTTGTCTCTGCATATCATTCTCCGGTGAATAACCACCACTTCTTCTTTTGTATAACTGAAAGCGTGTAGGCTCTTGTTTAGGAGGCCAGTAGTTGTTATTTCTATCAATATCTGCAACCTCTAAATAAGGATCTAAGCTAATGCGTGCCACTTCTTTTTCAAAAAAGAACACCTTGGTAACTCTTTCGTCATTTGTTTTCCATATCTCAGCAGGTATACGTGCTACTTCTTTTGTACCATCCGTAAACTCAAACTCAACAATAATTGGCATTACTAAACCACCTTCGTTTTTAAATGTCAATTGGTAATAGTTCTCGCCTGAAAGCAATAAAGCTTCTTCTTCCTCATCTAAACTCTCTATATAACGCTCGTAATCTTGCTTATCTAAAATAGTTACAGCAAATGGGTCATAGGTATTATAAAAGTCAGAAGCTTCAGGATCCTTTTCTACCCATGTCTGCTTTATATCTGTTTTATTACGAACATTACCAATAAAAATATCCTCATCTGCTCTACTTTCTTTTCTAGAAAGTTCTTTCTCCACTTCAGGGTTTTTAGTATCAATTCTGTACCAAACTACCTCTTCTAAGTTCTGGTCTACATGGTCTGTGGTATAAAACCAACCTCTCCAAAACCAATCTAAATCTACTGCAGATGCATCTTCCATTGTTCTAAAGAAATCTGCCGGAGTAGGGTGCTTAAACATCCAACGGTTTGCATATTCTTTAAAAGCATAGTCAAACAACTCGCGGCCCATTACAGTTTCTCTCAATATATTTAAAGCTGTAGCAGGCTTGCCGTAAGCATTATTTCCAAACTGAAGTATACTCTCAGAATTCGTCATAATAGGCATCATTCCGCTTTTATCACCTTTCATGTAATCTACAATCTTAAAAGCCGGTCCTCTACGAGAAGGGTAGTCTCTCTCCCACTCTTGTTCTGTTAAGTACTGTACAAATGTGTTTAAGCCTTCATCCATCCATGTCCACTGACGCTCGTCAGAGTTTACAATCATCGGGAAGAAGTTGTGCCCTACTTCATGTATAATTACTCCCATCATACCATACTTAGTACGGTCATCATAGGTACCATCTTTTTCAGGTCTACCGTAGTTAAAGCAAATCATTGGGTACTCCATACCAATACTCTTAGAGTGTACAGATATAGCTTTATGGTAAGGATAGTCAAAAGTATATTTTGAGTATGTTTTTAAGGTATGAGCTACTACCCTTGTAGAAAATTGCTCCCATAATGGGTTTCCTTCTTTTGGGTAATATGACATTGCCATAACAGTACGATTACCAAACTTTACAGCCATTGCATCCCAAATAAACTTTCGAGAAGAAGCAAAAGCAAAGTCTCTTACGTTCTCTGCATGAAACTCCCATGTTTTCTTTTTATCAGAGGGCTCCTTTTCTGCCTCAACAGCTTCATCTTGCGTAACAATTATTACTGGTTTATCAGTAGAGTTTTCTGCTTCTCTAAAACGCTTCATCTCAGTTGATGAAAGCACAGAACCCATATTTTGCAACTTTCCTGTAGCACCAATTACATGGTCTGCAGGCACAGTAATAGCCACATCAAAATCGCCAAAGGTTAAGGTAAACTCACCTCTACCTAAAAATTGTTTATGCTGCCACCCCTCTACTTCATTGTATACAGCCATACGTGGGTAAAACTGTGCAATGGTATATAAGTAATTCCCATCTTCTTCAAAATATTCATAACCAGAACGACCACCTATTTCCATACGGTTATTGATATTATACCACCACTTAATGCTAAAGCTAAACTTACCGCCCGGCTTTAAGGGTTGTGGCAAATCAATACGCATCATTGTATTGTTAATGGTATATGGCAAATCTTTGCCTGCATTTTTCACATAATTTATTTTAAAACCTCCATCAAATTCATTATGCATTCTTTTTATTGCATCAAAACTTTGTCTTGTAGACATACTAGAGGTAGATATTTTCTTCGTATCAGAATCTTTGGCTCTCATATTCTGATCTAACTGTACCCATAAGTAGGTCAATACATCCGGAGAGTTGTTGTAATAAGTAATGGTTTCTACACCATATATTTTTTGTTCTTTATCATCCAGTTCGATATCAATCTCATAATCTGCTTTTTGCTGATAGTACTCATGCCCTGGTGCACCTGATGCAGTACGATATACGTTTGGCGTAGGTAACTCCTGACCTAATTGACGAAACTTGTTTTTGTTGGTATTGTCTTGTGCAAATGCAAATACGGAAATAGAAATTCCGAATAAAAATAAAATACTCTTCTTCATAGTGGTAATCGTTCTATCATCATTACTAAAGAAAGCCCAAGTGTGGCTCCTGATACGGTTAAATTTACGTCTCTATGTGAGACTTTAAATAGACTCATAAAAATGCCGAGTGTTGCAAATATAGTAGTTACAATCAATAATTGGCCAAGCTCAATTCCTATGTTAAAAGCCAGTAAATTATATACTGCTTGTTCTCCTCCTGTAGACATGCTTACAAAGAAATTAGAAAACCCTAGGCCATGTATCAATCCAAAGGCTAAAACTAATAGGTAATTAAACCCAAATCTTTTACTGTAATTGACTTTTACTCCTCTAATCAGGTTATAAATAGAGGTGATGAAAATGGTAGTTGGAATTAAAAATTCTATCAAATCTTGAGAAAAAGCAATAACCTTAAGTCCTGCTAAAATTAAGGTAATTGAATGCCCAACAGTAAAAGCAGTAACCAATATTAGTAGTTTTCGCCAGTGTTTTATTGGGTATACAATGGTTAATGCCAGTACAAATAAGATATGATCATAGCCTTGTAAATCGGCAATATGTTCTAAACCTAGCTTTAAATACGATTCGAAAATACTCATTTGGCAAAGTTTAAAACATCCTTATTAGCAGACTTTCTTAAAATCAAGCTCTTTGTTTTATCGCCAACTTTTACATGTACCATATTCTTTTGGTCATCAAACAATTCAGTTAGCAGTGCATTCATTACCTCCACACTTTTTACTTCTGCTATCCCTTTTGCCTCCATATAGCACCAAGTAACATTATCTAGCAACACCTCTTTACCAATAAATGTATATTCTATCTTCTTGCCATTTACTGTTAGTTGAAATCCATTTTTTAAATACTTAAAAAGATATTCATCAGACTTTTCTGTGTCGTCTAATTTATAACCTACAACACCTTGTTTTTCTATTGCTTTTTCAAGGTCATCGGTAAAAAGTTTTAAGGCTATTTCTAGGCTTTTATTTTCTTCATTATAATCTATTTCACAAACACTTACATAAAACTCATGCATAAATGAGCTTAGAGATGTAATAGATAATAAACCTATAAGTGCAGTAAAAATGGTTCGTTTGTAAACAGTTGAAAACAAAATGCGTCTTTTAATTTATAGAAATGTTATAGATTTATTGACCAATAAAACTCAAAGATATGCGAAAAATTATATTCGGTTTTCTTTTAATCAGTATTAGTGCACATGCACAATACAAAAATGTAAAAATCTCGGATGGTAATGGCCAATTAGGCCCATGTGAACCTAGTATAGTTATCAGTCCTGCCAACCCAAATAATATTGTAGCTGGTACTATTCTTAACCTTTATTTTTACTCTAATGATGGTGGACTTACATGGGAAAGCGGAAAACTAGAGTCAGAATATGGTGTTTGGGGAGACCCTTGTGTGATTGCAGATATAAAAGGGAACTTCTATTACTTTCACTTATCAGACCCTACAGGGAAAAACTGGGCTAGCCCGGAAATTTTAGATCGTATAGTATGCCAAAAATCTACTGATGGTGGTAAAACATGGAACAATGGCTCCTATATGGGTTTAAACGCACCTAAACAACAAGATAAAGAATGGGCTGCTGTAGATTATAAAAATGGAAACATCTATGCTTCTTGGACTCAGTTTGACAAATATAATAGTAAAGAAGAAGGTGATAGCACACGAATTTTATTCTCTACCTCAACAGATGGTGCTGAGTCTTGGTCAGAACCCGTAAGAATTAGCGACCGTGCAGGTAATTGCTTAGATGATGACCTAACCGTTGAAGGGGCTGTACCTTCGGTAGGACCCAATGGTGAAGTATATATAGCTTGGAGTTTTGACGATAAGATTTATTTTGACATGTCTACAGACCATGGTAAAACATGGCTCCCCAATGATATTGTTGTATCAAACCAACCAAACGGATGGGCACAAAATATACCAGGTATTAACAGATGTAATGGTATGCCTGTTACAGGTTGTGACATTAGTGGTGGTGAACACAACGGAACCATATACATCAATTGGACTGACCAACGTAATGGCGATGATGATACAGATGTTTTCCTTTCTAAATCTACTGATAGTGGTAAAACATGGACAAAACCAATGATAGTAAATGATGATAAGTTTGCTGCTCATCAATTTTTTACATGGATGAGTGTAGACCCTATTACCGGCTACATATACATTGTATACTACGACCGTAGAAACTACGATGATGAAAACACTGATGTATATATGGCTTACTCTAAAGATGGTGGAGAAACTTTTACAAATGAAAAAATTAGTGAATCTCCTTTTAAACCTAATAAGGTTCTATTCTTTGGAGACTACAATAACATATCTGCATACGATGGCATCGTAAGACCTATTTGGACGAGATTTGAAGGCACAACTAGAAGTGTATGGACAGCAATCATAAATATGAAGGATGATGAGTAAAAACTTGTTGATTGTAAGTACTTCTACCATACATGGTGGTAAGTACCTTGATTATATGGAAGAGGATATTAAAGCATTTTTTAATGGATGTACTGAAATTGTGTTTATCCCTTATGCTCGCCCAGGCGGTATAAGCCATGATGAATACACAGCTATTGCCAGAAAAAAATTTAGTGAGCTTGGAATCAACGTAAAAGGAGTACACGAATTTGCAAACCCTGTTGAAGCAATCAATAATGCTCAAGGAGTATTTACAGGTGGTGGAAACACGTTTGTATTACTCAATAGCTTATATGAGAATAAGCTGATTGACGCCATAAGGCAAAGAGTAAGTAATGGCATGCCTTATATGGGTACAAGTGCAGGCTCTAATATTACAGGGCTTACTATTAATACTACTAATGATATGCCCATTGTATACCCTCCTACTTTTGAGGCTTTGCAATTAGTTCCATTTAACATCAACCCACATTATTTAGATCCGGACCCTAACTCTAAACATATGGGAGAAACCCGTGAAACTAGGATTAAAGAGTTTCATCATTTCAATACCCAACCTGTTGTAGGTTTAAGAGAGGGTAGCTGGTTACATGTACAAGACAATAGCATAACTCTTAAAGGCGAACATACAGCCAGAATATTCAGAAAAGGAGAAAACCCGACGGAGTTTTCAAAAACAGATGACCTTAGTTTTTTGTTAGCATAAAAAAAGAAAATCATGAAAATAGGCGTATTACTTTCCGGAAGCGGTGTTTATGATGGATCTGAAATTCATGAAGCCGTTCTTACATTATTAGCATTAGAAGAAAATGGTGCAGAACCCGTTTGTTTTGCTCCAGACATCAACCAACATCATGTAATCAATCACCTAAATGGTGAAGAAATGGATGAAACCAGAAATGTATTGGTTGAATCTGCAAGAATAGCCCGTGGTAATATTCAATCGTTAAATAATATTTCTATAGATGATTTTGATGGATTGATGATTCCGGGTGGCTTTGGTGCTGCAAAAAACATTAATAAATGGGCCTTTAGTGGACCTGATGGCGATATTTTACCTGAGGTAAAACAACTTATACAATGTATGATAAAAGCGGGTAAACCTATAGCCGGAATTTGTATGGGACCAACTGTAATTGCCAAAGCCTTAGAAGGAACCGATATACATGCACAATTAACAGTGGGTACTACACAAGCTGCATCGCCCTACAATATTCAGGAGATCAATGACGGAATGAAAAGCATTGGCTCTTTCCCCCAGCTTAAGACAGTAGAAGAAATAGCTGTAGACCAACAATACAAAATTGTAACTGCACCTTGCTATATGATGGAGGCAAACATTGTACAAATCCGTAACAATGTTAAACAAACCGTAGTAGAGCTCATACGTATGGTTTCTCATAATTAGCCTATCTTTGCACCTTATTTTGCTAGCATAATACCATGAATAAGAAGGTAATTTTAATGATATTAGATGGATGGGGTATTGCCAAAAACCCGGAGGTTTCGGCAATAGACAAAGCTCATACCCCCTTCATGGATTCTGTATACAAAAAGTATCCTAACAATAAGCTACAAGCTTCCGGTAGAGATGTAGGTCTACCCGCCGGTCAAATGGGTAACTCAGAAGTGGGCCATATGAACTTAGGAGCCGGTAGAGTTGTATACCAAGATTTGGTAAAAATAAACTTAGCGGTTGAAGAAAATACTTTAGGCGAAAACCTGGAGTTGGTAAAAGCACTTGACTATGCAAAAGCCAACAATAAAAATGTACATTTTATAGGTCTTTTATCAGATGGTGGTGTACACTCGCACATCAATCACTTAAAGGGCTTAACCAATATAGCTGCAAATAAAGGCTTAAATAATGTATTTATCCATGCTTTTACAGATGGTAGAGATACTGATCCTAAAGGAGGATTACACTATATCCAAGATTTAGAGCAACATTTAGCAAACACTACCGGAAAAATAGCCTCTATCACAGGGCGTTATTTTGCAATGGATAGAGATAAGCGTTGGGAACGTGTTAAACTAGCTTATGATGCTATGGTAAATGGTATAGGAACAGAGTTCAACTCTGCTACTGAAGCAATTAAAGCATCCTATAACGATGGCGTAACTGATGAGTTTATAAAGCCATCTATCATTACCACTAATAATGAACCTGTTGCTACCATAAAAGAAGGCGATGTTGTACTGTGCTTCAACTTCCGTACCGATAGAGGCAGACAAATTACAGAGGCGCTTACACAACAAGATTTTCATGAGCACAACATGCATAAGTTAGACTTGTACTATGTTACAATGACCAACTATGATGATACTTTTAAAGGAGTACATGTAATGTATGATAAAGATAACCTTAAAAATACATTAGGAGAAGTATTAGAAAGAGCCGGAAAAAATCAAATACGAATTGCTGAGACAGAAAAGTACCCTCATGTAACTTTCTTTTTCTCAGGTGGTAGAGAGGACATTTTTAAAGGTGAAAAAAGAATATTATGCCCATCTCCAAAAGTGGCTACTTACGATTTACAACCTGAGATGAGCGCTTATGATATTAGAGACAAAATTATACCTGAACTAAAGAGCAAAGAGCCTGATTTTATTTGTCTTAACTTCGCCAACCCTGATATGGTTGGTCATACAGGTGTAATGGAAGCTGCAATTAAGGCTTGCGAAACGGTTGACAAATGTGCAAATGATGTTGTTAATTCAGCTTTAGAGAATGGTTATACTACCATTATTATAGCAGACCACGGCAACTCTGATTGTATGATTAATGAAGACGGGACAGTAAATACAGCTCATACAACACAACCCGTACCTTTTGTTTTGGTTGATGAAAATTATACTAAACCAATAAAAGAAGGTAAATTGGGCGACATTGCTCCTACAATATTAGAGTTAATGGGTATTGAGCAACCAAATGAAATGACAGGTAATACACTTTTATAATGTTTGAAGAGTCTAAAATTATAGCAGTAGATTTTGATGGCACAATCGTAGAAGATGCGTATCCGAAAATTGGGAAACCAATGATTTTTGCATTTGAAACGTTGAAGCAAATGCAAAATGCAGGTCATCGGCTTATATTATGGACCTATCGCTCCGGTAAACGATTAGATGAAGCAGTAGCTTTTTGTAAAGAACATGGCATAGAGTTTTATGCAGTAAACAAAAGCTTTCCCGAAGAGCCGGATGAGTTAGATAATAAAGTGAGCAGAAAAATACATGCCGATTTATTTATTGATGATAGAAATGTTGGTGGCTTTCCCGGTTGGGGCGAAATATGGCAAATGCTTAATGGTAACAACAGAGCAAATGCCGAAATGGAAAGCAAGTTGAAAAAGAAGAAAAAAGGTCTTTTTGGTAGAAGATAAACTATAGATGGCAATTATATTAAAAACAAGAGAAGAGATTGAATTGATGCGCGAAAGCGCTCAAATTGTATCTAAAACATTAGGTATGTTAGCTCCATTGGTAAAACCCGGAGTTACAACCTTAGAGCTAGATAAACTAGCAGAAGAATTTATTAGAGACCATGGTGCAGTACCCGGTTTTTTAGGTCTTTATGATTTCCCTAATACCCTGTGCATGTCCCCTAATGACCAAGTAGTACATGGCTTTCCGAATAAAACCCCTTTAAAAGAAGGAGACATTATTTCTATAGATTGTGGTGCTATTAAAAATGGTTACTATGGCGATCATGCTTATACTTTTCCTGTTGGCGAAGTGAGTGATGATATAAAGCAATTACTTAAAGTAACTAAAGAGTGCTTATACATAGGTATAGAAAAAATGACTACTGGTAATCGCATGGGCGATATGGGAGCAGCAATACAAGAACATGCAGAGAAACATGGTTATGGTGTTGTAAGAGAGTTGGTAGGTCATGGTTTAGGCAGAAAAATGCACGAAGACCCGCAAGTACCAAACTATGGTAAAAAAGGGAGAGGTAAAAAATTCCAAGAAGGACTAGTATTGGCAGTTGAGCCAATGATAAATATGGGAACACACCGCGTAAAACATCTAAGCGATGGTTGGTCTATTGTTACGGTTGATGGAAAGCCATCTGCACACTTTGAACATGATGTAGCTATAGTTGATGGTAAACCGGATATACTTTCTACATTTGATTATATTTATGAAGCTTTAGGCATTGATGAAAAGGATATATAGATTTTTACTTAATAATGTTCCGCGTCCCATACTTATTCGTTTAAGTTATGTGTTTCGCTTAATTGCACCAATTGTATTAAGAGGTAACAACGTTACTGACCCTATTGATGGTAAAAGCTTTAAAACCTTTTTGCCTTATGGTTATGGTGATACACAAAGACCAAATGCCCTATCTCCTAGTACAAACTCACTAGAAAGACATCGTTTACTTTGGTTGTACTTAAAAAATGATACTGATTTCTTTACATCTCCAAAAAAGATGTTGCACGTTGCGCCTGAGCAGTGTTTTTACAAGCGATTTAGAAAACAAAAGAACTTAGATTACACCACTGCTGACATTGAGTCTCCATTAGCTGACATTAAAATGGATATCCACGATATTCCTTTTGATGATGATACATTTGATGTAATCTTTTGCAACCATGTATTAGAACATGTAGATGACGATGCACAATGTATGCGCGAGTTGCAAAGAGTGCTAAAACCAAATGGACTTGCCATTATGCAAGTACCGCAGGATAGAAATAGAGAAGTAACCTACGAAGACCCTACAATTACAGATCCTAAAGAAAGAGCCATACATTTTGGACAATACGATCATGTACGCTGGTTTGGATTGGACTATCCTAAAAAATTAGAAGCTGCCGGTTTTAAAGTAACAGAAGTAGACTACAGCAAAAAAATTGGTAGAGAAGAAGCGGAAAGGTATCGTTTACCTAAAAACGAAACATTATACGTTTGTACTAAATAACTGTACTTATTTAACTCTGCTTAACCCTGCTTTTGCTTTCTGATTAATTCCATCGTAATACGGATAATCATAGTACTCTAAACAAGTTTTATAATACTTCTTAGCATCGGAAACAGAACCTGACTCTTCGTATATAACAGCTATATTTAATGCTGCATTTGCAGCCATATACGAGCTCTTGTTTGTATTAGTATTGATAGCCAAACTATAGTAATCTATCGCCTTTTTAAGCTCATTCGTACGATGGTATATTCTAGCTAAACGATAGTTATACTCTACTTTATCATACTCAGTAGCGCAGCAGTTCTTTAGCTCATTTATTTTAACCAATGCCTTGTCATAATAAGCACCGTCAAACAATAATCTAGCTTCTAACAACACCTTATTTGTAGGTTGATCAAATATATGTTGTGCCTCAATATCTGCACCAGAATTTATGGCTCCTTTCGTTTTAGAGTAGTTCTTGTAAGTATCAAACTTCTCGCTATCTCCATTCAATAAATAATGCCACGCTAAATATCTGTAGGCCGATTTAACATAGTTCTTCCCTTTAAAATTATTTAAGAAACGAAGAAAATACACATCAGCATCCTTATCAAAACGATTAAGCTTTGCCTTACCTAACAGATAATCCATGTAAAAAAACTCTTGGTACTTAGTACCTGTAGGTCTGTTTTTTAAAACAGCTATTGCTTCATCGTTTCTGCCATTATGCATTAAAATACGGGCCTGTAAAAAGCTTAATAAAATATTGTTCTGGTAATCTAAGTCTAGCCTTGTTAAATCAAACTCTTCGTCATTTTCTAGCTGTTGTTTGGTAAATGCCAGCACAAAGCCTGCTTTTGTATTTAAGTAGGCATAGCGGCCGGTTTTAGTACGCTCATAGGCATTCTCCAAGTATTGCACTCCTTTAGGTATACTGCCTTCAAAGCCAGCTATATTTGCATAAAACTGGTATTTATCGGGTATACTACCTACTGCTGCATGTAAAAACCCCATACCTATCCTGTTAGGTGTAAATGTGGGAAACTCTTTTACATTATCCTCTAATTTATGATACGCTTTATAAGTATCATATGCAGCACTTACCTCATGCCCATATTTAATTTTAAATGCCGAACGCAACAAGTACATCTCAGAAAGGCATAGCTTGTAATAGGGTGATTCATCCGCATCATCGTCATCTACTCTATCTAATAAACTATCAAAGTAGTCTTTACGCTCTTCATACAATACATCTTCTTCTTTGATAAAAAAGTCAAAAAACTCTACATATGCCTCAACATAATATGGGATTGCATTATCGGGGTTTTGTTTTTTCTCAAGCTCTAACAAACTACGTGCTTCAGACAAACGTAGTTCCATCATTAGTGTATGGGCTTGCTGGCATCTATCATTAAAATCAAAAGATGCATAACAGCCTATACTGGCTAAAAAAGCGAATATGGATAGAATACTTTTTTTCATAAAAAAGGGGATTCCTTAACGAAATCCCCAGTCAATAAATTGTGTAATCAATTGTTCATATTAGTTAAAGCTAGAGAAATGCTTAGAAAGCTTTTCTTCCTCTTCTCTTGCTAATTCTGGATCAACTAAAATACGTCCGCTATGCTCATCCGTAATTATTTTTTTACGAGCAGCAATTTCTAACTGACGTTGTGGAGGAATAGTAAAGAATGAACCACCAGAAGCACCTCTTTCAATTGGCACTACTGCTAATCCGTTTTTAGCATTCTCTCTAATGCGTTTGTAAGCAGATAATAAACGTTCTTCGATACTCTTTTCAAATTCCTTTGATTTTTTCATCAAAGTATCTTCTTCTTTTTGAGTTTCTGCAATAATATTATCTAACTCATCTTTTTTGAATTGTAAGTGAGATTTACGTTCAGCTAATTTTTCATCAGAAGCAGCTATTACTTCTTTTTTAGCATCAATCTTCGCTTTAAATTCTTTGATGTGTTTTTCAGAAAGCTCTATTTCTAACGTCTGAAATTCAATTTCTTTAGTTAGTGCATCAAACTCACGGTTGTTACGTACATTTTTTTGCTGAGCTTCATACTTCTTAATAAGCTCTTGAGCTTCCTTAATTGTATTCTTCTTATTCTTGATTTCCGCATCCATATCAGAAATCTCATCGTTTAATTTACCTAAACGGGTTTCTAAACCGGCAATCTCATCTTCTAAGTCTTCTATTTCTAAAGGTAATTCACCGCGGATGTTTCTAATTTTATCAATACGAGAATCGATAAGCTGTAAGTCATACAATGCTCTCAACTTCTCTTCTACGGTTACTTCTTTTGCTTTTGCCATCTTTCGCTATAGATAATTAATAGGGTTCGTATTTATTTCTGATAAAGAGAGTGCAAAATTAGCAAATTTTTTGCTAAGTATATCATATAAAAGCTGTTTCGTAAACTGCTCGCTTTCATAATGCCCAATATCAGCAATTACTATCTTGTTTTCAGCATCAAAAAACTGATGGTATTTATAGTCTGCTGTTACAAAAACGTCTGCATTTGCAGCAATAGCATTAGGTAGCAAAAAACTACCCGAGCCGCCACAAATAGCTACCCTCTTTACTTTTTTATTTAAAAGGTTGGTATAACGCACTACACCTGCACCCATTTTTTCTTTTACTAACTTTAAAAAATCTAGCTCGTTCACCTCTTCTGTAAGCTCTGCTATCATACCACTGCCCACATTACTGTTGCTATTATCTAAGCTATATATGTCATATGCTACTTCTTCATAAGGATGTGCTTTAAGTAATGCTTTTACAACCTTACCCTGTAGATGAGCAGAGAAAATAGTTTCTATTTTGGTTTCATTTTCATGATGTCGCTCTCCAATTTCACCAACATGTGGGTTAGTACCCTCGTTAGCTCTAAAAGAGCCTACTCCTTGCATAGAGAAACTACATTCATCATAGGCCCCTATATTTCCTGCTCCTACCTCAAACAAAGCAGTTTTTACCTGTTCAGCATTTTGATGGGGTACATAAGTAACCAGTTTTTTAAGTAAGCCAACTTTGGGCGATAGAATACGGGTATTTTGTAAACCCAATCGTTCACAAATCATTTGATTTACACCATTATGCACATTATCTAAATTGGTATGAATAGCATATATGGCCACATTATTTTTAATGGCTTTAATTACTGTACGTTCTACATAGTTTTTACCATTTAGCTTTTTAAGCCCTGAAAAAACTATTGGATGATGTGCAATAATAAGCTCACATCCTTTACTTACAGCCTCCTCTACTACATCTTCTGTAACATCTAATGAAATTAAGACATGGGAAACCTCAGCACTGGGTTCACCAACTATTAATCCTGAATTATCATAAGACTCTTGATAAGAAAGCGGAGCGATTTGCTCTAAGTAAGAAGTAATGTCTGCTATTTTCATGAGTTCAATATTACTAAATTTATAAGTTCTACGTTAGCTTTTTGTAGTTTAGCTGCCATGAAAATATTGAGATTTTTACTTTTTCCCCTTTCTATTATTTACGGAATCATATTATGGCTCCGTAATAAATTATTCGATTGGGGGATTTTTAAATCTCAAAAATATATAACACCTATTATTGCTATTGGTAACCTAAGCACAGGAGGCACTGGTAAAACCCCGCATACAGAATACTTAATTCATCTATTTAAGGAGCACTATAAAATGGCTGTATTAAGCAGAGGGTATGGCAGAAACACAAGCGGGTATTTAAAAGCAAATAACAATCATACTGCGAGTGATATAGGCGATGAACCCAAACAATATTTTGACAAATTTGACAACATAACCGTTGCTGTAAGCGAAAAACGAGTTATTGGTATTGAAGAGTTATTAAAAACTAATAAACCCGACCTAATTCTTTTAGATGATGCTTATCAACACAGGTGGGTTAAAGCCGATTTTACTATTTTACTTACAGATTATAACAAGCCTTTTTATAACGACTGGCTTTTACCAACAGGCAACCTTAGAGAAGGTAAGTTGGGCAAAAAAAGGGCTAACTGCATAATTGTTACCAAATGCCCTACTAACTTATCCGAAGCGGATAAAAACAGTATTATTAAAAAAATAAAGCCTACTGCTGAGCAAGAAGCATTTTTTACTTGCTTTACTTATGGTAGTGCAAAGGCAGTTTTTAATAGCAATGAACTACCTATCACTAGCCTTAAAAACACAACAGCATTAGTTGTAACAGGTATTGCGTCTCCTGCTCCATTGTATAAGCACCTAGAAAGTATAGGTGTAAAAGTTGAGAAACTAAAATTTGCCGACCATCACTCATTTAGCAATAATGATATTCAATCTATCCTTGAGAAGTATAAAAACATCCCTTCAAAGAAAAAAATAATACTTACCACAGAAAAGGACGCAACCAGATTGAAAGGTTTCGCATCTTCTATAGAAGATGTTGCTATATACTACATCCCTATTGAAGTGGAGTTTTTATTTAACGATGAAAATAATTTCAACGCTTTATTGAAAAACTTCGTTAGTACTTAAAAAAGGCTTAATAATTAATTCCTTTTTATTTACTAAATTTGGATTGCTATAAAATTAAAAATTTTGCTATGAAAAAATTATTTACTCTATTGAGTATAATAGCTACTACAGCTATGTCAGCTCAAGTAAGCCAAAATGTTGATTTTCTTTACAACTGGCACGACCCTTCAATTACTCCAGCTTCTTCATCAGGAATACGTTACAACGAAGTATGGGGATATGCAGCAAATGGCAGAGAATATGCAATACTTGGTTCTGCAATAGGTACACATATTTTTGATGTAACAGACCCCGTAAACTCTACCTTAGTAGATTATGTACCTGGTAAAGCTCAGGGTGCTACAGTTATACATAGAGACTACCACGATTATAATGGTTATTTATATGCTGTTTGTGATGAAGGACCTAGCTCTTTACAAATTATGGACTTACAGTATCTGCCAGATTCTGTACATGTAGTATATGACTCTGATAGTTTAATTATTAGAGCACACAACATATTTATAGACTCCACTTCAGCTAATATGTATGTTTGTAGTATGTTAGGATATGAAAATTCTACATTAATTTACACTCAATTAGGAGTAGTTTCTTTGGCAAACCCTACTGATCCACAACTAATTTTAAACTACAACACTTTACCAGATATTGCTCATGATGCATATGTACATAATGACACAGCTTATTTAAATTTAAGCAATCTTGGGCTTTTTATTGTTGACTTCAGTAATATAAGCTCACCAACTGTTATGGGCTCTCTACTTAACTATCCAGATAAAGGATATAACCATTCAGGGTGGCCATCAGAGGATGGGGATTATTATTTCTTTGCAGATGAGACTAATGGAATGAAGCTAAAATCTTTAGATGTTACTAATTATGCAAATATGACAGTGGTAGATACATTTGGCTCTAATGAACATGTAAGCTCTATTGCACACAACCAAATTGTGAAAGGTGATTATTTATACTCTTCTTATTACGAAGACGGTTTACAAATATTTGATGTTTCTGACCCCACAAATGTTGTACGTGTAGGTTATTATGATACATACATCACAACTGATTATTCTAATGCAGTAGGTGCGTGGGGAGTTTATCCATTATTACCATCTGGTAAAGTGTTGGTATCAGACATGCTTTCTGGATTATATGTATTTGATGTATCCAAAGCAATTTCTATTGAAGAAGAAACAAATCTTGCTTCATCTATACAGGTAAATACATACCCTAACCCCTTTACAAATTCAATTTCTATTGACTTTCCAAAAGAGAGTACCAACAAAGAAAAATCTATTGAGTTAGTAAATAGCTTAGGGCAAGTAATTAATACTTACAGCACAACAAATAACTCACACACTATTAACGTAAGTAGTTTAGCAAAAGGAACTTACGTTGTTAGAGGCTCTATAGATGGAGTACAGTTTTATAACAAACTATTAAAGCTCCAGTAGAATCAGTATATTTATAGTCTAAATTATTTTGTGCGATGAAAAAAATATTCACCTTTTTTGCAGCGAGCCTAAGCATGGCATTAACTGCACAATCTATTGATAAAGTTCAATTGTTATTTCATTGGGATGACCCATCGTTAGTTGGTTCCTCTGCGTTTAACAATACTTATAATGAAGTATGGGGCTATGAAGCTAATGGTAAAGAGTATGCGATTATTGGCTCTACAGCCGGAACTCATTTTTTTGATGTAACTGATGCAGCAAACTCTACATTGGTAGATTTTGTACCTGGTGCAGCCCAAGGAGGAATAATTATACATAGAGATTATCACGATTATCAAGGGTACTTATATGCTGTTTCTGATGAAGGAGCAAGTACATTACAAATAATGGACATGCAATACTTACCAGACTCAGTACACATAGTGTATGAGTCTGATACACTTGTAAGACGTAGCCATAATATATTTATTGATTCCGCTAATGCAATTATGTATGCATGTGGGGTGTCAACCCCCACAAGAGGTTATAACAATTTATCTGTTATATCATTGACCAACCCTGAAATCCCTTCACTAATTGCCGATTATAATGCAGAAATATTCCCGCAAGCCACTCATGATATTTATGTAAGAGATAATATTGCTTATGTAAACGATGGTACTAGTGGTTTATTTATTGTTGACTTTACTAATCCGACTACCCCTAATGTTTTAGCTACGCTTATAAACTACCCATATAAAGGTTATAACCATTCAGGATGGTTATCTGATGATGGCAACACCTACTTCTTTGCAGATGAAAACCCCGGGGCTAGAATGAAATCGTTAGATGTATCTAATATGTCTAATTTAACTGTAGTAGATACTTTCTTCTCCTCTATAGACCTTATTAACTCAATGCCTCATAACCAAATTGTAAAAGGAAACTTTTTATATACAGCGCATTATCACGATGGCCTATATATCTTTGATATTTCAAATCCATCAAACGTAACCACTGTAGGGCATTACGATACTTATTTACCACCAGATCATACTAGTTTTAGAGGTGCTTGGGGTGTTTACCCATTCTTCTCTGGTGGAAAAGTACTAGTATCTGATATGCAAACCGGCTTATATGTTTTTGATGTGTCTCAGGCTATTTCTATAGATGAAGAAAATGATATTGTTGCTAATCTCATTACAGTATTTCCAAACCCTTTTAATGATAGACTTGTTGTAGATTTTTCTACTAAGTATAATGGGAAATCTAAAAAGATTGAGCTTTTAAATAATGTAGGGCAAGTAATATTATCGGCAGAAACAACTGATGATAACTATACTTTTAGCAACACACAAACACTTGCAAAAGGCATGTATATTTTACGCACAAGCGTAGACTCAAACCAGTCTTTTAATAAATTGATAAAAGCCAAATAAGCATTTATTATTGTCTTATAAATCCTTTATCTTTGCGCAAAAGCGGGATATATGAATATTGATTATGATAAGTATGAGGCAGTTATTGGACTTGAAGTTCATACACAGCTTCTTACCAATAGTAAAGCTTACTCATCAGACTCTACAGAGTATGGCGCAATGCCTAATACTAATGTGAGTCCTATATCATTAGGGCATCCGGGTACATTACCTCGTTTCAATAAAAAAGCAGTAGAGTACGCTATTCGTTTAGGCACCGCTTTGGGTTGTACTATTACCGAACGTAATGAATTTGCCCGTAAAAATTATTTTTACGCTGATTTACCTAAAGGGTATCAAATAACACAAGATACTACCCCAATATGTACTGGTGGATCTATAGTTGTTAAAGACAAAGAAGGAAACCCTAAAACAATTAATCTTACTCGAATTCATATGGAAGAGGATTCCGGTAAGAGTATTCATGATCAAGACCCGTTTAATACACTTATTGACCTTAACCGTGCCGGTGTTGCTTTATTAGAAATTGTAACGGAACCAGATTTTAGATCAGCAGAAGAAACTTATAGCTACCTTACCGAATTAAGAAAACTTGTACGCTACCTAGAAATTAGTGATGGTAATATGGAAGAAGGTAGTCTTAGATGTGATGCAAACATATCTGTAAGATTAAAAGGAACAGAAAAGTTTGGTACAAAGGTAGAAGTGAAAAACATGAACTCTATACGAAATGTATATAGAGCTATAGAACATGAAATAAAAAGACAAATAGAAGCTTTAGAGGCTGGTGAAACCATCTATCAAGAAACCAGAAACTTTGATGCTGTTACCGGCAATACGCTAGTAATGAGATCTAAGGAAGATGCTCACGATTATAGGTATTTCCCAGAGCCAGATTTACACCCTGTAATGGTAAAGCAAGCTTATGTAGAGGAAATTAGAAGTACTTTACCTCCATTACCAAGCGAGCTATTACATAAATACCAAAGCGAATTAGGTCTATCAGAGTACGACGCTGCAAACCTTACAGACAATAAAGGAATTGCACTCTATTTTGAAGAACTAACCAATCATACAAATAATACAAAGGCTGCTGCAAACTGGATGATGGGTGCTATAAAGTCTCATATGAACAAAATGGCTATCAATATTAGCCAGTTCCCTATCAAGGCAGAGCGAATTGCTCAATTAATAAAGTTGATTGACGATAATAAAGTTAGCAACTCTGTTGCTGAGCAAAAGCTATTTCCGCTTATGCTTACTAATACTGATAGCAGTCCGGAAGATTTAGCTCATGAGCATAACTATATACAGGAAAGCAATACTGATGCATTGCAAGAGTTTGTAAATATGGCTATTGCAAAATATCCTGATAAAGTTGCCGAATACAAATCCGGTAAAAAAGGATTAATTGGACTCTTTATGGGAGAGGTAATGAAATTATCTAAGGGAAAAGCCGACCCTAAATTGGCTAACAAACTTGTAACAGAAGAATTAGAAAAATGAAGTATTTAAAAAACAGTATCTATATAATTGGTTTATCATTATTGGCTATTAGCTGTAATAACGCAAGTAGTAATAGTGTTACAGTAAAAGGTGAAGTTCAAAATGCATCCAAAGTATACTATGGTATATTAAAAAAGGGAGATGTAATTGGACTTGATACTGCTGATGTAGTAGACAATAAATTTACTTTAACACATACCATAGACTCTGTTGGTAATATATATATGTTATCCTTTGATAAAGGGCAAAACAGAATTGTACTTATACCACATAATGGCGAAACGATTGAAATTAAGTATGATACTAATAATGAAGGTGGTGTATATGATATAAGTGGCTCTGAAGAATCTGAAGCTGTACAAACCATAAACGCTAGTTTAAAAGCTACATTAGATAAGCTTGACTCATTAAATGTTATTGGTAAAAGTTTAAATGATTCTGACATAGCAAGTATCACTAAACTTAGACTAGCTGCAGACTCTATATTGGGTATTCAAAAAGAATACCTAAGAACATATATTGATAATAACTCTGAGTCTCTTACAGCAATGTTTGCCTTATACCAACCACACCCATATGGTAATGGATACTTGTTAAACATTGAAGAAGAGTTTGAGTATTACGAGAAAGTAAGCCAAGGCTTACATAAAAACTTCCCTAAATCTGAGCACAGTAAATACCTTGTTAATGAAGTTGAGAGTGCTAAAAAAAGAGTTGAAGCAGCCAAAAAAACTGAGGTTGGTGCTGTAGCACCGGATATTTCACTTCAGTCTCCAGCGGGAGAAGAATTAAAATTAAGCGACCTAAGAGGTAAAGTAGTATTATTAGACTTTTGGGCATCATGGTGCAAGCCGTGTAGATATGAAAACCCTAATGTTGTAAAAGCATATAACAAATATGCTGACCAAGGTTTTGAAGTTTACAGTGTATCTATTGACGGTAGACAAGGTAAAGAAAATGCAAAAGCTCAATGGATTGCTGCAATTGCTCAAGATCAATTGCCATGGAAAAACCATGTATTAGATTTTGGAGGCCTTGAAGTTGCTTCTCCTTTATACAATGTACAATCTATACCTAACACATTTTTATTAGACCGAAATGGTATAATAATAGCAAAAAACTTAAGAGGTCCTGCTCTTGAAGCAAAACTAGAAGAGGTGCTATAAGCACCTCTTTTTTTATTTTACCTTTTCGATTAAATCTGCCAACCGGTTAGAGTATCCCATTTCATTATCATACCAGCCTACAATTTTCACCATATTACCTAGTACAGATGTAAGTTGTGAATCAAAAATACAGGACTCTGATGTACCTACTATATCTATAGATACCAGTGGCTCATTTGTATAACCCAATATCCCTTTTAATTGAGTCTCAGAAGCCTTTTTAAAGGCTCTATTTATATCTTCAACATTGTTTGGGCTGTTATGTACTACAAATGTTATATCTGTTAGTGAGCCATTTGGCACGGGAACCCTTATCCCGCATCCACCCATTTTACCCTCTAAATGTGGAAATATTTTAGTAATAGCTTTTGCTGCACCGGTTGTTGTTGGTACTATAGAATTTGGTGCTGACCTTGCTCTTCGCAAATCTTTATGTGGTGCATCATGTAAGCGTTGATCACTTGTGTAAGAATGTACCGTAGTAATGTATGCCTGGTCTATGCCAAATAAATCATCAATAATTTTAACCATTGGTGCTGCACAGTTTGTTGTGCATGATGCATTAGAAATAATTACATCGTCTGATAAAACCTCATCATTTACACCTAAAACTACTGACTGAACATCTTCAGACTTTGGAGGGGCAGATAAAATTACTTTTTTAGCACCACTCTCTATATGCCCCATGGCCAACTCTCTAGTCAAGAATTTACCTGTAGCTTCTATCACAACATCTACGTTAACTTCTGCCCATGGTATCTCATTTGGTGTTTTATAACTATAATGTTTTACTGTATTGTTTCCTACTTTTATAGCTCCATCAACAGCTATAACATCCGTTGGAAACTTTCTGTGAACAGAATCATATTTAAGTAGGTGTGCTAATGTAGTAGCATCTGCCAAATCATTGATAGCTACCAACTCTATATTATCTCGCTTTTCAATAACCCTAGCTAAAGTTCTACCTATCCTACCAAAGCCATTAATACCAACTCTAATTTTATTATCCATATATGATACATATTACGTTTTCATACAAACAAAAAAAGGTCTCTCAAAGTTGAGAGACCTTTTAAAATTATCAAAAAAATACTTTTATTTATTTACAATAAACTTAGATACTTCTACCCATTCTCCTGCATCTACAGACATAATGTAAGTACCAGATCTAAGTGTAGATAAATCTAATTTAATATCATGTGAACCTTGAGACAAGCCAGACTTAGTGATAGACTTCACAAGACGTCCTTGAATATCTCTTACTTGTATTTTCACATCTTCTCTTCCAGTTAAATCAAAAGCTACTGTTGTATAAGTTGAAACCGGATTAGGGAATAACTTAATTTTTGACTTATCATCGGTTCTAGAAATTTCTGTTTCAGGTTCATCAACACCAATGTACTGATATCTAGCAGAACCAGACTTAAAGAACCCTCTACCGTGTGTAGCAGCGTATATAGTACCTGCTGAATCTCCATCTACTAAAGTAAATTGTTGCTTAACAACAAACACAGGAACATTTCCTAAGCCTGCACTTTCTTGAGTCCATGAAGGAGCTCCTGCATTAATGTTATCGGTAGTCCAAATACCCATATCAGTACCAAGAATTACCTCAGATGGGTTTCCTTGATTAAATACAGCATCATAAACAGGAATATCTGGTAAACCAATACCTTGCTTACTTGTAAATGCTGGAGTAGCAGCAGTTGCATTATTAGACATTCTTACATATGATGAGTTACCATAGTTACCTAATGTAACTAATACCTGATCTTTATTATGTGGGTTAATAGCCATACCTGTTACAACTTGACCTGCTGATAAAATTAAGTCTGTAGTAACATTACTTACTGATGTTGCAGTATCATGTACATCTGCCAAGCCTGTAACTCTGTATAATCTACCTCCACTTGTACCTACCAATAACATATCACCATCTCTACTAATTTCTATAGACTGAGGCACACCTATAATAGAAGATATTTGATACCATTCTAAAGGCTCATCGAACTCTAAGATATTTGGACACATCCATATTTGGCCTGATAAACCAACAAAGAAGTTTGCTCTTATTTTATCAATAATTTTTACAGACTCTCCTGGCGCTAAAGCGCTCGCAAGTGATGTGTAATATGGATAATCAGCAGTATTACTTATTAGTTTTATAACTGCTCCAGAAGAATACTGAACCGCAGATTTCACAAAAACATCATTACTTGGAGGTAGTGCTCCTTGTAACTCTGTATAAAACTCACCAGTTGCTGAATTAAATACACCAGTAAAGTCTCCTGTTATCTCAAAAGAGTCTAATGGTGCAGTAACATCTACTGAGTTTGTTGTTCCTGTTCCTATTTTAGTTGTTGCTGCCCCTGTTGGCCCAACTTGTATGATAAAAGATTCAGGTATTAATTCTGAAGATTCTTGAGGTCTTATAATTTGACTATTTACAGTAGTTACACCTCCTAATTGACTAAACTGAGCCCCTAAGTTTCTAAATAAAGTATCTGCACTAAAAACTATCGAGTCTCTACTGTTTTCATAATACTCTGTTTCATATAGTAACGTAGGAGTAACAAAAGCTCCTCCTGCTGCACCGGAAGGTAAAAATGTTTCAAATGTACCTCCTCCTGTAACACCAAAACTATTTGTTCTTCGCATTGCTGCATTTTGAGAAGACGCAATAAGAAACTCTGGATTTAAATCTGAAAAGTCACAAAAAGCACCATCACCACCTAAAACTTCAAATGCACTTTTTGATGTGTTACCTGTTTGATTAATTACTAAGGTACCATTGTCTTGTGTTCCTCCCATTAAATGACCTTCTTTATTAAAGTCAAGAGTATAAAACTGAGTAACGCTGTAATTAATATTTAGTGTATGGAAAGTAGAGCCACCATCTTTAGAACGACCAATACCACCATCAGAACCAATGTACATATGGTTAGTTACAGGCTGAAACGTAATAATATGTTTATCAGCATGTACGTAATTAGGACTAGTAAATTGAGTAAAGATTGTATTATCAACCTGATTCCATCCATTAGTTGTAGACCATGTCCATAATGTTACACCACCTAAAGCAATTCTATCTTTATTATCAGGGAAAACTGCTAAAGCTTGATCATATACACCTTGACCTCCACCACCAGTAAATGGTGAGAATAATGTAGATGATGATTGACCTATTTGAGTCCAGTTAGCACCAGCATCAGTAGACCTCCATACTCCTAAAATACTTTCGTTATTAGCAGCAGCAGACACATATATATAATTAGGATCGGATGGAGCAATTGCAATCTCAAAACGTCCTATACCAATATTTGGAACTGCTGAACCAGTTGTATTAATTTGAGTAAAAGAACCTACATCTCCTGTAGTAGATTTATATAATCTACCAGTACCTACAGTTGCATAAACAGTACCATCACTTGCTATTTCTACGTCAAATGCTAATTGACCACCTAAGGTTCCTGGTATTACTTGAGTCCAAGTTCCACCAGCATCATCAGATAATAATAAACCTCTGTTTGTAGCAGCATAAATTCTATTTGGGTTTGTAGGGTGAGCTTCTAGTTTACTCACGCTTCTCCATGTTGCACCTGTTGTAGATGAACTGTTAGGTGTAGTAGATGCTAAATGTGAAAATGTTTGTCCACCATCAGTAGACTTCCATACACCAGAACCAGGAAAACCACTTGCTCCGTTTTCTGTGCCTAATGTAATACCTCTTTGCAATAACCAGTTATTTTCTCCTGTACCATAGTATAAATCACCATTAGCAGCTTGTGTCATAGAAACAATTGCTAAGTCTTCACCAATACCATCAACAGCTTGCCAAGAACCACCACTGTTTGTAGAAACCCATAATCCACCTGCAACACCTGCCGCATATATTTTAGTATGGTCATTTCTATCAAATAAAATCACACGTGTTCTTCCTCCAACATTATCCGGTCCCATTTCTTCCCACTCTAGGTTTAAAGCTGCACGTTTATTTGCGCTCGCTAGAGTAAGTTGTCTTGCGGCTTCAACATCAGCCATTTCAATTGTACCAGTAACCTGGTTCGCACGAATACTATTTAGGTAATCTATAGCTCCAGCATATCCTCTATCAGCCTCACTAAGTCTAGGTGTATAAGAAGCACCCTCCACATTAGAAGAACTTACATTGTTAGTTAAAAATACGATTGAAGCAGGCACTAGAAGGGCTAGTACCCCGTAAAGTAAATTTCTTTTTTTCATAGCAATTTGTTTTACTCTGTATATTTAGCCTATAAAATTACAATTTTTTAACTAATTGTTAAAATTATAAGCCTATTAAATATTCTAAAAAAATGGTGTTTTAATTAAAAAAGGTGTTTTTCAGCATGATATGAAGACCTAACAAGAGGTCCGCTTTCTACATATTTAAAGCCCATTTCTAAACCTATTTTCTTGTACTCCTCAAATAATTCTGGCTGAATGAACTCTACAACTGGTAAGTGTTTTGTGGTTGGCTGTAAGTACTGTCCTAAAGTAAGTATATCTACTTCAACTTTTCTAAGGTCTTCCATAGATTGAACAACCTCTTCCTTTAACTCTCCTAAGCCCAGCATAATACCTGTTTTAGTCCTTCTAAGCCCGCTTTCTTTAAGGTACTTCAACACTTCTAAACTTCTATCGTACTGTGCTTGTATCCTTACTTGTCTTGTCAATCTTCTAACAGTTTCCATATTATGTGAAACTATTTCAGGTGCAACCTCAACAATCCTATCTATATTTCTTGTTTCTCCTTTGAAATCAGGAATTAATGTCTCTAAAGTTGTTTGAGGGCTAACTCTTCTTACGGCTTTAACAGTTTCTGCCCAAATAATAGACCCTCCATCTTTTAAGTCATCTCTATCAACAGATGTAAGTACCGCATGCTTAATGTTCATTAACTTTACAGAACGTGCCACTCTTTCAGGCTCCTCCCAATCAACAGAGTCAGGCCTTCCGGTATTTACAGCACAAAAACCACATGACCTTGTACATGTATTACCTAAAATCATAAACGTTGCAGTACCGGCACCCCAGCATTCGCCCATATTAGGGCAACTACCGCTTTCGCATATGGTATGTAACTTATAGTCGTCTACTAATTTTCTTACAGATTTATAATTTTGACCAGTGGGTAGTTTAACTCTCAGCCATTTGGGCTTGCGTTGTTTTTCTACAACTATTTTTTCCTCCTCAATCATTCTTCAATAATCTCTTTTATATTATCAATTCCACTTTTTACCAAAGTTAAAACTCAGGTAAACCGTTGTAAAAAAGCTATAATTTTCTGTAGCAGCCATTATTGGTACTTCTTTAAAAAAGTAATCTATTGCTACACCTGCTTCTATAGATGATATTCTTTCATCTTTATGATGATAGTCAAAGCTTACACCAAATTTTGTGTAAAGCCCCATTTGCACTTCTGTTTCACCAATACCTCTTGCAAAAGAAGCTCCTCCAAAAATATCATTTATAGGATGCCTTGTTGGATCATACTTTTCTACTACAATAATTAGTGGTACTGTTGGGTCATCTCTTTTTTCAATCTCCAAGTAAACCGGTTTCAACAAACCCACAGATGGACCTCCATACCAATGGGCAGTAATAGAAACTGTTCCTTGATCTGTTTTATCATATATAATACGCTCCCTTCCATACCCTGCTCTTAGGGTAAAAAAGCTATTTAGCCTACCATATACAAAGCCTCTGGCATTATCATTAAACGGGTTAAATGACTTTACTTCTTTTGGATGCCTTAGGTTTAAAAAGCTTATCTCATACCCTTGCTTATTATAGCCATTCATAAAATACTGCCTTCTAAAAGTAATACCATATCCTTTGCTATGAAAAAAGAAAGCACCTGTAGCTTCATTATCATAAACCTGACGCTTAAAGTCAGCATCAGTATCTAACTGTGCCGAAACAGAACAGCCAATAAAAACAAAAGTTAGTATTAAATAGAGTTTACGCATAACAGTGTACAGCATCTTTAATACTATCTACAGAAATACTTGAATGTGATGCATTGTAAATACATTTCCCGTCTTTTATAATTAAAACCTGAGGGGACTCATGTCTTACACTAAACAATTCTTCAATTTTATTAGAAATAGACCTATATCTAATTAAGTCTAAATAATAGAAAGGCATTTCATTTGGATTGAAATCCCAAGTTGTGCGAAGCATACTATGAGTAAACATGCTTACACCACAATGGGTACTATGCTTATATATTGCTACACCACAAGAAACAGTACTAGACAACTCAATAATTTCACTAAGTTGTTCTATACCACTTAATATATAAGCATCTTTAACCATTATACTTTATGATGGAATCTCAGTGTTGTTTGAATCAGCTTGTCCGTATGCAGGGCATTTTTCTGCTCCAGTACAAGACTGTAATAAAAACAACCCTAATGCTAATACAAACAACAACAAATACTTTTTCATCTTAATATAGTTTATCTAATTAACCGATGAATATACCAAAAGTTTCATCAGTATGATTAATTTAGTACAAAAATAGGGATTTTAGCTATAAAAGTCTTTCTATACTAATATTAACTTATAATTACATCTATTTAGTATATGCCTGATACAAATATTGATAGAGTAAAACCAGACATTGACAGCAGCTGGTTAGCTGTCTTAACAGACGAATTTAACAAGCAATATTTTAAAACCTTAAAAGAATTTTTGATTAAAGAAAAAGCCAACTATGTAGTCTACCCTCCCGGTAGACAAATTTTTTCTGCATTCAACCACACTCCTTTTAACAAACTAAAAGTGGTAATAATTGGTCAAGACCCTTACCATGGACCTAATCAGGCAAATGGCTTATGTTTCTCGGTATCAGATGGAGTTAGACAGCCTCCATCTTTAAAAAATATTTTCAAAGAATTAAATGATGATTTGGGCACACCTATACCCACAACAGGAAACCTTGAACCTTGGGCTGAGCAAGGAATTCTGTTACTCAACACTGTTTTAACTGTAAGACAAGGAGAACCAAATTCGCATAAAAAGTCAGGCTGGATAACCTTTACAGATGCTGTGATTAAAAAAATTTCTGATGAAGCAGAAAACATTGTTTTTATACTATGGGGGGCAAATGCCAAAGCAAAAGCAAGCTTAATAGATAGCAACAAGCATCATATAATTAGCGGCGGTCACCCTTCTTTTGCTAGCTCGCACAAACAGTTTTTTGGCAGAAAATACTTTTCGCAAACCAATGCTATTTTGCAAAAATTGGGTAAAGAACCTATTAACTGGGAATTATAAACGTTAATTTGTGCGTTATCTATTACTGATGCATAAACTCATACTCATATTTACTTTTTTACCCTTATTTGGTTTCGGGCAAATAAACCTAACGATTGATGGTAAATCTGTAGAAGACTCTGCAGTAATAAGCAACATTAAAGTTGCTGAAACCCTACAAGACTCTAGCTTACTTAGCCCCTATTTAAACCAACTAATTATATCTGTTTATGAACAAGGATATATAACTGCCCAGTTTGATAGCACCTATGCTGATACCTCTATTGCATATGCAAGGTTAGATGCCGGACAGAAATATGAATGGGTAAGCCTTAAGCCCGGAAACTTAAGTCCACTTATTATTAATGAAATTGGTTTTAAAAACAGCTTTGACAGCCAAACCTTCAAACAATCAGAGTTAAACTCTTTGTTTGAAACCCTTATACGTTACTACGAAAACAACGGACACCCTTTTGTAAGTGTAAAACTAGATAGTATTGAAATTACAAATGGGTCAATTTCTGCAAGTATAAACCTCAACAAAAATGCATACATAACTATAGATAGTATTATTGTAAAAGGTTACGATAAAATACCCAGCAATTTTATAAAGTATAATTTACTGCTAAAACCTGGTATGTTGTATAACGAAGAGATTATACAAGATGTACCCATAAACATAAATGAAATACCTTTTGCAGCTTCTGCAAGAGACCCTCAAGTACTTTTTACAAAAGAAAAAACAACCGTTTACTTATACTTAAAAGAAGTAAAAGCAAATAGATTTGATGGTGTAATAGGTTTACAAAGCAATGAAGATGGAACGGTAAGCTTTAACGGCGACTTATATTTAAAATTATTAAACCTGTTTAAAACCGGCGAAACCTTTACAATTAATTGGAAACGCCCAGATGATGAAATTCAAACTTTAGACCTAAAGGTGCAGTTTCCCTTTATATTTAAAACTCCTTTATGGCTAGACTTACAATTAAACCTTTTAAAGCAAGACACCACCTTTTTAAACCTAGGTTTTATTGGCGGTTTTCAATACATGATTAGACCCCGAAACTTTGTGAGTTTACATATAGAGCAAAAGTCATCTAGCATTTTACTTCAGAATAAAGAAAGCGCTGTGGGTGTAAATGAGTACTCATCTAGTATATTTCGTATTGGTTTACAAAGCTCACGACTAGATGACAATATAGGACCAAGAAAAGGATATCGATTGAAGACATCCTTAGGTAGTGGTACCAGAAAGACTTCTGATCAAAGTCAATCACAACAACTCTACACCTTTGATGCCGAATTTTACTTTCCGTTAAAAAAACGGAGTGTAATAGCTACCCGATTACAATCTGCAGGTATATTTTCAGATAATTTATTTGACAACGAATTGTACAGAATTGGTGGCCTCAAAACCTTAAGAGGTTTTAATGAGCAAAGTATATTTTCATCTTTTTACAACATTGGTACGCTAGAGTATAGGTTTTTAATGACCAGACAAAGCTATTTATTTGGTTTTACCGATGTTGCCTATACAGAGAATGATGTAACATCTAATACAAACGACCTGCTACTTGGCACAGGATTAGGGCTTACCTTTAATACACGCTCTGGTATATTTACCCTTAGTTACGCCCTTGGCAAGCAAGAAAATCAGCCTTTTGACTTTCAAACATCCAAGCTGCATTTTGGTTATATAAACCAGTTTTAGTAGCCATAAAAATTCGCTAACTTTACCATTTAAACTACACAGCAGATTGGAATCAGTACTTTTTATACTTATCGGGATTGTTTTAGGAGGAATTATTGGGTGGTTATTGGCTAAATCTAAGTTTAGTGGCAATAACACAGAAGCCGGTAATTATATTCCTAAAGATGTATACGAGCAAACCAAAGCAGAATTGGTTCAGCAAAATGAGGTATTACAAAATCGTAATAAAGAGTTAGGAGTTTTAGAAGCAAATATTAAAAACCTTACTGAGCAACTGCATAACGAGAGAAGCAGAATTGAAGAATTAAACAAAGAGTTTAAAAAGGAGTTTGAAAACCTAGCCAATGAGATTTTAGAAAAAAAGTCTAAAACCTTTACAGAGCAAAACAAAACTAATCTTGATAATATTCTAAACCCTCTAAAAGAGAAAATTAAAAACTTTGAGGAGAAAGTTGAAAAGACATACCAAAACGAATCTAATGAGAGAGTAAGCCTTAAAACAGAAATTAAGGGTTTAATGGAGTTGAATAAGAGGTTGAGCGAAGACGCCAATAATCTTGCAAGCGCCTTAAAGGGAGAATCTAAAACACAAGGTGACTGGGGAGAAATTCAGTTAGAAATGTTATTGGAAAAAGCAGGCTTAACTAATGGCATTCACTTTCAAACTCAAGCTTCACATACCATGGATGATGGTAGTAGGTTAAGACCCGATTTAATTATCAACCTGCCGGAGAATAAAAACTTAATTATAGATTCTAAGGTTTCATTAAAAGCATACGAGGCATACTTTAATGCAGAAACTGATGAAGACAAAAGCATACAGTTAAAAGCACATATACAAAGTATTAGAAATCATATTAGAGATTTAGGGGGTAAAAACTACTCTAATATATATGAGATTAACTCTCCTGATTACGTGTTGATGTTTATACCTGTAGAACCTGCCTTTAATATTGCTGTAAGAAATGATGATAAAATATTTGCTGATGCATTAGATAAAAACATTGTTATTGTTACTACCTCTACCCTGTTAGCTACAATGAAAACAGTTTCTTTCATCTGGAAACAAGAAGATCAGAAAAAACACGTTTTGGAAATAGCAGATAAAGCAGGTAAATTGTACGATAAATTTGTTGGCTTTACCGACGACCTATTAACAGTTGGTAAAAACTTAAACTCTGCAAAAAAATCATATGATGACTCTATGAACAAGTTGGTTGAGGGCACAGGAAACCTTGTTAAAAGAGCCGAGGACATGAAAAAATTAGGAGCTAAAGCTACTAAAAGCATAGACCCTAATTTAATAAACAGAGCAATTGAAGAATAAATAGCATGCTAAAAAGAATATACATATTGGGATTTGCTTTTATAGCTCTTGGCTTAGTATCTTGTGATACTAATAAAGGCTTGCATAGAAAAAATGTAGCTCAACTGTATCAGCAGCAAAACGTTTTTATTAAACCTCAATTAAGCGTATATCACTCAAGTCAAACTCAAACCAAAGTATTTTTTGAAGTTCCTTCTACAGAGCTACTCTATAAAAAAAGTAAACAAACAGGTGAGTTTGAGGCTAGCTTAGATATTGAATACAAATTATATAACTCCTACGAAGACCTTACTGTTAATGACAGCTCAAGGCAAACCATAGCAGACAAACAAATTGAACTTGGTTACAAAAAAATAAAAGGAAGCTTTGATGTAAAAACACTTAAACCTCAAAAGTATTTGCTGGTAGTAACTATGGTTGATAAAAATAGAGACTATACCTATACCAATTATATTGAACTGGATAAAATAAACCCAAATAATCGGCAGAACTTTAAGGTAACCAACCAAGACGGCAAAGTATTAAGTAAGCCTTATATCAATAGCTTTGACAGTTATGTAATAGAATATAACAAGCCTAGTGTTAAAGAGCTATATGTAAGCTTTTACAAAAGAGAGTTTCCCTTACCTAAGCCTCCTTTTTCAATTACATCTAATGAGCCATATGATATGGCCCCTAGATCTGAATATACGATAAGCACTGGTAGCGAAATCCAATTTAACGAACCTGGTATTTATCATATTAGAGCAGAAAAGGACTCGAAAGACGGGATAACGCTTTACTACTTTAATGATGATTACCCTTTGGTTACAAAAGTAAGTCATGTAGCAGACCCATTAAGATACATTACATCTAAAAAAGAGTATAAAAAAATAGACTCTGATAATACCGACAGCCTAAAAATTGCTGTGGATAATTTTTGGTTAAAAAATGCCGGTAGTCCTGATAGAGCAAGAAGACTTATCAGCACCTACTATGGAAGAGTACAAGATGCAAACAATTTATTTGCCACCCATACCGAGGGCTGGAAAACAGACAGAGGTTTGATATATGTAATTTATGGCCCTCCAAACATCATATACAGATCTACATCTGGAGAATCTTGGGTTTATGGCAAAGAAGGCGGACCACTATCTTACTATTTTAACTTTTTAAAAATAAACAGTCCTTATTCTGATAATGACTATGAGTTAACCAGACAAAGTGGGTACAGGCATAACTGGAGCCAAGCTGTAGATTCTTGGAGGAGAGGAAGGGTATTTAATGTAGATGATATACAGAGAGAACAAGATGAATATGAACAACAAAACAGGCTCAGAGGACAATCAAACCCGTATTTTTGGTATTAGAGCCGTTATAGAGGCCATAAACGCTGGTAAGCAAGTAGATAAACTTTTTATCCAAAAAGGTCTTTCGGGAGAGTTATACAGTGAGCTAAAATCATTGATAAAACATTATGATGTTAATCATTCATATGTTCCTATTGAAAAAATTAATCGTTTTACCCGTAAAAACCATCAAGGGGTATATGCATTTATATCACCTGTAACCTTTTACTCTATTGAAGAGCTTTTACCACAATTGTATGAGCGAGGAGAAACGCCATTACTATTAGTATTAGATAGAATTACTGATGTAAGAAACTTTGGTGCAATAGCACGTACTGCAGAGTGTGTTGGTGTACACGCTATTATTACTCCTTTACAAAATACTGCCCCCGTAAATGAAGATGCTATTAAAACATCTGCCGGTGCCCTATATAATATCCCTATTTGTAAGGAGCGTAATTTAAAGGCTAGTCTTAAATATTTACAAGAAAGTGGTGTAAAACTAATTTCTTGTACAGAAAAGACAGATGATTTGGTTTATGATGCAGATTATACTGTGCCATGTGCAATACTTATGGGTTCCGAAGAAGATGGAATTTCTAATGAGTTTATAAAGATGAGCGACTCTAAGGCAAAGTTACCAATGCATGGTAAAATTGGGTCTTTAAATGTTTCTGTAGCCACAGGAGCTATTCTATACGAAGCAACCAGACAACGCTTAAATAAATCTTAAATATTTCAATCTCAACATTTAAGCTTGGATATTAGCTGATAATATCTGTATATTTACTACTGCCTATGAAAAAAGCAGTAGAAATAATAGGTGTTTTATTGATTTTATTCTCCACTCCTATATATGCAACCCATATAGTTGGAGGAAATTTCAATGTGCAACACATTAGCGATAGTACTTACCAAATAGAGTTAGTATTATTTAGAGACTGTGACCCAGCAAATGCTCCCATGCCTACCAATGTAAACTTTGGTGTTTATAATACTCAATCTAATACATTAGTTTCATCACATTCTATCGGTATTATCTCTACAAATGTGCTTCAACTAGGTGATAACTGTTTTCAGCCAAATGATTTATGTGTTGAAGAAGGCCGATTTTTAGGAACAATTATTATTCCGCCAAACTTTACTATGCCTACTGGTTTTTATCTGGGTTGGCAAGTTTGTTGTAGAAATAATATAATTACAAACATTACTTCCCCCGGTGCTACAGGAATGATATATTCTGTAGACATGCCTCCGCAAAACATTCAAAATTCAAGTCCAAATTTTGGTAATTTTCCTACCAAAGGATATTTATGTATTGGACAAGATGTGCAATTAGATTTTAGTGCAACAGATGCTGATGGCGATAATTTAGTTTATTCCTTAGTAAACCCTCAAGCAAGTTTTAATAACAATAATGGACAACCTACATTTCCAAGACCTTTTCCTGCTGCAACATGGGAAAACGGATTTAGTTTGGCTAATATTCTGGGTAGTGTTGTTCCTATGACAATAGACTCAAATACTGGTATTATTACAGCCAATGCTGATCTTTCCGGGGTATATGTATTTGCAATTAAAGTAGAAGAGTTTAGAGGCGGTGTAAAAATTGGAGAGGCCATACGAGAAGTTCAATTAGAGGCTATAAATTGCCCGTATAATGAATACCCCATTATTGCACCTGCTGATACTTTTGACTTTTTAAGCCCAGCAGACTTTATTGGCGATACCCTTAGACTGAGTTATGATATAGAACCTGGAGATGAATTTTGTGTAGACCTAAAGGTTTTTGATGATGATGTAAGTGCTGATGGTAAACAAGATAGTGTTATTGTAATCTTTAATCAGGCTCAGTTTAATACGGATTTAGTAAACCCTGTTTTTTTACCACCCGATAGCGCAAGTACCCAAATTAACTTTAGTTTTTGCTGGCAAACAGATTGCGGAGACATTATACAAACTGCAGCTAACAATGAATTTAGAGCTTTTTTTACTGCAATGGACAAAGGCTGTAGCGAGGTTAAGCACTCTTATCTAGAGCTCATCTTTAATATAACAGATGGATATACCAATAAAGAGAACTTCCCAAATGTATTTACCCCTAACAACGATTTAGTTAATGATTATTTTGCATTAGATGCCAATACAACTCAAACCTGTTTAGAGTATGACTTTGAAATCATCATTTATGACAGGTGGGGTACTCCTGTTTATGAGTCTACCGACCTATTTTTTAAGTGGGATGGTAAAGATAAAAACGGCAATGTATATGATACAGGGGTATATTTTTACACTGTTAAAACAAGCCTAACAGATATTGTATTAAAAGGCTTTGTACACCTACAACGATAAAAGAAAGCATAAAAAAAGCGAGTTAAATAACTCGCCTTTTTTATAATAATATGTATGCCTTAATTATTTAGCACCTACTTTATCTTTCAATAAATCTGTAGTAATAGAACCAGGTCTTTCAATTGGAGACCCCATTACTCTATTCCATACAAGGTTAGTTAACACACCTAATGAACGTGATACACCAAATAATACAGTGTAAAAATCATACTGTGTTAAGCCATAATGCATCAATAACTGACCAGAATGAGCATCAACGTTTGGCCAAGGATTTTTCACCTTACCTGTAGCTTGTAAAATTTCTGGCACAACCTCGTATACTCTGCTCACTAAAATAAACAATTCATCATCTGGCATATATTCCATCGCAAATCTGCGTTGTGCATCATAGCGTGGGTCTGTTTTACGCAATACTGCGTGACCAAACCCTGGAATTACTTTACCTTCAGATAGTGTTTTCTTTACATAGTTAGAGATTTGCTCTTTAGATGGTAAACCACCACCTAACTCATCGCGCATTGCTAATAACCATCTAATAACCTCTTGGTTAGCTAATCCATGTAATGGACCTGCTAAACCATTCATACCTGCTGCAAATGATAAATAAGCATCACTTAAAGCAGAACCTACTAAGTGAGTTGCATGTGCTGATACATTACCACCTTCATGATCTGAATGGATAGTCATGTATAAACGCATCATTTCTTTAAACTCTGGGTTATCAAAACCTAACATGTGAGCAAAGTTACCTGCCCAGTCTAATTTTGAATCCGGCTCAATGTGCTCCCCATTATGGTATGCTCTTCGGTAAATATATGCAGCTAATCGTGGTAAACGAGCAATCAGGTTCATAGCATCTTCGTATGTTGGATCCCAATACTCAGACTTGCTGATACCTGCTCTATATGCTTTTTGAAACTCAGACTCTGTACGTAAAGCCATAATACCTGCCACAAACTGTGTCATTGGGTGCGTATGCATTGGTAATGCATCAATCACTTTAAACACGTGTGGTGGCACTATACTTCTACGAGCCCAGTTGTTACTTACTCTCTTTACATCGTCTTCTGTAGGAAGCTCATTCATTAACATCAAGTAAAAAATACCTTCTGGTAATGGCTGCTGACCATCTACATATTTTGGTAACTTTTCCTCTAACTCAGGAATTGAGTAACCGCGGAAACGAATACCCTCGTCTGGATCAAGCTTAGAAGTCTCAGATATTATAGCAAGCATACCTCTCATACCAGAGTATAATTGGCTTACCTTGATATCGCCTATCACTTCATCTCCATGCTCTTTAATAAAATCTTTAACTTCTCTTACTGCCGGCTCTAACTTAGTAGTAAAATGTTCCTTAATACGATCCATGTGGTCTTATATATTATTTTAATTATACAAATTTAAACTCCTTACCCGGATAAATAGCACTTTCTCCCAACATTTCTTCTATACGAAGTAATTGATTGTATTTTGCCATACGATCTGAGCGTGATGCTGATCCTGTTTTTATTTGTCCTGTACTTAATGCAACTGCCAAATCTGCAATTGTATTATCTTCTGTTTCTCCTGAACGGTGACTCATAACCGAAGTATATGAATTAGTTTGAGCCATTTGTACTGCATTAATAGTTTCAGTTAAAGAACCTATTTGGTTTACTTTTACCAAAATTGAATTTGCAACACCGTTTTTAATACCTCTACTCAATCTCTCTGGGTTGGTTACAAATAAATCATCGCCAACTAACTGTATTTTATTACCAATTTTATCGGTTAAGCTTTCCCAACCATCCCAATCATCTTCATGCAATCCATCTTCAATAGATATAATTGGATACTTCTCAGTCCATTCTTTCCAATAATTAACCATTTCAGAGGAAGAAAGTTTATCTCCTGTTGATTGATGGAAGTGATATACCTTTTCTTCTTCATTATAAAACTCAGATGCAGCGGCATCCATAGCTATATAAATATCTTCACCTGGTCTGTAACCTGCAGATTCTATTGCTTTTAACACAAACTCTATAGCCTCTACATTAGAACCCAAGTTTGGTGCAAAACCACCTTCGTCCCCTACGTTTGTAGAAAAACCTTTGTCTTTTAATACGGCTTTTAAGTGATGAAATACTTCTGTACCCATTCTTAAAGCATCACTAAAACTATCTGCGCCAACAGGCATTACCATAAACTCCTGAAAGTCTATGCTATTATCAGCATGAGAACCGCCGTTTAAGATGTTCATCATTGGTATTGGTAATGTTCTTGCATTAACACCACCCACATAGTTATAAAGCATTTGCCCAGTTTCATTGGCTGCTGCTTTTGCTGCTGCCATAGATACTGCTAAAATAGCATTAGCTCCTAAGTTGGCTTTATTTGGTGTACCATCTAAAGCTATCATAGCTGCATCAATAGCTGCTTGGTCTGTAACATACATACCCAATAGCTCTTCTGCAATTACATCATTTACGTTTTTAACTGCACGTAAAACACCTTTACCCATATATATATTTGGGTCTTTGTCTCTTAGCTCTACAGCTTCATATTTACCGGTTGAAGCTCCTGATGGAACTGCTGCTCTACCAATTGCTCCTGTTTCAGTAATTACATCTACCTCTACTGTAGGGTTACCTCTTGAGTCTAAAATTTGACGTGCGTGGATGTTGGTTATCATTCCCATTTTACTACGATGCTTTATGTGTTTTTATATTCTCAATAAATTGGTCAAATAAATATCTTGAATCATGCGGACCCGGAGATGCTTCAGGATGAAATTGTACTGAAAAACAGTTTTGGTTTTTTAAACGAATACCAGCAATAGTATTATCATTTAAATGAACATGTGTTATTTCAATATTATCATTCTGTTCTACATCTTCTCTTTTTACCACAAAACCATGGTTTTGTGAAGTAATTTCACCTTTACCTGTAATAAGGTTTTTTACAGGGTGGTTAATTCCTCTGTGTCCGTTATGCATCTTATAAGTACTTACCCCTTGAGATAAAGCTACTAATTGATGTCCTAAACAAATACCAAAAACAGGCATACCTGTTGCTATAACTTCTTTTACTAGGTCTATTGTACCCGACATTGCGCTTGGATCTCCAGGGCCATTAGATAAAAAGTAGCCATCAGGGTTCCATGCTTTCATTTCATCTAAGGTAGTATTCATAGGAAATACCTTTAAATAACACCCTCTTTCTGCAAAGCAACGTAAGATATTCTTTTTTACACCTACATCCAATACAGCAATCTTAATTTCTGCATTTTCATCGCCAACAAAATAAGGCTCTTTTGTAGACACTTTTGACGAAAGCTCTAAACCTTCCATAGAAGGTACTTGGCTTAGTTGTTTTTTCAGCTCATCAATATCTGTAGTCTCTGTAGAGATAATAGCATTCATGGCTCCTTTACTACGTATATGACGTACAACCGCACGGGTATCTATCTCAGATATTGCCAATTTGTTTTCTTTCTCAAAGTATTTCTCTAATGAGCTTTCGGCAGAAGGGCGTGAGTAACGCTGGCTAAAATCTTTGGTTACTAAACCTGTGATTTTCATACCCTCAGACTCAACCTCTTCGGCATGTACACCATAGTTACCAATATGAGAGTTGGTAGTAACCATTAATTGTCCGTAATAAGAAGGGTCAGTAAAAATCTCTTGATACCCAGTCATACCGGTATTAAAACAAATTTCTCCTGTAGCAGTACCTTTTCCTGCTGCTGATTTTCCGTAAAATACTGTACCGTCCTCTAGTAAAAGTACAGCATCTGTTTTTTGTTTGTATTTCATATCTTATTCTGCAATTAAAAAGCACAAAAAAAGGATAAAGCCCTGAGGCCTTACCCTTTGTTATATAGTTTTATATCAAACAATTACTCTGATTTTTTTTCCTGAGCATCGTCTTTTTTATCTTCAGTTTTCTCCTCTTTTTCAGCAGCAGGAGTTTCAGCTTTAGCTTCAGCTTTTGGAGCCTCTTCTTTTTTAGCTTCTTCTACTTTTGCTTCTTTTGCAGGAGCTTCAGCTTTAGTTTCTTCAACTGCAGCTTCTTCTACTTTAGGAGCCTCCGTTTTAGCTTCAGCAGGTTTAGAACCACCACCGCCTCTACGACGAGTAGACTTTTTCTTAGCTGCTGGCTTATCAGAAACGTAGATGTCGTTAAAGTCAACTAACTCAATCATTGCCATATCTGCGTTATCGCCAGCACGATTTCCTAGTTTGATGATACGAGTGTAACCACCCGGACGATCGCCAACTTTAACTGCTACTTCTCTAAAAAGTTCTGTTACTGCCTGTTTGTCTTTAAGGTAGCTAAATACAACTCTACGAGAGTGTGTAGTATCACTTTTAGATTTTGTAACTAAAGGCTCTATATAAAGCTTTAATGCTTTTGCTTTTGCTACAGTAGTAGTAATACGCTTGTGCTCTATAAGAGAACTAGCCATATTAGCTAACATTGCTTTTCTGTGCGACGCAGTTCTACCTAAGTGATTAAACTTCTTTCCGTGTCTCATTTTCCTTACTCCTTGTCTAATTTATATTTTGTGATATCCATACCAAAGCTCAAACCTTTTACTTCTACAAGTTCGTCTAGCTCGGTTAAAGATTTCTTTCCAAAGTTACGGAACTTCATTAAGTCAGCTTTGCTGTACATTACTAAGTCACCTAACGTTTCTACTTCAGCAGCTTTTAAACAGTTTAGAGCACGAACTGAAAGGTCCATATCTACTAATTTAGTTTTAAGCAACTGACGCATGTGTAATGACTCTTCATCGTAAGTATCTGCTGATGAAGTTTCTTCATCCTCTAAAGTTATGCGCTCATCAGAGAACAACATAAAGTGGTGGATTAAGATTTTAGCAGCTTCAGTAAGTGCATCTTTAGGATGAATAGAACCATCAGTGTTGATTTCAAGGATTAACTTCTCGTAATCTGTTTTTTGTTCTACCCTAAAGTTTTCTATACTATACTTTACATTTTTAATTGGTGTAAAGATAGAGTCAGTAGCAATTGTACCTAATGGTGCGCTACTCTTTTTATTTTCATCTGCAGGAACAAAACCACGACCTTTTTCTATAGTAAGTTCAAAGTCAAGTTTTACAGACTTATCCATATTACAGATAACTAAATCTGGGTTTAACACTTGGAAACCAGAAATAAACTTAGCTAAGTCTCCAGCAGTTAAAACTTCTAATCCAGTTACAGAAACATTTACTACTTCATTATCTACATCGTCAATCTGTTTCTTAAAACGTGCTTGTTTTAAGTTTAGGATGATTTCTGTTACATCCTCTACAACTCCCTTGATGGTTGAGAATTCATGCTCTACACCTTCTATACGTAAAGATGTAATGGCATAACCCTCTAAGGATGATAACAACACTCTTCTTAAAGCGTTGCCTATTGTTAATCCATAACCAGGTTCAAGAGGTCTAAACTCAAACTGACCTTCAGTTTCAGTTGAGTTATTCATAAAGACCTTCTCAGGCTTTTGGAAATTTAAGATTGCCATAAATGATTTATTTAAAAGCTTAGTAAATAGAATTACTTAGAGTACAATTCAACAATTAACTGTTCTTTAATGTTCTCAGGAATCTGAGTACGCTCAGGAACAACGATGAATTTACCGGTCATAACGTCCGGGTTCCACTCTAACCACTCATAATTATTTGTACGAGTTGATAAAGAATCGTTAATAACCTCTAAAGATTTTGATTTCTCGCGAACACCAATTTCGTCACCTGGTTTAAGGCTATAAGATGGAATGTTTACCAACTCACCATTAACTGTAATATGACGATGCGATACTAACTGACGTGCAGCACGACGAGATGGTGCCATACCCATACGGTATACAACGTTATCTAATCTAGATTCGCAAAGTTGTAATAATACCTCACCGGTAATACCCTTGCTACGAGATGCTTTATCAAAAAGGTTTGCAAATTGACGCTCTAATATACCATAAGTATATTTTGCTTTTTGCTTCTCTTGCAATTGAACTGCGTACTCCGATTTTTTACCACGACGTTTATTTACACCGTGTTGTCCCGGAGGGTAGTTTCTTTTTTCAAAAGATTTGTCGGCGCCAAAGATAGCTTCTCCGAACTTACGAGCAATTTTGGTTTTTGGACCTGTGTATCTTGCCATTTTTCTTTACTTACTTCGTTCTTCTTTTTATTCTCAGAGTAATTATACTCTTCTTCTTTTTGCAGGGCGACAACCATTGTGTGGCATCGGAGTAACATCTATGATTTCGCTAACAATAACACCTGCATTGTGCAAGCTACGAATAGCTGATTCACGACCGTTACCTGGTCCCTTTACATATACTTTTACCTTTTTTAGGCCAGCTTCCATTGCAACTTGTGCACAATCTTCGGCTGCCATTTGAGCT
The DNA here is from genome assembly GCA_030149285.1 of Flavobacteriales bacterium. Taxonomy (GTDB): domain Bacteria; phylum Bacteroidota; class Bacteroidia; order Flavobacteriales; family JASBRU01; genus JASBRU01. Next base: position 276,603 of record JASBRU010000005.1, read on the forward strand.
GCATACGGAGTGTTCTTTTTAGAACCTCTAAAGCCCATTTTACCGGCTGATGACCAAGATATAACTTGACCATTTGTATTGGTAAGAGAAATAATGATGTTGTTAAAAGATGCATTGATATGCGCTTCGCCTATCGCTTCAACTTTTACTTTTCTCTTTTTAGTTTTATTGGTAGTTTTTGCCATACCCAATTAAAAATTATTATTTAGTAGCCTTCTTCTTGTTAGCAACTGTTTTACGCTTACCTTTTCTTGTACGAGAGTTGTTTTTTGTACGTTGTCCACGTAGTGGTAAACCAGCACGATGACGTATACCTCTGTTACAACCAATATCCATTAAACGCTTAATGTTTAGTTGTACTTCAGAGCGTAACTCTCCTTCAACTGTAAGTTCTTCGCTAATGATTTGTCTAATGCTAGAAAGTTGATCATCATCCCAGTCTTGTACTTTGATGCTGTGATCTATTCCTGCCTTGTCCAAAATTTGAGCTGCACGACTATCACCGATACCGAAAATGTACGTTAATCCGATAACACCGCGCTTGTTCTTTGGTAAGTCTATTCCTGCAATCCTTGCCATATATCGTATAATTTACGGGCTAATTATTAGCCTTGACGTTGTTTAAATTTTGGGTTCTTCTTGTTAATCACGTACAGACGTCCTTTTCTTCGAACGATTTTGCAATCTGCACTGCGTTTTTTTATTGATGCTCTAACCTTCATTACTATAATGTATTTTTAGTATCTGTAAGTAATTCTTGCTTTTGATAAATCATATGGAGACATTTCTAATTTCACTTTGTCTCCGGGTAATAACTTGATGTAGTGCATGCGCATCTTTCCAGAAATGTGGGCAGTTACCACATGCTCATTTTCAAGCTCTACTCTAAACATTGCGTTAGATAATGCTTCTATAATTGTTCCGTCTTGTTCTATTGCTGCTTGCTTAGCCATATATAACTTTTATTAGATAGCTGTTGCTCCAGTTGTTGAACGTCCTTTAATTCTTCCTGACTTCATTAAACCATCATAATGACGATTTAATAAATGACTCTCTATTTGCTGTAAGGTATCTAATACAACACCTACCATAATTAATAAAGAAGTACCGCCATAAAACTGTGCAAACTGAGCATTTACTCCACCAGTTACTGCAAAGGCCGGTAGTATTGCTACTATTGCCAAAAACAATGAACCTGGTAATGTAATTTTAGACATAATGTTATCTATAAACTCAGCTGTTTTTTTGCCTGGTTTAACACCCGGAATAAAACCACCGTTTCTCTTTAAATCATCTGCAATTTGGTTTGAGTTTACTGTTAAAGCAGTATAGAAGTAAGTAAATATTACAATTAACAAACCAAATGTTAAGTTATACCAAAATCCGTATAAGTCGCTAAATGCTCTCATGAATGCACTGTTCTGGTCGCCACCAGAAAAACCTGCCAACGTAATAGGTACAAACATAATTGCTTGTGCAAAGATAATAGGCATTACACCCGCAGCATTTACCTTTAAAGGTATGTACTGACGAACACCACCATACTGACGGTTACCTACTACTCTTTTTGCAAACTGAACCGGTATACGACGTGTACCTTGTACTAGTAATATTGAAAGCATAATTACGATTAGTAATAAAGCCATCTCTACTAACAATACTAATGGACCACCGCCACCTGCACCAATTGCAAATTTAGATTCAATTTCTTGTATAAATGAAGCAGGTAAACTAGCAATAATACCTACCATTATTAACAATGATATACCGTTTCCGATACCTTTATCTGTAATACGCTCACCTAACCACATGGCAAATATTGTACCTGTAATTAATACCATCATAGCCAATGTCCAGAACATACCGTAACCCATTGTTAATGATTCAGCACCATTAGGTAATTGGCTTACTAGGTTTGCTATATAACCTGGCGCTTGTGCACCTGCAATTACAATGGTAAGCATTCTAGTAATGTTGTTAACTTTTCTTCTGCCGCTCTCACCTTCACGTTGTAATTTTTGAATGTAAGGAACTGCCATACCTAACAATTGGATAACAATAGATGCAGATATATAAGGCATAATACCTAAAGCCATAATAGAAGCACGAGCAAACGCACCCCCAGTAAACAGGTTTAATAATCCTAATAATCCGCCACTTGATTGATCTTGAAGTGCTGTAAGACTAGCCGAATCTATACCCGGAAGTGCTACTTGAGACCCTAATCGGTAAATTGCTACCAAACCTAGGGTTAGAAGAATACGATTCTTCAGCTCCTCAATTTTCCAAATGTTACGTAATGTTTCTAAAAAGTTTTTCATTATGCCACTAATGTTATATGGTTGTAGCTGTACCGCCTTGTGCTTCTATTGCTGCTTTCGCAGTTTCTGTAAATTTATGAGCAGTTATATCTAACTTCGCTTTTAATTCACCACGACCTAAAACCTTAATTAAATCGTTTTTGTGAGCCAAGCCATTAGCTATCAACACATCTATATCTACCTTACCGGTAATTTTTTTATTGTCTACTAAGTACTGTAAAGTATCTAAGTTGATACCACGGTACTCTTTACGGTTAATGTTTTTAAAACCGAATTTAGGTACACGACGCTGTAATGGCATCTGTCCACCTTCGAACCCGCCTTTAGCTTTGTAACCTGAACGAGACTTAGCACCTTTGTGACCACGTGTTGCAGTACCACCTTTACCTGATCCTTCACCACGAGCGATACGCTTTGTGCCTTTAATCGAACCTTTTGCGGGCTTTAAATTACTTAAATCCATTTCTATTGTCTCTTTATTCAGTTTTACTTAACTTCTTCTACTTCTACCAAGTGTCCCACTTTGTTTACCATGCCTTTAATTTGCTCGGTAGCTTCGTGCTCTACTACTTGATTTATTTTTTTCAATCCTAAGGCCTCTAACGTACGTTTTTGACGTTCAGGTCTGTTGATTTTGCTTCTTACTTGCTTAATACGAATCTTAGCCATCTTGTTTGCTATTTAGCTTTATTATCCGTTAAATACTTTACTTACTTTCACTCCGCGTTGCTTAGCAATCATACCTGCATTACGTAAGTTTAATAAAGCATCAAAACTTGCTTTTACTACGTTATGAGGGTTAGATGAACCTTTTGATTTAGAAAGCACGTCTTTTACACCAACACTCTCTAAAACAGCACGCATAGCACCACCAGCAATTACACCAGTACCATGAGATGCAGGACGGATAAATACTCTTGCACCACCATACTTACCATCTTGTTCATGAGGTAAAGTACCATCAATTAAAGGGATACGTACTAAGTTTTTCTTGGCGTTTTCAATTGCTTTTGCAATTGCATCAGATACTTCTTTAGATTTTCCTAAACCATATCCAACTACTCCGTTTTCATCTCCTACTACAACAATTGCAGAGAATCCGAATGTACGACCACCTTTAGTTACCTTTGTTACACGTTGTACTCCTACTAAACGGTCTGTTAATTCTAGACCACTTGGCTTTACGCGTTCAATATTTTTATATTCTGTTATCATTCTACTATCTAATATTAGAATTTAAGCCCGCCTTCTCTGGCACCTTCGGCTAATGATTTTACTCTACCGTGATATAAGTATCCACCTCTATCAAATGAACATGCATTGATACCGGCTTTAATTGCTTTTTCTGCAATAGCTTTACCAACTAAGGTAGCCATCTCTGCTTTAGTACCTTTTTCTGAGGCTAATGCTTTATCTTTAGATGAAGCTGCCGCTAATGTACGACCAGTAACATCGTCTATTAACTGAGCGTATATCTCTTTGTTACTACGATAAACTGACAGTCTAGGACGCATTTCTGTACCTGAAACCACTTTGCGGATTCTGCGTCTTATACGTAATCTTCTTTCTTCTTTTGTAAGTGCCATATCTTATCTTAATTATCCAGCAGTTTTACCAGCTTTTCTTCTAATTTGCTCTCCAACAAAACGTACACCTTTTCCTTTGTAAGGCTCTGGCTTACGTAAAGAGCGAATTTTTGCTGCAACCATACCAATCAATTGTTTATCATGAGAGGTAAGAGTTACTATTGGGTTTTTACCTTTTTCTGCAGCTGTTTCAACTTTAATTTCAGTTGGTAACTGTAGCACAATGTTGTGCGAGAAACCTAATGACAAGTCTAACACCTGACCTTGATTAGTAGCACGGTAACCCACACCTACTAATTCTAATTCTTTTTTCCAGCCTTCAGAAACACCAACAGTCATGTTGTTGATTAATGAACGATATAAGCCGTGTAGCTCTCTGTGTTTCTTAGAATCACTCGGACGCTCAACAGTAAGCTCACTTCCTTCAATCTTAACGCTTAGATCCGGATCAATTTGTTGTTGCAATTCACCCAGTTTACCTTTTACAGTAACTAAGTTTCCGTCAAGTTTTATTTCAACTCCTTCTGGGATACTTACTGGTGCTTTACCTATTCGTGACATCTCTCTAAAGTTTTCTTATCTCAATTAATATACTTGGCATAATACTTCGCCACCGATATTCTCTGTACGTGCTTGCTTGTCTGTCATTACTCCTCTAGAAGTAGAAACAATAGCAACACCTAATCCATTTAATACTCTTGGTAGTTCTGTACCACCTTTATATTTACGTAAACCTGGCTTACTAATACGCTCTAAAGATTTAATAGCCGGAACCTTAGTTACACGGTCATACTTTAAAGCAATCTTAATCATGCCTTGTCCGTTTTTAGTCTCTTCAACTTTGTAATTCAAGATATAACCTTGGTTGTACAAAATTTTAGTTATTTCAGTCTTTAAGTTAGATGCAGGTATTTCTACAACACGGTGGTTTGCCATAATGGCATTTCTAACTCTTGTTAAATAATCTGCAATTGGATCTGTTATCATCGCTTACTTTATTAATCTTCTTATATGATTACCAACTTGCCTTTTTAACTCCTGGTATTAACCCTGAGTTAGCCATTTCTCTAAATGTTACCCTTGAGATACCAAACTGACGCATATATCCTTTCGGACGTCCAGTTAATTTACAACGGTTGTGTAAACGTACCGGAGAAGCGTTTTTTGGTAACTTTTGTAAACCTTCGTAATCGCCAGCAGCTAATAGTGCTTCACGTTTAGCAGCATATTTATCTGCCATTGCTTGACGTTTACGCTCGCGGGCTTTCATTGATTCTTTAGCCATGCTTATTGTTTTTTAAATGGTAATCCAAATCCGGTTAATAATGCTTTTGCTTCTTTATCAGTTTTTGCTGATGTTACAAAAGTGATATCCATACCGGTTATCTTATTTACTTTATCTATATCAATCTCTGGGAAAATAATTTGCTCGGTAATACCTAGCGTATAGTTTCCTTGGCCATCAAAACCTGTAGCTTTGATACCGTTAAAGTCACGAATACGTGGTAATGACGCAGTAACCAAACGATCTAAGAATTCGTACATACGATCTCCTCTTAGCGTTACTTTGGCTCCAATTGGCATTCCTTTACGTAACTTAAAGTTTGAGATATCTTTCTTTGAGTTTGTAGATATTGCTTTTTGACCGGCAATACGAGACATCTCGTCTACAGCGTACTCAATTAGTTTTTTATCTGCTACAGCTGCACCAACACCTTGACTAAGACAAATTTTCTTAAGTCTAGGTACTTGCATTACGTTCTTATAACCAAACTCTTCGGTAAGTGATTTTGTAATCACATCCTTATACTGTTGTTTTGGTCTTGGTATGTAAGTAGTTGTACTCATTACTTAATTACCTCCTTTGTTTTTTTAGAAAATCTTACAATCTTTCCATTCTCATCTCTTTTTCTACCTGTTCTTGTAGCTTCTCCAGTTTTAGGATCAACCAACATTAGGTTAGAAATGTGAATAGAAGCTTCTTTTTTTACGATGCCTCCATCAGGGTTTGCAGCGTTTGGCTTAGTATGACGTGATACTAAGTTCACACCTTCTACAATCGCACGGTTAGATTTTACAATTACTTCTAAAACCTTCCCTTCTTGTCCGTTTGCAGTACCAGCTAATACTTTAACTGTGTCCCCTTTTTTTATGTGCAGCTTTGCCATTTTAGTCAATGCTTTTATTATAACACCTCAGGTGCTAATGAAATAATTTTCATGTATTGTTTATCACGCAACTCTCTTGATACTGGTCCGAAAACACGAGTACCTCTCATTTCGCCTGTTGGGTTTAAAAGAACACAAGCGTTATCATCAAAACGAATGTATGAACCATCCGGACGACGAACTTCTTTTTTAGTACGTACTACTACTGCAGTAGATACTTGTCCTTTTTTAACACCGCCATTAGGAGTTGCATCTTTTACAGTTACAACTATTTTATCTCCTACAGAAGCGTATCTTCTTTTTGTACCTCCTAGTACTCTAATACAAAGTACTTCTTTGGCACCTGTATTATCTGCAACTTTAAGTCTAGACTCTTGCTGTAACATTACTTAGCTCTTTCAATAATTTCTACTAGTCTCCACTTCTTATTCTTGCTCATTGGGCGAGTTTCCATAATACGCACGGTATCACCTTCATTGCAAGTATTTTCTTCATCATGAGCGATGAATTTTTTGGTAGTTTTCATAAACTTACCATACATTGGGTGTTTTACTTTACGTTCCACACTCACAACAATAGATTTCTCCATCTTGCTACTTGAAACTACACCTGTACGCTCTTTACGTAAATTTCTCTTTTCCATTCGTAACCGAATTACTTGTCTTGTAATTGACGTTTTTTAACTTCAGTAGACAACCTAGCAACAGTTTTACGCAAGTTGCGAATTTGCATTGGGTTCTCTAAAGGAGACACAGCATGTGCCATTGTCAACTTATTATAGTTGTTCTTTTCCTCTTGTAATTTTTCTACCAACTCAGGGGTTGAAAGCTCTTTTATTGTTGATTGTTCCATAATTATCTATCTATTAAGCTTCAACAAAGTCTCTTCTTACTACAAATTTAGTGGTGATAGGTAGCTTTTGAGCTGCTAAACGCAATGCTTCTTTTGCTACATCTAATGGCACACCATCTAATTCAAATAACATACGACCTGGTCGTACAACTGCTGCCCAATATTCAGGGGCACCTTTACCTTTACCCATACGTACCTCTGCAGGTTTCTTTGTAATAGGCTTGTCTGGGAAAATACGAATCCACATTTGTCCTTCACGTTTCATGTAACGTGTAGCAGCAATACGTGCAGCTTCTATTTGGCGAGAAGTCATCCAAGTTTCCTCTAATGCTTTTATACCAAATGATCCGTAGGCCAAAGTAGTACCGCGTTGTGCGTTACCCTTCATGCGACCCTTGTGCATTTTCCTGAATTTTGTCTTTTTAGGCTGTAACATTGTCCAGTATCTTTTCCTTTATCTTATTATTTTCTTGGTCCTCGTTTACGTCCACCTGCTTGGCCTCTTCCGCCACCTGCATTTGACTTACCGCCTTTTTGAGGAGGTAATACTGATGATAAATCTCTTTTACCGTAAACTTCACCTTTCATTATCCATACTTTCAATCCAATTCTACCATAAGTAGTATGTGCTTCTGCTAATGCATAATCAATATCAGCACGGAATGTATGTAATGGAGTTCTTCCGTCTTTGTACATTTCAGAACGAGCCATCTCTGCACCGTTTAATCTACCTGAAATTTGTACTTTAATTCCTTCAGAGCCCATACGCATCGCTGCTGCGATAGCCATTTTGGTTGCTCTTTTATATGAAATACGACCTTCAATTTGACGAGCTAAACTATCAGCTACTAATTTTGCATCTAATTCTGGACGCTTAATTTCGTAGATATTAATTTGAACTTCTTTCGGATCGCCTTTAGCATCTTTATTTACAATATTCTTAAGCTCTTCTTTAAGCTTATCTACTTCTTGACCACCTTTACCAATAATGATACCTGGGCGAGCAGTAGTAATTGTTACTGTAATAATTTTAAGCGTGCGCTCAATGATAATTCTAGAAACACTGGCTTTAGACAAACGAGCATATAAGTACTTACGAATCTTATCGTCTCCTGCTAAATTATCTCCAAAGCTTCTTCCGCCGAACCAGTTAGATTCCCAGCCTCTAATGAAGCCTAAGCGATTACCTATTGGGTTAGTTTTTTGTCCCATGCGTTACTCTTAATTATCTTCGTTACTAGTTTCTACTTCTTGAGCCACTTTGCTGTCTAATACCATTGTTACGTGGTTAGAACGCTTACGTACACGGTGTGCACGACCTTGTGGTGCAGGCTGAATACGTTTAAGCATACGACCGCTATCAACATAAACTTCCTTTATATATACTTGGCTCTCTTCTAAACGCTTTCCTTCATTCTTAGCTTCCCAGTTAGCAATTGCAGATAGCAATAACTTTTCCATTCTGCCTGAAGCTTCTTTAGAATTGAACTTAAGAATTCCCAATGCTTTTTCTACGTCTTTGCCTCTAACTAGGTCAGCAACTAAACGCATTTTGCGTGGAGAAGTAGGGCAATTATTAAGCTTTGCAAATGCAATCTTTTTATTCGCCTCTTTTCTTTCTTGTGCACTATTATGTTTACGTACGCCCATTTTGTACTATAATTTATCTTTTGCCTTTATCTTTTTTACCACCGTGACCTCTAAAAGTACGGGTTGGTGCAAATTCACCTAACTTATGACCAACCATGTTCTCAGTTACAAATACCGGAATAAATTGGCGACCATTGTGTACTGCTATTGTTTGACCAACAAAATCCGGAGATATCATTGAAGCTCTTGACCAAGTCTTAATCACAGTTTTTTTACCAGATTCGATGTTGGCCTGAACTTTTTTGTCAAGCTTATAGTGGATGTAAGGTCCTTTTTTTAATGAACGAGCCATATCTACTTAATTATTTCTTTCTACGTTCTACAATGTAACGATTCGATGATTTTTTCTTGTAACGAGTTTTGTATCCTTTTGCAGGTACACCGTTACGAGATCTTGGGTGACCACCAGATGCTCTACCTTCACCACCACCCATCGGATGATCTACTGGGTTCATCGCTACTGGTCTTGTTCTTGGTCTTCTACCTTTCCATCTGCTTCTACCTGCTTTACCTGAAATTTCAAGTGCGTTATCTGAGTTAGATACAACCCCAATAGTTGCTAAACAAGTTGTAAGAATCATACGAGTCTCACCAGAAGGCATCTTTAAAGTAGCATACTTATTTTCACGAGCTACTAACTGAGCAAAAGAACCAGCACTACGTGCCATTACAGCTCCTTGTCCAGGACGTAACTCAATATTGTGTACAATTGTACCCATTGGTATGTCGCTTAAGTACATAGTGTTACCTACGTCTGGTGTAGCTTCTTTACCTGATACAACAGTTTGTCCTACTTCTAATCCGTTTGGTGCAACGATGTAACGTTTTTCACCATCAGCATATACTAATAATGCGATACGTGCAGTACGGTTTGGATCGTATTCTATAGTTTTAACTGTAGCTGGGATACCAAACTTCTCACGTTTGAAGTCAATCATACGGTAGCGTTGCTTGTGACCACCACCTATATGACGCATCGTCATTTTACCAGTATTATTTCTACCACCTGATTTTTTACGAGGAGCTAAAAGGCTCTTCTCAGGCTCAGCAGTAGTAATCTGGCTAAATGTGTTTACTACCTTAAAACGTTGCCCCGGAGTTACCGGTTTTAATTTTCTTACTGCCATCTCTTATTATATATTGCTGTAAAAATCTATCGTTTCTCCATCTGCCAATTGCACAATAGCTTTCTTATAGCTATTGGTTGAACCAGATATAATACCACCGCCTTTTGTAAAACGACGTCTTGATTTACCTGGGTAAACCATGGTACGTACTTCTTCTACAGTTACGCCATACATATCTTCTACGGCACCTTTAATCTCTAGCTTGTTGGCTCTACGGTCTACAATAAACCCGAAGCGATTATATTTCTCGCTTTGGTCTGTCATTTTTTCCGTAATCACCGGTCGTATCAAAATAGTCATCGTACGCTTAGCTTAAAATGGTTTCAATTTTTCCTACTGAACTTTCTGTCAGCACTAGATTATTTGCATTCATAATCCCGTAAGTATTTAACTCTGAAGTTGTTACAACTTCCGCGCCATTCAAATTTCGGGACGACAAATATACGTTTTTATTCGAGTCACCAAGAACTAAAAGCGTTTTTTTGTCTTTTAATCCTAAAGCTTCTAAAATCGCGATAAAATCTTTCGTTTTAGGTGCCTCAAAATCAAAGTCTTTCAATACAACAATACTCTTTTCTGTTGCCTTCATAGAAAGCGCAGATTTACGAGCAAGTTGCTTTAATTTTTTGTTCAGTTTAAAAGAGTAGTCACGTGGTTCTGGACCAAATACTCTACCTCCACCGCGGAACAATGGGTTTTTGATGCTACCTTTACGAGAACCACCAGTACCTTTTTGCTTATGAAGCTTACGAGTACTACCAGATAATTCACCACGGTGTTTAGCCTTGTGAGTTCCTTGGCGGTTATTTGCCAGGTATTGTTTTACATCTAGGTAAATAGCGTGCTCATTTGGCTCTACTCCAAAGATACCTTTATTAAGCTTTAGCTTACCTGTTTCTTTACCCTTTATGTCTTTAACTACTACTTCCATTACTTATAAATAGTTACGTAAGAATTTCTAGCTCCTGGGATTGCACCTTTAACAACTAATAGATTGTTTTCAGCATCTACTTTCAAAACTTTAAGGTTTTGAATAGTAACACGTGCGTTACCCATTTGTCCTGCCATGCGTAAGCCTTTAAATACTCTCGCAGGGTATGACGCCGCACCAATAGAACCTGGTGCACGTAAACGGTTGTGCTGACCGTGTGTTTGGTCTCCAACTCCTCTAAAGTTGTGACGTTTTACAACACCTTGAAAACCTTTACCTTTTGAGGTACCGATTACATCAACAAATTCTCCTTCTGTAAATAAGTTTACGTCTAGCGAATCACCAACTTTTACATCTCCTTCAAAGAAATCAAATTCTTGTACTTGTTTCTTTGGCGTAGTACCAGCTTTTTTGAAGTGACCTTGCAATGCTTTGCTTGTGTTCTTCTCTTTAGCTTCTTCATAACCAATTTGTACAGCTGCATATCCGTCAGTATCCTCAGTTTTAATTTGAGTAACTACACATGGACCTGCTTGTATTACTGTACATGGCAACATTTTACCGTCTTCATTGTACAGACTGGTCATTCCTACTTTTTTTCCTATTAATCCGGGCATCTTGGACTATTCTTTAAGTTTATCAAACTTTAATTTCAACTTCTACTCCACTAGGTAACTCTAATTTCATCAAGGCATCAATTGTCTTAGATGAAGAACTATAGATATCTAGTAATCTTTTGTATGAGCTTAACTCAAACTGCTCACGTGACTTTTTGTTAACGTGTGGTGAGCGTAATACGGTAAAAATCTTTTTGTGAGTTGGTAATGGAATTGGACCATTAACTACTGCACCTGCAGTTTTTACAGTTTTTACAATCTTTTCGGCAGATTTATCTACCAAGTTGTGATCGTAAGACTTCAGTTTTATTCTGATTTTCTGACTCATCTCTTATTTATTAATCTTGAGTACCTTTTACTTTAGCTATAATCTCTTCTGCAATACTCTTAGGAGTCTCAGCATAGTGCGAGAATTCCATTGTAGATGTTGCACGACCAGATGAAATAGTACGTAACGATGTTACATAACCAAACATCTCTGATAATGGCACAGTTGCTTTAATTACTTGTGCACCACCTCTTGAATCCATACCTTCTACTTGTCCTCTTCTCTTATTCAAATCAGCAACAATATCACCCATGTTTGCTTCTGGTGTTACCACCTCTAACTTCATGATTGGCTCTAATAAAGCAGGGTTCGCTTGTTTAGCAGCAGTTCTGTAAGCCAACTTAGCAGCTAACTCAAAAGAAAGTTGATCAGAATCCACAGGGTGGAATGAACCGTCTTTCAATACTACTCTTAAGCTATCCATTTGGTAACCCGCTAACGGACCATTTTTCATTGCTTCTTTGAAACCTTTCTCTACAGAAGGAACAAATTCACGTGGTACGTTACCACCTTTAATTTCGTTAACAAACTGTAAGCCTTCTTTTGCTTCTGTTTCACCTTCTTCAGGTATAGCAGGACCTATAGTTACTACGATATCAGCAAACTTACCACGACCACCTGTTTGTTTTTTGTAAACCTCACGGTGATCTACAGTACCAGTAATTGCTTCTTTATATTGTACTTGAGGTGCACCTTGGTTTGCCTCAACTTTAAATTCACGCTTTAAACGGTCTACAATAATTTCTAAGTGAAGCTCACCCATACCAGAAATTACTGTTTGCCCTGTTTCCTCGTCAGTATGTACTTTAAATGTAGGATCTTCTTCAGCCAATTTACCTAAAGCAGTACCTAATTTATCTACGTCTGCTTGAGTTTTAGGCTCAATAGCAACACCAATTACAGGGTCAGGGAAAGACATAGACTCTAATACAATCGGGTTTTTCTCATCCGATAATGTATCACCGGTACGTAAATCTTTAAAACCAACTCCTGCACCAATATCACCAGCTTCAATTTTGTCAATTGAATTTTGCTTGTTAGAGTGCATTTGGAAAATACGAGAAATACGTTCTTTCTTACCTGTACGGTTATTTAATACATATGAACCCGCTGGTAAAGTACCTGAATACACACGGAAAAATGCTAAACGACCTACGAATGGATCTGTAGCAATTTTAAATGCTAATGCAGAAAATGGCTCATCTGGGTCTGGTCTACGAGTTTCCTCTTCGTCAGTATTAGGGTTAACACCAGTAATTGCTTCAATATCTACCGGAGTAGGTAAGTAAGAAATTACAGCATCTAATACAGCTTGTACACCTTTGTTCTTAAATGCAGAACCACAGAACATAGGAGTAAATTTCATATCTACAACAGCTTTACGAATAGCCACCATTAACTCTTCGCGAGTAATAGAATCTGGGTCTTCGAAAAACTTCTCTAATAAATCATCATCATATTCAGCTACAGCCTCTACTAATTTACCTCTCCACTCTGCAACTGTATCTACTAAATCTTCAGGAATTGGCACTTCTTTGTAAGTCATACCTTGTGTTTCATCATCCCAAACAATTGCTTTGTTTGTCAATAAATCTACAACACCTTTAAAATCTGTTTCAGCACCAATTGGCACTTGTAATGGTACAGGGTTACCGTGTAAACGTTCTTTTACTTGCTCAACAACATTAAAGAAGTCTGCACCAGAACGGTCCATTTTATTTACAAAACCAATACGTGGCACATTGTACTTATCAGCTTGTCTCCATACAGTCTCAGACTGCGGTTCAACACCAGATACAGCACAGAATAATGCAACAGCACCATCTAACACACGTAATGAACGCTCAACCTCTACAGTAAAGTCAACGTGACCAGGAGTATCAATAATGTTAATCTTGTACTCTTGAGTTTCGTCTACTGGCTGACCTTGTACAGTTGGGTACTTCCAAAAACAAGTTGTAGCGGCAGATGTGATAGTAATACCACGCTCTTGCTCTTGCTCCATCCAGTCCATAGTAGCAGCACCATCATGCACTTCACCAATTTTGTGACTCACACCGGTGTAATACAATATACGCTCAGTGGTAGTTGTTTTACCAGCATCAATGTGCGCCATGATACCGATGTTACGCGTGAATTTTAAGTCTCTTTTAGCCATTTTATTAAACTCCTGT
>JASBRU010000009.1 GCA_030149285.1 Flavobacteriales bacterium
AAGAAAAAATTAGTAGCCACACTTCAAGAGAAAAAATATATGGATGTGGTAAGCGATTTTGAAAACCTGACTATGCTAAAAGGTTGGGCAAAATTCAAAGACAACAAAACCATTTTGGTTGATGGCAAGGAATACAAAGCCCTCAAATTTTTAATTGCTGCGGGAGCTACGACCAACATTCCGACTATTGAAGGATTGGACAAAATTGACTACTTGACCAACGTTTCCCTTTTCGACTTGGAAGAAAAACCCGAAAGCCTGACCATTATGGGAGCGGGTTATATAGGTTTGGAAATTGCAATGGCATACAATCGTTTAGGCGTAAAAGTCCGCATCATTGAATTTACAGACCGTGTTTTACGGACACAAACCCCAGACATCAGTGAAGGATTGGAAACCCAAATGCGAAAAGAAGGCATTGAAATCTTACCTAATTTCAGAGTCGTGAAATTCGAGAAACAAGGGAATGAAACCATCATTCACTGTAAATGTCCTGATGGTTCATTTGCGCAAATTATAGAAAAAGGTAAGGTAGTAATTACCACAGGCACAAAAGCCAATACAAGCAAATTAGGGTTAGATAACATTGGTTTGGAACTCACCAAAAGCGGACATATCGCTGTAAATGAAAAGATGGAAACCAATCTATCCAATATTTACGCAGCAGGAGACGTAACCAATACCCCTGCATTTGTTTATACAGCCGCTTTTGAAGGTAAAATTTCCGTTGAAAATGCGTTCTCAGGGATAGACAATAAAGCCGATTATTCTTCCTTACCTTGGGTGGTGTTTACCGACCCACAAATAGCAGGTGCAGGTTTGGACGAAGCACAGGCGGAAGCGAACGGCATTCCATTTGAAGTTTCCAAATTGGAACTCAAAGACGTACCAAGAGCCATAGCAGCAAATGACACAAGGGGATTTATTAAGCTCATTCGTAACACAGAAACGGACAAACTGATAGGTGCAAGAGTAGTCGCACCCGAAGGTGGAGAGCTCATTCAACAATTAAGTATGGCTATCAAATACGGAATAACAGTAAAGGAGCTAGCAAACGATTTTTACCCTTACTTAACTTTGGGAGAAGGCATCAAGTTAGCGGCGATAACTTTTAATAAAGATGTATCTAAGTTAAGTTGTTGTGCGAGTTAATTCCATTTCAAAAGTATTTACACATACAATTTGCATAGGCTCTTTTCTTGACCAAAACTAGTGAAGAGTCTTTTATTCACTGAAAACACTAGAAATTAACTAAAAAAACTTAGAACACACAATTTTTGTTTATTACATTAATTTAATGTTCTTCTATTCAAGAGAAAATAGACTTATTGTTAATTTATTGTACCTACATAAAAAAGGGTTTTAACAGAAATGCTAAAACTTTTGGTTTTTCTAATAGCGAGGACGAGAGTTGAATTCGTGACCTCAGGGTTATGAACTGTTCGGACTATTGTCATTAGATTATAAGATAATTGTGAGGTTAGTTTTATCCATTCAAGACTTGCTCATTAAAGTCATCTAAGGCTGTGCTAGAAAGATTTGCTAAATAAATCTGTGTAGTTGATAGTTTTTTATGCCCCAGCATATTACTTATAGCAGTAACTGGTATTCCTAGAGTGTTCGCTTTGGACGCAAAAGTGTGCCTTGAAACATAGGATGTTAATGTCTCTTCAATCTTGCAGAGTTTTGCCAACTCTTTGAGTTTTTTGTTGTAGCGCTTTCTAGCCCATTTTGCATCTTTAATTTGGTCTTCAAGATTTTCTCGCTTGATGATGGGGAAAACAAAATCATTCGCTTTATCTGCTTCCATGTAGAAATTCAAAATCTCAAACAGTGCTTCATTGATTTTTATATCGTAGTTGGCAGATGTTTTCTTACGCTGATATTTAATGCGCCCATCAATGATGTTTTCTTTTTTAAGAAAAGCCAAATCAATAAAAGACATTCCATACATCATATAGGAGGCTAAGAAGTAGTTTCTGGCATAAAAACATTCGTGTGTAGGTTCGAGGGGCAGATTAATTATCTTTTCAATACCCTCAGCAGACAAGGCTCTTTTTCTTGTAGGAACTGTTTTGATTTTATAATCCTCGAAAGGATAAGCTTCCTTAGCAACCAGCTTTGCTTTGATTGCTTTTGAATAGATTGCGCGAATTGTCCTTAAATATACCGACAAGCCATTTGGTGAGTTCCCTTTAGACAAATGGCTAATTTCAAGCTTCTTTATAAAATCATAGTTGATGTCTAAAAAAGATAAGTCGTTTCCATGAGAATGCCTTTTTAAGAAATCCAAAGCCCCTTTGTAAACAGTTGCATTGCCAAATTGCTGGGCAGCCTTCATCTCTTCGACAAGTTTTTCGCCAAAAGCAAAAAAAGAGTTGCTTGATTGCCTTTTAGCAATATGGGCTTTAACTTGAGTAATTGACAGAAAAGAAAGTTCATTTTGCTCTTCGAGCTTTGTGATGACTTCCATCGCATCTGATTTTTTCTTAGCCAGAAGATTGTTGAGGCGTGAAACAGATGAAACACCCTTATAGGATTTACGGATACATCTATTTTTATAATCCCATTCTTTTTCAAGAACAGAATACCCAGTAGCAATCGGTATAGTCTTGCGATTATGGCTTAGGCGCAGAATGATAGGATAAGCCCCATCTTTTTTAGACCTTCGGGTATCAAGTGCTATGACAATATTTGTGCTCACGAGGCAAAGGTAAAAATTTGCACTCAATTTGCACTCATATGATGGTTTATTTTGGTTTCATTTGGTTCGATTATTTTATAAACATGCTGAAAAACAGATAAATAAGATTATTTAACACTATCATAAACCAAAAACCGTATGCCTGTCACGCAGGGGGTCGCGAGTTCGAGTCTCGTCCAGACCGCAAAAAGCCGCTCATTGGGGCGGCTTTTTTTATTACTTACTGCCTTATAATTTTTCCATTTTTCTACCCTTAATAACTGCATGCCAAAGGGGTAATAATCAGAATAAGAAAGCACTTCAGACGTAATATAACAATAATTCCTAGGCTATTTTAAGAAAAAAAGAAGTCCCTAATAAACCACCTCTACAATTATTCCAATTTAAATACTATTACAATGTTAATTCTATTATAGAATGTTCTTTCATATAATCATCCCAACCAAGAATAGTAATTATTTCATCTGATAATTTAAATACTTCAAGCCAACTTTTATTATTTCTTAGAGTATTAGCATCACGATTTAGTGAGGAAGACAATAGCTTTTCACTTTTTTTACCAAGTTTTTTTAGCAGAGAAAAGACAATTGGAAACCTATTAAGTTCGGTATCACTTTTTAATACATCATATTCTCCTTTCATTAGGGATACAGTATCAAGTGCAAATTCATCATATATCAATCGTTCTAATAAAATATCATTTTTTTGTAAATTCTGACTGTTGGAACATAAAAGTAAATATTTGAGACTACTTTTGTAAGTCATATAATTATTATATTAATTGGTGTAATTTTATTTATGATGTATTTTTATTGCGAGATTACCCTTTAAATGTATATGATTTTATCAACTTCTTCCTTGGTACGTCCCTTTTTTTCGACTTTGGTAATATAATGTGGGTACACACTTGCAAAAGCCATTTTGTAAATACGTGTATTTTTCATTTGCTAGTAGTTAGCGTTATTGGGTGTAATTTAATCAATTTATGAGTCTTAACTTTTGCTTTTACCTGCTTTCAATAAAAGCCAAAATGTAAGTGATAACTCTCCAACTATTCCTGGGAGTACTACTATTAATGCTGAGACATCTTGGATTTTAGAATAGTCGTCATACAAAAACTGTAGCATACTATCTATTATATAACCAATACCGGCTATTAATAATAGTATAGGAATTAGTTTAAATACCGCTTTAGACTTTAAGATAAGTCTTGATAGAAGGATTAAGTGAGCACCAAAAAACACAAGTCCTACCAACCAAGTATCATTAAAAGCATTAAGCAAGTAGTTTAGTTGTTGGATTGCATAGCTATCATTTGAATCATATAGCGATACTAAATCTATGATTGCTGTTAGATGATACAATGCAACACCAAAAATAGCCACATTCACAAGTCTGAAAGTTGCCGTAAGAACCGAAAAATTCTCATCTGTTTTTTTAAATAATACATATAATACCCAAGTGAGAATCAAGTCAAATACCACCATAGCCATAAATGCAATAATGGCATATTTTAATAGGGCTGTATTTTCTTTAAAGTTGATAAAAGTCCCTTCAATACTTTCTGGTACTTTGAGGTTTTCTAATACAAAGAAATTGGCATAAATACCTGTAAAAAAGATTACTAAGTAACCAATACCGCCAATTATTGCTATTTTTCTTAAACTTAACATTTTTCTGATTTTTTATACTGTTAATACTACGTTTCCTACTTTATGACCTGAGGCAACATGTATATGTGCATCTCTTACATTTTCTATGTTATATGTCTTATCTATAACTGTTTTTAAAGCTCCTTCTTCAAAGATGTCTTTAAGGTCAGCCAATAATACTCTTAGCTCATCATTTTTTTTCATGCCTGTTGCAGCAAACGTTGCCTTTTTTGTTGAAAATAATGAGGTCCATAAGGATTGTAATAGCAACCCAAACTTTAGAATAGGAGAGAGGTATTGGCCATTATCTGTAAGTATATTTTTACTTTTCTTGAAAGAGCTTTTTCCAACTGTATCAAATATGACATCATACTTTTTATTGGACTTGGTAAAATCCGTTTTAGTGTAATCAATTACATAGTGTGCACCTAAACTCTTAACTAAGTTGATGTTTTTTGTACTACTAACACCAGTAACTTCAGCACCTAAATAATTTGCAATTTGTATAGCCGCTGAACCCAATGAGCCAGACGCACCATTTATAAGTACCTTTTGACCGGATTTAATTTTGCCTATTTCTTTTAAGAAATTTAAAGAAGTCATATGACCATCACCATAAGTTGAAGCTTCTTCAAAAGACATTGCTTTGGGTTTATGCAGAACTACTCCATTTTCAGGGATGGCAACATACTCTGCGTTTGCACTAAACCCAAGAGTAGTTTCGCCAAAAACCGAGTCTCCAATATTGTATAAGCTTACGTTTTTGCCAATAGCTTCTACTATTCCGGAAAAGCCTGTGCCTGGTATTGGATGTTTTGGTTTAAACAACCCAATAAATAGCCGGGCAATATATGGCTTCCCAGATAGCATCATTGTATCTGCTCTTGTAACAGAAGTGGCTTTAACTTTTACCAAAATTTCGTTTTCTGTTGGAGTAGGAATAGAAACTTGTTTGACTTCTATTTTATCTGATGAGCCATATCCACTTACATATACAGCTTTCATAGATGATTCAATTGTTTTCATAATGTTCATGTTTGTAATTTGATGCAAACCTACTTACACGAATCCGGTAAAACGTTCGGAATCAAAACAATGAGGTTCTGAATTATAATTCAGAACTAAAAAGTTGGAATAGGAAGTAAAAAGGCGTTATTGGCCGTCAATCCACGCTTTTGGAGAAAGACCGGTTTCTTTTTTAAAGTAAGTGTTGAATACGGTTTTAGAGTTAAATCCGCTTTCGTATGCTAGTCCTAGTATACTGTATTGCTTGTAGTCAGGGTTTGTAGCTAATGATTTGAAATGGTCAATTCTGTAAGAATTGATATACTGATTAAAGTTTTGTTTGTACTGATGGTTAATTAACCAAGACAGTTTGTTTGGATGTAAGTCTATTTTAGATGCTAAAGATTTAAGTGAGATATCAGAGTAAAGATAAGGTTCTTCATTTTTCATACAATCACTTAAAAGGCTAGTATGTTTTTCAATATCAGCTTTTTCTAATAAAGCACTTTTATTCAGCTTATTTTCAACAAAGTCAGTAATATAAACACTTTTCAAGTACTCCCGATACTTCTTTTTATTTCGAAAATCACCTACGAGAGAATCATTTAATTGTATTAATAGCAGAGAAGACTTATTGTCTATAGCAGTTTCAATCCAGTCGTATACTTTTTCTTCATTTCCTTGAATAGCATATATAAATAATAGAAAAGAATCTGCTCTAAACCCCTCGGCTGTTTTAGCTTTTTCTACTAAACTACTTATTAAATAATCTGCTTTTGTTGTGTTTTTTAGGAGTATATGAGCCAAAGCAGCAACACCAATTCTATCATCATCTACCACTACTTCACTGGGTACATGATTGAAGTAGTCTAATGTCTCTTCATACTTTTCAAGTTTTAGCAGGCAATAAGCCTTTATACTATGTGCAGGAACATTTTTATTATTATCATCCAATATTTTGTCTAGTATTTCTAGCGCATGAGTATAGTTGCCTATCATGTAATAAAAATATGCCTCAAAAAACTTTGTTTCTTGTGATAAAGGATCAACCTTTAAGCAGTGGCTTAAATATTGTTCAGAGTTTTTTTGCTCACCTGCTAGTATGTACAAGAAAGATAAAAACTGGTTGGTCTCAGAATGGTTTGGGTTTAGCTCTTTAGCTTTAAGCGCAGATTGTAATGAAGCTTGAAAATCACATTCTGAGAAAAAATAATAATTGGCTAATTGATAGTGACCTTCAGCTAAGTAATTGTTGATTTTTAATGCATGCTCAGTAAGTTCTTTTATTTGCTGCCATGAACTTTTTTGAGGCATAAAACCAGTGGTTGCTAAAAAGCCTATTGCATCTGCTTTTCCAAGTAAAGACTCGGCATGGTTAGGGTCAGCATTTAATGCTTTATCATAAAAAGTGATAGCTATTTTAGCATCTTCAGGGTTCCATTTTCTAAAATGATAGCGTCCCTTTAAGAACCATTCATATGCATGAAAATCATCTGTTTGATGTCTAACCAATGTGTCTTGCAGCTCAAAGTGCCCTAAAAATTCACGCGCTTTTTCTGCAATCATTAAACTTACTTCGTCTTGTACCTCAAATATATTGTCAACACTTCTATCCCATGTTTCAGACCAAAAATGAAAATCATCTACTGCATGAATCAGTTGGGCGGTAATTCTTATTTTATTTCCACTGAACCGAATACTACCCTCAAGAATTAATGAAACCCATAGCTCTTTGCCTATTTTAGGGATAGGGATGTTTTTGTTCTTATAAAAAAAGGATGATGTCCTGGATGTGACTTTAAGTTCAGGAATTCTTGTTAAAGCATTAATTATTTCTTCTGTAATACCGTCAGCAAAAAACTCACTGTTAGGCTCGCCACTCATATTAACAAATGGGAGGACGGCTATCGATTTAGTATTGCTTTTTTGATTCACTATAGCAGCAAATATAATTAATTGAGTTTATGAAAATTAAAATGATTTTGATTATAAATTACCTAGTAATTACACTCTTTAGAAACATCAATGCTATATATTGTACAAGTTTCACCAATTTTAGTATACTGGCTAGTATTATTATTATTAATGATGGTCTGTTTTCTGAAGTAGAAAAAAACAGAATAATCAAGCTGCTTCCTTGGTGTATGGTGTGTTGTAATTAGCTGTATCTTAGTCTTTTAATTGGTTTTTTTGTTTTGTAAAATCAATTCGTTTTTGTTGTAATTTCGATATAGACATTGGTTATTATTTAACGAATTACAATTAAAAATGATACATCCAAATACAGAACTAAAATTCATAAATAAAGAGGTTGGCTATGGGGTAGTAGCCACTGAATTTATACCTGCAGGAACCATTACTTGGGCATTAGATAAGTTAGATAGAGAGTTTACTCCATTGGACTTTCAATCTATGGAACCCATATATCAAGACATATTAGATACCTATACTTTTAGAAACAACAATGGCAACTTTGTTTTGTGTTGGGATAATGGCAGGTTTGTAAACCACAGTTTCAATTCAAACTGTTTAACAACAGCTTATGATTTTGAAATAGCAATTAGAGATATACAGCCCGGAGAGCAGTTAACTGATGATTATGGCTACCTAAACATTACACAGCCTTTTAGAGGAATTAACGAGGGAACAAGGCGTAAAGTAGTTTACCCCGATGATTTGCTGAAATACTATAAAGTATGGGATAAAAAGCTACGGAATGTTTTTTCTAAGATTACAACACTTGAACAACCCTTAAAGTCTTTACTATCAGAATCTGTTTGGAATGAAGTAACAGAAGTAGGAGCAGGGCAAAAACAAATGGAATCGATTTTGAAGAACTATTACTCAACAGAAAAAGGTCAAATAGTTGAATAACTGATATTTATCAGTTTTTTTGACTTTGTTTTTACCTACTTTTGATTGTACAGTATTTATTTAACCGAAAATAAGTGTTGCTTATGGCTATGAGAAAAGCATATAAATTAATTATATCATGCTTTATGTGTATAGGCCTTATCACACTTATAGTACTTATAGTTCAATCTATTTCTAACCATTAATAATTTCTACTATGAAAAAGAATATGGGTAATGCAGATCGTGTAATAAGAATACTAATAGCAGTAATTTTAGCTGTTTTATATTGGCAGGGAATAATTAGCGGAACCTTAGCTATTATACTGGGCATACTGGCAGCAATATTTGTGCTTACCAGTTTAGTTAGTTTTTGTCCTATCTATGCTGCAATAGGTACTAATACTTGTCCGGTAGAAAAAAAATAATGAAAAAGCCGCTCAAAAGAGCGGCTTTAATTTTAACGTCTCCTTCTATTTATCGTTTTTTGGCTTAAAACAGGTTTGTAAATCGTAATCTCAGCATCTAAAAAGGTAGTGAGTTTTTCTGCAAACTCATTTGCCTCTTCTGGGGTATATGCTCGCTTTAAAACTAGTTTTTTTCTGTGAGTTTTGTTTAAGAGACAGACTTCATAAAAAGTTTCTCTACTTGTTGTACTAGCTATATTTGCTCTACTGTGAGCTGTTGTAGATTCAGTTTTTTTAAGTACAGAGATATAAGGAAATTCATTTGTGGTTTTCCATTCGCCAAATTTTACTCCATAAATACTGGTGTATGAACGATACCTCCCTGAAATATCATCTATCTCAATGCCGTTATATGATAAAGCAATAAATCCGCCAACTAAAAGAATTATTGCTCCTGAAATATAATGCCCAGAAAAAATAATTAGCAGACCAATCAATATAACAGTGTATCCCGCCCCAACCATTGATGGTGTAAAGGTTTTACCGGTTTTATTGTTTATAGTTTTCATACTAGTTTTTTTTTCATGTTGTAGTTAATTATCTCAATTCCTTTTATTAGATTCTTATTTTCTTTAACAATTTCAAATCCTTGTTTTATAAAAAAGGGTTTGGCAGTTATACTAGCATCTACAATTATAGTTTTGCAATTTATACTTAGCGCTTTACTTTCTATATCTGCGTATAGTTTATCTGCTATGCCTTGTCTCAAGTACTCTTTATGTACATAAAGTACATCTAGGTAATCATTTTTTAAAGAGCAAAATCCTACAATTATGTTGTTTAACTCAGCTACTATAAAGTGTTGGTTCTGTATCCTGTTTTCCCATTTTTCAGTATTTCGCACAGAAGATGTCCAAACTTCAATTTGTTCAGGTGTATAGTCATCCTTGCAAATACTTTTTATGGTATTTTCAAAAAGCGCTAAAATTTGGGGTAAATCTTGTAAAGTGGCAGTTCTTATATTCACAATGTAAAAGTACTTAAGAATAATTATATCTAATACTTGCATGTGCAAGTGTTTTTTACTTTATATTTGACGCAAAATATATCAATTGGAAACCCCGAATTTTGATAATATAAATCCTAGAGAGTGTATAAACGCAAAAGTGCGCAGATTACATCGTATGATTGACACTGTCTATAAAAAAAGAATTAAGGAGTTTGACTTAAAAGGAAGCATGCTGTCTATACTTTTTATTATAGGAAAAAATAAAGGGATAAACCAAAAAGAACTTGCTGATAGATTGGTTTTAGATCAATCTACTATGAGTAGGGATATAAAAAGATTGGTTGATAAGGGCTGGGTGTTGGTTTCAAAAGCAGAAGATACCAGGTACTCTGAGTTGGAAATTTCTAAGGCAGGGTATAAGTTGCTAGAAGAAGTATCTCCCGTATGGGAAAGAACTCATAAAGAAGTAGAGGCATTGTTGGGGAGTTTTAGTATTCAACAGCTTGACAATATCACTATTGCTATTCAAAACAACATTGGAGAGTTGAATAAATAAATTTTTTGCACTAATACTTGCGTATACATATATTATGGAAACACTACCTACTTACATTAGCCCCATTTTTATTGCTATTACAGCAGTAACAGTAATAATGTTTTTTATTGCCACTAAAAGAAATATTACAGCATTACTTGTAGTTGTTGGGCTTGCAATTGCACAAGCAGTCTTAGGTATTAATGGTTATTTTTTAAAAACAGATGCGACTCCACCAAGACTTATAGCACTTCTATTACCAATTGTGGTAATAATGGTTGCAGTTTTTAGTACCAAAAGAGGTAGAACATTTGTAGATAAGTTAGATTTGAAGGCGTATACATACTTACATACTGTAAGAGTTGGTGTAGAGTTTGTGATTTTGTGGTTGTTTATTGGAGGCTTAATGCCGGAGTCAATGACTTTTGAGGGCAGAAACTTTGACATATTTTCTGGGATAACGGCACCATTTGTAGCCTACTTTGGGTTTTCTAAGAAAAAACTTAGTAATAAAGCGATGTTAGTATGGAATATAGTGTGCCTGTTACTAGTATTGCAAGTAGTGATTACAGGAATTTTATCAATAGAATCTGTATTTCAGCAAATGTCATTTGATACGCCCAATAAGGCAATACTATATTTCCCCTATGTGTGGTTACCGGGGATAATAGTACCGATTGTAATTTTTGGACATATCATATCCATTAGACAGTTGAGAGCTGCCATTAAAACAGAGTCCAAGAAGTACTAATTTTACCTCTTTTTGCTAGACTTTGCCTTAGGGTTAAAATCTAAACACAAACTCAACCAGTAATCAAGCTCATCATCGGTTTCAACACCAATGGGCTCAATAAAAAGGTAGCCTTTCATTACCCGTTTGGTAAAATCCATTGTACGGGCACCTTTTTTTTCTAATAAAGATTCGTGTGATTCGGGGTCAACTCTTGCCATGAGGTCGTTTTTTGTAACGCCCATGCACATTTTGTCGTCAACCATGAAGGTGATTCCACCCATCATTTTTTTTTCTTCAAACGCAACTGATTTTCTCTTCAGTTCAGCTCGAATTCGATCTGCTAAAAGTTCATCGTAAGCCATAATATAGTTTTTTGCACATCTAAATATAGTAAATTTGTAGCCCAAAATCACAATACTCTATGAAACCGATTGTTTTTTCAGCATTCATAATATTTTTAGCCTCATGTGGGCAGCGACAAAAAGACGAAGTAAAGACTGAGGAGAAGGACAAATCACCAAACATTATTTTATTGATAGGGGACGGTATGGGCTTGTCGCAAGTATCTAGTACTTATTATTATCAAGATGCAGTACCTAGTTTTAGTAGGTTTAAACATATAGGCCTAATAAATACAACATCGGCTAGTCATAAAATAACCGACTCTGCTGCTGGTGCAACAGCTTTTTCTTGCGGAAAAAAATCTTATAATGGTGCTATAGGGGTAGATGCTGATAGCACAACAGTAAAGAGCATTACAGAGATATTAAAAGAACTAGGTTATGCCAATGGTTTAATATCTACATCATCAATTACACATGCTACGCCGGCATCATTTTTTGCACATGTTGATAGTAGAGGCAAAGAGTTTGAAATAGCAAGAGCTATGAATAAAGGTATTATCAATTTTTTTGCAGGCGGTGGTAAACAGTTTTTTAAGGATAGTGAAGAGAATAAAGATTTACTACAACAACTAGCAAACAAAAATTATGTAATTGATACTAATGCATTAACTAAAACAAGTTTTGACTTAAGTAAAAATTACGGATACCTTCTTGCAAAAGGAGGGATGCCTAAGATGACTGAAGGGAGAGGTGATTTTTTATTAAATGCTTTTGAGTTAGCGACAATGCATTTATCTACAAATGATAAAGGTTTCTTTTTAATGGTTGAGGGCTCTCAGATTGATTGGGGTGGACACAACAATGATGCAGAATACTTAATTGAAGAAATGAAAGACTTTGATAAAGTTATACATGCGGCAATAGATTTTGCTGAGAAAGATGGTAATACCATTGTGATTGTTACTGCAGACCATGAGACGGGCGGTTTTTCTTTATCTCCTAAAGTAACAGAAGATGGGAATGATTATGATCAAATAGAGCCAACTTTTTCTACTACTGGGCATACAACTACTTTAATACCGGTTTTTGCCTATGGCGTTGGTGCAGAAAAATTTAGTGGAGTATACCAAAACACGGACATTTTTTACAAAATGCTTGAGCTTGTAAAGGAGGGGAAGTAGTATTTTTGCATATTAAAGCCTGATTATCAATGATTCATAAATAAGTTTGTAAGTAATTATAAATCAAACTTATTCTCGTACCTTTGCAGCTAATTTTAAATTATTTCTTTTGAACCAATTCTCAGAATTGGGACTTTCGGAGTCTATACTAAAAGCTCTAGGAGAGCTTGGCTTTGAAAATCCAACTCCAATCCAACAACAGTCTATACCATTATTACTGGGCGGGCCCTCAGATTTAATAGGTTTAGCACAAACAGGCACCGGAAAGACCGCTGCATTTGGTTTACCACTTTTAAGTGTTGTAGATCCTAAAAAAACTCGTACACCACAAGCCTTAGTGCTTGCGCCTACTCGTGAACTAGGCATGCAAATTGCAAACGAATTACAAAAATTTGGTAAGTATTTACCTAAAACCGGAATAGAAGCCGTTTACGGTGGTGCTTCTATAGTTAATCAAATACGTGCCTTAAGAGGTAGTGTACAAATTGTAATTGCTACCCCGGGTAGATTAATTGATTTGATTAACAGAAAAGCAATTCAGTTAGATGAAGTAAGATACGTTGTATTAGACGAAGCTGATGAAATGCTGAATATGGGCTTTAAAGAAGATATCGATAAGATACTTTCTTATACTCCAAAAGACAAAAACACTTGGTTGTTTTCTGCAACAATGCCAAAGGGTATTCGTGAAATTGTAAAACATTACATGAAGAGTCCTGCAGAAATATCAGTAAACACCGGGCAAACTGTAAATAAAAATATCGAACATACTTATGTGCAGCTTAGAGCTGGTGATAAGTTAGAGATATTAAAACGTTTTATAGATCATCACGTAGATATGCGTGGTGTCGTTTTTTGCCGTACTAAAGCAGAAACACAAAACATTGCAGATAAACTTATTAAGCAAGGCTATACTGTAGAGGCACTACATGGCGACATGACACAAGGCCAACGCGAAAAAGTTATGGGCAGATTTAAGGCTCATACCTTAAAGCTTTTAATTGCTACAGATGTTGCTGCTCGTGGTATTGATGTAGATGACTTAACACACGTTATACATTATTCTTTACCGGATAACTTAGAGTATTATACTCACCGTAGTGGACGTACAGCACGTGCCGGTAAAAAAGGTATTTCATTGGCTTTTGTTACTGCAGCAGATAAGCGCAAAAAACTAAACTTTATTGAAAGTAAATTAGGCTTGAAGTTTACTGAGGCAGAAGTGCCAAAGGTTGAAGATATCTTAACCAGACAAGTATTAAGTTGGGTTACAGGTATTTTAGAAACAAAAATGCCTAAAGAAATTGACGAAGAATTACTTTCATCTGCAATAGACTTATTCTCAGGAATTGAAAAAGAAGAGTTAATCAAACTATTATTAGCAGGGCAGTTAAATACGCTAGGCTATAATGGTAATGATGACCGCGATTTCAAAGCTAGTGGACGTGATGATGATAGACGTGGTGATAGAAGAGATAGAGACCGTGGTGATAGAGGAAGTAGACCATCTAAAAAAGGGGTACACCGTTACTTTATCAACCTAGGTACGATGGATGGCGTTGATAAACGCAGTTTATTAGACTTTATAAGTATGCACTCTGATGTGCCTGCAAATAACATAAGCGACTTATCTTTATTAAGAACCCATGCTTACTTTGATGTTGATGAGAAACTTTCTCGTAAACTATCGGGTAGCTTTAAAGATGCGATGTATAATGATCGTCCTTTAAGAGTAAATCGTGATGAGCAAAGTAATGAACCAAGTTCAAAATCTAGATCAGGGAAACCAAGATCTAGAGGAGGCTCAGGTTCTAAACCTCGCGGTGGAAACTCAGGTGGTAAAAAATACGGACGCCCACAAGGCAGAAGAAGATAATTTATCAGCTTAAACCACACATTCAGACTTAAAATAACATTAATTTTGCGCCTTTAAAATTAAACTGATGCAATCAATAAGAAATATTGCCATTATTGCTCACGTTGACCACGGTAAGACAACGTTAGTAGATAAAATTATTCATGAATGCCAAGCAATGGATACCCGTAAAGAAACGGGTGACTTGATATTGGATAATAATGACTTAGAAAGAGAGCGTGGTATTACTATCCTTTCTAAAAACGTTTCTGTAAACTACAAAGGCGTAAAAATTAATATTTTAGACACACCTGGTCACGCCGATTTTGGCGGAGAAGTAGAGCGTGTATTGAAGATGGCCGATGGTGTACTACTATTAGTAGATGCATTTGAAGGACCAATGCCTCAAACACGTTTTGTATTGGGCAAAGCTGTAGAGTTAGGCTTAAAACCAATTGTAGTTGTAAACAAAGTAGATAAAGAAAACTGTACACCGGAAATTGCACAAGAAGCTGTTTTCGATTTGATGTTTAACTTAGATGCTACTGAAGACCAACTTGAGTTTGCTACCGTATACGGTTCAGCAAAACAAGGTTGGATGAACTATGACTATAAAGAGAAAACAGACAATATTATTCCGCTTTTAGATACCATTATTAAAGAAATACCGGAAGCACCGTACAATCCCGGTGATGCTCAAATGCAAATAACTTCATTAGACTTTTCAAGTTTTGTGGGGCGTATTGCTATTGGTAGAGTAGTGCGTGGAGATTTAGAAGAAGGAAAAGACTACATCTTATGTAAAAAAGATGGTGTTCAAAAGAAATGCCGTATTAAAGAACTACATGTATTTGTAGGGCTAGGTAGAGAAAAAGTATCTAAAGTACGTAGTGGCGATTTATGTGCCATTGTTGGTATAGAAGATTTTGATATTGGTGATACAGTTGCGGCTGTAAATAACCCGGAACCATTAAAACGTATTAATGTTGATGAGCCTACTATGAGTATGCTATTTACGATCAACAACTCTCCGTTTTTTGGTAAAGAGGGTAAGTTTGTAACATCTCGTCACTTGCGTGATCGTTTATTTAAAGAAACAGAAAAAAACTTGGCATTACGTGTTGAGACTACAGACTCTGAAGATAAATTCAACGTATTTGGTAGAGGAGTACTGCATTTATCTGTACTTATTGAAACTATGCGTAGAGAAGGCTATGAATTACAAGTGGGTAAGCCACAGGTAATTATAAAAGAGATTGATGGTGTAAAATGTGAGCCTTATGAAACCCTAGTAATTGATGTACCTGAAGACTATTCTGGTAAAGCAATTGAATTGGTAACTCAACGTAAAGGAGATTTACTAGTTATGGAGCCAAAAGGAGATTTACAACACCTAGAGTTTGATATCCCTTCTAGAGGTATTATTGGTTTACGTAACAACATGCTTACTGCTACTGCAGGTGAGGCTGTAATGACACACCGTTTTAGAGGTTACGAGGCTCATAAAGGAGATATTCCTTCTCGTCAAAAAGGTTCTTTAATTTCTATGGAAACAGGAACTGCAATTGCGTATGCAATTGATAAGTTGCAAGAAAGAGGTAAGTTTTTTATTGCTCCTCAAGACTCTATTTATAAAGGACAGGTAATTGGCGAACACACAAGAGATAATGATTTGGAAGTGAATGTAAATAAAACCAAAAAATTATCGAATATGCGTTCATCAGGTACAGATGACGGTATGAAGATTGCTCCAAAAATTGATTTTTCTTTAGAGGAGTCTATGGAGTATATTAAAGATGATGAGTACTTAGAAATCACTCCATTAAGTCTTCGTATTCGTAAGATATAAGCTATTGATATAGTATATTATTAGAGCCTCGCAGTAGCGGGGCTTTTTTTTGTTAGTAAAATTGATGTTTTTTCATTTACTTTGTATTTCAAAGTGAATAATATGGAAGACCATAAAAAGTATTTAGATGACCTTTCTGATATCAAAAATATCATGGAGCGCTCATCTCGTTTTCTCTCATTAAGTGGCTTGTCGGGCATAATAGTTGGCATCTATGCATTAATTGGTGCAGGTGTAGCCTATCGCTTATTAGACTACGAAAATGGTTTTACAGTACGCTACATTACTTTAGAGCAGATAAAGAGTTTAATACTTATTGCCATTACCGTTTTAGTAGCATCATTACTTACAAGTATATTCTTAACCTACAGAAAAGCAAAAAAGCATAAGCAGCAAGTATTTGGATCACAAGCAAAGCGCTTACTTATAAATATGCTTATACCATTAGTAACCGGAGCGGCATTTGTACTTATTTTAATTGAAAGACGAGAGTTATTACTGGCAGCACCGGCAACACTTATTTTTTATGGTTTGGCACTTGTAAATGCCAGTAAGTATACTTTGCATGATATACGATATTTAGGTTTACTTGAAATTGCTCTAGGTCTATTAGCATCTTACTTTGTTGGCTATGGCTTATTCTTTTGGTCTATTGGTTTTGGTTTGTTACATATTATATATGGATTGGTGATGTATTTGAAATATGAGCGGTGAAAGATATTTTAAAGAACATAAATAAAGCCTTTGAGAATAAGGTGAGGTTAGGGGTAATGTCTGCTCTAATGGTAAATGAGTATGTAAGCTTTAATGAGTTAAAAGAATTACTGAACGTTACCGATGGAAATTTGGCTAGCCACTTAAAAGGGCTAGAGAAAGAGGAATATATTGTTGTGTATAAAGAGTTTGTAGATAGAAAACCAAATACTAAATATGCAGCAACAAGCGTTGGTAAAGAGGCTTTTAAAAAACATATAGAAGCATTAGAAAAATTGATAGGCGGTAAATAACTCTTTTTTTTGTTCATAAACTTTGAAATACAAAGTACTTTTAATAATAAATAAACTCAACAATGGAAACACAAAATGAAAATGGCAGTTTGGTAGACAAAATCACAAACTGGACAAGAACATCGGTAACACTAAAGTTATTGGTAATAACAATATTAGTACTGCTACTATTGATACCAAAGTTTATGATTACGGATTTGATATATGAAAGACAAAGCACAAGACAACAGGTAATAAGTAGTGTAACAGAAGACTGGGGTAGGACTCAAGTAGTTTGCGGACCAATACTTACGGTACCCTATTATAAATACTATGAAACCGTAAATGAAAAAGGGGAAAAGCAGATTTCAAAAGCCAAAAATAATGCATACTTCTTACCGGAAAACTTAAAAATTAACGGTAAGATAAATCCCGAACCAAAACATAGAGGAATATATGACTTAGTGGTATATAAGTCTGATTTAAATATAACAGGAAGCTATGGTGATTTGAATTTTACAGATTTAGGAATAGATGAAGAAGATGTAATATGGAATGAAGCTTTCATAACAAATGGGGTAAGTGATATGAGAGGGATTAAAAACGATATTACTTTTAAATATGGAGATGAGAAATTTAAAGTGTCTCCCGGTACTAAAACAGAGCTATTAGAATCTGGCTTTACTATAAATATGCCCCAAGCTAGTAAAGAGTTATTGGCTAACAAAGACTTCTCTTATAAGCTAAGTTTAAATGGTAGTAGTAGCTTAGGCTTAGTTCCATTAGGTAAAGTAAGTTCTTATAAACTTATATCGAGTTGGGCTAGCCCAAGTTTCACAGGTAACTTTTTACCTAACAATGATACTGTAAGTGAAAAAGGCTTTGAAGCAGACTGGAAGGTATTGGATTTAAATAGAGGCTTTGCACAAAGTTGGACAAATAGCGAATCAAAAGTAAGTAGGGATATCTATAGTGCTGCGTCTTTTACAAATCTGTTATTGCCTATAGATGATTACCAAAAAACAATGCGTACAGCTAAGTACGCATCATTTAACATTATACTTACCTTTTTAATGTTCTTCTTAGTAGAGGTTATCAAAAAACAAAGGGTACATGCTTTTCAGTATGTGTTAATTGGTTTGGCATTAAGCATATTTTATGTGTTACTGTTGGCATTCTCAGAGCATGTAGGATTTAATGTATCTTATATAGCATCTGCAATAGCAATTACATTAATGATACTGCTGTACTCATTTACAATATTTAAGAAAAGAGCAATGTCATTGCTTTTAGGAGTATTACTGGCCTTAACCTATACCTACTTCTTTGTGGTATTACAGTTTAAAGACTATGCATTGGTAATGGGAAGTATAGGTCTTACAATAATACTAGGTGCAATAATGTACTTTACCAGAAATATAAATTGGTATAAAACTAGTGAGAATAAGCCCGAAGCCTAAATGATGAAGCCCCGCATAGCGGGGCTTTTTTATGGATTATGTTCTTTTGCGTAAGCAATGCATTTCTCCCAATCTTCAGTGTAAAAATCTTTTATTTTTTCTAACTGATCTTTAGGAATAAGGGGCTCATTGTTTTTATAAGGCAACAATAAAGCAATGTATAAAATAGAGTATTGCTTAAGGCGTTTCCATGTACGTTTAAATACTCTGGCAATTATATTATTGGGGTCAACATACTCTTTTTTGTATGTGTACTTATTTAGGTTTCTTCTGATCTTTAATTGCTTGTCATTATAGGAAGTATGCATTTTGTTTAGTGAGATACTGTCTTTTTCATAAGTAGCACCCATCACACGCGCTATATCATTAAAGAACGACCAAGGATTTTTTTTTAGGTCGTCATAAAAAAGAACCATTGGCTTTCTTGTAAAGTAGGTTTCTAAAGCCTGTATTTTATCGTAAAAATAAAGGGCGCTTTGTTTCCACTCACCCTTGTCTGTTTCAATATCAAAAAACTCTTGAAAAGAGTGGGGCCTACCATTTTTTATATATCTGCGGTATTGTGATGCAATCCACTCATCATGTCTACGTAACAGTATTATCGGTTTTGCTTCAGGGTAATTGGCTGCAAAGTCTTTTACTTCGTCTTCTAACTGATTGTCAAACTCTCTAGAAATAAAAAAAGTTTTATCGGCAGAGTTTTCTATTATCTGTTTTGCTTTCCTATACTTTGTACGTTGTATATAGTGTATCCCTTTAAACTTAGGAAAAACGCGGTATTGTAAATATGTTGAGGCTACTTTTCCTAACCCAACATTAAAATATATTTCTTTCGTATCCGAATCCATTCATCAAAATATAACAAGCCCCAAAAGTAGCATATTTAAAAAAATGTTAAGTCCGTGCAATTCTCATAAATAAAGTTAATTTTGCGGTTTAAAATTACCACATGAAACTTTTATTTGCCGGCAATTTTTTGTTTTACAACTACGAAGAAGCCTTTCATAAAGCCCTTCAAAGTGCAAAGGTTGATATAACAATTTTTAAATACCAATGGTTCTATAAATATATAGCCGGAAAAGCAGAAGAAAAGTATGTGGTAGTTGGTCCTGTAACGTTTTTGATGAATATTTCATTGTTGCTCAAAGCAATAAGAACCAAACCTGATGTGGTTTTTATATGGAGAGGGACTCAAATTACTCCTTTTACGATCAAATTAATTAAGAAATACACTAAAGCAAAGCTAGTTTCTTACAATAATGACGATCCTTTTGGTGAGCGTTATAAGAATGCAAAAAACATTCACCAACGCAGGTTATGGAAGCGTTTTAAGAAAACTATCCCATTGTATGACTTAAACTTTGTGTTTAGAGAGGTGAATATTGAGGAGTACAATGCATTGGGTTCTCCAAGTACAAAACTGCTGATGCCTTATTACATTCCTGAAAAGCACAAACCCATTGAGCTTACTCCTGAAGAAAAAGAAAAGTATGGTTGTGAGGTTGTGTTTGTAGGTCATCATGAAGATGATCATAGGGGAGAGTGTATAGCTGAATTGGTAAGAGCAGGTATTCATGTAAAGCTATATGGTGAGCCTAGGTGGCTTGAAGTATTACCTAAAGATGTAGCAGATAAAGTAGACTTTAGTGGCCCTGTATGGGGAGATGATTATAACAAGGCACTATCTGGTGGAGAGCTGTGTTTATGCTTTTTATCAAAGCTAAACAGAGATGCATATACCATTAGGTGTTTTGAGATTCCTGCTTCCAGAAATATTATGCTTAGTGAGCATACTGATTTCTTAACTAGACTTTTTGAGCCGGAAAAACAGGCATTATACTTTCATACAAAAGATGATTTGTTGACAACAACCCAAAAGTATTTAAAAGATAAAGCGAAGCTTGAAGAGATAAGAGAGGCCGCATACCAACGAGGTGTTGAAGAGGGGTATGATGTATATAGCAGAGCAAAGGAATTTATACAAACAATAAAAGCCGAATTATTGTAGGTGTTTTTATGGTTACTTAATACTTATAGAAGGGTTTAAGTAATTGATATTCTATATATTCGCAAAGTTTTAGAAAGAAAATAAGATTTAATACAAAATAGATGTTTAAAGGAAAAACGTTATTGATAACAGGGGGTACAGGTTCATTTGGGAATGCTGTATTGAAAAGATTCTTAGATACTGATATCGGGGAGATTCGAATTTTCAGTCGTGATGAAAAAAAGCAACACGATATGCGAATCGCTTTAAAGAATCCTAAGGTTAAGTTTTATATAGGTGATGTAAGAGATTATGCAAGTGTAGAGAGTGCATTTAGAGGAGTAGACTATATATTTCATGCTGCTGCTTTAAAACAAGTACCTTCTTGTGAGTTTTATCCTATGGAAGCTGTAAAAACCAATGTTATTGGTACAGAAAATGTATTAAATGCAGCTATTGCAAATAAGGTAAAAAGAGTAATCTGCTTAAGTACAGATAAAGCTGTGTACCCTATTAATGCAATGGGTATTTCTAAATCTATGATGGAGAAAGTGATGGTTGCAAAATCTCGCTTATCAGAAGATACAGTATTTGTAGGCACGCGTTACGGAAACGTAATGGGTTCTAGAGGTTCTGTTATTCCATTGTTTGCAGAGCAAATTCAAGAAGGAAAACCAATTACAGTTACAGATCCTGAGATGACTCGTTTTATGATGACCTTAGATGATGCTGTAGAGTTGGTATTATATGCTTTTGAAAACGGTAATGCCGGAGATATTTTTGTACAAAAATCACCTGCATCTACTATTGGCGAATTAGCCGAGGCAATGAGAGTAATTTATGAGGTAGATAATGAGGTAAACGTAATTGGTACAAGACATGCCGAAAAATTATATGAAACTTTATTGACAAGAGAAGAGCGTATGTCTTCTGAAGATTTGGGAGATTATTTTAGAATACCATCAGACAATAGAGACTTAAATTACAATAAGTATTTCTCTGAAGGAGACGCACATATTTCTGAGGTAGATGATTACCACTCTCATAACACAAATCGTTTAAATCAAGACGAATTAATTGCACTTATAAAAAGTATCGGATTTACAAAATAAACCAAATCAATGTCAAAGTTAAAAGTAGCTACAGTAATTGGTACCAGACCGGAAATTATTAGACTAGCGGAGTCTATAAAACTATGTGACCAATATTTTGATCATGTATTAATACATACAGGCCAGAACTACGATTATACCCTAAACGAGATATTTTTTAAAGACTTAGGCTTAAGAGAGCCTGACTATTATTTAGGTGTTGCAGGAAAGCATTTAGGAGAGACTATAGGTAACGTAATTGCCAAGTCTTATGAGGTGTTTATTGATGAAAAACCGGATGCTTTATTAGTATTAGGAGATACCAATAGCATACTATGTACAATAGCTGCTAAACGTTTAAAGATTCCTATTTTCCATATGGAGGCAGGAAACAGATGTTTTGACCAAAACGTACCGGAAGAGATAAACCGTAAGATCTCTGATCATATTAGTGACATTAACTTGCCATATACTGAGCATAGTAGAAGATACTTGTTGAGTGAAGGTTTTAGAAAAGACCATGTGTTTGTAACAGGCTCTCCATTAATGGAAGTGTTAGACAAACACCAATCTAATATTGATGAGAGTGATGTAGTAGCAAGGCACGGTTTAGAAAAAGGAAAATACTTTGTAGTAAGTGCCCACAGAGAAGAGAATATAGATTTGAACGATAACTTTATAGGTTTAGCAGAAGGCTTAAATGCTGTTGCTGAGAAGTATGGTTACCCAATTATCTTCTCTACACACCCACGTACACAAAAAACAATTGATGAGAAAGGAATCAAATTCCATCCATTAATTAAGAATATAAAGCCGCTAGGTTTCTTTGATTATGTAAAAATCCAAAAGGATGCTTTTTGTGTATTATCAGATAGCGGAACTATTAGTGAAGAATCTGCAATGATGCGATTCCCCGCAGTAAGTATTAGAACGAGTACTGAACGACCGGAAGCTATTGATGCAGGTACTATAGTGCTTGGTGGTATAACCAAAGATGAAATTCTAAACTCTATTGAGATTACAAAAGGAGTTGCTATAGATGAAAATACGCGTTTACCGGAATCATATGAAGTGAAAAATGTTTCGGAAACAGTTGTAAAACTTATTCAAAGCTATACACCAATAGTAAACAGAGTTATCTGGAATAAAAAATAATATCATGCAAAAGATTATTATTCTCGGTTCAAGCGGAATGGCAGGTCATATTGCTACGCTTTATTTCAGAGAGAAAAAAGACTATCAAGTAATAGCTGTTGCAAGAAGTCAAAGTTCTGTTCCTGCAGATGTATTGATGGATGTTACAGATTTTGACAAATTGAAAGAGCTTATCACAAACGAAAAGCCTGACTATGTACTTAACTGCATAGGAGTATTGAACCAGTATGCAAACAACTTCCCAGATAATGCTATTTTGGTAAACAGTTACTTGCCACACTTTTTAGAATCAGTTACTAAGGATACACAAACAAAGGTTATTCACATCAGTACAGACTGCGTTTTCTCCGGTAAAGAAGGGGGATATAAGGAAGACAGTTTTCAGGATGGAGCAGATTTTTATGCAAAAACCAAAGCTTTGGGTGAACTTAGAAACGATAAAGACTTAACCATAAGAACCTCTATTATTGGTCCTGAATTAAAAGATGGTATTGGCTTGTTCCACTGGTTTATGAGCCAAACAGGAGAAGTAAATGGTTTTACCAAAGCCTATTGGACAGGCGTAACTACTATTGAGCTTATAAAAGCTGTAGATAAGGCTATAGAAGAAAATATTACAGGCTTGTATCACTTGGTTTACACAGATAAGATTAATAAATACGACTTACTAAACGTATTTAATAATGTGTTTAATAAAGGACTTACAATAAACGCTAAGAGTGAATATAGCGCTGACAAGAGTTTAGTAAATACACGCTCTGACTTTTCATACACAGTAAACGACTATACTACTATGGTAGAGCAGATGAAGCTGTGGATGGAAGACCATAAAGAGATTTATAGTACTTACTTAAACTAAACTTACCCGCTCAAATGCGTATTCTTTTACTTACCCAGTTTTGCTACCCGGAGCCTGAAATGAGAGGACTTACTCTTGCTAAGGCACTCAAAGAAAAAGGGAATGACGTGCAAATACTTACCGGTTTTCCTAATTACCCGGGGGGTAAGGTATATGATGGTTATAAAATTAAATTATTTCAAAGAGAGGTAATAGACGGAATAGAGATATTACGTGTTCCATTATACCCAGACCATGGACAATCATCTATTAAAAGGATACTTAATTACATCAGCTTTGCAATATCGGCTTCTATCATAGGGCTGTTTAAGGTAAAAAAAGCCGATGTAATGTATGTATGGCATCCGCCTGCTACTATTGCTATTCCTGCATTAATGATACAGTGGTTTAGAAGAATACCTGCTGTATATGATGTACAAGATATATGGCCCGATACCTTAGAGGTAGTAGGCATGTTACGCAATAAGTTTTTATTGAAGCTAGTAAGCATCTATTCTTGGTTTACGTATAAGTGGATACGCGCTTTTGTGGTGCAGTCTCCTTGTTATAAATCAGAGTTGATAAAAAGAGGGGTAAGAGAAGATAAAATTGACTTGGTACATAACTGGAGTCATGAAATTGATGAGCCTGAAGAAAGTGTAGAGCACTTTAAAGAAAAGTTTGGTTTTGAGAAGTTTACGGTATTATTTGCCGGAAATATGGGTAAAGCGCAAGCTTTAGATAAAGTTTTTATGGCAGCTCAATTACTAAAGGATGAGCCCAACGTTGAGTTTGTATTTATTGGTGGTGGTGTTGAGGTTACACACTTAAAAGAACTGAAAACAGAACTAAAGCTATCTAATGTAAGAATAATGGACCCTGTACCTAGCCAACAAGTTGGTGGTATTCTAAAAGGGGCTGATGCATTGATGGTACACCTAATTAAAAAACCACTATTTAAGTTGGTAATCCCTTCTAAAACTCAAGCCTATATGCGCACAGGTAAACCCATATTGATGGGTGTTGAAGGCTGTGCAGCAGAAATTGTTGAAGAGGCTAAAGCAGGCGTTACTTGCGAGCCCGAAAACCCACAAGATATTGCTGATAATGTAATGAAGCTATATCATACATCTGAGGCTGAAAGAGCTCAAATGGGCGAAAATGGCAAGCAGTTCTATAAAAAGAATTTGGCAATGGATGTTGGTGTAGAAAAGATGCTTACAGTTTTTAAGCGCGTAGCAAAGCAATAGTAATTTGTACTTTTAGGTTTGTGAAACAGAAAAATATCTTTTTAGCATTTATTGGAGCCTTATTGTTTATAGCTGTAAACCTATTCAGAGAGGTACATTACTATAATACTATTGTGCATATATTATCCGGTAAATTTGAGATTGTAAAAAGAGGCATTTACGATACGGGTTTCACCTACTTTTCAAATAAAGTATTACGGTTAGTTATACTAGATTTAGCACTATACTTAGTTAGTTTTGCTATTTATAAAGATAAGAATACAAGAAAATTTATTCTCTACTTTATTTTCTTCCAGTGGTTAATATTAATACCCATATATCTATTGTTACATATCAATCTTCATAAAGAGTTAGAAGGATTTTTAACCAACTTTAGACTTTTATTGTTTAATGGTTTCCTTACAATAGTACTGTTTATGTTATTACTGCCTAAAAGCAAAAACAAATCCAAAACAGCTTCTTAGTACGTATTTAATATACACACAAAAAATAATTGATTAAATTTACCCAATAGAAGAGAAGAACTATGCTACAACGCTTTTTGCAAAAGTATACCGATAGGTTTGTGTCAAGATGGATGGTTTTAACGATAGACGTGGCTAGCGTAGTAATATCTTTTGTATTAGCTTATTTATTGCGTTTCAACTTTGAGGTCTCAGAAATCAAATGGGAATATCTTCAATTCCAACTTCCATATGTTACTTTTTTATATTTAGGAGGCTTTTTAGCCTTTAGGTCTTATACAGGTATTGTACGCCATACAAGTATTGCCGATGGAATAAGAATAGGTAAAGCTTCTGTTTTTGCTTCAGTAATTTCAGTATTTATCTCTTTAAGTGTAAGAAGTGTAGCACCAGATTCGGCAGTAAACATCTCATTAGCAGTTATATTCATACATTTTTTTATCATTTTGTTTATTCTTGTTAGCTCTAGGTTATTTATCAAAACCTTATTTAGCATAGCGCAGAACTCTAAAGAAAAAATGAAAGTATTGATATACGGTGCAGGTGCATCAGGTATTATTACAAAAAACACATTGCTACAAGATACTTTACTTAACTATGAGGTTGTAGGCTTTGTAGATGATAACCCTTCTAAGGTAGGTAAGACTATTGAAGGTGTTAAGGTTTACTCTCCGGATTATGTGTTGGGAGATTACCTAGACTCTAATAATATTGCCGAAGTTATTATCTCTATTCAAAGAGTAAGTGCAGCCAGAAAAAGAGAAATTGTAGACTCTTGCTTAGACCACAATGTAAAAATTAAGAATGTACCGCCATTAGATTCGTGGATTAATGGATCATTAAGTGCAACACAAATTAAGAAGGTTAAAATTGAGGACTTATTAGAAAGACCTCAAATAAAGCTAGATAATAAAGAAGTACATAATCAGCTGAAAGGCAAATGTGTAATGATTACCGGAGCTGCAGGTTCTATTGGTAGTGAAATTGTACGTCAAGTTCAGCGTTACTCACCAGCACAGTTAGTGCTAGTAGATCAGGCTGAGACACCAATGTATGATTTAGAACAAGAGATTAGTAATCCAAAAAACAATATTCCAGAGGTTAAAAAGGAGTATGTTATTACGGATGTTTCAAACAAAGCTCGTTTAGAAAAATCATTCAAGAAATTTAGACCTGATGTTGTTTTTCATGCTGCAGCCTACAAGCATGTACCACTCATGGAGAATAATCCTTATGAAGCAATTTTGGTAAACGTATTTGGTACTAAAAATGTGGCAGATTTAGCAGCACAGTATGGTGCCAATAAGTTTGTTATGGTATCTACAGATAAAGCCGTGAACCCTACCAATGTGATGGGGGCATCTAAACGTGTTGCAGAAATTTATACTCAGTCTTTAAACAAGAATAAGGATATTGAAACCAAGTTTATTACTACAAGGTTTGGTAATGTGTTGGGCTCAAATGGTTCGGTAATTCCTCTGTTTAAGAGACAAATAGAAGCCGGTGGACCACTAACGGTTACACATCAGGATATTACCCGTTATTTTATGACGATACCAGAGGCATGTCAATTGGTAATAGAGGCAGGAGCTATGGGGCAAGGCGGAGAGGTATTTGTGTTTGATATGGGCGAGTCTGTAAAAATATTTGATGTTGCCAAAAAGATGATTCAATTATCAGGCTTGGTATACAAAGAAGATATTGATATAGAGATTACCGGTTTAAGACCAGGTGAGAAGTTATATGAAGAACTGCTTTCTGATAAAGAAAACACTATTCCTACTCACCATCCAAAAATTATGATTGCCCAAGTACAGGAGTATGACTGTAAAACTGTTTGTAATCAGTTAGATGAACTTAACCAGTCGTTAATGACCAATGATAATGTGAAGTTGGTTACAAGTATGAAATCTATAGTACCGGAGTTTGTAAGTAATAACTCTGAGTATAGTGCATTGGATGTTAAGACCGAAATAACCGAATAATCATCTGTTATATGAGACGAGTTCTACTGCTTTTTGTCTTAGTATTATGTACAATAGAGGCATTTTCACAGCATATCTTTGAGCCAATAAATAATACCAATTATTCGCTCTATCAATCAGAACTCTATTTAAAAGAATCTAAGGTACACACTTCCATCAGACCATTTAAAAGAACTGATATACAGTTTGTTTATAATAAAGATTCTCTGAATACATTACTAATGCCTAGTTCTCGTTTTTCAAAAACATGGCTTGGCAGAAAGGTTTTTAGTGAACATTTGATAAAAGTAGATAAGGATGATTTTTATCTTACTATAGATCCTGTTATGGATTTTAAATATGGTTATAGTGAGGAAGAAGGTGTAACCAATCAACCCTATACGAATACCAGAGGCTTTTTAGTAGAGGGTAATATTGGTAAAAAGTTTTCTTTTTCTACCATGTTTTTAGAAAATCAGTCCCTTTTTCCATTATACATCTCAAGGTTTATTAATTCAAACAGCGTTGTGCCAGGGCAAGGTAAGGCGCGTAGCTTTAAAGATAGTGGAAGTAAAGACTATGCAATGGCTTGGGGTACAATATCATATGACGCATCTAAGCATTTTAACTTTGAGTTTGGGCACGGTAAAAACTTTATTGGTGATGGATATCGTTCTTTGTTATTATCAGATGCAGGGTTTAATTATCCATACTTAAAAATAACAACCTCTGTATGGAATATAAAATATGTAAACCTGTATGCAGAGATGCAGGATATACGCCCGGGTATAGAAGCTAATGATGACATATTAAACACCAAAAAGTTTACAACCATGCATTATTTGAGCTGGAAAGTAAACAAACGAT
Organism: Flavobacteriales bacterium; assembly: GCA_030149285.1. Taxonomy (GTDB): domain Bacteria; phylum Bacteroidota; class Bacteroidia; order Flavobacteriales; family JASBRU01; genus JASBRU01. Next base: position 28,189 of record JASBRU010000009.1, read on the forward strand.
TGAACCTAGGCTTTTTTGAGGCTATAGTATGGCAAGATACTGCGGGTACTAGAGGTTTTGATGTAAACTATTTAAACCCAATTATTTTTTACAGACCCATAGAGTTTTCATTAGGCTCACCTGATAATGCAATTATAGGTATGAATATTAGCTATAAGCTAACTGATAATACCAGCTTGTATGGCCAAGTGGTATTGGATGAGTTTATACTAGGCGAAATAAGAAAACAAGAAGGTTATTGGGCAAATAAATATGGATGGCAATTAGGAGCTAAGCATTTTGATGCTTTTGGAGTAGATGGTTTAGACCTCCAGTCTGAGTTTAACTTTGCACGACCATATTTATATACACATCGTACGGATGAGCAAAATTACGGTCACTACAACCAATCTTTAGCGCATCCATTCGGGGCTAACTTTTATGAGTCAGTATCTTTTATTAGATACAATCATAGACGTTGGAATTTTGAGGCTGAATTTTTGTTTGCTGTTACCGGTAGAGATACCTTGGGTAGTAATTTTGGTGGAGACATATACTTAAGTAACGATACTAGAGGAGAAGAGCGAGGTGTTTATGTAGGAAACGGTGTGAAAACCAACATTACATTTTTAAGCTTAAAGGCTTCATATCTGCTAAACCCATTAACTAACTTAAGGCTAGAAGCGGGTGTAAGCTATAGACACTTAAGCCCCGAAACTGAAGTTGCTAACTTACAAGACCGCAGTACAACCTTTATTACAGTTGGCTTAAGCACAAATATCCTGAATAAGTACTACGATTTTTAAGGATTCGTTACATTTGCTATTCTCTAAATTTTTAGGTTGAAGAGCAAAATACTCATATTATTCGGTACAAGACCAGAAGCCATAAAAATGGCACCGGTTGTAAAGGCATTTCAAAGCGATACTAGTTTTGAAACAAAAGTCTGTGTGACTGCACAACACAGAGAGATGTTAGATCAGGTTTTAAACTTTTTTGATATCAGTCCCGACTTTGATTTAAACTTAATGCGTCCAGGTCAAAACTTATATCAGTTGACTGCGGATATCATTACCAATTTAAAAACAGTTTTAGAAGATTATCAGCCAGATTATGTATTTGTACATGGAGATACTACTACAACAATGGCAGGTAGTTTAGCCGCTTTTTATAGTGGCGCTAAAGTATGTCATGTAGAGGCTGGTTTAAGAACCTATAACAAGTTGGCTCCTTTTCCGGAAGAGATAAATAGAACACTGACAGGACACATAGCGGACTACCATTTTGCACCAACAGAGCAATCTAAAAACAACTTACTGAAAGAGAATATAGACGAAGAAAACATATTGGTTACGGGTAATACCGTTATTGATGCTTTATTGGGCAGTGTAGAAAAGGTAAATGCTATTATTAATGATGGCTCAATAGAGAAATTAAAGCAGCTTGTAAATCCAGAACAAAAACTTGTATTGGTTACTGCACATCGTAGAGAAAATCACGGACAAGGTTTTTTAGATATATGTGCTGCGCTAAAAGAAATAGCAGAAGATAAAAATGTACAAGTAATATATCCTGTACATCTAAACCCTAATGTGCAAGAACCTGTTTATAGGTTGTTATCGGATAGCCACAATGTGCATTTGATAGATCCGCTACCATATCCATCGTTTGTATGGCTAATGGATAAATCGCATTCTATTATTACAGATAGTGGGGGTATACAAGAAGAGGCACCTTCGTTAGGAAAACCTGTATTAGTAATGCGCGAAACTACCGAAAGGCCGGAAGCTGTAGATGCAGGTACCGTAATATTGGTGGGTACAGATAAAGAGAAGATTGTAAAAGAAGCAAAAGACATAATAAACAATTCTGAACGTTATATGCAGATGAGCCGTTTACATAATCCATATGGAGATGGAAATGCAGCAAAACGTATTGTAGAATTTATAAAAAACACTGCCAAATGAAAGTAGTGATGATGGGCTTAGGGTATATTGGTTTACCAACGGCAGCCCTTATAGCTAGCAAGCAAATAAAAACCTTGGGTGTAGATGTATCTGATAAAGTAGTACAAAAAGTAAACCAAGGAGAAATACATATAGTTGAGCCGGATTTAGCAGGTTTAGTAAAACATGTAGTAGAACAAGGGCATTTAAAGGCACAAACCAAGCCAGAAGAGGCAGATGTGTTTCTGGTAGCCGTTCCTACGCCATTTAAGGGCGATAATGAGCCTGACTTGAAGTATGTAGAGTCTGCAACAAAAATGGCATTACCGTACCTTAAAAAGGGTGATTTGTTTATTATAGAGTCTACCAGTCCTGTAGGTACTACAGAGTTAATGGCAGATTTGATTTATGCAGAACGCCCGGAGTTGAAAGGAAACATTCATGTAGCTTATTGCCCAGAGCGTGTATTGCCGGGTAATGTAATACATGAGTTGGCTTATAACGATAGAGTTATAGGTGGCTTAGATAGTGCCGCTGCAGAAAAAGCAGTTGAGTTTTATCAGCACTTTGTAAAAGGAGAGTTGCATATAACCAATGCACGTACTGCAGAAATGTGTAAGCTTGTAGAAAACTCATCTAGAGACGTAAATATTGCTTTTGCTAACGAGCTAAGCATGATTGCAGATAAGGCCGATATTGATGTATGGGAGCTGATACAGCTAGCTAATAAACACCCAAGAGTAAACATATTACGCCCCGGTACAGGGGTAGGAGGGCATTGTATTGCTGTAGACCCTTGGTTTATAGTTTCTGGTTTTCCTGAAGAATCTAAGATGATACGTACTGCCAGAGAAATAAATAATTACAAAACCGATTGGGTACTAGAAAAAATTAAATCTACTGCACTACAGTTTGAGCTAGATAAGGGTAGAAAACCGATAATAGCTTGCTTAGGATTAGCTTTTAAACCTGATATTGATGATTTGAGAGAATCGCCAGCCTTAAGAGTTTTCGAAAACCTGAAATCTAATTTTTCTGAGCACACAATTTTACCTGTTGAGCCCAATGTAGATTCGCACGGAGAGAATTCTATGGTACTTTTAGAAGATGCCATGCAAAGTGCTGATATTGCTGTGAAATTGGTAGCTCATCGAGAATTCAAAAAACTCAAAATAGAAAACGAGAAAATATTGCTCGATTTTTGTGGTAAATAGGAACACTATTTGCAACAATTTACATTTTGTGTTGTCTTTTTATCAAAAACTAGTCGATGATTCAGTTAAAAAACATTCGTAAGTCTTATTTAGTAGGAAATAGCACTTTGGAGGTGCTAAAAGGGATAGATTTAGAGATAAAAGAAGGCGAGTTTGTTTCTATTATGGGTTCATCGGGCTCCGGTAAGTCAACTTTATTAAACATAATTGGTCTTTTAGATGAATTAGACGAAGGTGAGTACATTTTAGATAAAACCCCCATTGTAGATTTAAGTGAAACCAAAGCTGCTCAGTACCGAAGTAAATTTTTGGGTTTTGTATTCCAATCATTCAACCTTATCAACTTTAAAAGTGCCCTAGAAAATGTGGCTTTGCCACTTTATTATCAGGGAGTTAGTAGAAAAAAGCGTAATGAATTGGCAATGGAGTACCTAGAGAAGGTAGGCTTAGGCCCATGGGCAGAACATTTACCAAGTGAGTTATCTGGTGGTCAAAAACAGCGCGTAGCAATTGCAAGAGCCTTAATATCAGACCCTAAAGTAATATTGGCAGATGAGCCTACTGGTGCTTTAGACTCTAAAACTTCTTATGAAGTAATGGATTTGTTTAAGCAAATAAATGATTCTGGTATTACCGTTGTAATCGTAACTCACGAAAATGATATTGCCGAAAAAACCGACCGTATTATTAGAGTAAAAGACGGTTTAATTGTAGAGCCAAGCCATGTTTGATATAGATAAATGGCAAGAAATATATAATACAATTCGTAAGAATCCTTTACGAACTATACTCACAGGTTTTAGTGTATTATGGGGCATAGCAATGCTTATTGTGTTGTTGGGTATGGGCAATGGCTTAGCAAATGGTTATGTACATGAGTTTAGAGACAATGCCTTAAATACAGTATGGTTTAGAAGTGGACAAACCAGTATCGCTCATGATGGTTTACAACCCGGTAGGTTTATACAGTTTAGAAATGAAGATTATGATGATATAGTTCGCGAATTTCCTGAAATAGAGAAGATATCAGCGCGTTTTAATCGTTGGGGTAACAACCAAATGGTGTATAAAAATGAGTACGGAGCCTTTAATTTAAAGGGCGTTAACTCTGATCATAGAGAGATAGAGCGTACCATAATTACAAAAGGCAGGTATTTAAATGAATTGGATGAAGCAGAGTCTAGAAAAGTAGCTGTAATAGGGAAGATTGTTAAAGAAACACTTTTTAAAGAAGAAGATGCAATTGGTAAGTACTTTAAAATTAATGGAATACCCTTTAAAGTAGTTGGTGAATTTTATGATGAAGGTGGTGATAATGAGATGAGTATTGTAAATATTCCGGTATCTACAGCACAAAAAGTATTTAATGGCAGAGATTATATAAGTGAGATAGTATTTAATTATGGAACAGCTGATGACATTGAAAAATCTGAACGCTTAATTAAGCAGATAGAGATATTGCTAGCCAACAAGCATAATTTTTCTTTACAAGACCCTAGGGCAATGCACGTGCGCAATAATAATGTAGAGTTTGCCAAGATTATGACCGTTTTATGGGCTATTAAAATGTTCGTTTGGGTTATAGGGGTGTTTACCATTATTGCCGGTATAGTGGGTATTAGCAATATAATGCTAATAGTAGTTAAAGAGCGTACTAAAGAAATAGGTATAAGAAAAGCTTTGGGTGCAACGCCATGGTCTGTTATTAGTCTAATATTGCAAGAGTCAGTTGTAATAACTGCTTTCTTTGGATATATAGGTTTGGTACTTGGTGTTTGGGTATTACAGTTGATATCTAAAATGGTAGCGGGTAGTGATGGTATTCTAAAAAATCCGGAGGTAGATTTAAAAGTAGCTATTTATGCGACTATTATATTGATAATTGCAGGAGCTATAGCCGGCTTTTTCCCTGCCAGAAAAGCAGCCAAAATAAAACCTGTTGTAGCATTACAAGAAGAATAATATGTTTAACCTAGATAAGTTAAATGAGGTATACCATACATTGAGCAGCAATCTGCTCAGAACAATACTTACTGCATTTGGAGTAGGTTGGGGGGTGCTTATGCTAATGGTTATGTTAGGTGCCGGCAATGGATTAGAAAATGGAGTGAAGTCTGAATTTGATGGCTTTGCAGCCAATGCAGGCTTTATGTGGACTAGGAGAACTACAATGCCTTACAAAGGCTTTAAAAGAGGTAGAGGGTTTGAGATGAACAATGCAGATATGAAGGCTTTAGAAAGTGTTGAAGGAGTTGATGTTATATCGCCTAGAAATAAAATTGGTGGTTATAGGGGTGCAAATAACGTAGTAAGAGGAGACAAAACGGGTGCTTTTGGGGTAAATGGAGATTATCCGCAGATAAATAAAATACAGACCTATAGGGTAATGACCAAAGGCAGGTTTATTAATGATGATGATGTAAGAGAACGCCGCAAAGTGGCTGCTATTGGTGAGAGAGTGTATGAAATTCTCTATGAACCCGGAGAGGATCCGATAGGAACCTATATAAAAATAAACAACATTAACTTTATGGTTGTTGGGGTTGCCAATACTACCAGAAGTGGTAATGATGCTGAAGAAGATATACAAGATATATATATACCAATGAGTACTTTTCAGGCGGCATTTAATTATGGTGATGTAATTGGTTGGTTTGGTTATGTAGCCAACGAAAATTATAAACCAGAGGAGGTGCAAGCACTTATAATGGATAAGTTAAAAAGTAGGCATTCTATTCACCCAAAAGATGACAACGCTTTTGGTAAATTCACTTTTCAAGAACGTTTTGAGAGTATGAATAACACTTTTGCCGGTATTAAGCTAATATCATGGGTAGTAGGTATACTTACATTAATAGCAGGAGTTATAGGTATTAGTAATATAATGTTGGTAATTGTAAAAGAGCGCACCAAAGAGCTTGGAGTTAGAAGAGCTATTGGAGCTACACCCTATGCAGTAATTAGTCAAATAATACTAGAGTCTGTAATACTTACAACCTTAGCAGGTTTTTTAGGTTTATTGTTAGGTGTTGGTTTGGTAGAAGCTTCTGATAATTTTATTAAGCATCAGGTTTTTTTAAACCCGACTATAGATGTTAGAGTAGCAGCTATAGCACTGTCAATTATTATTGTCTCGGGTATATTTGCCGGGCTTTTACCGGCATATAGGGCAGTAACAATAAAACCGGTTGATGCGTTGAGAACTAAATAATTATTTAAAAAACGATATGAAGATTTTTTTAAGAGTACTACTGATTGCTATTTTTTTAGGCCTTGTGGCTTACAGCTTTTACTTTTTATACTCTAAGAATAAACAAGAACCTATTGTATACGAGACACAAACTGCTATTACTACAGATATTATTAAAAAAACGGTAGCTACAGGTTCTGTTGTGCCAAGAGAAGAAATAGATATTAAACCACAGGTATCAGGTATAATAGATGAGTTGTATGTTGAGGCAGGTGAGATGATAGAGAAAGATGCTCTTATAGCCAAAGTAAAGGTTATACCGAACATGGTGAGTCTTAATAATGCCGAAAACCGTGTGAATACTGCAAAATTGAGACTTGATAATGCCAAAAGAGACTATGATAGGAATAAAAAATTGTTCGATGATGGCGTAATCGCCTTAGCTGAATATCAGCAATTTGAATTAGCCTACGGAAATGCTCAAGAGGAAATGGATGCAGCTAATAATAATTTGCAAATTGTAAAAGAAGGGGCTACTAAAAAAGCTGGTGCTTCTTCTAATACCCTTATTCGTTCTACTGTATCTGGTATGGTGTTAGATGTACCAGTTAAGTTAGGTAACCAGGTTATAGAGAGTAACACTTTTAACGAAGGAACTACTATAGCATCTGTAGCAGATATGGGCGAGATGATTTTTGAAGGAAAGATTGATGAGTCTGAAGTAGGAAAGATTAAAGAAGGTATGGATTTAATGCTAACTATTGGTGCAATTGAGGGAGCAACTTTTGAAGCGAAACTAGAGTACATTTCTCCAAAAGGCGTAGAAGAAAATGGTGCTATTCAGTTTGAAATTAAGGCTCAGGTTCAGTTAAAAGAAGATAACTTTATTAGAGCCGGTTATAGTGCCAATGCAGCTATTGTATTAGATAAGAGAGAGCAGGTGTTAGCCATAAATGAACGTCTACTACAGTTTGACCCCGAAACTCAAGGCACATATGTAGAGGTTGAGATTGGTGACCAAGTATACGAAAGAAGAGATGTGAAAACGGGCTTATCTGACGGTATAAACGTTGAAATCTTATCGGGCTTAACTCTAGAAGATAAGATAAAAGTACCCTCATTACGCTAACAAAAAGCCTTTAAATACTAGCATAAGCATATAATTTTTTACTTTGGTGGTTTATTAAGCATTAGCGTAAACCATGAATTTTAAAAACAACCTACCGGTTATTTTATATGTTATTGTAGCATGTATAGTATCAAGACTCTTGTTTCAGGACACCAATGTGTTTTTTATTGATGGAGATGAAGCCATAGTCGGCTTAATGGGTATTGATATACTCAATGGAGACCTTCCTTTTTATTTTTATGGTCAGAATTATGGCTTGGCATTTTTTGAAGCAGTGTTTGTTAGTATTGGCATAGCTATGTTTGGTACTACAATGGCAGCTGTAAAAATACCTATGCTTTTTATGTGGTGTTTAAGCGTAGTGTTTATAGCGCTTAGTTTTTTAAAGCTATTCAAAGGGAATAAGTTATTGACCCTTTTATTCATATCGATATTAATATTTTCTCCTACGTGGCTGGTATGGTCTTTAAAGGCCAGAGGTGGTTATTTAACCAGTTTTTTCTTTACCTCATTAAGTATGTATTTATTAATAAAGAATGATACGAAGATAAAGTACTGGATATGGCTTTTGATAGGGGCTTTTGCTATGATTGTATATGATGCTCAGCCGCTTTGGTTGCCGGGTTTATTGCCAATAATTGCATACTACATATTCAAACAAAAAGAACCTGTTATTGCTAAAGCAAAATCATCAGGGCTATTTGTTGCAGGCTTTGGACTTGTGTATGGTATTACAGCATTTTTAAAATCGGGCTTATATGTGGCATGGAAAACTCCTGCCCCAAATATGAAAGCTAGGTTAGGTTTGATTGCTGATATACCAAGTGTTTTATTAGAAACATTAGGAGGTAACTATTTTTTATCTAGCTCTTATGAGCCTAGTAACAGTGCTTTTTCTAATCTGTTTATCCTTTGCTTTATTGTGATGTCTATACTGTCAATCAGCTATACAGTAAGAAGTAAAAAAATACATTTCAGTACAATTTTATTTCTATCATCACTATTCTCTTTTTCAGGCTTTTTAGTAAAGTCAGAGCCTCGTTATTTATTACCATTTTTTGGCTTTGCTTTATTTACAATAGTTGTTGCTTTTATAGAATCAGATAAAAAGAATTGGAAGAAAATTATGGTTGGCGGTTTTTCTATTACGCTTATTGCTGCTGTAGCAAGCCTTTCTACTTTTAAAGAGTATTCATATATAAATATGTCTATAACAGAGAGGGATAGTAGGGTAGTAGATGATAAGAAAATAATGGAAGACTTGATTAATGAGTTAGAAAGGTATAATGTAAAGTATGTGTACTCTACTAATGAGTTTATTGCATATCAGATAAACTATATGACAAATAATAAGATTACGGCTATCTCTAGAAAAGATAGATTTAGAATACCTAAGTACGTTGATATAGTTGATGAAGGATATGCAACAACCGGATCTAATAATTTTGCAGTTGTAGGCTATAATTTTGGTGGCAGGTACACAAACAAGCTCCCAATGAAGGGTAATAAAGTGTACTACATTATTAAACCAGATGCAGCAACACTAAAAGCTATAGGTTATACATCTACTGAGTAAAAGGGTACGTTATTTAAATATGGCGTATTTGATAATACAGTAAATAGCTCTAAAACCATCTTTTGCATTTATCTTTTTGCCTTCATCGTAGGTTCTACCGTAATAAGAGATACCAACTTCGTAAATACGTATGCCTTTTACATTACTTATTTTGGCAGTAACTTCCGGCTCAAAGCCAAATCTTTTCTCTTTCAGCTTTAACTTTTTAATAATATCAGACCTGAAAAGCTTGTAACAAGTTTCCATATCAGATAAGTTAAGGTTGGTAAACATATTAGATAAAAAAGTAAGAAACTTATTACCCAATGTGTGCCAAAAGAAAAGTATTCTATGAGCATTACCGCCTGCAAATCTAGAACCATAAACTACATCTGCTGCACCATCAACAACAGGCTTTAATAGTATGTTGTATTCTTCAGGATCGTACTCTAAATCAGCATCTTGTATAATTAAGTATTCGCCTGTGGCTTTTTCTATACCCGTGTGTAGTGCAGCACCTTTTCCTTTGTTCTTTTCATGTTCAAAGTACTGGATACTTAGGTCAGGGTTTTTACTAATGTAGTTTTCTATAGCCTCTTTAGTATTATCGGTAGAGTAGTCATTTACAATGATTACTTCTTTTTCAATTTCATTAATTAATGAAACTGCCTTTACCTTATCTAAAATACGGTGTATAGTAGGTCCCTCATTATAGGCCGGAATGATTATTGAAAGTTTTCTTATTTCCATACTGCAATATAAAGCGCGCAATATAATAAAATTATGCCCGTGGATGGTAGAGTATAGCTGAGCGTAAGAAGTCTTTATCTAAATGAGTGTAAATTTCAGTAGTGATAATACTTTCATGTCCAAGCATTTCTTGTACAGCTCTTAAATCGGCACCCCCTTCAATCAGGTGAGTAGCAAAGGAATGTCTGAAGGTATGAGGGCTAATTTTCTTTTTCAATCCTATTTTAGTAGCTAAATCTTTAATAATTGTAAATAGCATTACTCTGGTTAATTGTTTTCCTCTTCTGTTTAAGAACAAAATATCCTCATGCCCCTTTTGTATGTCTAGATGACTTCTTATTTCATCTCGGTATATACCAATGTATTTAATACAAGAAGAGCTAATAGGTACAAACCGCTCTTTGTTGCCCTTACCGGTTACCTTTATAAAGCCTTCGTTAAAAAATAAGTCAGATATTTTAAGACTAGTTAATTCAGAAACTCGTAATCCACAACCATATAAGGTTTCTAGCATAGCACGGTTTCGTTCCCCTTCGGGTTTACTTAAGTCTATTGCGCCAATTACTTTGTCAATCTCATCAATACTTAAGGTGTCGGGTAGCTTTCTTCCGGTTTTTGGTGCTTCTAAAAGCTCTGCTGGATCTTTACTAATTATATCTTCTAATAATAAGTACTTGTAAAACCCTTTTGTAGAAGATATGATACGAGCTTGTGAGCGTGGATTTAAGCCGCTTCTTGCAATATCTTGTATAAATGCACTTAAGTGCGAAGCTTCTACTTTATCAGGCCCAATAGAATGTGTTTCCTCTATATATGTTGATAGTTTTTTAAGGTCTCTATTGTAGTTTTCTATTGTATTGGCAGATAGAGAACGTTCTATTTTTAAGTAGGAGTGGTAATCTTGTATGGCAGCTTTCCAGTTCATATCTTTACAGGGTGAAGATACAGATAATTAACGGCCCAAATTTAAACTTACTCGGTGTACGAGAAAAATCTATTTATGGAAATCAGTCTTTTGAGTCTTATTTTGATGAACTGAAAGCAAAATACCCATCATTAGGTTTATTTTATTACCAGAGTAATGTAGAGGGGGAGATTATTAACAAAATCCACGAAGTGGGTTTTGATTTCGATGCAATTATTATCAATGCAGGTGGTTACACGCACTCATCAGTAGCTATTGCCGATGCAGTCTCTGCAGTCTCTGCTTATGCCATAGAGGTACATATATCTAATGTACATGCCAGAGAAGAGTTTAGGCATAAATCATTATTGTCTCCGGTGTGCATGGGTGTAATATCTGGCTTTGGGTTAGATGTATATAGATTAGCTATAGAAAGTATAGTTGGCTCATCTAAATAGCTTTTGGTCTAAATCGCTAAACTTCTTTTTCCTTTTTACAAAATAGTCATTTACAATACTGCTGTTGTATGGGGGGAATACATCATTTGCTTTTCTGTGTATTGCTAGTTTTTCTCTTTGTTTCTTTAGTAGGGGTAGGGCTTTATAAAAAGCCATATGTGCTTTAAGTATGGCTATTAAGTGTTTAAACTGAAATTCAGCACCAAAACGAATACCGGCTATACCATCTAATACTAAGCGAGTGAGTATTACTGGTAATACTCTATTATCAGGCAAGTTTTTAAAAGAAACAAATAAGCTGTTTCTAAAATTATAGTACGTTTTCTTTGGGTTAGAGGTTTCTAGAGTAGCACCACCTTGATGATATATTTCAGACTCTGCACAGTACATTACTTTATAGCCTCTGTTTTTTAGTTGCCAGCAAAAGTCTATTTCTTCCATATGAGAAAAAAGGGTTTCGTCAAAACCACCCAGCTCATTATATAAGCTGGCTTTTACAACTAAACATGCACCCGAAGCCCAAAATATTTCTGTGTTTTGGTTGTATTGTCCAAGGTCTTCTTCTAGTGTATAAAATAGGCGCCCTTTACAAAAGGGGTAGCCATATTTGTCTAGGTACCCTCCTGCAGCCCCTGCATATTCAAAATGTGTAGGTTGTTTTTGGTCTTTTATTTTTGGTTGGCAAGCCCCTATGGTAGAGTCACTATCCATAAGGCTTATAATAGGTTGTAACCAATTTTCTGTTACTTCTACATCAGAGTTAAGTAGAACATAATACTCTGCATCTATTTGCTTTAAACTTTGATTATAGCCCTTTGAATAACCTCCATTATCAGGGTTTTGAATGATACTAACTTGTGGATAATTCTTTTTTAAAAAAGCAATAGAGTCATCGGTAGATGCATTATCTGCAACATATATAGGCGTATTTCCGCTATACTTAACTACACTTGGTAGAAATTGTTGAAGAAGGGCTTTACCGTTCCAGTTTAAAATGACTATTGCTACTTTCATTCAAAAAATTTAGCCAAAAGTAGTGTTTATTGGCATTTTAAAAAGGGTATTTAGTCAATAATGGAGTTGCTGTTAAATCTGTTTCCAAAATTATCAGTGTCGCTACCATTATTATCTAAGTTCTCATTAGTTTGAGTTCTTTTTTGTAACACAATTCTCCAACGCTCATTAATTACCTCACCAATAGCATCAGAGTGTATTAAACGGTAGGTATTGGTAGATAACTCTTGGTTTACAAAAATAAAAATGATGTTGTTTTGTGGTATTTGGGTTCTTTTGTTTTGTGCAAAATCAAACTGCCATATTTCATAGGGGTAAGCATTTGGTTCGTTTCTGCGGGCTTCAACCAAAGTAGGTTTCCCATACTGTAAGTAAACTCTTCCTCTATCAGTTAAGTAGCCTTTACGGATGTTATTTCCGTATTTTTTGTTAACGATGTCTACGTTTTCTTTGTATTTATTCCACTCTTTTTCCGGTTCAAATGCATTTTGTCCTTTCCAAAAACGTAAAAAGTATGCTTTCATAGAGCCCAAGTCTGCTTTTTCAACTTCAGCTTCGGCAATTTCTCTTTCTGAGTCATCAGAAATAGGCCATAAACTATTTATGTACTCTTTTAACTCTTCAACATTATTATACTTGTCTACAAAAGAGTTTTTTACAGCAATATCATCTATGGTAATGTTTGTTGTATAATCTGGGTTACTTCTAAAGAAATAAGTTTTCTTTTTAGCAATTACTTTGTCATTTCGGTCTCTAGCTTCTATTACCAAATTGTAATCTCCGGACGGTAATTCTTCAATATTAAATTTGGCAAATACAATACCAACAGGACTGGTAGAATACTTTTTAAGGATACTAAATTGATCTATTTTTTTTTCGCTATTAGCGACTTCTAAATAGTAGTTAACCAGAAATTTACCGCTATCACCTAAAATAGAGGTTGAATTGTATATCTCTGAATAAAAAGTAATAGATTTCATTTCATTTGGGTAAAAATATTCACCAAAAGGAACCAAAGGAACTAAGTCATATCCTGATTTAGATAGGATACTTGGTTGCACAGTTTTTGAATAAGAGTCTATCATTTCTATATCAGAAAAACTCATTTTATCTGCCGGAAAATCTATTGTTACTTCCTCACTTACAGAGTAGTTTTGGCTAGGGTTATTTGCATCGGCAATTTCAATAGCCATTGTATAAGTTCCGTTCTTAAGCGGTATTCTTTGTTGGTCTAAAAAGTTCTTAAGTACTAAAGAGGTGTCTGTAACCTCTGGGCCATTTAATCGGTACTTGTCTGCATAAACAAGTTCACCAAGCTTGCTAAATGTAAGTGTAACCTCTACAGCTCCCTGAAAAGTGTTATTATCTGTTTTAGCAAAAGCAACAGAGTTACCAATAACAGACATGTAAGTTTCTAAATAAGGTTTATTATTTGGCGTATTAAAAGCCGCATAAGAAATATAAACCTGTAAAGTTTTGCTATAGCCAGCAATACCTAAGGTTAGTAATAAGATAAATGTGATAAACTTTTTCATAGCAAATGAATTATATAAGCTATAAAGGTACATAATTAAGCGAAAAGCGTAAAATAATGTTTGTCAGATAAAAAATATTTTTACTTTTGCATTCCTCAAAGGAGAGGTGGCAGAGTGGTCGAATGCGGCGGTCTTGAAAACCGTTGAGGGTCACACCTCCGGGGGTTCGAATCCCTCCCTCTCCGCAGATCAGAAAAGTCTCGCGAAGCGCGGGACTTTTTTATTTTCCGTCGCTTCTGAGCCGCAGGCTCAAGGAAGACGGAAAATAAAAAAGGACCAACAGTCTGCTCTGCAGACTGAGGACTTTTCTGATCTTAGCCACCCACTCACGGGATCACCGCAGCCGCAACAAAGTGAAGGCAAGGTAACCCCTGTACAGAGTGAGAGTGGGAATGAGAGTGTGCTTGCGACATTAAATCGACTGGGATTGCATTTTCTTAATCAAGGGTATTTTTTTTACAGAGAATCCGGGAAACCAACCTTTATAACTTGTTGTTATGCAATTCAAGAGAGATTGTTGTGAATTTTCGAGTTACTCATTCTAACTAAACGAACTCTGTAAAATGCAGATGTTCAGGATATTGAAGCACCTGATTCATTTCCTTTCTTTGAAGAGCTGAGAAATTTACCAATTGATTGATGAAAAACCG
>JASBRU010000007.1 GCA_030149285.1 Flavobacteriales bacterium
CATTCAACAAGAAGATTTAGAACCATTCGACTTAGTTAAGGTGATATCTGGGTGTATTGCTGGTTACGAACATGCCTATAGCCATCGACGCTTTAGTTTTACCCACAATGTGGAAATGTTCAAGAAACTGTTGGATGAAGGTCAGGCTGGTGATAACGCAGGTCTGCTGCTCCGCGGTATCGAGAAAAAAGATATCCGTCGTGGTATGGTAATCTGTAAGCCAGGTTCTATCACTCCACACACCGACTTCAAAGGCGAGGTTTATGTACTGAGCAAAGAAGAAGGTGGACGTCACACTCCATTCCATAACAAATACCGTCCTCAGTTTTACTTACGTACAACTGACGTAACTGGAGAGATTCACTTACCAGAAGGAACAGAAATGGTAATGCCTGGTGATAACTTAACTATTACTGTAGAGTTATTAAACACTGTAGCAATGTCTAAAGGTTTACGTTTCGCAATTCGCGAAGGTGGACGTACAGTAGGTGCAGGTCAGGTAACTGAAATTATTGAGTAATTACTCAATTAGAGATATAAGTTAAATTGGATTGAAAGGTGTCCCCGAAAGGGGACGCCTTTACGTCCTAATAAACGGGTGTAGCTCAGCTGGTAGAGCAGTGGTCTCCAAAACCAAAGGTCGTGAGTTCGATTCTTACCACCCGTGCTAATGATAAGGAAAAGAGAATATGTCTAAGATAAAAACATACATACAAGAGTCTTCCGATGAGTTGGTAAATAAGACATCTTGGCCTACTTGGAAAGAGTTACAAAATAGCTCTATGGTAGTAGCAGTAGCATCTATCATTATAACAATAATGATTTATTTAATGGACTTATTGTTTAGCAACGGGTTAACAGGTTTTTATAGTTTATTCTCTTAATAAAGAAACTGAAGAAGGCGAAGATGGCAGATCAAAACAAAAAGTGGTACGTAGTTAGAGCAATTAGCGGACAAGAGAATAAGGTAAAAGCTTATATCGAGAACGAAATTGTACGTAACGGTTTGTCAGATTATATCGGGCAAATATTAGTGCCAACTGAAAAAGTATATCAGATTAGAAACGGAAAAAAAGTAAGCAAAGAGCGTAACTTTTTTCCGGGTTATATAATGGTAGAAGCAGCCTTAGTAGGTGAAGTAGCTCATACCATCAAAAACATTACTGGTGTTATAGGCTTCTTAGGAGAAGTAAAAGGAGGCGATCCGGTGCCATTGCGTCAGAGCGAGGTAAACCGTATGCTAGGTAAGGTAGATGAGTTAGCAGATAACAACGAACAATTAAATATTCCATTTATAGTGGGAGAAACCATTAAGGTTATTGATGGTCCGTTTAACGGATTTAACGGAACCATTGAGAAAATTAATGAAGAAAAACGCAAGCTTGAGGTAATGGTAAAAATATTTGGACGTAAAACTCCACTTGAGCTTAGTTATATGCAAGTTGAAAAAGAATCTTAATTAAAATAGTATTGTTTGTAAAGAGAGTCTCGCTTCCAATTCTTGTTTTTACAAACGATCATTAATAAATAAATCAAAATGGCAAAAGAAGTAATAGGATTAATTAAGTTACAGGTAAGAGGTGGAGCAGCAAACCCTTCTCCTCCTGTTGGTCCGGCTTTGGGTGCTAAAGGTGTAAACATTATGGAATTCTGCAAGCAGTTTAATGCTCGTACGCAGGATAAAGCAGGTAAAGTATTACCAGTAGCCATTACTGTTTATGCAGACAAGTCTTTTGACTTTGTTATTAAGACCCCACCGGCTGCCGTTCAATTAATGGAAGCGGCTAAGATTAAAAAAGGATCACCAGAATCTAACAGACAAAAAGTGGCTCGTATCTCTTGGGATGACGTGAAAGCTATTGCTGAAGATAAAATGGCAGATTTAAATGCTTTTACTGTAGAGTCAGCTATGAAAATGGTTGCAGGTACAGCTAGAAGTATGGGAATTACTATTAAGGGACAAGCTCCATTTTAATCTATAAAAAGTAATTGAAAATGGCAAGATTGACAAAAAAACAAAAAGAGGCGCAAGCCAAAATTGATAAAAACAAGCTCTACTCAACTCAAGAGGCTGCTGCTGTTATCAAAGAAGTATCAAACCAAAAGTTTGACGGTTCTATTGATTTAGCAATCCGCTTAGGTGTAGATCCACGTAAAGCCAACCAAATGGTAAGAGGTGTTGTAACCCTTCCACACGGTACAGGTAAAGACGTAAAAGTATTGGCTTTAGTTACTCCTGACAAAGAGCAGGAAGCTAAAGATGCCGGTGCAGACTTTGTAGGTTTAGATGAATACATTGATAAAATCAAAGGTGGTTGGACCGATGTTGACGTAATTGTAACTATGCCTAGCGTAATGGGTAAAATTGGTCCATTAGGTAGAGTATTAGGTCCTAGAGGCTTAATGCCAAACCCTAAAACCGGTACTGTAACAATGGATGTAGCAAAAGCTGTATCTGATGTAAAGTCTGGTAAGATAGACTTTAAAGTAGACCGTTACGGTATTGTACATGCATCAGTAGCAAAGGCATCTTTTGATCCTTCTATGATTGCAGACAATGCAAACGAATTATTAAAAACAATTGTAAAGCTTAAGCCAGTAGCGGCAAAAGGTACTTATATAAAAAGCATTTATATGTCTAGTACTATGAGCCCATCAGTAGCTATTGATGCTAAAGCATTAGTATAATAAATTAGTTGAAGGTATATTATGACTAGACAAGAAAAAAATGAAGCTATTGATGCTCTAGTAGAGCAACTTACTTCAAGTAAAAACATTTACCTAGCAGATATCTCTGGTTTAGACGCAGAAGCTTCAAGTAGTTTAAGAAGACTATGCTTTAATAAAGATGTATCATTAGCAGTGGTAAAAAACACTCTCCTTAAGAAAGCTATGGAGCGTGTAGAAGCAAAAGAGTTTGACCCGTTATACGATATCCTTAAAGGGAACACTTCTATAATGATTTCTGAAACTGGTAATGCACCAGCAAAAGTAATTAAGGAGTTTCGTAAGAAACAGGAAAAACCAGTATTTAAGGGAGCTTATGTTGAAGAGTCTATTTACTTAGGTGAAGAAAACTTACAAGCATTAGTAGATCTTAAATCTAAAGAAGAGATGATTGGAGAAGTTATTACATTACTTCAATCGCCTGCTAAGAATGTTATCTCGGCTTTACAGTCGGGTGGTAACAAACTATCAGGTATTCTTCAAACCCTAGAAGATAGGGCAGAATAATTAGTACGCACTCATGTTTCCAGATAATTAAAATTTTTAAGTAACAAACTAAATTGATAAAAATGGCAGATTTGAAAGAATTCGCTGAACAGCTTGTAGGACTTACCGTTAAAGAGGTAAACGAATTAGCTACTATTCTAAAAGATGAATATGGTATAGAGCCTGCTGCTGCTGCAGTAGCTGTTGCTGGCCCTGCGGCTGGTGGTGGCGATGCTGCTGGTGAAGAAAAATCAGAATTTGATGTAATCCTTAAAGCTGCGGGTGGTTCTAAACTAGCTGTAGTGAAATTAGTAAAAGAACTAACAGGATTAGGTCTTAAAGAAGCAAAAGAAATCGTTGACGGTGCACCAAGCCCAATTAAGGAAGGTGTAGCAAAAGACGAAGCTGAAGCATTAAAAGCTCAGTTAGAAGAAGCAGGCGCTGAAGTAGAACTTAAGTAAGCCACTTTTTTCTAAAATACTAAGGTTTAGGTCGTTGGGGTTGTCCCTTTGACCTAAACCCTTTTGTGTTTAAACACAACATTCACTGAATTTCTAATTAAATTGTTGTCCAATTGGCTCAAGCAACTGAAAATAAAAGGATAAATTTTGCATCGATAGGTTCGCAAATTGATTATCCAGATTTCTTGGATATTCAAATCAAGTCGTTTCAAGATTTTTTCCAACTCGAAACAAAATCTGAAGATAGAGGGGATGAAGGGCTCTACAATACCTTTGCAGAGAACTTTCCTATAACCGATGCTAGAAACCAGTTTGTTCTGGAGTTTATAGATTACTTTATAGACCCACCTCGTTACACTATTGAAGAGTGTATAGAGCGTGGTTTAACTTTTAGTGTGCCTTTAAAAGCACGTTTAAAGCTATACTGTACTGACCCTGAGCATGAAGATTTCGAAACTATTGTACAGGATGTGTACCTAGGTACTATCCCATACATGACACCACGCGGTACCTTTGTTATAAATGGTGCAGAGCGTGTAGTTGTATCTCAATTACACCGTTCACCGGGTGTGTTCTTCGGACAAAGTTTCCATGCAAACGGTACCAAATTATACTCTGCACGTATTATTCCTTTTAAAGGTTCGTGGATAGAGTTTGCTACTGACATTAACAGTGTAATGTATGCATACATTGATCGTAAGAAAAAGTTACCTCTTACAACATTGTTACGTGCCATAGGATACGAAAGGGATAAAGACATCCTTGAAATTTTTGACCTTGCAGAAGAGGTAAAAGTTACTAAATCAGGTCTTAAAAAAGTATTAGGCCGAAAATTGGCCGCTCGTGTATTAAAAACGTGGATTGAAGATTTCGTAGATGAAGATACAGGAGAAGTAGTTTCTATTGAGCGTAACGAAGTTGTGCTTGATCGTGAAACTATACTAGATAAAGAGCATATAGAAGTAATTACTGATGCAGATGTGAAAACCATCTTGCTTCATAAAGAAGATATCCAATCTTCTGATTATGCTATTATACACAACACCCTACAAAAAGACCCTACTAACTCTGAAAAAGAAGCAGTAGAGCACATTTACCGTCAGTTACGTAACGCAGAACCGCCTGATGAAGAAACAGCTCGTGGTATTATAGACAAGTTATTCTTCTCTGAGGCTCGTTACAACTTAGGTGAAGTAGGACGTTATAGATTGAACAAAAAGCTTGGCTTAGAAATTGAAAAAGACGTACAGGTATTAACAAAAGAGGATATCATCCGTATTGTTAAGTACCTAATCGAATTGATCAACTCTAAAGCTGAGATTGATGATATTGACCACTTAAGTAACCGTCGTGTACGTACTGTAGGCGAGCAGTTATCTAACCAATTTGGTGTAGGTTTAGCTCGTATGGCTCGTACAATACGTGAGCGTATGAATGTACGTGACAACGAAGTGTTCACACCTATTGATTTGATTAATGCAAAGACATTGTCTTCAGTAATCAACTCTTTCTTTGGTACCAACCAGCTATCGCAGTTTATGGACCAAACCAACCCATTAGCAGAAATTACGCATAAGCGTCGTTTATCTGCATTAGGACCTGGTGGTTTATCTCGTGAGCGTGCAGGTTTTGAGGTACGTGACGTACACTATACACACTACGGACGTTTATGTCCTATTGAAACACCTGAAGGACCAAACATTGGTTTGATATCTTCATTATGTGTGTTTGCAAAGGTAAACCGTATGGGCTTTATCGAAACTCCTTACCGTCAGGTAAGCGAAGGTAAAGTAGACCTTAATGCAGGTGCTGTATACTTAAGCGCAGAGGAAGAAGAAGGTAAGATTATTGCACAAGCAAACGCACCAATGGATAACAAAGGGGTGTTTGTAAACAATAAAATTAAGGCAAGAGACGAGGCAGATTATCCGGTTGTGGAACCAAACGATATCCATTATATGGATGTTGCTCCAAACCAAATTGCTTCTATATCTGCATCTTTAATTCCATTCTTAGAGCATGATGATGCGAACCGTGCTCTGATGGGATCTAACATGATGCGCCAGGCTGTACCATTGTTACGACCTGAAGCACCAGTTGTTGGAACCGGATTGGAAGGACAAGTTGCAAAAGACTCTAGAGTTTTAATTAACTCTGAAGGAGCCGGTGAAGTAATATATGTAGATGCTGAAAAGATTACTATTAAGTATGATCGTACAGATGATGATCGTATGGTAAGCTTTGATGATGATGATAAGACATACTACTTAACTAAATTCCAAAAAACAAACCAAGGTACATCTATCAACTTAAAGCCTATTGTAAGAAAAGGGCAGAGAGTAGAGTTAGGACAAGTACTTTGTGATGGTTATGCTACACAAAACGGTGAGTTAGCCTTGGGTAGAAATATGCAAGTAGCTTTCATGCCTTGGAAAGGGTATAACTTTGAGGATGCAATTGTAATCTCAGAAAAAGTGGTAAAAGAAGATATCTTTACTTCTATCCACATTGATGAGTATACATTAGAAGTGAGAGATACCAAATTAGGTGCTGAAGAACTTACAGGTGATATACCAAACGTAAGTGAAGAGGCTACTAAAGATTTGGATGAAAACGGTATGATTCGTATCGGTGCTGAAGTAAACCCTGGTGATATTTTAATTGGTAAGATTACTCCTAAAGGAGAATCTGATCCATCACCGGAAGAAAAATTACTTCGTGCAATATTTGGTGATAAAGCAGGTGATGTAAAAGATGCTTCTTTAAAAGCTTCTCCATCATTACGTGGTGTTGTTATCAACAAAAAATTATTCTCTCGTTCTATAAAAGACAAGAAAACTCGTCTTAAAGACAAAGAGGAGTTAGAAAGAATTGAGCAAGAGTTTGATATGAAATATCAAGATCTTAGAAACCGATTCTTAGATAAATTACACGTACTAGTATCTGGTAAAACATCTCAGGGTGTTGCCAATGACTTAAATGAAATCATCATTCCTAAAGGAACTAAGTTTACACAAAAGTTACTTAACGGAATTGAAGATTATACGCATTTAACTGGTGGTACATGGACTACTGACGATGATCGTAACGTACAAATCAAAACGTTGTTACACAACTTTAAGATTAAGGTAAACGATTTACAAGGTGTATTAAAACGTGAGAAATTTACAGTAACAGTTGGTGATGAGTTACCATCAGGTATTGTAAAACTTGCCAAAGTATACATTGCTAAGAAACGTAAGTTGAAAGTAGGAGATAAGATGGCAGGACGTCACGGTAACAAAGGTATTGTAGCACGTATCGTTCGTCAAGAAGATATGCCATTCTTAGAAGACGGAACACCGGTAGATATAGTACTAAACCCACTTGGTGTACCTTCTCGTATGAACTTAGGACAGATTTATGAAACTGTACTAGGTTGGGCAGGTAAAAACTTAGGTAAAACGTATGCTACACCAATTTTTGATGGAGCTTCTATTGATGATATCAATGCAGAAACAGAAGCTGCAGGTGTACCTCAGTTTGGTCATACGTATTTATATGATGGCGGTACAGGTGAGCGCTTTGATCAACCGGCTACAGTAGGTGTTATTTACATGCTGAAACTAGGTCACATGGTTGATGATAAGATGCACGCACGTTCTATAGGACCATACTCATTAATTACGCAACAGCCATTAGGTGGTAAAGCACAGTTTGGTGGTCAGCGTTTTGGAGAGATGGAAGTTTGGGCATTAGAGGCATTTGGTGCTTCTAACATATTACGTGAGATATTGACTGTGAAGTCTGATGACGTAATAGGTAGAGCTAAAACATACGAAAGTATTGTAAAAGGCGATACCATGCCGGAACCAGGACTACCTGAGTCATTCAATGTATTGTTACATGAATTAAAAGGTTTAGGGTTGAATATAACCTTAGATTAATTTTTTTGAGTAGCAATAGTATTTAACTGAATTTAACGCATAGCATATATAATATGGCTTTGAGAAAAAACGATAGAAATACATCAAGCAGTAATTTTTCTAAAATTACAATTAGCTTGGCTTCGCCTGAGTCTATTTTAGAACAGTCTCATGGAGAGGTTTTAAAACCGGAAACCATTAATTACCGTACTCACAAACCAGAAAGAGATGGTTTGTTTTGCGAGCGAATTTTTGGGCCGGTAAAAGATTATGAGTGCGGTTGTGGTAAATACAAGCGTATTCGTTACAAGGGTATTGTTTGCGATAGATGTGGTGTTGAAGTAACAGAGAAAAAAGTACGTAGAGAACGTGTAGGTCATATCAACTTGGTAGTACCTGTGGCGCATATTTGGTACTTCCGTTCATTACCAAACAAAATAGGTTATCTATTAGGGCTTCCTACAAAGAGGCTAGATATGATTATCTATTATGAGCGTTATGTTGTTATCCAACCAGGTAATGCAATGAATGCCGAAGGTGAGCCTGTTCAGAAGATGGATTTCTTAACTGAAGAGGAATACTTAGACATTTTAGAAACGTTACCACAAGAAAATCAATACTTAGATGATTCTGATCCAAATAAATTCATCGCCAAAATGGGTGCTGAAGCATTAATTGGATTATTAAATCGTATTGATTTAGATTCGCTTTCATACGAATTACGTCATAAAGCAAATACAGAAACTTCTCAGCAACGTAAAACAGAAGCTTTAAAAAGACTTCAAGTTGTAGAGTCGTTCCGTGATGCAAACGGACATATAGAAAACAAACCAGAGTGGATGATAATGAAAGTAGTACCGGTTATTCCACCGGAATTACGCCCATTAGTGCCATTAGATGGTGGTCGTTTTGCAACATCAGATTTAAATGACCTTTACCGTAGAGTAATTATCCGTAACAATCGTTTAAAACGATTAATTGAAATTAAAGCTCCTGAAGTAATTTTACGTAACGAAAAACGTATGCTTCAAGAATCTGTAGATTCATTATTTGACAACACGCGTAAAGCAAGTGCTGTAAAAACAGAATCTAACAGAGCCTTAAAATCATTATCAGATAGTTTAAAAGGTAAGCAAGGTCGTTTCCGTCAAAACTTATTAGGTAAACGTGTAGATTATTCTGCTCGTTCTGTAATTGTTGTAGGTCCAACCTTAGGATTACATGAGTGTGGTTTACCAAAAGATATGGCGGCAGAACTTTACAAACCATTTATCGTTCGTAAGTTAATTGAGCGTGGTATTGTAAAAACTGTAAAATCTGCTAAAAAGATTATTGACCGCAGAGATCCTGTAGTTTGGGATATCCTTGAAAACGTAATGAAAGGACACCCTGTATTACTTAACCGTGCTCCTACGTTGCACCGTTTAGGTATTCAGGCTTTCCAACCAAAACTGATTGAAGGAAAAGCAATTCAGCTACACCCATTGGTATGTACAGCATTTAACGCCGATTTTGATGGTGACCAGATGGCAGTACATTTACCACTAGGACCTGCAGCTATATTAGAAGCTCAAATATTAATGTTGGCTTCTCATAACATCTTAAACCCTGCAAACGGTTCTCCTATTACTGTACCATCTCAAGACATGGTATTGGGGCTTTACTACATGACTAAAGCTCGTAAGGGAACTAAAGAACAACCTGTAAAAGGTGAGGGTACTATTTTCTATTCTGCCGAAGAAGTAGAAATTGCATTTAACGAGAAGAAAGCAGATTTACATGCAATCATCAAAGTAAAAGCAAATGTAAATGAAGGTGGAAAATTGGTGAATAAACTGATTGAAACTACAGTAGGTAGAGTATTATTTAACCAAGTAGTACCTGAGAGTGTAGGTTTTATTGATGAGATTTTAACCAAGAAGGCCTTAAGAGATATTATTGGTGATATTCTTAAACAAACTGATGTACCAACTGCTGCTAAGTTCTTAGATGATATGAAGGACTTAGGTTATGAAAAAGCATTTAAAGGTGGTTTATCATTTAGTTTAGGTGATATTATTATTCCTGATGAGAAAGAAGCATTAATGACTGATGCTAACGAGCAAGTTGATGCGATTTTGGGAAGTTATAATATGGGTCTTATTACTAACAATGAACGTTACAACCAAGTTATTGATGTTTGGACGAACACCAACGCACGCTTAACAGAGCGCGCTATGGATCGTTTAAGTAGCGATAACCAAGGGTTTAACTCAGTATACATGATGCTTGATTCTGGTGCGAGGGGTTCTAAAGAGCAAATCCGTCAGTTATCTGGTATGCGTGGTCTGATGGCTAAGCCTCAAAAATCTGGTTCATCAGGTGGTGAGATTATTGAAAACCCAATTGTATCTAACTTTAAAGAAGGTTTATCAATTCTTGAGTACTTTATTTCTACTCACGGTGCTCGTAAAGGTTTGGCGGATACCGCTCTTAAAACAGCCGATGCGGGTTACTTAACTCGTCGTTTGGTTGATGTATCTCAAGATGTTATCGTATCTGAGGCAGACTGTGGTACTTTAAGAGGACTAGAAGTTTCTGCTTTAAAGAAAAACGAAGAGGTTGTAGAACCTTTATATGATAGAATTTTAGGACGTACTTCTTTACACGATGTATATGATCCATTAAGTGGCGAGCAATTGCTTACTTCTGGCGAAATTATCGAAGAAGAAGATGCACGTAGTGTAGAAAATTCTGCAGTTGAGTCTGTAGAAGTAAGATCTACACTTACATGTGAGTCTAAAAAAGGTATTTGTGCTAAGTGTTACGGACGTAACCTTGCTACTGGTAAGATTGTACAAATGGGTGAAGCAGTTGGTGTTATTGCAGCACAATCAATTGGAGAACCTGGTACACAGCTTACACTACGTACATTCCACGTGGGTGGTACAGCGGGTAACGTTGCAGAGCAGTCTCTATTATCAGCTAAGTTTGATGGTATTGTGGAGATTGAAGAGCTTCGTACAGTAAAAAGCACCAATAATGAAGGAGAAACTGTAGACGTAGTAATTGGTCGTACAGCAGAAATGAAATTAATAGATGAGAAAACAGGTATTGTTTTAGCAACAAGCAACATTCCTTATGCAGCTACTATGCATGCTAAGCATGGTCAGAAAGTGAAAAAAGGAGATGTTATTTGCGACTGGGATCCATATAACGCATCTATCTTATCAGAAACTGCGGGTAAAATTGAGTTCGAAAATATTGAACAAGGTGTTACTTACCGCGTAGAGATTGATGAGCAAACTGGTTTCCAAGAAAAAGTAATTTCTGAATCTCGTGATAAGAAGAAGATTCCTACTATTAAGATTGTAGATAAGAAAGGCGTTGAGCTTAAGTCTTACAACTTACCGGTGGGTGCACATATTATTGTTGAGGATGGTGACTCTATTAAGTCGGGTAAAACTTTGGTTAAGATTCCTCGTAAATCTGCAAAAGCGGGTGATATTACGGGTGGTCTTCCAAGGGTAACAGAGCTTTTCGAAGCACGTAACCCATCTAACCCTGCAGTAGTTTCTGAAATTGACGGTATAGTATCTTACGGTAAAATAAAACGTGGTAACCGCGAAATTATCGTAGAATCTCGTACTGGTCAGATTAAGAAATACTTAATCAACCTTTCTAAACAAATTCTAGTACAAGAAAACGATTACGTAAAAGCAGGTATGCCTTTATCTGATGGTGCTATTACACCAAAAGATATCTTGGCTATTGAAGGACCGGGTAAAGTACAAGAGTACTTAGTAAACGAAGTACAAGAAGTTTACCGATTACAAGGTGTGAAGATTAATGATAAGCACTTTGAGGTTGTGGTTCGTCAGATGATGCGTAAGGTTCAAATTAATGATCCGGGAGATACTATCTTCTTGGAGAACAATTTGGTACACAAGAATGACTTTATTGAGCAAAACGACTGGATTTTCGATAAGAAAATTGTGTTAGAGCCAGGTGATTCTGATGTATTAAAAGCCGGACAAATTATTACTGCACGTCAGTTACGTGATGAGAATAGCCGTTTACGTAGAGCAGATCAAGCTTTAGTTGAAGCAAGAGACGCTATGCCGGCAACTTCTACTCCTGTATTACAAGGTATCACAAGAGCTTCGTTACAAACGAAGAGCTTTATGTCTGCTGCATCGTTCCAGGAAACTACTAAAGTACTGAACGAGGCTGCTGTAAGTGGTAAAGAAGATTACCTAGAAGGATTGAAGGAAAATGTTATTGTTGGACATAAAATACCAGCAGGAACAGGATTACGTACTTACGATGATATTATAGTAGGTTCTCAAGAAGACTATGATGCTTTAATTGCAAAGCGTAATAGTAAAGTTGAAGAAACAGCTGCTGAATAATAAGAAAGATGGACGATAATAAACAACAGCCAAATCAAGGCCAATTGAATATAGAACTTAGCGAAGAAGTTGCTGAGGGTACATACTCTAACTTGGCTATTATTAACCATTCAGCTTCAGAATTTGTGGTTGACTTTGTGAAAATCATGCCTGGCATGCCTAAAGCAAAAATCAAATCTCGAATTGTGTTGACACCACAACATGCTAAGCGCTTACAAAAAGCATTGGCAGATAATGTGGCTAAATTTGAAGCTGCTCATGGCGAAATAAAAGATGTAGAGCAACCGGCAATTCCTTTGAATTTTGGAGGCCCTACGGCGCAAGCTTAATATCAACCAACTATAGAATTAAAAAGCCCGCTCATTTGAGCGGGCTTTTTTTTATGGGATACTATTTAAAATTTCTTTGAAATAATTGGGTGATTGCAATAACCTACTGCCGTACCAAGAGAAAAGCTCGCCATCTACTATTTTAATGGTAGCATTAGGACATAGAGCTTTAAACTGCTCTATATGCTTTTCTTTAAACGGAAAAGGCTCAGAGGAGAGTAGTATTAACTCGGGTTGTGCTTCTTTTAATTGTTCTTCGTTTATTTCAGGATACCTGCCTATATTGGCAAACACATTTTCAAAGCCACAGCGTTTAAGCATGTCATTGATAAAGGTATTGCTACCTGCAACCATATAAGGGTTTTGCCATATAAAATAAGCCATTTTATAGGTTCTGTTCGGTTTAGCTAGGGTAGAGAATCGGTCTTTAATTTCTTCTACCAGTTGATTAGACTTAGCTTCAGTATTAGTCAGTAAACCTATATCAACAATCATTTTTAAGGCATTATCAAGCGTATGTATATCACTTATCCATACAGGAAATTTTTCTGCTAATGCTTCAATCTGTTCTTGCTCGTTTTCTTCTTTATTGGCTATAATCAAGTCGGGTTGTAAAGCTTCAATTACATCAAACTTTACATTTTTGGTGCCGCCAACTCTAGTTTTGTTTGTATACCATTCGTTTGGGTGAATGCAGAATTTGGTAATCCCCACTACCTCGGTTTCTAAACCCAAGTAGTGGAGTAATTCTGTTTGTGAAGGTACTAAGGATATAATCCGTTTAGGCGGATAGGAGATGTTTACAGTTCTACCAATATGGTCCGTAAACTCTTTGTCCATTAGTCAATAAAACCTTGTTCGCGCATCCACTCATCGTTGTATACTTTGCCTACATAACGGCTACCATGATCATGGAATAATACAACAACAACGTCGTCTTCAGTTAACTGATCTTTTAGCTGACGTAAGCCACCAAAAGCAGAACCCGCAGAGTAACCCAAAAATAACCCTTCTTTTAAGGCCAACTCACGGGTTACTAATGCGCCGTCTTTATCAGTTACTTTTTCAAAGTGGTCAATTAAACTAAAGTCTACATTTTTAGGAAGTATATCTTCGCCAATTCCTTCAGTAATGTAAGAGTGGATTTCGCTTTCGTCAATCTCTCCTGTTTCGTGGTATGTTTTAAATACCGAACCGTAGGTGTCTATACCCCATATTTTGATATTTGGGTTCTTTTCTTTTAAGTACTTAGCCACACCTGATATTGTACCCCCTGTACCAACACCCACTACAAAGTGTGTGATTTTTCCATCTGTTTGATCCCAAATTTCAGGACCAGTAGACTCATAATGTGCCTGGCGATTAGATAGATTGTCGTATTGATAAGCGTAAAAAGAGTTTGGAATTTCTTTATGCAAACGCTCAGCTACAGAGTAGTAAGATTCAGGATGTTCTGGAGCTACATTGGTAGGGCATACGTGTACTTCTGCACCTAAAGCTCTCAGTATATCCATCTTTTCTTTAGACTGCTTGTCACTTAAAGTACAAATCAGTTTGTAGCCTTTAATAATTGCAGCTAAGGCTAAGCCCATACCGGTATTACCGGATGTACATTCTATAATAGTACCGCCCGGCTTCAGTTTGCCTGCTTTTTCGGCATCTTCAACCATTTTTAAAGCCATACGGTCTTTTACCGAGTGCCCGGGGTTGAAGTACTCTACTTTTGCCAGAATAGTTCCTGGTATATCTTCAGCAATTTTGTTTAATCTTATCATTGGGGTATTCCCAATGGTTTGTAAAATGTTATCGTAAACTTTCATTTATATGTCAATTTTGTATTTCAAAACTAATCAAATCTTATGGCTTTTATAGGACTTATTCTGGTAATTAATAAGCTAGGTATTATTAGCATTACAGAGGTAATAAGTAATGTACCTAAGTTTAAAAATAATATGTGCCAACCATTAATGTTTATGGGTACTTCACTTACATAATAGTTTTCTGCCGGAAGCTTAATAATACCATAGTTCTCTTGTAAAAAGGCAAACCCAACACCTATTAAGTTCCCCCAAAACAAGCCCAAACCTATAAGGTAAATGGCATTGTATATAAACACTTTTCTAATACTAATGTTGCTAGTACCTAAAGCTTTCATAATACCAATCATTTGTGTGCGCTCTAATATAAGTACCAATAGGGCAGTAATCATGTTTACAGAGGCTACAGCCACCATAATAATGAGGATAATAAGGATGTTGATATCAAACAAATCAAGCCACTCAAATATTTGCGGGTATTTTTGCCTTACTGATACAGAGTGTAAATCATAAGGTATTTCTTCTAAAATAAAATTACTCAACTCAGTCATTCTATCGTAATCATCAATAATTACTTCAAAGCCACCAATTTGGTCATCTGTCCATTTATTTAAGAGCTGTATATGTTTTAGGTGTCCTATCAAAAAAGTTTCATCAAACTCTTCCAAACCTGTTTCGTAAATACCACTAATGTAAAAACGTCTGCGTTTTGGTGGTTTTGGGTTGGGTTGTATAAACAGCATTTGCAGCTGATCATTTACCTTTAGCTTTAGGTTGTTAGCTACCTTTTTAGAAATAAGTATGCTATCATTCCTAGCCGAATCGGAGTAAGTAGGAATGGTGCCTTCTACCAATGCATTGTTAAAGAAGTCCCAGTTATAAGTTTTGTCAACACCTTTTAATACTAGTCCTTCGTTACCGCTTGGT
This sequence comes from Flavobacteriales bacterium, assembly GCA_030149285.1. Taxonomy (GTDB): domain Bacteria; phylum Bacteroidota; class Bacteroidia; order Flavobacteriales; family JASBRU01; genus JASBRU01. The sequence goes on from JASBRU010000007.1 coordinate 15,044, forward strand.
GTTTGTACAATGCCTACCTTAGTGGCGTATGGTTGTATGTGTTTTATGCCTTCTGTTTGGGTAATACTTGGGTAAAAGTCTTGTGTTTTATTAATGGGTTTGGGCTCAAAAGACTGATTGGCATCTAAATTGATGATTTGTATATGTCCGGCAAAACCAATTACTTTATTACGAATTTTTTGCTGTAAGCCTGTACCCGTAGTAATGGCAATAAACATTATTATTAAACCCAGTGCAATAGCAGAAATAGCCAAGCGAATAATAGGCCCGGATATAGTGCCCTTACCTTTTTTGGAAGAGATAATGCGTTTGGCAATAAATAACTCGAAATTCAAGTGAAAATATGATTATTATAAGAGATTATTCTTTTTTACGCTCGCTCAAATATAGCTATTTAATTGCTCTTCTTTTAGGGCTGTTTTCTATGAGTGCAAATGCACACGAAATAGAGGTTGGAGCAGAGCAAACGGGTATGTATTTACCCTTGCTGTATGGCAAAAATGTTGCTATTGTAGCCAATCAAACTTCTATGGTAGGGGATGAGCATTTGGTAGACTTGGTAAAGAGTAAAGGCATTAACATACAAAAAGTGTTTTCTCCTGAGCATGGTTTTAGGGGTAAATCTAGTGCCGGTGAGACTATAAAAGATGGTAAAGATCTAGCAACCGGTTTGCCAATTGTATCGCTTTACGGTAAAAACAAAAAGCCAACAAGTGAGCAACTACAGGGGATAGACGTTGTAGTGTTTGATATACAAGATGTAGGAGCAAGGTTTTACACCTACATTTCTACTATGACGTATGTAATGGAAGCTTGTGCTGAGAATAATATTGAGATGATAATATTAGATAGACCAAACCCCAATGGGCACTATGTTGACGGTCCTATTTTAGACCCAAAATTCAAATCATTTGTAGGAATGCACCCTATACCTGTGGTACATGGTATGACTATTGGCGAGTATGCCCAAATGGTTAATGGCGAAGGTTGGCTTGCCAATGGTGTAAAATGCAACATAAACATTATTAAATGCAAGAAATACACACATAAAACCAGATATAGTTTACTGGTAAATCCATCGCCCAATTTGCCTAATGATGTTGCCATTGCCTTATACCCAAGCCTGTGTTTTTTTGAGGGTACATCGGTAAGTATTGGTAGGGGAACAGATAAACCGTTTCAGGTTGTAGGTGCGCCTTTCTTTGAGAAAACCAATTATAGCTTTGTACCAAAAGAAAATGAGGGTGCTAAGAACCCAAAGTATGAAGGAGAGACTTGTAATGGCTATGATTTATCTGAAATAGGAAAACTTTATGCTTCTGACACCTATGGTTTAAATATTTTTTGGTTGATTGATGCCTATAATAATGCATCTAATAAATCAGACTTTTTTACATCGTATTTTAATTTACTGGCCGGTACAGATAAATTGCAAAAGCAAGTAAAACAGGGGCTTACGGAGAAAGAAATTAAGCAAAGTTGGGAGTCGGGCTTATTAAAATTTAAACAAATACGCCGTAAGTACTTACTGTATAAGGACTTTGAATAATAGTTAAATTTTATGCATAATGTTATACGAGCCAATATTTAGTATAACTTTGCTGAATAATTTAATTAATATTTTTATTACAATGGCAACAGGTACCGTAAAATTCTTTAATGAATCAAAAGGTTATGGATTCATTTCAGAAAATGAAACCAACAATGAAGTATTCGTACACGCAACAGGTCTTATCGACAAAGTTGAAGATGGCGATGCAGTTACTTATGAAATTACAGAAGGCAAAAAAGGTTTAAACGCAGTAAACGTTAAACTGGCTTAATATATTTTCAAGCTTAACTTTAAAAGCCTCCCAATGGGAGGCTTTTTCGTTTTAGGCACTTTTCTTTTTAGCTCTATATCTTTTGTAGCCAAAAATCACTGCTAAGATAAACAGTACTAATGGCCAGTTGTAAATAAGGCTTAGTATAATAAATAAGATTCGCTTCCAGCCTGTATGCAATCCATCACCAACTCTACTAAAAAATGATGGTTCTTTCACTTCATCTTTTTTGATTTGCTCAAACTCTTCAAACATTTTAAGACTTAGTGTACTATAATCAATTTGGTCGCTTAAATATTTCAGTCTTCCCTCTTTAGCCTCAATTTCTTCTTGTATTGAACGCATATTGTTTTCTACCAGTAATACTTCTTCAATAGTTTTTGCTTTCAATAAAAAGCTTTTATAGCGTTTAAGCACTTCCTTTTTTGTTTTTAAACGTGCTTGTATGTCTACAAACTCTTCGCTTACATCCCTGGCATTTATTGTTTTTCTAATTACTTCAGAAGCAATTCCATTAACACCGCTCATCAATTGGTCAAAATTATCATTAGGTACCCTAATAGTTATACTAGCAGTTTGCCTATAGTCATTAGTTTCATTGTCTTCATGAGAGATATAAGCTTTGTTTTTGGCTATTATGTGGTCAATTTCTACTCTCGCTTTTGCAAAAGTATCTACCTCCATATAGATATCACCTGTTCTAATGATTTTTTTTTCATGAATTGGAGGAGGAGGGTCAGCTAGGTTTTCATTATCAATAGCATTATAATGTGTGTCATTCATTGCTGCAGTTAAACCATTACTGTTAGACTGTTTGTAGTTAAAGCTACCATCAGCAGCTTCTTCGTAGTCTTCGGCGGCATATTCTGATGAGCTACCACTTCCCATTAAATCTAAAAGTCCTGATTCCCCTTGGGGATCAGATTTTTCTTCGCAAGCAATAATAGTAATAGCCATAGCAGCTAGTAGAAATAATTTTTTCATGGCAAGTGTTTTTGATTCCTTTATATAACTCAAAAAGAGCTGTTTATTGTATAGGATGCACCGACTTTAATTTTTCCATAATATCAAATACGGCAGGGCAAACCTCAGTGTTTTTTAAGGTCAAATTGAGTATTTGATATTGCTTTCTTCTATCGGTATGTGGGAACTCACGGCAGGCTTTAGGTCTTATTTCGTAGATAGAACAGTAGTTATCTGCCCCTAAAAATGGGCAGGGTACAGTTTGTAGTACATAATCATTGTCTTCATCAATACGTAGGTACTGACTGATAAACTCGGCGGGTTTTAGTTTAAAGTTTTTGCCAATGCGCTCTATATCCTTGTCGGTAAAAAGTGGACCTGTAGTTTTGCAGCAATTTGCACAAGTAAGGCAATCTATACGCTCAAAAGCCTCTTCGTGAAAATCGTGCATGGTATCATCCAACCATTTTGGTTTGCGTTTTTTTAAGCGAGCAATGTATTTTTTATTTTCATTGCGCTTATCTTTGGCTTGTTGGGGGAGTATTTTTAATCGCTCTTCCATAACCCAAAAATACAAATTCATAGATGCAAAAAGCTGATCCGTTTGGAAATGCCTTGAAAGATTATCTAAAAGATCAAAAGGATAGAAACATTATTATTCATTCTGATATAGCTGAGGATGATGTAATGCCTGTGCCTTATTTGTTTAGAGCGTATGCTGAAATGCCTAAGCTAGAGCAAACTGCCCTAGATATGTGCAAGGGTAAAGTGCTAGATATTGGTGGTGGTTCCGGTAGTCATGCTTTGTATTTACAAGAAAAAGGGATAGATGTATCTGTTATAGATATATCGGAAGGTGCAGCGGAAGTAATGAAGGCTAGGGGAGTACAAAATGTAATTTTAGGTGATATAAATGCCTATGATACCGAGAAATACGACACTCTTTTATTATTGATGAATGGTATTGGTTTAACAGGAACTTTAGACGGGTTTAAACAGTTTTTAATGCATTGCAAGAATTTATTAAAGCCAAATGGACAAATTGTGTTCGATTCATCTGATGTGATGTATATGTATGAAGAAGAGGATGGATCTGTATGGATAAACATGATGAATGAATACCATGGAGAAGTAGAGTTTTCTATGGAATATAATGAACTGAAAGGTGAGCCTTTTAAGTGGCTTTACTTAGATTATGAAATGATGACACAGTTAGCAGAGCAATGTGGCTATAAAGCAGAGCTAATAGCCGAAGGTGAGCATCATGATTATTTAGCTAAGTTGACTTTGATGTAATTACTTGGCTAATAAGTCCTCTACAAAAGCAGTATTTTCTTTTATAAAGTTTGCATAAACACTAGTTCCAGGACCGGAGAAGCCTGTGTGTATTTTTCTAATCTCTCCTTTTCTATCAATGTAAATTGCCGTTGGGAAAGACATAACCGCATTTAGCATGGGTAATGTTTCTGTCGCTTGGGTTTTACGGCTAGTACCGGCAACTAATAAATCATAGGGTACAGACAGATTGTCTTTCATTCGTAGAATGCTTTTTTTAGCAATCTCAAAATCAGCCGAACGCTCATAGCCTAAACCAATTATTTCTAAGCCATCAGTATGGTGTTTATTGTAAAGCTCTACCAAGTATCTGGTTTCGTCCATACAATTGGGGCACCAGCTACCAAATATCTGTACAATTACTACTTTGCCTTTGTACTTTTCATCGGTTAAAGAAACTGAATGTTCGTATAGGTTCGGAAAGGTGAAAGCTAGTTTATCATAGCCTTCTTTTAAGTAGGTGAGTGAGTCTGCATCTCTTAGTTGAAAGTTGGTATTGCGTTTGGCAGTCCATTTTTCACTCCAATGCTTACCTGAATAAAACCAGCCGTCTAGGGTGGTGTTGTCATTTATTTTAGCTTCAAAATAAAAAGCATGAGAACCATCAAAAGTTGAGAGTTTTAGTTTGTCTCCATCAACAATACCCTCTAAGTATCTATAGTCGCCTGTTTCGGTTAAAAAGCTACCCGTTATTTTTTCATTAATCTGTGTAAACTCGCCTATGGCAGGGTATTCATCGTCTTTGTTAGGACTAAAGTGTACTTCCCAATTATCGCTTAAACTATAGGTAGGTTTGTTTGTTGCTTCAAACCTTTCTTCAGTATTAATTGTAGCCGTAAAAGGTATTTTATAGTCATCAAGTCTAGAGTAATCATACCAAAATCCGTTTAGGTTTCCTTTCTCATCTATAGTTGTAATAAACTCGGTGTTAAACACGGGCATTTTTGCAGAGATAGTATCACCGGAAATGCTTATTTCGTCAACCTTTATTATTTCATCGGCATTGTATATTTCCCAGATAAGAGCCTTGTCTTTATAAGTGGCTTTAAATGTAAAAGGCAGTACTGTTGTATCATTCAACTGTAGCGACCCTCTATACATATTCGATTCATCAGTCGGGGTGGTATCAGTTTTAGGTTCATTGCTACAAGCAGCTATTATTAGCGCAAGTGCAGATACATACAGTAGTTTTTTCATGTTACAGTCCTAAGTCAGAAATAATACTATCAATTTTTGCTTTTAGTTCAGCATCTGCTTTTTCGTAGTCAGCTTTATTATCTAGTGTTCCTTTAACACTAAAGTAAAACTTGATTTTTGGCTCGGTGCCCGATGGGCGAGCTGTAATTTTACTACCATCTGCTGTGAAAAACTGCAACACGTTTGACTTTGGTAAATCAATAGCTGTTTTTTCGCCGGTAGTTAAATCTATAGATTCTGAATTTTGATAGTCTTTAAGACAAGTAACATCTTGTCCGTTTATTTGTTTCGGCGGATTGTTACGATAGGTGTCCATCATTGCTTGAATTTCTTCAGCTCCGGCTTTTCCTTTTTTAGTAATAGAGATAAGGTGTTCTTTATAAAAGCCAAACTCTACATATAAGTCTAGTAGTTTATCAAAGAAACTACTGTTTTGTGCTTTTGCCCAAGCTGCAATTTCTGCCAGCATTACGGCTGAACTTACTGCATCTTTATCACGAACAAAATCGCCAATTAAATAGCCATAGCTTTCTTCGCCACCGCCAATAAAGGTTTGCTTTCCTTCTCGTTCTCTTATTAACTCAGCAATGTATTTAAAGCCGGTTAATACGATTGGACAGTCTATATTGTGTGCTTTAGCAATATCTTCTATCAAGCCGGTAGTAACAATAGTTTCAGCTACAAACTGTTTGCCATCTAATTTACCTGCTTCTTCCCATTTTTTGATGAGGTAGTATACCAATAATGATCCTGCTTGGTTACCATTGAGCAATACCATCTCACCTTTTGGGTTTCTTACGGCAATACCCACACGGTCAGCATCCGGGTCCGTACCAATAACCATATCTGCATTTACATCATCAGCTAACTTTACTGCCATATCTAAGGCAGCAGCTTCCTCAGGGTTTGGTGACTTTACTGTGGGGAAATTTCCATTAGGTTCGGCCTGTTCTTTTACAATGTATATATTTTCAAAGCCTGATTCCCTCAAGGCATCAGGTACTAACATAATAGCAGTACCATGAATAGAAGTAAATATAATTTTGATGTCTTCTTTGCCTTCATCACTTAACGATAGTTTTTTTACTTCATCTAAGTATACTTTATCAACTTCATCACCAATAATCCGGATGTTATCTTCTATAGCTTTAAAGTTTACATCATCCGGAGATTTTATTTTACGTACTTCGGTAATCACATTTTTATCATGCGGTGCTACCAACTGTCCACCATCTTCCCAGTATACTTTGTAGCCATTGTATTCTTTTGGGTTATGAGATGCTGTGATAACAATACCACTCTGGCAACCTAAATGACGAATAGCAAATGAAAGCTCAGGAGTAGGGCGTAGGGCATCAAACAAATATACTTTTATACCGTTTGCCGATAGTACTTCTGCCGCTTTACGTGCAAATAAACTACTATTGTTGCGGCTATCATGTGCAATGGCAAGCTTTATTTCTTGATTAGGGAAACTTTGTAATAGATAATTTGCTAAGCCTTGTGTAGCCATACCTATTGTGTACATATTTACACGATTGGTACCCGGGCCCATAATACCGCGCAAACCTCCGGTTCCAAAATCCAAATCTTTGTAAAAAGAATCGGTAAGCTCAGTAGGGTTTGTATCTATTAGGTTTCGGATTTGCCCTTTGGTTTCTTCATCGTAGTTTCCATCAAGCCATTCTTGGGCTCTTTCCAATATAGTATCGTCAATCATTGCTTTTCAATTTTTGCAAAGATGCTTTTTTATAGTTAATTGTATGTAAATGATTTATTGTTTTCGGATACTTCCTGCTCCCTCAATTTTAGAGTTTACATTAGGTGTACCTAGGTAGCGTATGGAACCTGCGCCATCTACACTGGCTTTTAGGTTATCTCTGACATTAACCTTTGCAGAGCCAGCACCATCTATATCTATTTCAAGATCTTCTATTTCAAAATCATTAGCATCTAATTCTCCGGCTCCATCAATACCTATTTTTGCTCTATCACATTTTCCGGTAAGCTTTACATCGGCTGCCCCGTCACAAACCATTTTCAGTTTGCTAACATCTAAATTCATATCTATCTCTACTGCACCATCAGCATTTATATAAAGTTCGTCAAACTTCATAGGGTTTTTGGCAACTACATCTACAGCACCATCAAACTTCATGTCTGTAATATTAGTTACAGTAATATATAGTTTCATTTCTGTAACACCTCTAAAAGTCCCTTCAGTAGAAATACTCAGCCTCTCATCTTCGTTAAGGACAATTACCTTATTTTGTAAGTTATCATCAATTTCTACCTGCAAGTCTGCTATTTCGCCTTGCTTAATAAACACATCAAAAGCACCATCAACATATAGTTTGCTGAAATTAGCAACTGCTTTCCTTTCAAGAACTACATTGCCACTACCTTTGGTATAGTTTATACATGAATTGATGCTAAATGCTACTGCTAATAATGTAATTGCAATAATGGGCTTACTTAAGGTTCTCATAATAGACAAGTTTATTTAGAAAGGGAAGGTACTAAATATGCTTAAATTTTTACCGAAAAATGCATTTTTACTCAGGTGCGGTCATAGATTTTTCTATATCTGTAAATGGAATAACCGTTTTTACATTGTAGCTATCTATTGGCCAAGATTGAATAACAGTCTCTACCTGTAGGTTTAAATCTTTTATGGCATTATACAAACCGGCTTGTCTCGGTCCTGCTTTTTTAATCTCTTCATCCTTTTTTATCCATACCAAGTCATCCTGAAACAACATTTTTTCGTTAGGGAAATAGTATACCAGATAGTCTGCTGTATGTGCAGATTTTTCTCCAATAAAGTGGATCTCCATTGTGAGTGTTCCGTCTGTTATCGTTTTTACAGTCTCTATGTTTTCTAATTTCAAATCTATTGGCACTCGCTCTAATTTATCTGGGTGTAAGCTATGTGAGGCAGTGGCTAAATAGTTTACATATTCATTGTTACTCTCTACACATAAAATGGTTGCCTCTTCATGTACAAAAGCCCTTAAGCCACCTGTATAGTGGTTGTGATGGTGCCCAAATACAAAATATTTTATGGGTTTATTTGGAACTATTTTTTTTGCTTCTGCAATTATCAATTCTCCATTCTCACTATTTAGAGGTGCTTCGGCAATTAGTAAAAAGTCTTCAAATTCTACCATTAGCACTCTATCATCGGTATGTTTTAACTCAATAAAACGTATTCTCTCGGTGTAATCAACAATATTAACTTCAGGAGTTTTTTCTTTTTCCTCTACAAAACTGTAGACATCTGGTCTTTTAATTAATTCGGGGGCAGCGGAAACAATTTCTGCACTCAATATTTTTACCTCTTCAGATAGTTTACCGTTTGTTTTTTCTACATCAATAATAGTCGCATAGCTAGCATTCTCAACTTGGTGATACTCATTGTATGTATAGGATGTTAATACATCTCCATATAATTCATCAAACTCAAGTATAGTTACTTTATGAATGAGTTTGCTAGTTTTGTAAATGTATAGGGTTACAATTCTATCATTTACAGAAGCTTCATAAATAGCAAACTCTTCTGTGCTCTCTTTACTTAAGGGTATGTTGTATTGGATAAAATAATCGATAAGAAAAACAGGGGTGTAGCGTGCCGTTTTAAAGGTAGCTTCGTAAAACCTATCTTCAGTTATGCCAGTTAGTTTTTGCTCGCCAAAGCCAATTTGCATAAGCTCTGTTTTAGTGAGGTGGCTTTTTGCATCGTAAGTTTTTTCTCCGGCTTGTAAGGTACCTGATTTTACAAAGTCATTGGCATTACACCAAATGGTTCCACTTATTTGATGTTCTCTTGCTTGCCATGGTTTAAAAGCATGGTATAGCCTATTATATGTTTCTTCAAAAGAAATTTTTAGGTAAGGGTCAGCCCCAAAGTTTCCAAGCTTTTGTTGGCAATCAACTAAGTAGTCGGGGTTTTTGGCGTAACTAGTAAGAGTAACAATTAAAAGTAATACGGTGGTTAGTGTTTTTCTAAGTGTCATGATATCGGTGTTTTCTATTGCACAATAAAAAACGAAAGATACTATTATTAATTATATAGAAACAAAAAAGCCCCCAGTATTGGGGGCTTTACAGTACTTTTTTATACTTAGTCTATCAACTCGTAAGAGCGTTTAATAAAGTTAGTTAGGTCTTCGCCATGCAATAAGTTTTGCGATAGCATAGCTAAATCTGTCGCTTGTTTTATCAAACCTTTTTGTTTCTCAGTATCAGACTCGCCTAAAATTTTACCGGCCAACTCGTGGTTTGTATTTACTACAAGGTTATATGTTTCCGGTAACTCTCCGTAAAAACCACCACCGCCACTCATGCTCATCTCTTTCATACGACGCATAAACTCAGGCATGGTAATCATAAATGGGCTGTCATCGCTACTCATACTCTCAAGCTGAACGTTGTATTTGTCTTTATTTACAGCACCTTCAACCACTCCTTTTAGAGTCTCTTGTTCTTTATCAGTTAACTTAGAAGGCATTTCTTCGTCCTTCTTAATCAGTTTATCTATTGAGTCAGAGTCTACACGAGCAAAACGAATATTCGTGTTTTTGCTCTCTAGTTTTTGAATTAAGTGACTAATAATTGGGCTATCTAATATCAATACATCATAACCTTTTTCTTTAGCACGCTCTATATAGGCATGTTGCCCTTCTTTATGAGCTGCGTATAAGTAAATAAGGTTCCCGTCTTTGTCAGTCTGAGCTTCTTTTATCTTTTCAGTAAACTCCTCAAATGTAAAGTACTTATCAGAGGTGTTTTTGTATAACGAGAATTTTTCTGCTTTGTCATAGAACTTGTCTTCGGTAAGCATACCGTACTCTATGATTACCTTGATATCATCCCACTTGCTTTCAAAGTCTTTACGATCGTTTTTAAATAAATCGCTCAACTTATCGCCAACTTTTTTGGTAATGTGGCTTGCAATTTTCTTTACGTTGCCATCGCTTTGTAAATAAGAACGAGAAACGTTTAGCGGAATATCAGGGCTATCAATCACCCCATGCAACATGGTTAAAAACTCAGGAACAATACCCTCTACAGAGTCTGTTACAAATACTTGGTTTTGGTATAACTGAATTTTATTTTTTTGGATTTCCATGTTTGGCTTAATCTTAGGAAAGTATAGTATTCCGGTAAGCTCAAACGGGTAATCTACGTTAAGGTGTATGTTGAACAAAGGCTCATCAAAAGTCATAGGATATAACTCTCTGTAAAAGCTTTTGTAATCTTCTTCTGTTAAATCTGCAGGAGCTTTTGTCCAAGCAGGAGTAGGGTTGTTGATGATGTTATCTACAGCAGTCTTTTCTTCTTTTGCATCATCACCTTCGCCAACTGTATTGGTTTCTTCTCTGGTACCAAACTTAATGGGTACCGGTAAAAACTTACAGTACTTGTTTAAAAGTTCACTTATTCTGCTTTCTTCTAAAAACTCGGTAGAGTCTTCTGCAATATGTAAGGTAATGGTTGTGCCTCTTTCTTCTTTCTTAGATTTCTTCAGGCTATACTCAGGGCTACCATCACATTCCCAATGAGCAGCCTCTTCATCTTTAAAAGATTTGGTGTCAATTTCTACTCGTTCTGCCACCATAAAAGAGGAGTAGAAACCAAGTCCGAAATGACCAATTATGTCAGAGCCTTCTGCCTTGTCTTTGTATTTTTCTACAAACTCTTCGGCACCCGAAAAAGCAACTTGATTGATGTATTTCTTTACCTCGTCAGCCGTCATACCAATACCTTTATCGGTAATACTGATGGTCTTTGCTTCTTTATCTACAGCAACTTCAATGGTTAAATCTCCAAGGTCTCCTTTTGCTTCCCCTAAACGAGATAAGGCTTTTAGCTTATTGGTAGCATCTACAGCATTAGATACTAGTTCGCGTAAAAAGATCTCGTGATCAGAGTATAAGAACTTCTTAATAATGGGAAAAATATTATCTGCGGTAACATTAATCTTTCCTTTCGCCATTTTTTCAAGAATTTTTAATTGTACAATTTATTTGTTTCGGCATTATATAGTCAACTTTTATGCCAGTAGAATTTTACTGACAAGTTGACGGCAGAAGTATCATTTTATGACGGGAAAAAAGTTTTAAGGCTTATTTGTTTAGCTTTGGAGAATATAAAATAGATACTTAATCCTACCCTACAAAATGAAGATTAATTTTTTACCTAAACTCATTTTATTAGTTATAATAATTACTGCTTGTACATCTGAAAAAGATTGTAAAGATGATTATGTGATTTTAAACAATAGTTTTGCTTGTGTAAATACAGGTTTTTCATATTTATTTTGTGAAAATGACTCTAATCTCTTGCCAATAAAAGAGGCTGATACAAGGTATAGCTATTCTCGTTCAATTATAGATGTGATTGATAAGCGTTTAAAATCATGTGATAATAAAGGGCAGTATGTTCTTTTAAAAATACAAGTGCTGACAAGTATGATGGAGTATGATGAGGCGATAAAGTTCATTCAAAAAACGGATTCTACTTATTTTACTTATCAGAATTACTTTAGAGGTTTTGCTGGACTAAGTAGTGATACTTCTAGGTTTTCTCCATACAACACTAAGAGTAATCACATAAACTATATTAAAGCATTTGCTTCTACTGAAAAAGGAGATTTCGAAAGCGCAAAAAAGTTTTTAAAACTAATAGATGCTGATATGTCTGTTTATCTTAGTAAAAACTCAAATGACTTTACTATCCTAAGTGAGTTATTTTCAGTTAAATCAGTATATACTGATTCACTAGCTTTAATTGCAGAGTATGATTCTATTACAGCTTTAGGTAATCAGCTTCACAAAGAGTCTGTAAATGATTTAAGAAGAATGATCTATCAAAATCATAATATGCTTGAGGAAATCAAAGAACAATTTGATTTGATGAGTGAAGAAAAAGATAAGCTGATTATAGATTACCAAGAGGAATATAAGAATCGGTCAAATATTCTGGACTATAAAATCCCTTCTGAATAGGCTGGTATTAATACTACAATACTTCTAAAAGAATTTTTATATTGTAGCAACATATAGTCGTAAGGATATGAAACAATCGAAGATAGTAGGGATAGGACATTTTGTACCGGAAAATGTAGTGACAAATGATGAATTGTCTGAATTGATGGATACCAATGACGCTTGGATTACTGAGCGTACAGGTATAAAAGAACGCAGACATATTGTAAAAGGCGATGGTAACAGTACCTCTACAATGGGTACAAAAGCTGCCCGAATGGCTATTAAAAATGCCGGTTTAACTCCAGATGATATAGATTTTATTGTGTTTGCAACCTTAAGCCCAGATTATTATTTTCCGGGACCCGGTGTGCAGGTACAAGAGCAATTGGGCATTAAAGAAATTGGGGCTTTAGATGTCAGAAATCAATGCTCGGGTTTTGTGTATGGCTTGTCAGTTGCCGATCAGTTTATCAAGACGGGTATGTATAAAAATATATTGGTGATAGGTTCTGAGGTCCATAGTGCCGGATTAGATATGACTACCCGCGGTAGAGGAGTTTCTGTAATATTTGGAGATGGAGCAGGGGCCGTAGTAATGCAAGCCACAGATGAAAAAGACAAAGGTATACTCTCTACACACCTACACTCCGAAGGGAAGCATGCTGAAGAGCTAGCCTTAATATCGCCCGGTACCTTAGATTGGGTAGATAAGTTTATTGAGCGTAATGACCCGGAGGATACACGCTATTACCCCTATATGAATGGTAACTTTGTGTTTAAGCATGCTATTGTTCGTTTTAGCGAAGTAATAATGGAAGCTTTACAAACCAATGGCTACCAACCATCGGATATAGATTTATTGGTTCCGCACCAAGCCAATTTGCGCATTAGCCAAATGGTACAAAAACAATTTCAGCTGCCAGATAGTTCTGTATATAACAACATACAGAAGTATGGCAATACCACTGCCGCATCTATACCTATTGCCTTAAGCGAAGCTTGGCAAGAAGGAAAAGTAAAAGAGGGCGACTTGATTTGTTTAGCCGCATTTGGGAGTGGTTTTACCTGGGCTTCTGCCTTAATAAGATGGTAAAATGAGCAAAAAAACACTGGTGATGGGCGCATCACCCAACCCAAGTAGATATTCTTACTTAGCAACTGCTAAACTGGCTAGATATGAACATGAGGTAATACCCTTTGGTGTGCGTAAAGGCGAGATTGAAGGTATACCCATAGTTAATGAATTGCCACAAGATGAGGATATAGATACGGTAACCCTATACTTAAACCCAGACTTACAAAAACAATATTACGATTACATTTTAGGTTTGCACCCCAAGCGAATCATCTTTAACCCCGGTACAGAAAACCCCGAATTTATAAAGCTGGCTAAAGAAAATAATATTGGTACTGAAATTGCATGTACACTTGTACTTCTCAGTACTGAGCAATATTAATCATATGAAATTCCTTTTAATCATCAGTATAGCTTTTCAGCTTGTAACCTTTAATAAACTATCTGCACAAGTTGGTACTGTTTCTAGTGGAGCAGAAGAGGGGATGCCTGAAATGATTCATACAGGTGATGGAGAAAGTTTTGTATGGTTGAACTACAGAGAAGATGAGCGCACTTTGCCGCAACTAACCTTTACAGACATTACAGAAGAAACATTTCTTAAATACTATAAACCCACTGCAAGAGTTGTAGACTCTAGTAAGGTTAATTGGGCAGATACTACCTATACCATACAAACCAGTAAGGCCAAAATTACTTTTGACCATATGCCCAAAAATTATAATTACAACAAAAGAATTGGGTGGCATAATTACAAAGGCTATTTACCAGAATTAGATATGTATATACTAGAGAGCTGGACCGATGGTGAGTTTTTATTAGGAGAGTTGTATGTGCTAGATAGTATGAGTAGTATATTGTATTTATTAAATACCGATACTGACGGACCAGCCAATGATGTATTTATATCGCCAGATGATAAGTACATGCTCTATTATGGTAATAGTGTGGTTGGTAGCCCTAGCTGTAACATGGGGGTGGCTAAAGCATATCAAAAAGAGGGAATTACTTATTACAAAAACTACAAAGGGGTTTCTATAGAAGGACAGTATGTAAAAGATTATGCTTGGAAAGATGATAAAACGCTGCTATTAAAAATTTTAAATAGAAAATACGATAGAGAAAGCAGAGAATGGAAAGAGCATTATACCTATGTAAAAACTATCCTCTAAATTTTTATGGAATATACCTTTTGCCAGCACCTATTTAATATAATTAAATAGAAACCAAATGAAACACTCATTATATATACTACTCATTTTTTTTGGCCTATTTGCTATGGCAGCATGTAGTTCTAATAAAACGGCTACAGAGCCCCTTGACCCAATATATATAGGTGATACTACAGACTATGGCTTTCAGCGGGTACATTTAAACTATAAGCAGATAGATTCACTTGGGTTTGAGGAGATAGACAAAGAGATTTATGAAAAACACTACAAGCTACATCCTTTAGAGCTTGTAACTAATGAACACACAAAAAAGTACGAGATAGCAGATAGAACAATACACGCTAGTTTAGCCTATTTTGAGCCCTTAGGTATGTATTTTATGCGCGAATTTAGGGGTATGTATGACCCGAATATTTGCAGATTGATTGATAGCACAAGCCAAACTACCTATGTGTTAAATGTTAGTGCTAATGCAGACTGTAGTCAGGTGTTTATGTCTCCCGATAAAAAGCACCTTGTATATTTTGGGAACTATATGTCACAGAACAAAGCCTTTGGTTTAGTAATAGTTGAGGTGCAAACCAAAGAAGGTGTTACCAAGCTAAAAGACAAGGCTTTTCAGCAGTATGATGACTATTTGATAACAGATTATGCCTGGATAGATAGCAATACCATAGCCCTTAAAATATTTACGTACCATAAAGAGGATGGTACTACCGAAATACGATACGTAAAAACCACATTTTAAACACTCTGTTTTATGGAATGCTCCTAAGCCCGGCATCTATTTAATACAATTAAATAGAAAACAGATGAAACCCCAATTAGTAGCCCTAAGTATTAGTTGTATACTAGCAGCATGTACTAGCCATAAAGAGGTGACAGAATCTCAAGTAAAGTCTATTCTTATACCCGAAGAACCTATAGTGCCAATACCAATACTTGATACTACTGACTATGGATTTGAGCGGGTATACCTAAACCAAAATGTTGGTGAACATCTTTTTATACCTGATAATATGGGCATGAGACGCGAGAGTAGCTGGAAGTACGACTCTATTGCTCCCCTTACTTTTGAAGAGATACCCCCCGAAACATTTGCCGAGCATTACCAAGCACCCCCCGAAGTTGTGCCCAGTGATAAATGGATACGGGTTAACCACCTTAGTGGTGCTGTTGGGCAAAGCTTACAGTATTTTGAGCCTTTAGATATGTATATACTTACTGAGGTAGCACCACCTCAAGGTAATTTTGCTCCGGATATGACCAGCCTTATAGATAGCACCAACCGCATTACCTACCATTTGGTAGTAGGGTTTTATGCCAATTGCAATAATGTAATTGCCTCGCCCGACAACAAACATCTTGTTTATTATGGCAATACCCAAGTTTACCAAAAAGCTTTTATGCTGGGAGTGGCTGAGGTTACTCCCGAAGGGCAGGGTGTACGCCTAAAAAGCAAAGCTTTGCAAAAATATGAGGGTTACACTATAATGGGTTACGCATGGATAGACAACAACACCCTAGCCCTTAGCCTGTACAAAAAGGACTTAGAGACCCAAAAAGGGGTAAACAAGTTTGTAAAAACCACGCTTTAATACCTGTTTTGTAGGCTTATAAACCTGTAACTTTCTTTGGTTTATATTTGGTTAGTACTAACACATTTCAAATATAAATCATCATGTCAATACATGCAGAAATAATAGAATGGCTAGGTAACAAGTCGGAATTATGGAGGGAGGCAGTTAATAGAATTATAGTAAAAAATCAACTAACAGATGATGATATTAAAGATTTGGTTGATATTAATAAATCAGAAGTATTAGGTAAAATAGATGACTCTAAAAAAGTTGATATGGAGGCTTTAAAGAGTTTAGCTGAAAGTATAGATGGCAGTAAGGATGTTGTAATTAATAAGATTTATAACACTAAGAATATTAGTGCATTAAAAGAAGGTGTTGAACTGACTTTCGAACAAAAAGGCTTAACAGTAGTGTATGGTGATAATGGAACTGGGAAATCAAGTTATACAAGTATACTAAAACACGTATGTAATACTAGAGGAGATGCTCCATCATTAAATCACAATTTATTTATCAAAGGTAGTGAGGCTAAGAAGAATACAGCTGAGGTTGAGTACTTTTCTGAGGGTGAAAATGGAGTTGTTATACTGGATAATGATAAGGTGAATGATAATATATTAAAGGCTGTTGATGTTTTTGATACATCTAGTGCTAAACACTACATTGATGGAGAGAATGAAATAGCATTTATACCACAAGGTCTATCAATACTTGAGGAATTAGTATCAGCTATTGATAAAGTTAGAGAGCATTTTGTTGCTGAAAAAGAAACCTTAATTCTTAAAAAATTCTCTTATGAATCAATATTTAATGATTATAAAACTCCAAGTGCTGAAGTAATAAAAAATATAAGCTCAAAGACCAGTGATAGAGATATTAATTCATTGATAATAAGTAAAGAAGAAGAAAAAGAGATTGAAAAAATAGAAAAAGAATTAAATGAACTTAAAAAAATTGATCCGAAAAATAGGATAAGAGAAAATGAAAGTAAAATCAGGAGGTTTACCCCTGTTAGGGATAAACTAGAAAGAATTGACAAAGCTTTCATAGAGAAAGAGTTTCAAAGGTCAGCAGATATAATAAAGAAGTATCAAGATGCAAAAGAAACCTCAAAAATTGCTTCAAAGGAAGCTTTTGGTGATTTAAGTGTAAAAAATATAGGTGCAAATACGTGGAAGCAATTATGGGAGGCAGCGAGAAAATTTTATGAAAATAGTACTGAAGAAAGTTTTCCTAATACTTCTGATGACTCATTTTGTCCATTATGTCTACAAGATTTACAAGAAGAAGCAAAGATTAGGTTTAATAGTTTTGAAGAATATGTAAAGAATGATGCAGAGAAAAAGCTGATTGAATACCAAAAAGAAGTTGAAGTATTGAAAAATAATTTCTTAGAAATTGATTTAAACTTTGAAGATACAAAACCAATAATAAATGAATTGAACCAATTATCTGAAGGTTTTGATGTTTTGTTTACTAAGTTTATTGATGTTAAAAGTGAGTTAAAAAAGAGTTGTGTTGAACGCATATACAATTATGAAGACTTTTTAGGTATAGAAAAAGTTAAGTTTATTAGTCCAATTAAGTCTATAAATGAGATTATAGATGAGCTTGAAAAGCAAAATCAATCCTTAAAAGAAGAAAGTGTCGATGAACAAATAAAGGAAGCTACACTAAAATTAGCTGAATTAAAAGTAAAAGAATTAATTAAAAAGCATCAAAAGGAATTATTATGTGAGCTAAAAAGACTAGAACAATTAAGCCTAATAGAAGAGTGTGTAAAAAAGTTGAATACTTCAAGAATAACTTCTTTCAGTAACAATCTTTCTAAAAAACACATTAGTGATTCTTTGAAAGAAAAGTTTGAAGCTGAATTAAAAGGGTTTGGCTTTAGATATTTGGAAATTGTCCAAGATACTAAAGGAATTAAAGGGAAACAGTATAATTTTTTAAAGTTGTCAGGTAATTATGACACAGAACTACCTTTAAAAGAGGTCTTAAGCGAAGGGGAGCATAGGTGTATTTCTTTAGCAACGTTCTTTTCAGAATTAGCAATATCTGAGCATAAGTCTGCAATAGCTTTTGATGACCCTGTTTCATCATTGGATCACAAGTGGCGTAGAAGGATAGCTAAGAGAATTGTAGAAGAGTCTATCAATAGGCAAGTTATTGTATTTACACACGATATTACTTTTGCTTTGGAGCTTGACAAGTTTGCTAAAGAGGAAAGTAGTTCTTTTTCAATGAGGGGCCTTACTAGAAAACCTACGGAAACAGGAATTATACTTGAAAATTTACCATGGGAATTATTGGATATAAAAAAGAGAATTAAGGCATTAAGGGAAGATTATAAGTGGATTGAGAGAAAGTTTAATGATTTGACTGAAGAGGAGTATAAAGCTAATGCTAAAGAGTTCTATAGGAAAATGCGTATTACTATGGAAAGTATGGTAGAAAGATTAATTCTCAACGAATCAATCAAGAGGTTTGGTACAGACATAAGTACACAGAGGCTTAAAAAGGTAATTAACTTCAGTTATGGCGATTATCAAATAGTTGATTCAATTATGTCAACAGGATCATTATATTTTAGGGGACATGATAATTCACCTGCAATGAATCAAGTTATACCAACGATAGAAGATTTACAGGAAGATATAACCAAAATGGAAGAGTTTAAGAAAAAACTAGATGGCTGGAGTTAGTAACTAGCTTTAGTACTCCGACTTAAAGTGGAATTTAATATCCGGAAATTTCTCTTGGGTCATTTGTAAGGTAAACGCAGAGTCTGCCAAAAATACCAAACGTCCTTCTTTATCATCTGCCAAAGAGCGGTGCTTTAAACGCTTAAACTCCGTCAGCTGTTCTTGGTTGTCGGTTTCTATCCAGCAGGCTTTATACGCCGGAAAGTTCTCATAGCTACACTTAGCGCCATATTCATGCTCCAAACGGTATTGTATTACCTCGTACTGTAGTGCACCTACGGTACCAATTACTTTACGTCCGTTTATTTGTAGGGTAAACAGCTGTGCCACCCCTTCGTCCATTAGCTGGTCTATACCTTTGTATAACTGCTTAGATTTCATTGGGTCGGCATTATTGATGTACCTAAAATGCTCCGGAGAGAAACTCGGGATGCCTTTGAAAAACATTTCCTCGCCTTCGGTAAGGGTATCGCCAATCTTAAAGTTACCCGTATCGTGCAAGCCTACAATATCGCCGGGGTAAGCCTCATCTACAATAGATTTTTTAGAAGCCATAAATGCCGTGGGGCTAGAGAACTTAAGGTTCTTGCCATTACGTACATGTAGGTAGTTTTTATTACGCTCAAACAAACCCGAAACGATTTTTACAAAGGCCAAGCGGTCTCTGTGTTTAGGATCCATATTGGCGTGTATTTTAAATACAAAGCCTGTAAACTTATCTTCGGTAGGGTTTACTTCTCTCGTCTCCGATACTTTTGGCAGGGGAGAAGGGGCTATTTCTATAAAAGCATCTAGCAACTCATGTACCCCAAAGTTATTTAAGGCACTCCCAAAAAACACCGGTGAAATCTCACCTTTCAGGTAATCTTCTATTTTAAACTCAGGGTAAACGCCATCTACCAGCTCTAGCTCTTCGCGTAGGTCATCTGCAGCATCGCTGCCAATTAGGGTGTCAAGCTGAGGGTCGTTTACATCTTTTATTTCTATACTTTCCTCAATATGTTGTTTGCTGGTACCGCTAAACAAGTTGAGGTTTTGATGCCATATATTGTATACACCTTTTAGGTCTTGCCCAATACCTATAGGCCAGCTTAGGGGGCGTACTTTAATGCCTAGTTTTTGTTCTATTTCATCTAATAGCTCAAAGCCATCTTTACCCTCGCGGTCTATTTTGTTAATAAACACAATAATAGGGATGTTGCGCATGCGGCTTACCTCTACCAGTTTTTCGGTTTGTGGCTCTACACCTTTGGCAACGTCAATTACCACAATTACACTATCTACTGCCGTTAATGTACGGTAGGTGTCCTCGGCAAAATCTTGGTGACCGGGGGTGTCCAAGATGTTTATTTTTTTGTTTTTATACTCAAAGCCCATTACCGATGTAGCCACCGATATACCACGCTGGCGCTCTATTTCCATAAAATCGGAAGTAGCACCCTTTTTTATTTTGTTAGACTTTACAGCACCCGCCTCTTGGATGGCACCACCAAACAATAATAGTTTTTCGGTAAGGGTAGTTTTACCTGCATCAGGGTGACTAATAATACCGAACGTACGTCTGCGTTTTATTTCTTCTTTGAAACTCATGAGTATAAATTGGGCTGCAAAGCTAAGTTTTTCAGGATGTTAATAAAAATGAACTGCGATAACATTTTTTGTTTAACATTATTGTTTATTTGCATGAACAAAAATCATTCGAAGATAGTTAACACTTAAACAATCTGATACTATAGCTTGAAAACTACCTATTCTATTAAAGAATTAGAGCTCTTAACGGGCATTAAGGCTCACACTATTCGTGTGTGGGAGCAACGCTATAATATTATTGAACCTGTACGTACCGATACCAACATCCGTTGTTATTGCGACTCTGATCTTAAGAAAATGCTGAATATAGCCGTTTTAGTGCAAAAAGGCTTGCGTATTTCTAAGGTGGTAGAGATGAGCGATGAACAGGTAAAGGAGAAAGTAATAGAACTATCTACCTACAAAGGCGATTATGAGGCACAGGTAAATGGGCTAAAGGTTGCCATGGTAGAGTTTAACTCTGAGTTGTTTGATAGGGTTTTCTCTAACTCCTATATGCAATTGGGTATAGAACAAACTTTTAGTAAAGTTGTAGCCCCCTTTATTACACAAGTAGGGTATTTATGGCAGGCCGGCGCTATTACTATAGCACATGAGCATTTTATGTCAAACCTTATTCGTCAAAAACTATTCTCTGCTATAGACCAGATGATTGTTGCATCTAATAAGCAATCTAAAACCTTTGTGTTTTACTTACCTAATAATGAGATGCATGAGCTAGGACTCTTGTACTTATCTTACTTAGTACAGTCTTTAGGGCATAAGAGTATTTACTTAGGGCAAAGTGTTCCGGTAGAACATTTAAGCGATGTTTGCCATAAAATGGAGGTAGATTATTTCCTTTCTATATTCACTACTCATCCGCATGAAGAAAGTGTAGAAGACTACCTAAAACAGGTGTCAGAAAAGTTTAAAGAGTTGGATTGTAGGTTCTTACTTTCTGGTCATCAATTAAAAGGAATAAATCCTGCAATTGGGGGTGAAAGATTCACTTTTTTCGACAATATTGGCCAATTAAAAGTCGCAATTCAAGAAAATAAATTGGCAAAAATTCCACATTCGTAAGAAAGTTCTTACGCTAACTATCTGTAAATTAGAATCATTCAATTTTGTTTAATGAAATAAAATAATCGTTAAACAAAAATTTGGTTTACTTTTATTTTTGTTTAACTTTGATGTGAAATTATTAAACAAAGTTTTAACATCAAATAATCAATATATAATGTCAACAATAGAGTTTAGCAACCTCATCACTAGTCATGATAGTTTTTTGAAACAATTAGCGCTAAAACTTACAAAAGACACTGAAGAGGCCGACGATTTAACACAAGACACCTTTTTAAAGGCAATAAAAAATCAGGATAAGTATAAGGATGGAACCAATATAAAAGGTTGGTTGTATACCATTATGCGTAACACCTTTATCAATAACTACAGAAGAAAGAAAAACCAAAACACTTTTGTAGATACTACAGAAAACAAATATTTCTTAAACTCTAAAGAAAGTGATGTATCTACTAGAGCAGATGTATTGGCAGATACAGAGTATATAATGAAACAAGTAAACTCTGTAGACCCAAATTACGTAGATACTTTTATGATGCACTTTAATGGCTATAAATACGAGGAAATTGCAGAGAAATTGGATATTCCTTTAGGTACAGTAAAAAGTCGTATATTCTTGGCTAGAAAGAAGCTGATGGAGAAGTTAAAAGATTACAGGAATTAAACAGAATTTATGAAGAGTGCCCTAGTTATTGGTTCAGGTTTTGCCGGCTTAGCAGCAGCCTCTACTTTGGCACACCAAGGCTTCAAGGTTCAGTTACTTGAAAAAAACACGATGCCCGGTGGCCGAGCCAGAGAGTTCGAAACTTCCGGGTTTCGTTTTGATATGGGACCCAGTTGGTATTGGATGCCTGGTGTTTTTGAACGCTATTTTCAGCGTTTTGGACACAAGGTGTCAGACTTCTATCAATTAGTCCGTTTAGACCCTTCCTACAGAATTTATTTTGCCAAAGATGATTACTTAGATATTCCGGCCAATATAGATGGCTTGTATGCACTTTTTGAATCTCTAGAGAAAGGAAGTAGTGCGAAGCTTAAGAAGTTTATGGAAGAGGCCGAATATAAGTATGAGGTTGGTATTAATGATTTGGTGTACAAACCCGGTAGATCATTATTGGAGTTTGTAGATGGTAGAGTGTTGAAAGGGCTTTTTAAAATGCATCTTTTAACAGACATGCACTCTTACGTACGAAAGTACTTTAAGCATCCTAAGCTTATACAGCTATTAGAGTTTCCGGTATTGTTTTTAGGTGCGATGCCCAAAGACACTCCTGCATTATATAGTATGATGAATTATGCCGATTTGATTTTGGGTACTTGGTACCCAATGGGCGGAATGCATAACATTGTTAAAGCAATGGTAGAGGTGGCTGAAGAACAAGGTGTAGAAATACATACGGATACTGAAGTACAGGAAATTGTAATTGATGTTGAGCACAATGCAAAAAAGGTATTAACAAACAAAGGAGAATTTACTGCCGATGTAGTAGTGGGAGGTGCAGACTACCACCATGTGGAACAACATTTACTGAAGAACGGGCATAAGACTTATTCTGAAGAATATTGGGATAAAAGAAAAATGGCTCCGTCTAGCTTAATCTTTTATTTAGGAGTTGATAAAAAACTAGACAACCTATTGCATCATAACTTATTTTTTGACGAGGATTTTGAAGCTCATGCACAAGAAATATATGAGCAGCCACAATGGCCCACTAAACCCTTGTTTTATGTGTCATGCACCTCTAAAACAGATGATACAGTAGCGCCCGAAGGGAGTGAAAATTTATTTATATTAATACCTGTTGCGCCCGATTTAAAAGATGATGAAGAAACCAAAGAGTACTACTACAATTTGGTAATGGCTAGGTTAGAAGAGATTACTGGGCAAAGCATTAAAGAGCATGTGGTGTATAAGCGCAGCTATGCTCATACAGACTTTAAGAAAGATTACAACGCCTATAAAGGCAACGCTTACGGCTTGGCAAATACCTTGCGCCAAACCGCTATATTAAAACCTTCGATAAAAAGCAAAAAGATAAAGAACCTATACTATACAGGTCAGCTTACCGTACCGGGACCGGGAGTTCCTCCCTCATTAATTTCCGGGCAGGTTGTAGCTGAAGAGATTGCCAAAGACTTTAAAAACTAAACAAAATGAAACAGCTTTTTGACAACGTATCTTTTAAGGCCAGTAGAGATGTAACCCGAGCATACAGCACCTCTTTTTCTTTGGGGATTTGGTGCCTTAGCAGAAAATTACATAATCCTATTTATGCCATCTACGGCTTTGTAAGATTTGCCGATGAAATTGTAGATTGTTTTCACGACTACAATAAGGATAAACTTCTAGCAGATTTTAGAGAAGACACCTATGAAGCAATTGATCAGGGAATTAGCATGAATCCTATTCTCAATAGCTTTCAGCATGTAGTAAGAGAGTATAATATTGAGCAAGAGTTGATAGATACTTTTTTGGATAGCATGGAAATGGACTTGATTGATAAAGAGTATGATAAAGAGACTTATGATAAATACATTTTAGGCTCTGCAGAGGTAGTAGGGTTAATGTGCTTACGTGTGTTTTGTAATGGAGATGAAGAGCAATATCAAGCATTAAAGCCATCTGCAATGAAGCTAGGTTCTGCCTTTCAAAAAATCAACTTTTTAAGAGACCTACAAGCAGATTATAAGCAATTGGGGCGCTCTTATTTTCCAGGAGTTAATATTGAAGAATTGGATGACGCTACAAAACTGCAGATAGAAAATGAGATTGAAGCTGATTTTAAAGCAGCATATAAAGGCATTATCAATTTACCTAATACCTCAAAATTTGGTGTGTATGTAGCGTATGTATATTATTATTCTTTATTCAAGAAAATCAAAAAAACACATTCGTCTCGTATTTTAAAGGAGCGTATTCGTATAGCTAATAAAAAGAAAGTTAGTTTATTGCTTGGCTCATACCTAAGATATAGTTTTAATTTGCTGTAAACTTTAAATAAACGATTTGGAGCAGGTTGTATTAGTAGACGAACAGGATAGAGAGCTTGGCTTGATGGAAAAAATGGAAGCCCATGAAAAGGCTTTATTACATAGAGCTTTTTCGGTATTTGTGTTTAATGATAAAGGGCAATTGATGATTCAGCAGAGAGCCTTACACAAGTATCATTCAGGCGGTTTATGGACCAATACTTGTTGTAGCCACCCCAGACAAGGTGAAACTGTAATAGAAGCCGGTAAACGTAGGTTGCAAGAAGAGATGGGCTTTACATGTGAATTAAAAAAAGTTTTCGATTTTATTTATAGAGCAGAACTAGATAAAGGCTTAACAGAACATGAGTTTGACCATGTGATGATTGGAGCATATAATGATGAGCCAAATATTAACCCTGAAGAGGTTGCGAGCTGGGAGTGGATAGAGATGGATGAATTAAAAGATGATATTAAAAATCATCCTGAAAAGTATACCGAATGGTTTAAAATTATTTTTGATAAATTTGAGATTGAATTTGCAAAGTAGAAAACGATAGGATACATGTTTAAATTTTTCAGGAAGAAACGTAAACGAAACGAAGTACAAAATTTAAGACAAGAGTTCAAGAAAACAGCTAAAAAGATAAACTCCAAAATAAATGAGAATCAAGATATTGATTCGGTTTCAGAGGAGATTGTATCAGCCATTGCGGAGATAGAACTAGACACAAAAGAAAAGCATGCAGAAACTAGCAATAGTCTGGTTTAGAAGAGATTTACGACTTGATGATAATGCAGCTTTATACCATGCCTTAAAAAAACATAAGGCAGTTTTACCCTTATTTATTTTTGATACCAATATCCTCAATCAATTAGAGGATAAATACGATTGTAGAGTTGATTTTATTCATCAGCAAATCAGTGAGTTGAATAATGAATTGGCTGAACAGGGTAGTGGTATAAAAGTATATCATGATACCCCTGAAAATACCTTTACAAAACTCACCCAAGAGTTTGATATTGAGGCTGTTTATACCAATCATGATTATGAGCCTTATGCCAAAGAACGGGATGAAAGAATATCTAAATTACTGAATGATAAAGGTATAGTGTTTAATACCTATAAAGATCAGGTGATTTTTGAGAAGGATGAGGTTTTGAAAAAAGACGGTACTCCTTACACAGTTTATACCCCTTATATGAAAATATGGAGGGAGCAACTAAACGACTTTTTTTTGAGTTCATATCCTACTGAAAAATACATGGGTAATTTGTACCCAATGAATTCTTCGCCTATTTTGAGTTTAGAGCTGTTAGGTTTTAAAAAGACCGATGTAAATATCCCCTCAAAAAAGGCTGCAATTGATGTAATTGAGAACTATGATAAGACGCGAGACATCCCATCAATAAAGGGAACATCGCGTTTAAGTGTACATTTACGCTTTGGTACCATCAGTATCCGAAAATTGGCAAGATTTGCACTCCAACACAACCAAAAATACGTCAATGAACTCATCTGGCGCGAATTCTACATGATGATACTTTGGCACTTTCCGCATGTTGTAAAAAGTTCGTTTAAACCGGGCTATGATGCCGTAAAATGGCGAGATGATGAAGAACAATTTAAACGATGGTGTGAAGGCAAAACAGGTTACCCAATTGTAGATGCCGGTATGCGTGAGTTAAACAGCACCGGATGGATGCACAATAGAGTACGAATGATTGTAGCCAGCTTTTTAGTAAAAGATTTATTGATAGATTGGCGTTGGGGCGAAGCCTATTTTGCACAGAAATTATTGGATTTTGAACTATCTTCAAATAATGGTGGTTGGCAATGGGCTGCAGGTACAGGCTGCGATGCAGCGCCTTACTTTAGGGTGTTTAACCCCTACTTGCAAACCAAAAAGTTTGATCCGGATTTGAAATACATTAAAAAATGGGTGCCGGAGTTTGAAGAGTTAACCTACCCACAACCCATTGTAGACCACGCTTTTGCTAGAGATAGGGCCTTAAAAGCATATAAAATAGGTTTAAATAAAGATGAAACAAAGTATTAAAATAACTGTTGCTTTAGTAGTACTTATTTCAATAGTAGCAATGACTATGAGTGGAGATTCTAAGATAAAAGTAGGTGATAAAGTACCCGTGTTTAGTTTAACAGACCAAAACGGAGCAATTTTTCATTTAGATAGTGTAATTGGTAACAAAAACTTGGTGATTTTCTTTTACCCCAAGAATTTTACACCCGGTTGTACACGCGAAGTATGCAAATTTAGGGATGAATTCGAGGACTTTGTGGATTTAGACGCAGAAGTGATTGGAATAAGTAGCGATGATAAAGAATCGCATGAAAAATTTGCAAACAAATACAAATTGCCCTTTACCTTACTAAGTGATGGCGATAAAACAGTGCGCAATCAATTTGGAGTACCCACTACCTTTTTAGGTATGATTCCTGGGAGGGTTACCTATATAGTAGATAAGCAAGGTATTGTACGTCATGTGTTTGAATCTCAATTTGATGCAGAACAACATATAGAGGAAGCTAAAAAAGTATTGAAGGAGTTGGATTAATTAGTCCTTTAAAAATTTGTGTCTATAGATTTTACCTTCAACCACAAACTGTAAAATGTAAAAGCCCTTTTGGAGGCTAGATACATCAATCTCAGAATTAGTAAAACGAGGGTTACTAATAGTTTGCCCAGTAATGGATGTTATTATTAGTTCTTCTGGTTTTAAACCGTTTTCTAATTGAATAGTAAGTTTATCTTTTACAGGGTTTGGATAGATTTTGATTAAATCTACTAACTTGTTTTCATCAATACTTACATATCTTTTTTCAAAACAGGTATTATTAAAAGGTGGTGGGGCTTGATAATAAACAGTTCCATCAACTGTCATACATATTAATAATTCATTAGCAGTTATGTCTGCTATTTGAGTAAGCCCAAGAGCTGAATGAACTATTCCTGCACTAGAGCCAACTCCTTCTATCCAATATTCAATAGGAAAACCAAATGATGCAATTGGTGCTATTTCAATCCTTTTTCTATATGTACCATTAATTAAAACAGAATCTATTGCCTCAACTCTTACGGATGCATACCCATCAGGTTCTTGAAAAGTAAATATTGCATATTTGGATATAAATCCCGGTGAGATTTTTACTGTATCTCCCAAATTTGCAGAAAAGTCATAAAGTAATTTTTCAGATGTACTATCTCTTTGTACACAGTAGGCTTTTTCTGCTGATGCGTCTTGCCTATATAAGCATGCATATTTTAATGAGTCATAAATCAATGTGTCAACTGAATCAGCGTAATACACAAATACCTTTTTGTACTGATTGCCATTGAAAGTTGAGTCTCCTAAAAAGACATACTTATCTGACCATACAGACCATACTGCAACTGTATCTTGAGTAGGAACAGGAGTAAGCGTTTGAGCATTACTCCAAAAAGAAATTAATGTAAAAAGTAATAGGGCAGATTTTTTCATATTTCAAAGCACAAATAGTTTTCTGTACTAAATATATAAAATTCTAAGCCATCACTAAATCTGGTTTCCCATAACCCAATTTAGAAGTGTCTATTACGCCTGCTTTTAACTCATTGAGTAGGCTGAATAAACCAAAGTAGGTGCGGTTGATGTATAGTGCATGTTTAGAGCCTCTGGCACCTTTTGCACTTCGGATGATTTTGTTGTTGCTTATTTCATCGCTCAAGGCATATATCTGGGCAAAGTACTCATCATCACTAAAGTCAAAGCTTTCTTGATGAAAAGGTCTTCCCAGAATGTTGATCATTCTTTTGTAAACATCTCTAAACACGTCTTTTTCTTCCTTACTATCATTGGGGTGAAAGAAATCGAGCTCATTTAATAGTTCTTCAAATAGCTCATCGTTTTCTAAAATCACCTTGTCATGAAACTTAAAGTTTACCTCGTAAAAATCTTCGGGTATTACTTTTACACATCCAAAATCTATAATACCCAAAGTACCATCTTCTTTAAATAAGAAGTTACCGGGGTGCGGATCTGCATGTACTTGTTTTAGGTAATGAACTTGGTATTGGTAAAAATCCCAAAGAGCTTGCCCAATACTATTGCGTACATCATCAGGCGGATTGGTTTCCATAAACTCTTTAAGGTGTTTACCCTCTAGCCAGTCCATAGTTAAAATTCGTTCCGATGAAAGCTCCGAGTAGTACTTAGGGAAGTTTAAGTTATTAAGCTTGGCACAGGCTTCAGATATTTCTTCGGAGCGCTGTAGCTCTAAATTATAATTTGTCTCTTCAATCAACTTAGACTCTACCTCTTGCATGTATATGTCTAGCTCGGCACCATTCATATTCAGTAGCTTTAGGGCAAAAGGCTTTACTAGTTTTAAGTCTGAACTTACACTATCTGCCACACCGGGGTACTGAATTTTTACAGCAAAAGTTTTATCGCCTTTAGTCGCCTTATGTACTTGCCCTATAGAGGCTGCATTTATTGCATTTTTACTAAAAGTATCAAACAATGTTGATGGCGATGCATTAAAGTATTTTTGGAATGTTTTTACTACCAAGGGGTAGGAGAGTGGTGGAGCACTGTACTGTGCCATCTTAAACTTATCTGAGTAAGCTTTGGGCAACATGCTTTTATCCATACTTAACATTTGGGCTACTTTAAGGGCACTACCTTTTAGTTCGCTTAATGAGTTGTAGATGTCCTCGGCGTTTTCGCTATTGAGTTCATCTTTTGTATGTTCTGAGTTTACTAGTTTTTTAGAATAGTATTTAAGGTAGTTGCCACCAACTTTTGCGCCGGTTGTTATAAACTTTGAGGCACGCTCTACCTTTGATGTAGGTATTTTAGATTGCTCTTTCATCTATCAGATTATCGGTTCTGAAATAAAAATTTACCAAAGTCTATCATAGACTCTAGTGCGCCTTTCCCTACTAAATCAAAAGAAAGGTTTACTGCTTTTTCTATAGCAGCGTCAGTATTTTCAAAGTCTTTGCTGGTATCGTTCATCCAAAACTTAAGAACAAACATCAGTTGCAACCAAAATAGCTCGTCGTACTTATCACTTATCATACTTCGGTTGGCTATCTCCTCGGTTTCTATACCTTCTTGTACCAATACTTTTGCGTACTCTTTGTACTCTGCACGAAAAGGTTTAAGAACAACATAGCTGTGTTCTATACCGCCTTTTAGAATATAGCTTACAAAACTCCTGTTAGATTTTAGCTTTTCTATCCATGTGTAGTAAAAAGCCAATAGCTTTTCTCGCACACTATACTCAATGTATGTTTCGTCTGCTTCTAGCGTTTCTAAAGTCTCTTTAAAGTAGCTTAAAAGCACCTGTTGCTCTATGGCTTCAAAGGAGTTGAAATGTTTGTAAAAATCTGCCTCATCTACTTTGGCAGATTTAGTGAACTGGTAAATACTTGGTGGTTCTTTACCTTCAGTTAGTACGTAGTCTTTGTAGGCATTTATCAACTTTTCTGCTGAGCTGGTTTTTGCCTTTTTCTCGGTAGTTTTTGAGTCAGTTGTTTCCATGCCTTAATAACGCATGGTTGGCATGAATAGTTTTATTTGAACACTATTTTTTTGCTAAAATTTCTTGCACCCTTTGTTGCAGATAAGGCACAACATCTTGTTCAAACCATGCATTGCGTTTTAGCCAAAAAATATTGCGTGGCGAGGGGTGAGGCATGGCAATAAAATGGGGTAAGTATTCGTCGTATGCTTTAACGGTATCCGTTAAGGTTTTTTTCTTTTTACTGCCTAAGTAATGTCCTTGTGCATATTGTCCAATTAATAAAGTCAGCTCAATATTTGGGAGTTGTTCCAATAACTTATTGTGCCATTGTGGGGCACATTCCGGGCGAGGGGGCAGGTCGCCACTTTTTCCCTTGCCGGGATAGCAAAAACCCATAGGCATAATGGCTACTTTGCTTTCGTCATAAAATACTTCGGGCTTAATATTCATCCATTGGCGTAGGCGTTTTCCACTAGGGTCATCCCAAGGGATACCACTTTTGTGTACGGCTGTGCCGGGTGCTTGCCCAACAATTAATATTCTTGAGCTTTGTGCTGCTTTTAAAACGGGTCTTGGTCCTAATGGTAAATGTTCTGCACAAATAGTGCAGGCTCTCACATCTGCCAGTAAATTATTCAGATTCGACATCCTCCTCGGTTTTAGGCACAAAGTAATAACCTTCCATCATCTCTTTACTATCATATGTGTAGAGCTGAGTTTTTGTTTTCAGCATCAGGTTAATGATAATCATATCTCCGGAGCAGGCATTGGTATGTATAGTTATTAATACAAGCCAATAGGCTTTAAATTCCGGGTAGATAAATAATAAAGAAATAAGTGCAGGGGTAATAATTGCAAAAGGCAGTACGGCCGCAAAAATCATTTGCTTTTTATCTATTACAAAGTTAAAAGCAGTAGTAAATACAGTTAGTTTTTTTGGTTTGGCTTTAAACCCCACTTTGGGCGCTCCTAGTATTTTAAAAGCAATAGCATGAATACCCTCATGTATAGGAGCTAACACCAGCACCAAAGTCGCCATTCCACCAAAAAACGATTTTACACCTAGTGTGTAGTCATTACTACCTATAATAGTAGTTACATACCAAATGCCAAACACCAAAAAAAGCAGTAGATGGGTTTGTAACAACCAAGAAGACTCTTTTGCTTGACGCCTGAAAAAAGGCTTAGGATCATTAATGTCTAATATCTCTATAGCCTTATAGTTGTTATTGAGCTCTTCTATAGATGGGTGTTTTGTCATGCCGCAATATAACTAGTACTTACCAAATAATTCTTCTACTTTTTGAAAACGATACTCAAAAATTTCGTTCAATTTTGGTTTTACAATTATAGGATGAGCCATTTTTCCTAGAATACCAAAAGGAGGTAAATAGCTAACGATATCAGTCATTTCAAGGCCACCATCAATTTCTTTAAAGTGATGTTCGTGATGCCAAATTTTGTACGGACCTTGCCTTTGTTCGTCTACAAAAAACTTTTTGTCAGAAATATGCGTAATTTCTGTAGCCCAGTTCATTTTAATACCAAGTATTGGAGCTACCTTGTAGGTAATAAACATGCCTTCATACATTTTATCGGGTAGAGGAGAGGTAACCTCAAAGCCTAGGTAGTCTGGTGTTATTACTTTTAGGTTGGCAGGAGATGAAAAAAACTCCCAAGCTTTATCTAAAGACGTAGGTATTTTTTGAACTGTTTTTAGCTGATACATTTTGTTTAGTTTGCTCAGTTAAACATTTATATATCGGTTTTGTTTATTAGTTTAAATTTGTAAAAACAACCAACACAATGCATTGGAGTATTTATTTACTGATAGTTATAGGCACTTTTGCCTTTATGGAGTTTGTAGCATGGTTTACGCATAAGTATATTATGCATGGGTTTTTATGGACTCTACACAAAGACCATCACAATAAAACCCGTGGCTTTTTTGAAAAGAACGATACTTTCTTTTTGATTTTTGCTGTACCTAGTTTCCTTTGTTTTTTGTTTGGTTGGTTAGAAGGGTATAACTATTTGTTTTTTATAGGCCTAGGTATATTGGCTTATGGCATTGCTTACTTTTTTGTACACGATATATTCATCCATCAACGATTTAAGATTTTAAGAAAAGCAAAACACCCTTATTTTCAGGCAATACGCTATGCACATAAAATGCATCATAAGCATTTAAGTAAAGAAGATGGCGAAAGCTTTGGGATGCTATTTGCACCACCTAAGTACTTTAAACAAGCATTAAAGTCTGCTAAAAAGAGCTGATGTATACCTATTTACTCCTTAACATCTTTACCATTTTTATACCCTTACTAAGGAGCTTTGAAAAGCGCGTATACTTTTTTAGTAAATGGAAGTATTTGTTTCCGGCTATAGCTATTACGGGTGCTGTATTTATTATTTGGGATGTAATTTTTACCAATATGGGGGTTTGGGGTTTTAATCCCAAGTATTTGTTGGGTATAGATATAGCTAATTTACCTCTAGAAGAATGGTTGTTTTTTATTACCATACCCTATGCTTGTGTGTTTACTTATGAGGCGTTGAAATATTTTGTAAAAACCGATTATTTAGCTCCTTATGCAAAACAAATAGGCGCTTTTATATCTGTGTTTTGTATTACGGTAGCTATTACTAAGTATGAGCATATATATACACTGGTAACCTTTAGCGGTTTGGGTGTATTGGTTTATTTACATACTTATGTATGGAAGACTGCTTATATGGGACGCTTTTACTTTACCTATGTAATTATATTGATTCCCTTTTTTATTGTAAACGGAGTACTTACGGGTACTGGAATAGAAGAACAAGTGGTATGGTATAATAATGATGAAAATATGGGTATAAGAATGGGTACCATACCATTTGAAGATACTTTTTATGGTATGCTACTCATATTACTGAATGTTACTATTTACGAAAGACTACAAAACAAAAAAGGCTCACAATCGTGAGCCTTTTTAAATCTATATTGTATTGTAATTATTCTGCAGCTTCTGCATCTGCAGGAGCAACAGGATAATAAATTTCAGTCATCAATTCGCTTTCGGCAACTTCAGAAGGGTCATTTACATATACTTCCCATACTGAGCCAACAATTTGATAGTTGTTTTCCATAATGTAGGCATACATTGCTTCGTGAGCGTTACCACCCGTTTCATAAGACCCTACATGTACAGTTTTTACAACCATACCTTCTGGAGTCATTCCTGCGTGTATGTTTCCGCTTTCTTTTCCTGTTTCGGCAACTGGTATAGCACCTTCAACATCAAAAACTCTATTTTCCTCATCCCATTTGTGGTAAATAGCCATTGGAGCACCAGTCATTTCAATACCATTTTCACCCATAAAAGCACCAATCTCGCCATACATACCAGCAAATAATTCTTGGTTCATATCAGTATCCATATTCATACCTTCACGCTTTACAGAGTAAAATGCAACAGGAGTATTTTGCATTACTTCAAATGTATAAGCAGTAGCTTCTTCTTTTGGCATATTCTCTATGTTGTTTTTAAGGTTTTCTAAACCTTGTTCAAATGAAGGCGCTAACATTTTTTCCATACCACCTGCAAGAGTAACAAATACCTTAGGCATAAAGTCCATTGAACCAGAGTTTCCCCATGTAACCTTTGTACCTTCTTCTGTTTCTTCAAAGTTCATGAATACCAAAGATTCTGAACCATATGTTTCGAATCTTAGGGTTTGCTTCACGCTTTCATTTTCAACTAGCTCAATGGTTTCCAAAGAGCCTACTCCAACTTCCTTATTTTCACTAGACCAGCTATAAGTAGCACCAACTGTGTTTGTGCTTTCAGACATTTCATAGCTCATAGCCGTATCAATTTGAGCCCAAGGAGACCATTCAGGCTGAGTCTTTAAGTCGCTTGCATAAGCGTATACTTGACTAATTGGTGCATCAATAGTAATTTCACGCTCAACAGTGTAATCACTTGGCTGAGTAGCTCCATAAATAAGCACACCACCTATCACCACTACGATGATTAGCAATAAGATTAGAAGAAATTTTTTCATAATGTTTGGGTTTAATTTGTTTTATAATAATATGTTACCTAGCAAATGTAATAAATTTTAAATTTTGCTACATTTGGAAACCTTAAAATTATCAGTACCTAAAAAACAATTATATGTTTAAAAAATCCATTTTATATGCAACTGCTATTACAGCATTGGCGGCATGTACAGGCGAACCAAAGAATGAAATTGAAGAAACACAGGAAGAAATGACAGAAAACACAGACGGTTTTAAGTATAAAACCGAGCAATTTGCTGATTTAAAAATAATAAGATACCAAGTTCCGGGCTTTGATAAGTTAACTGCAAAGCAAAAAGAGTTGGTATACTATCTATATCAAGCAGCTCTATCAGGTAGAGATATTATTTGGGATCAAAATTATCGTCACAACCTTACTATACGTAAGGCTTTAGAAAACATTGTAGCTAATTACGATGGTGATAAGGAGTCTGAAGACTGGAAAAACTTTATGATTTACACCAAAAGAGTATGGTTCTCTAATGGTATTCACCACCATTACTCAATGGCTAAGTTAAAGCCTGACTTTTCTAGCGAATACCTACAAGGTTTGTTAGATGCTACCGGAACAACATTAGAAGGCGAAGCTTTTGATGTGATATTTAACGATGCTGATGCTAAACGTGTAAACTTAGACCCTGAAAAGGATTTAATTGCAGGTTCTGCAAATAACTTTTATGCACCGGGTATTACTGCCAAAGAAGTAGAAGCTTTTTATGGAGAAATGGCAAAAGATGCCGGAGATACTCCAATTTCTTTTGGACTAAACTCTAAAGTTGTACGCGGAGAAGGTGGCAACTTAAAAGAGCAAAAATGGCATGTAGGCGGTATGTATTCTGAGAGTATAGAAAAGATTGTATACTGGTTAGAGAAAGCATCTACCGTTGCTGAATCTGATGAGCAAAAGGCAGCCTTAGACTTATTGATAGAGTACTACAAAACAGGCGATTTAAAAACTTGGGATGAGTATAACATTGCATGGGTTGCAGCTACTAATGATGTGGTAGACTACATTAATGGTTTTATTGAGGTTTATGGCGATGCAAAAGGATATAAAGCAACATATGAATCTGTAATTCAAATTAAAGACTTTGAGGCTTCTGAGCGTATGCAAGTTGTATCTGAAAATGCACAGTGGTTTGAGGATAACTCATCTATTATGGATGAGCATAAAAAAGCAAATGTTGTAGGTGTTACGTATAAAGTAATAAACGTAGCAGTAGAGTCTGGAGACGCTTCTCCATCTACACCTATTGGTATTAACCTACCTAATGCAAACTGGATTAGAGCTAATCACGGTTCAAAATCTGTAAGCTTAGGAAACATTGTATTGGCTTATGATAAATCATCTGGCTCTGGTTTTACCAATGAGTTTGGAAATGATGATGAAGAAAAAGCCCGTGCAAAAGCACACGGAACTCTGGCAGGCAAGTTACATACTGCCTTACATGAGGTTATTGGTCATGCATCGGGTAAACTAAACCCTGGAGTAGGAACACCAAAAGAAACTTTACAGAGTTATGCAAATACATTAGAGGAAGCTCGTGCAGACTTAGTAGCACTGTATTACTTAATGGATACTAAATTGGTAGACTTAGGTTTAATGGAATCATTAGAAGTGGGTAAAGCAGAGTACGATAGCTACATTCGTAATGGCTTAATGTTACAGTTACGCAGATTAGAAGAAGGAGAAGAGTTGGAAGAAGCACACATGCGTAACCGTCAGCTTGTTGCAAGCTGGGCTTACGAAAAAGGACAGGAAGAAAATGTAATTGAATACATTAAACGCGATGGTAAAACGTACCTTAACATTAATGACTACGAGAAACTAAAAGTGATTTTTGGTGACTTATTGAGAGAAATCCAAAGAATTAAATCTGAAGGTGATTATGAAGCCGGTAGAGCTCTTGTAGAAGACTATGGTGTGAAAGTTGATGCAGAGTTACACAAAGAAGTATTAGAGCGTAGCGCTAAGCTTAATTCTGCTCCTTATGGTGGATTCATCAATCCATTGTTGGTTCCTGTAGAGGAGAATGGTGAAATTGTAGATGTTAAAGTTGAATACCCAGAAGACTTTACAAAGCAAATGATGTATTACGCAGAAAACTACTCTTTCTTACCAGCGGTAAACTAAGAGAGTATTATATAGAATTGAAAAGCGGGCTATTGGCCCGCTTTTTTTATTTAAGTAACATACCTGCAATAAGCCCTGCAAGTGCTGCCAAACCAATAAAGGTTTTAAACCACGTAATGGCAAAAGAGTATCCTTGCTTTTTTTGGTATAGGGCAATTGATAGTGAAGCAAAGAATACAATAATAACTAGTATTGTAATAAGCTTAATGCTCACTATTTCAGCTTGTCTTTAAATACAAAAATCAAAAAGACAATAACTAGTAAGGCAAGTATAAACCATATAATGCCTCCGTAATGAAATTTGGTTTCTTTTAAATCTTTACGGTAGCTCCAAACCAAGTAGCCTATAAATAGCATAAAAAATACTCCGGCAAATACCCAGTGTCCTGTACCAATATAGTTGTCGTTATTTGCGTAAGTTCTCTCTTCTAAACCAGCTTGAGTTTGTTGTGTTGTGGTAGTATCCCCCGCCTGAACAGTAATGTCTTTCATGTTAATATGTATTGATAAGTTCTATACAATTAGGCAAAGTTAATGTTTAAATTTGGTTGTAATTCAATCAAATCTAAATCACTTTTGGTATGAAAAAGCAAATCAACCACGTAGCCGAGTTTCACGATGTATTTCAAATTGGTAATGAAGAGAGCCCAAAGGCTGTATTAAGCCAAGCTGATTATATGCTCCGTTATAAATTAATGAGAGAGGAAAATGAAGAATATTTAGAGGCTGCAGAAAACGGTGATTTAGTAGAAATTGCAGACGCCTTAGGAGACATGATGTATATATTATGCGGTACTATATTAAAGCACGGCTTACAAGATGTAATAGAAGAGGTGTTTGAAGAAATACAAAGCAGTAATATGTCTAAGCTAGATGGAGACGGAAATCCTATCTTTAGAGAAGACGGAAAAATCCTGAAAGGCGAAAATTACTTTAAGCCAAACATCAAGGCAATCTTAGAAAAATATAATGTGCAAGTAGGGTAAAAGCTTACTTTATTTCTACAGTCCAGCCAAATTTATCTTCAGCTCTACCGTATTGGATGTCTTGTAATGCTTTCTTAAGCTTCATTGCATACCCATCTTCAGGTGTAGGAATAGCTGTGCGTTCGCCACGGAAACCAATTTCGCCAATCTGACCCACAGTAACAGCAGTGCCGGCACCAAAGGCTTCTTTAAGTTCGCCATTTTTAGCAGCTTCCATAATTTCGCTAATGTATACACGACGTTCTTCTACTTCAATACCCATGTCTTTAGCTAAGGTAATTAAGCTGTCTCTGGTAATACCATCTAAAATACGTTCGCTTGTAGGAGGAGTAACCAATTTATCACCAATTCTGAATAAAATATTCATGGTGCCAGACTCTTCTACAAAGCTATGAGTAGCAGCATCAGTCCATATTAGTTGAGTGTAACCTTCTTCTTGTGCAAGTTTAGTTGGGTAAAAAGCACCGGCATAGTTTCCGGCAGCTTTTGCATAACCTGTACCTCCTGCAGCAGAACGACTATATTGCTCTTCAACTTTTACTTTAATAATACCTCTGTAGTAGGCTAGTGCCGGAGCAGAGATTATCATAAAGGTATATTCTTGTGCTGGCTGAGCTGAAATTAACTCGCCAGATGAAACCATAAATGGACGAATGTATAATGAACTTCCACCTTCACTAGGTACCCATTTTAAATCTGTATGTATAAGCTCTTTTAAGCCGTCTACAAATATTTCCTCAGAAATAGAAGGCATACACATACGCTCAGCAGACTTATTGAAACGCAAGTGATTTCTTTCAGGTCTGAATAATAACACACGACCATCGTCTGTTCTAAAAGCCTTCATCCCTTCAAAAATAGCTTGGCCATAATGAAAAACTTGCATACCAGGGCTCACTTCAATAGTACCATATGGTTTAATTACAGGTTGTTCCCATTTTGTGCCATCAAATTTGCAAACCAACATGTGGTCAGAAAATACTTTTCCGAATGGTAGTTTGTTTAAGTCTAGCTCTTGTAAGCGGGATTGTGAAGTCTTTTCTATCGTTATCATGTGCGTCTTAAATATTGCGCAAAAGTACACTTTTTAAGTGTTATTTAAAACCCTTAATAGAGTACTTTTTGCATTTATGGTAGAGGGGTATGTACAGCCTTTAACGAAAGTTTAGTATTTTAGGTTCATTAAGAAAACCAAAAAATAACCGAAAAAACCAAATTCAAATGAAAAGACAAGCACTTTTCATCAGTATGTTTTTACTGATGATGTTAACGACAAACGCTCAAGAAATTTGTGGTACAGAATTATTAGTACCAAATGCAGATTATGAAGATATGTCTCCCTTAGGGCTATCTAACTCTAATTTTACATCTAAGGCAATAATAGATAAAGACAAGGAACATATTATTCCGGTAATTTTTTACATCTATAATTTTAATGATATGGATGCCAATGTTGTACAAGATCAATTAGACATTTTAAACAAAGAGTTTCAAGATGATTTCTCACAACACCTCGGATTAGATGTGAAATTTTGTTTAGCAACAGCTAGAGATGGCAAACCATTACCAACACCTTATGCTCCATCTACTACTGCTGTTACACAGTACAATGATAAAGGACTGTTTTGGATAGAAGATGGGGCTGTGAATAATACCTTAGGTGTTTTCTCTCAATCGGCTCATGATTTTTTGTCAAACACTACAGGCTCTTTAGATGAAGACAGGTATATAAGAATATATGTTTTTAATACTAGCTCAGTAAGCTCAGGAGGTAGTAGCTTAAGTTCTATAGTTCCACCATATCTTGCTAGTACTACTCATAAACTTATTATACTTCATACAGAACATACACCTGCAGCATTAAATAATATAGGTTTTTCAGATGGTGATGTGTTAGTTCATGAAGTTGGTCATTATATGGGGTTGCTTCATGTTTTTCATGGGTTTACGTGTAGTGGATCTACACCCTATAATTGTAATGTTGATGGCGATAAAATATGTGATACATCACCAATGCTTCAGCCTGCAACAGGAGCATGTGCCGTTAACCCTTTAACAGTATGTAATAATTTTCCACAGCCTACGGTTAGAGTAAACCATATGGATTATTCAGCCGATAACTGTAGAGATCTTTTCACTCAGCTTCAAACTGATGTGATGGGATACCAACTTTTTTACGGAGAGCATAATCTTTTAACTCAACAAAAAAATCAAGATTACACATTGCCCTACTGTGAGAAAGTATGTAATAATTGCGAGCCATATCATACTACATATTACAAGTCGGCTTTGAGTTCAGTACAAAACACAGGGCTAGATGATAGTTATTTGTTTCCAAATCCTACAAAATCTGATGTAAATGTTGTGATACCTAGCTCTGTAAATGATGAGTTTACTATAACTGTTGTAAGTTCTTTTGGGCAGGTACTTACGGAGGAATCAATTTCTTCTCAAGGAACAGAAACTAAGTATACATTCTCTAGTGCAGAGTTCTCTAACGGAATTTATTTTGTAAAAGTAGCTTCTAAGTCAGGAGATTTAAAGATTTTAAAACTTTACAAAACAGAGTAATTATAAGAGTTTACCCATAAATAAAATAGGAAATTTATGGGTAAACTCTTTACTTTGTAGTTGAAACATAAAAGATTAAGAACGATGAAAAAATTTAGTTTATTAATGGCTTTGGCTGTTGTATTTGCATTATCTAGTTGTGCAGAAAAAGCTGCTGAGTCAACTGAAGAAGAAGCAACAGAAGAGGTTTCTAATGATGAGTCTGCTAATGAAGGTGCTGAAGAAACCATTGCAGGTACTTATGGTGATGAGAACACTACTGCAGAAGGAGCTGTATCTCCAGAAGAGATGTTGGCAATGTTAGAAGAGACAGATTCAATTCAGGTAAAAGTAAAAGGAACAGTAGCAGATGTATGTCAGCGCAAAGGATGCTGGATGGATATGGCTATTACTGAAGATGAAAGTATGACCATTAAGTTTAAAGACTATGAGTTTTTTGTACCCATGAATTGCCAAGGTAAAACAGCAATTGTTGATGGTTATGCAAAAAAAGAAACACAAACAGTTGAGTGGTTACAACACAAGGCTTCTGATGCCGGTGCTACCGAAGAAGAGATTGCTGCTATTACAGAACCGGAGCACTCTATTACTTTTATGGCTAGTGGTGTAATTATAGAATAATGAAATATTTATCTACACTAGTAATAGTTTTACTTTTTGCATTTGCATTAAGTTGTACTCAAAAAACAGAGCCTGTTGCCGAAGAACCTGTAGAGGAGACTGCTTCTAATGCAGAAGCTGCAAATATGTATAAAGCATCTGAGTTAGCTCAGTTAATGCGAAATATGTATGACTCTAATATGGAGATGAAGAAGCAAATAATGGAAGGTAAACTACCTGAAAGTTTCCCGGAAGATTTTGCAAAAATTCACTCGGCAGTAGCAACAGACCCTACTGTAAAAACAGATGCTTTTCATGGCATGGCAGATTATTTTGTTGAGAACATGAAAGCTATTGAAGAGGCTGATAGCACTCAAATAATTAGTTCTTTCAATAACATGGTAAACACTTGCGTAAGTTGTCACCAGATGTATTGCAAAGGACCTATTCCTAAAATAAAGAAACTTTATATCCCTGAAGTTTAATGGAAACTAAAAAGGTACATACAGCAGATGGCTCACATACGCTGTATGTACCTCATTTAGATGAGCATTACCACTCAATACATGGTGCTATACAAGAAGCCTTGCATGTGTTTATTGCAATGGGCTTGCATCATTCAACACAATCTTCATTATCAATTTTAGAAATAGGTTTTGGTACCGGATTAAATGCCTTACTCACCCAATTAGAAGCTGAAAAGCTAAATAAGAATATCTATTACCATTCATTAGAAGGCTACCCATTATCTGTAGATGAGGTAAAAGACCTTAACTATATACAAGAAGTAAAAGGCGAGAGTGTACAAACTAAGTTTGATGCATTACATGATGCTAAATGGGAGAAAAGTATAGAGCTAACAACAGGCTTTACATTACATAAACAACAAGTAATGCTGCAAGAGTATGAGCCAAAAGAGGAGAGTATTGATTTAATATACTTTGATGCTTTTGGACCTAGGGTACAACCAGAGCTATGGGAAAAGTCCATTTTTGATAAGATGTTTACTGTTTTAAAACCCAATGGTGTTTTGGTTACTTATTGTGCAAAAGGAGATGTGCGCAGAACTATGTTGGCATCTGGTTTTGAAGTAGAACGCTTACCGGGGCCTCCGGGTAAAAGAGAAATGCTAAGGGCTACTAAGCCATCCCCAAGCGCTTAAGGGCAATTTTATCAATCTTGGTAAAGAGTTGGTCGGGCAGAAGTGTGCGCCAACTTATGTCCTCTAAATTACCACCAACCAATAAATAGTTATCAATATTGGTTTCTTTTATTTCTTCTAAAACATGATCTCTAAAATTAAGAGCCGCAATCCAACCTTCTTCTACATCATCAAACCACTCTTCATAATAGCTATCATCTCCGCCATGAAAGTTGAGAATGTTTTCACCAATTAAAATAAATTTGTCAATACCCTCGCTCATCATATGTTCAAAAATATTACGCTTTAAAAACATGATGTCGTTATGTAAAGCATCATTCCATTCTCCAATAAACTCTATAATGGTGTATTGCTGATCATAGTCAGTGTAAATTATTTTTAAGAAGAGTGTATCGCAACCCACATAATCCCATTGCGGGTGGATAAGATGATCATAGATAGCATCTGTAAAATACACCTCACTATTTTGCTTACCATATAAAGGCGACCTCTCATCTTCTGAGGTGATGTATAAGTGCCTCCAGTTGTAATAGGGTTCTATTGTATGCATATTTTTTTGAACGTTTCAGCAGTAAATTTAGTTCGTGGTTTTTGCTTAAATTATCAAAATATTTGGCGAAAATAATGAACAATAACTGTATCTCTAACCTTATCTATTTGAAAATAAAGATGTACAATGACTAAAATATTAATTTCGGGCGGAAGCGGACTTGTAGGGACTCATTTAACTAAGTTATTGCAAAGCAATGGGCATTCGGTCTCTCATTTAACTACTCGTAAAAGCAGAGTAGGAGAGCGTGATGGTGTGAGTATTTTTTACTGGAACCCTGCTGAAAAGCAAATAGATACAAAGGCATTAGATGGGGTAGAGGTTATCATCAACTTGGCAGGCGCTAGTATATCTAAACGGTGGACCACCAGTTATAAAAAGGAGATAGTAGATAGTAGAGTAAATTCAGCCGAAACTTTAATTGAAGCATTAAAAAATAACAATCATTCGGTTAAACATTTTATTGCGGCATCTGCAATTGGGTTTTATGGTTCTCATCCTACAAAAGAGTTTTCTGAAGATGATACTGCCGGTAAGGGTTTTTTAGCAGATGTAGTAAAAGTTTGGGAAGAGGCTAATTTACAAGTAAAGCAACTAAATATTCCTTTGGCAACCTTAAGAATAGGAGTAGTGCTAGATGCTAATGAAGCTGCGCTGCCACAGTTAGCAAAGCCTGTACGCTACGGCTTGGGTGCTGCTGTGGGTAGTGGTAAACAATACATGGCATGGGTGCATATTGATGACATATGCGGTATGTTTTATCACTTATTAGAGAATAAACTACAAGGTATATATAATGGAGTAGGCTCATATTCTGTTACGAATAAGGCGCTTACCAAAGAAATAGCCGAGGTATTAGGCAAACCTTTATGG
This sequence comes from Flavobacteriales bacterium, assembly GCA_030149285.1. Classification (GTDB taxonomy): domain Bacteria; phylum Bacteroidota; class Bacteroidia; order Flavobacteriales; family JASBRU01; genus JASBRU01. The sequence goes on from JASBRU010000007.1 coordinate 57,989, forward strand.
ATGCCCAATGTGCCTGCTTTTTTGCTAAAGTTAGCTATGGGCGAACAAGCTCAGTTGGCATTGATGAGTACCAAGGTATCTTCTAAAAAAATTGAGGCAAGTGGGTATAAGTTTAAGTACCCTGATTTAAAATATGCTTTACAAGACTTACTTTAAACTCTCTTTTTTATATAAATAGTATTTGTTTATTTGTGTAATAATAGTAAATACTACTTTAATGGAAAATCTGCTGAAAAAACTTAAGATTAAGAAAAAATATAAGATAGACCTAACAGTTTCTAAAGCAGAGTTTATTGAAAGATTGAGGGAGAATACGGTAATAGGAGACCCTAGTGCTTTATTTAGTGGTTTTGAGTTTTTTTCTTCTACTAATAAGATGTTTAAAGGGATTATAAAGAGTAATGGTTTTTTGATTAGACGTTACCGGTCGGGAGTAATGAGTCAAATGCCTACAAGTGCTAGAGGTAAGATTTACGAAGGTTCAAGCGGAATAACTATTGATACCGAAATAACTAGTTATAGAAGTATATTCATTTTTTACTATATAATGTTAATTGTTATTTACTCAGTACTTATTGGTGCATTCTTTTTTTCATCATCAAACCCTGATTCATTTGTCCTTCCGTTTATTATTTTTCATGCATTTTTGATGTTCTTCTTACCCATATTTATGATGAGAAGATCGGTAAGAATATTTAGCGAAGATATTTCTGTGAGATTTCGAGCTTTATATGGAGATAACTTTACTAATATGATTCTTGTAGAATAAAAAAAGGGAGCCAATTGGCCCCCTTTATACTTTTACAAAGAAAATGTTTTGTTAGTGAGCATGTCCTTCATGAGACTCTTCAGCATGTGCTTCTTCAGTTTCTTCAGCTTCAGTTGCATCAGCAGTAGCTTCTGCAGCAGTAGTTACGTGGAAAGAAATACCTACTTTGTCTTCAATTAATTTGTCTTTTAAGTTGTCATGATCCACACCCCATTGAGTACGGTCAATAACAAATTGGTCAGCATGCATAGTTACGTTTTCACCTTCTACTGTTACAGTTGCAGGGAAAGTAATGCTATGTGTTTGATCCTTCATTGTAAGGTTTCCTGTAACATTACCAGCTTCTACAGCAGTAATTACAAACTTACTTGTTGGATACGTCTCAACATCAAAGAAGTCACCACTTTTAAGGTGTCCTACTAACATCTCGTTGTACTTTTCATCTTCTAAGTCATGGTTTACAATAGAATTCATGTCAATAGTAAATTCTCCACCTACTAATTGATCTCCTTCTACGTTTACCATACCAGAAGAAATAGCAATAGTACCTACGTGTTTTCCGGTTGGCTTAGCACCTTCCCACTTAATAGTACTTGCATCTGCATTAATAGCATATTCTGCAGCAGTTTCTACTACTGTTTCTGCTTGTGCATCAGCTGCGTCAACTTCAGTACCCTCTGGTGCATTACCACAAGATGTAGCTACAGCGCCTATAAGGGCAAGACCTAATAATTTGTTTGTGATTGTCATTTTTGTGTTTTGATTTAGTTTTAAATAAAATGATACTATCTAATCATAACACAAAATTAGATATAATGTTTAAACAATAAAGGTATTTACATCAATTTTTTATTAACTGATAGTAAATACCTTTAAATACTTGTAAAGTAGGGGGTTACTTGCTTACTTTATCTACAACAGCTTTAAAAGCCTCTGGGTGATTCATTGCTAAATCTGCTAAAACTTTTCTGTTTAGCTCAATGTCATTAGCTTTTAATTGACCCATAAATTTAGAGTAAGACAAGCCGTGCATTCTTGCACCGGCATTGATACGAGTAATCCACAAAGCGCGGAAGTTTCTCTTTTTGTTTTTACGGTCACGATAAGAATAAAGCATTCCTTTTTCTATCGCATTTTTTGCTACCGTATAAACGTTTTTACGGCGTCCATAATATCCTTTTGCTTGTTTAAGGATTTTTTTTCTGCGTGCTCTAGACGCAACTGAGTTAACCGATCTTGGCATTTTTTCTTGTTTTTTGCAGTGAGCGCCTCTTACAAGGTCTTTTTATTTGGCTACACTACAGGGTTAAACAACTCTTAATTAATAATTAACGCAAATTCAATTGACGCTTGATATTTGGCTCATCAGCCTTATCTACCAAGGTAGAGTGCGTAAGGTTACGTTTTTGCTTAGTCGACTTCTTTGTAAGAATGTGACTCTTAAAAGCGTGTTTCCTTTTGATTTTTCCAGAGCCAGTAAGCTTAAAACGCTTTTTAGCACTAGATTTGGTCTTCATTTTAGGCATTGTTCCTGCTTTTATTTAAATCTACTTATTTACTTTTCTTTTTTGGAGCAATAAACATAATCATACGTTTACCTTCCAACTTAGGGAGTTGCTCAACTTTACCATACTCTTCTAATTCCTGAGCAAGTTTTAACAACAAAATCTCTCCCTTTTCTTTATATATGATAGAACGTCCTTTAAAAAACACAAAGGCTTTTAATTTAGCTCCATCTTCCAAAAACTTTATAGCATGCTTCTTTTTAAAATCGTAATCATGCTCGTCGGTATTCGGACCAAAACGAATTTCTTTTACAACCACTTTAGAAGCTTTGGCTTTTAAGTCCTTTTGCTTTCTTTTTTGATCGTATAAGAATTTCTTATAATCAATTATCTTACAAACCGGAGGATCGGCATTTGGAGAAATTTCTACTAAATCAAGCTCTTGTTCTCTGGCCTGATTTAATGCGTCTTTTATACTATAAACGCCAACTTCAACATTATCACCAACCAAACGTACTGTTTGTGCAGTGATTTTTTCATTAATCTTATTCGGATCCTCTTTTTTTTCCGGGAATCTTCCTCTCGGTTTTCTACTACGGATTGCTATAACCTTAAATTTTAATTAATACTTATTTTATTTCTTCTAAACTTTCGCTTATCTGTTTGTTTATCAAATCTGCAAAGTTTTCAATACTCATTTTTCCTAAATCTTCACCTCCGTGTTTGCGAACAGAAACTGTGTTTTCTTCAGCTTCAGAGTCGCCAACTATCAGCATCAACGGTATTTTATTTACTTCGGCATCACGTATCTTTCTGCCAGTCTTCTCATTGCGCTCGTCAACGAGGGCGCGAATATCGTAATTTTCTAGCAATTTTGAAACCTTTTTTGCATATTCCTCATGTTTTTCACTAATCGGTAAAATGATTACCTGATCGGGTGTTAACCATAAAGGGAAATTACCTCCACTATGCTCAATCAGTACGGCTACAAATCGTTCCATAGAACCAAATGGTGCTCTGTGAATCATCACAGGGCGGTGCAATTCATTGTCAGAACCTTTGTACTCCAGTTCAAAACGCTCAGGTAAAGTATAATCTACCTGAATGGTACCTAATTGCCAACTACGTCCTAAGGCATCTTTTACCATAAAATCTAGCTTAGGTCCGTAAAAAGCAGCCTCGCCATATTCTACTACAGTGTTCAATCCTTTTTCGTCTGAAGCCTCAATAATTGCTTGTTCAGCTATAGCCCAATTTTCATCAGAACCAATATACTTATCTGGGTTATCAGGGTCGCGTAATGATACTTGCGCTGTGTAGTCTTTAAAGTCTAATGCCTTAAAAATATATAGTACGAGGTCTATAACATTTTTAAACTCTTCTTTTACTTGGTCAGGACGGCAAAAAATATGTGCATCATCCTGCGTAAAGCTTCTTACTCTAGTTAAACCATGTAGCTCACCACTTTGTTCATAGCGATATACTGTACCAAACTCTGCATAACGTACAGGCAAGTCTTTGTAAGAACGTGGCTTGTACTTATACATCTCACAATGATGAGGACAGTTCATGGGTTTCAGTAAAAACTCTTCTCCATCATTAGGAGTATGTATAGGCTGAAAAGAATCTTCGCCATATTTAGCATAGTGACCAGAGGTTACGTATAGCTCTTTACCACCAATATGCGGAGAGATTACTTGCTCATAACCAGTTTTACGTTGTGCTTTTTTCAAAAAGTTTTCTAAACGCTCACGCAAAGCAGCTCCTTTAGGTAACCAAAGTGGTAAACCCTGTCCTACTTTTTGAGAAAAAGTAAATAGCTCTAGCTCTTTACCCAGTTTTCTGTGGTCGCGTTGCTTAGCTTGCTCCAATAGCTCTAAGTATTCGGTAAGCTCTTTTTGTTTAGGGAAAGAGATACCATAAATACGTGTTAACTGTGGGTTTTTCTCATCACCTCTCCAGTAAGAACCCGAAGCATTTAATATTTTTACAGCCTTTATAAAACCTGTGTTAGGGATGTGTCCACCACGGCATAAATCAGTAAAATTACTATGATCACAAAAAGTAATTTCGCCGTCGTTTAGGTTTTGTATCAGCTCAGTTTTGTACTCATTGTCTTTGTAAAACTCCAGAGCATCTGCCTTAGAAACTTCTCTTAGTTTAAACTCTGCCTTTTCACGGGCAAACTCTAACATCTTATCTTCTATCTGCTTAAAGTCTTTTTCAGAGATTGTTTCATCATTCAAATCCACATCATAGTAAAAGCCATTTTCTATAGCTGGGCCAATAGTTAATTTCACATTCGGGTGAAAAAACTCTATAGCCTGTGCCAAAACGTGAGCAGATGAATGCCAAAAAGCAGTCTTTCCTTCTTTATCATTCCATGTATAAAGGGTAAGGGTAGCGTCTTCGGTTATGGGGTCGTTTACTTCAACCGTTTTACCATTTACGCTAGCCGATAATACATTACGAGCCAAGCCACTGCTTATGCTCTCGGCAACTTGCAAGGCACTTGTGCCTTTCTCTACTTCTTTTACTGCGCCATCAGGCAGGGTAATCTTAATCATCTTTTCCTCTAATTTTAAACCCAAAATTCATGGACTGGCAAAGATACATTTTTGCTGTTATAATTGATGAAAACCGTAGTTTTGTTGTTGTAAAAATCAATTTATATGAAATCTAAGGAAGAAATGCTGGCAATGGCCAATAGTTGGACTAAGAATACACTGATGGAAACTTTGGGTATACAATACATTGATTTTGGAGATGATTACTTAGTAGCCTCTATGCCTGTAACACCTGCTGTACATCAGCCAAACGGGGTTTTACATGGTGGTGCTAGTGTGGCTTTGGCAGAGTCTGTAGGTAGCGCTGCTAGCGCTATGTTGGTAGATGGAAAGAAGTACCAGGTAAGAGGAATTGAGATAAGTGCAAATCACCTAAAAAGTAAAGTAGAGGGAATGGTTTATGCTCGTGCAGAGGTAATGCATAAGGGAAGAACCACTCATTTATGGCAAATAAGAATTACGGATGAAGAAGGTAAACTAATCTCACTATGTAAAATCACCAATATTGTACTAGAAGCTAAGTAATAGATGATAAGCCTCTCTGAAGTACATAAAACTTGTTTACACCAAAAGAAACCTTTTGTTAGCAGAAGGTTACCAATGGGTGCAGAAATTCAGACTTCAGTTCAAAACATAGCAAATGCATCTACAACAGGTTTTGTATTTGCACCTTTTACCAGCTCGTCTAAAAAAGTATTCATCAATCCTGATATTCAGTTTGAGGGGAGAGAGGTTTCTCAAGATATATTCTCAAATCCATTAGCTAAAGCATGGAGTTTACCAGAGGTAGATGATTTATATTTTGCTACAAAAGATGAGCATAAGACTTTAGTAGCTAATGCAATTGCGTTGATGAAACAATCTGATATATCTAAGATTGTCTTATCCAGAATAATGAGGAGAGAGATTGATGATAGTTTTAACCCAACAGAAACTTTTTTAAAGCTTTGCGATAGGTACCCAAATGCATTTGTATACATCTTGTATCATCCGGACTGTGGTTTGTGGATGGGGGCTACACCAGAGCAATTACTAAAAATTGAAGATGGAGTACTACATACAGTTTCGTTGGCAGGTACTAAGGTTGATGAAACAACTGAATGGACTGAAAAAGAAATAGTAGAGCAGCAAATAGTTACTGATTTTATAGCGGATACGCTGAAGAGAAATGAACTTACCCCCGAAGTGAGTAAAGCCAAAACTGTAAAAGCAGGTGCGGTAATGCACTTAAAATCGGAGATAAGGGCAGAAGTTAATCCTAAAACTGATATTAATAGTCTACTTACAGATTTACATCCAACACCTGCTGTCTGTGGGATGCCCAAAAAAGAGGCAATGCAGTTTATAGTAAGTAATGAGCCTCATAATAGAACCTATTACACAGGTTTTTTAGGCGAATTGGGAACAAACAATAGTGCAAATTTGTATGTAAATCTAAGGTGTATGCAAATCTGCAAAAACTCCTTAGCTTTGTACCTTGGTGGAGGAATTACAGAAGACTCTGACCTAGAAGCTGAATGGATAGAAACAGAGAATAAAGCACAAACCTTATTATCTGTAATTGAAGGATAAAAACAGACGAATGATATCTGATAAACGAGTAGTACAAGATTTACTGCATATATTAAAGCACAAAGAAGTGCAGTCTGTTGTTATTTCACCAGGTTCTAGAAATGCACCCCTTACCATATCCTTTAATCAAGACCCGCATTACGAATGCTTAAGTGTACCGGATGAACGCTCTGCAGCTTTTTTTGCAATGGGTATGGCACAGCACCAACAAAACCCTGTGGCTATTACTTGCACATCTGGCTCGGCAGCATTGAACTATTACCCTGCTATTGCAGAGGCTTTTTATCAAAAAATACCTTTGGTAGTTATTACAGCCGATAGACCGAAGAAGATGATTGACCAAGGTGATGGGCAAACCATTAGACAAGAAAATGTTTTTGCCAATCACATCCGTAAGAGTGTAAATTTATTGGAGGGAGAAAGTGAAGAAGTAAGCTTTTACAATAGTAGGTTGATAAACGAAGCTCTAAATACAGCTGTATACCCTGACCCCGGACCGGTTCATATCAACATTCCGTTTGATGAGCCTTTATATAATACAACCGAAGAGCGATATCCTGAACCTAGAATTATAGAGGTATCAGAATCTTTAAACAAAATACCGCAAGACGACCTAGAGCGTTTTGTGAGCAAGTGGAATACTGCCAAAAAGAAAATGATTTTGGTAGGGGTAAGTCACCCCAATGAAAAATTGGATGAACAGATTACACAATTGGCAAAAGATGAATCGGTAGTAGTGTTTACCGAGACGACCTCCAATTTATCTGCACCCAATGCATTCCCTTGTATAGATAGAGTTATCAATACTATTACAAAAGAAGAATTACTAGAATTGAAGCCTGATATTCTACTCACTTTTGGCGGATTGATAGTCTCTAAAATGATAAAGGCATTTTTACGAGAAAATAAGGCTGCCGAACATTGGCATATAGCAAAGGGTGGTTATCACCCCGATACTTTTTTTAGCTTAACGGAAAGTATTTATGCTGACCCTGAGGCTTTCTTCGACTCGTTTTTACCTCAAGTAAATGCTGTAAATAGCAGCTATCATTCTTTCACAAAAAAGTTGGATGATGCTAGAGAACCAAGACATGATAAGTATTTAAGTAATATTCCATTCTCAGACTTTAAAGTATTTGAGAAGTTGGTAGAGCATATACCCAATCAATCTACATTACAATTGGGTAATAGTACCCCGGTACGTTATGCACAGTTATTTAAATACAATAAGCAGCTAAAAAACTTCTCTAATAGAGGCACAAGTGGTATAGATGGTAGTACTTCTACTGCGGCCGGTTATGCGTACTCGTCAAAAGAGTTAACTACTTTGGTAACAGGTGATGTATCTTTCTTTTATGACTCTAATGGTTTGTGGCATCAATACCTGAATGATAAACTCCGTATTGTATTAATTAACAATGGAGGTGGTGGTATATTTAGAGTTATTAAAGGGCCCGATACTACTCAGGAGCTAGAGCAGTTTTTTGAAACGGAACATAACTTAAATGCAAAGGGTATAGCCGATACTTTTGGATTAGAATATATATTTGCAGACCAAGAAGCAGATTTAGATTCTGCATTTGAAAAATTATATAACACTAATACTAATAAAGCTGTTTTGTTGGAAGTGAAAACTCCACAGAAAGACAACGATAAAGTATTGAAACAATATTTTGAAGCATTAAAAAACGACTAAACATGGCAGAAAGAAAATGGGAAACCATCAAAGAGTACGAAGAAATTTTATTTGATTTTTACAATGGTATTGCCAGAATAACCATTAACCGCCCAAGGTATTACAATGCATTTACTCCAAAAACCAATATGGAGATGATAGATGCAATGCATATTTGTCGTGAAAACCCTGATATCTACTGTGTAGTATTTACTGGTGCAGGTGATAAGGCATTCTGTTCGGGTGGCGACCAAAATATTAAAGGTATTGGTGGTTATAAAGATGAAAGCGGTGTACCTCGCTTAAATGTATTAGATCTTCAAAAATTAATACGCTCTATTCCTAAGCCTGTTATTGCTATGGTAAATGGTTATGCTATTGGTGGTGGACACGTATTACATGTAGTGTGCGATTTAACCATCGCTTCAGACAATGCAATTTTCGGACAAACAGGTCCTAAAGTAGGCAGCTTTGATGGTGGTTTTGGTTCATCTTACTTAGCACGCCATGTAGGGCAAAAGAAAGCTCGTGAAATTTGGTTCTTATGTGAGCAGTATTCAGCAGAAGAAGCAGAGAAAATGGGTATGGTAAACAAAGTAGTACCATTTGATAAACTAGAAGATACTGTAGTAGAGTGGTGCGAAATAATGATGCAACGTAGCCCAATTGCTTTACGTATGATTAAGGCCGGTTTAAATGCCGAGCTAGACGGCCAAGCAGGTATTCAAGAGTTGGCAGGTAATGCTACCTTATTATACTACTTTACCGAAGAAGCTCAAGAAGGGAAAAATGCTTTCTTAGAAAAGCGTAAACCGGACTTCAAGAAGTATCCTAAGTTCCCTTGATAAATGAGCAAACTTAAACCTTGGATAGAAGCCGCCCGCTTACGTACATTACCACTTGCATTTTCATGTATAATACTAGGTAACTTTTTAGCTGCAGCAAATGACAGCTTTAATGGTTGGATATTGGTATTATCATTATTAACCACTTTGTTTTTTCAGGTACTTTCTAACCTAGCTAATGATTACGGTGATGGTGTAAAAGGCACAGATAATGAAGACAGAATAGGACCTGCAAGGGCAGTGCAAAGCGGTGTGATAACTGCAACTTCTATGAAAAAAGGAGTAGTATTGTTTTCAGCACTATCTATACTATCTGGCACCGGCTTAAGTATCTTGTCTACTCACAACCTGTCTATCTACCATACATTGTTTTTTACGGTACTAGGTATATTAGCAACCATAGCTGCTATAAAATACACTGTTGGTAAAGGGGCTTATGGGTATGCGGGGTTAGGCGATGTATTTGTATTGATATTTTTTGGTTGGGTAGGGGTTGTAGGTTCTTACTATTTACAAGCCAATACGCTTGATTGGAATGTATTTCTCCCTGCTACATCGGTAGGGTTTTTAAGTATGGGTGTATTGAATTTGAACAATATGCGAGATATGGAGTCTGACAAAAAAGCCGGAAAAAACACCTTGGCATTAAGGCTGGGTAAGCAAGGCTCAAAAATATATCATGCAATACTATTGATTGGCGCTTTAGACCTTACTTATTTTTATGGTAAAATGCATCCGAATGAGGGCTTACAATACTTATTTGCCATAACGTTAATCCCTATAGTTCTTAATCTAAAAAAAGTGTTTCGTAATACCGAACCCGCTAAATTAGACCCACTACTTAAACAATTGGCAATAACTACTTTGTTATTTTCATTGTTAACCGGATTAGGACAAGTACTATAATATGCTAAAGGCATCGTACAAAAAATATACACTTCAATTTAAACGCCCCGGAGGTACTTCTAGGGGAGTACTTACTGAGAAAGAGTCTTGGTTTTTGTTTTTAGAAGACACAACGAATCCGGAAATAAAAGGAATAGGGGAGTGTGGCTTATTAAAGGGTTTAAGTGCAGATGATGTACCTGATTATGAGCAAAAGCTACAATGGCTTTGCTTACACATAAACAATGGTATTCAGAACTTATACGAAGAGTTTAGAGCATATCCGTCTATTCAGTTTGGTTTGGAGATGGTTTGGCGAGACTTGCAAGCAGGAGGTTCTAAAATATTACACTCATCTGCTTTTACCGATGGGGAAATGCAAATCCCCATTAATGGTTTGGTATGGATGGGAGCAAAGGAGTTTATGCTTGAACAGATTAATGAGAAGCTTCAAGCAGGTTTTACCTGTGTAAAAATGAAAATTGGTGCGATAGACTTTAAAGAGGAATTAGCTTTGCTGAAGTACATCCGTAAAGAATATAGTGCTGATGAAATTGAGTTGAGGGTGGATGCTAATGGTGCTTTTAAACCCAATGAAGCTTTAGAAAAACTGAAGAGATTATCTGAATACCAATTACATTCTATAGAGCAACCTATTAAGCAAAAACAGCCACAAGAAATGGCTAGGCTTTGCGAGGATACTCTTTTACCTATTGCATTAGATGAAGAGCTAATAGGGGTATTTGATAAAGCAGATAAGGCTAAGTTATTAGATACTATCAAACCCCAGTATATTATCTTAAAACCGAGCTTTATTGGTGGTTACAAAGGTTCAGATGAATGGATAGAGGCTGCTAATACTATAAATGCTGGTTGGTGGATTACATCTGCTCTAGAGAGTAACATCGGTTTAAATGCAATAGCTCAATATACTGCTACATTAAATAACCCAATGCCACAGGGTTTGGGAACCGGAAGTTTGTATACCAACAACTTTGATTCGCCACTTTTTATTGAGCAAGGTAAGCTTGGTTTTTCCTTAGAAAAAAAATGGGATTATTCGGCTTTATAAGCGCAGAAATTTTTATATTAGAAAACCCATCACACTTTATTTTGCATGACATTACAGGAAGTAATACAGCTCTTGGAAGAGAACAAGAATGAACGTGGTATTGAGCATTACAAAAAGTTCTCTGGCGGTAAAGGCAAGTCTTTTGGTTTGGGTTTAACTCAACTAAAAAAGCTGGCTAAGCAGGTAGGAAAAAATCATGAATTAGCGTTGGAATTATGGGAGCAACCTATTTATGATTGTAAAGTAATGGCTTGCTTGGTTGAAGAACCCAAAAAAGTAACCAAAGAGCAAATAACAAATCAGTTACTAGACAGTAAAAACTGGATGTTGTCTCATGCTTATGTACAGAATGTACTTGCAAAAGTACCTTATAGTGTAGAGCTATTTAACGAGTGGTATGCTAGTGATGAGGAGATAAAAAGGAGATCAGCATACGGGATGCTCTATTATATAGCTCAGAGCAACAAAACCTTAGGCAATGCTTTTTTTGAAAAGCAATTAGATATTATTGAGAAAAAGTTACAACAAGAAGAAAACTTTGTAAGAGATACTATGAATAATGCTGTATGGCTTATTGGTCAACGAAACAAGGAGTTACATAAAAGAGCATTGGAAGTAGCACAAAATGTGGGTAAAGTAGTTGTAGACTATGGTGATAACTCTTGCGAGGCAATAGATTGCATTAAGCACCTTACCAGTGATAGGATAAAGAAAAAAGTAGGATTACTATAAATAAATTATGCCAACACTACATTCATCATTTGTACTTAATGGACAGCGCTATAACAAGAAAGGGCTGTTGAACCATTGCGATGAAATTTTGGTAAAAACAGATACTCCAAACTGGTATAGTGACATTGCTGAGTTTACAATTAATTGGTTTGATTTATCTAGGCATATTACTGTGCAAACCTCAGGTTCAACCGGTGAGCCAAAAAAAATAAAACTCCTTAAACGACATATGTCTAATAGTGCAAGAAGCACTGGTAGCTTTTTTGGTATAGAGGAGGGAGAGAAGGCCTTATTATGTCTTCCTGCCAAATATATAGCCGGTAAAATGATGCTAGTTAGATCCTTTGTGTTAGGCTTAGAATTAACTGTTGTAGAGCCCACATCATCGCCTTTAGAACAATTATATGAGAAGTTTGATTTTGCGGCGATGATACCTTTACAGGCTGAAAATAGTGTGGCAAAGCTTGATACTATTTCAAAACTAATAATAGGAGGTGGTAAAGTATCTGATAAGCAGAAGAAGCTCTTTAAAGATCTTAAAAAGGCTCAGGTTTATGAGACCTATGGAATGACCGAAACTTGTACACACATTGCAGTTAAGCCTATTACATCAGACTATTTTTGTGCCTTACCGGGAGTAATAATTAATAGCAATGAAAAAGATTGTTTGGTGATTGAAGCACCAGATATTTGTTCTGATATAATTGTTACAAATGATGTAGTTGAATTACAAGATAATATGAGGTTTGAGCTTTTAGGAAGACTTGATAATATTATCAATACAGGTGGTGTAAAGGTAATTCCTGAAAAGATAGAAAAAGAGATTCAGGACCTAGTACCCAATCGATTTTTTATAGCGGGTTTACCAGATGATAAGTTGGGTCAGATTGTAGTATTGGTGGTTGAAGGCGAAAATGTAGATGCTAATAATAACTTATTAGAGGCTATTAAAAGGAGGGTAGAAAAGCACCATAATCCTAAGAAAATTATAACTATACCCAGTTTTATAGAAACCCCAACAGGTAAAGTAAGAAGAAATTTAAGCTTATACGATTTGGTATAATTAACTATATTGGTGTGTTAAACGAATACTATGAGCACCTGTAAAAACTGCCAACATGAGTTTGATGGTAACTTTTGTTCACAATGTGGGCAAAAAGTAATTACTAGACGCCTGACTATAAGTATGGCTCTGTCAAACTTTTTTTCAACCTTTTTTAATTTAGAACGCGGTTTTATTTACACCATTAAAATGATGTTTGTAAATCCGGGAAAAGTAGTCAGAGAGTATATTTCAGGTAATACAATTAAGTATACCAATCCGTTCCGCTATATACTTGTGATTGCAACTTTATCTACATTATTAACAGTAAGCTCAGGTGTGTATGATGAGACGACTTCGCAAATGAATCATCTTATGGGTATGGATCAATTAGATCCGATAGAGCAAGCAGGGCAACTAAAGGTGCAAGAGCAAATAGCTACTGTAATGAAAAAGTATTTGAGTTTCGTACTCATACTGTTAACTCCATTTTTTAGTCTGGCTACCTATTTATTAATCAGGAGAAAATTAAACTACGCTGAACATTTTGTAATGAATGTATACTCAGTTGGGCAGACCACCATAATTGGTATTCCAGTTACTTTACTGTTTTACTTTTTCCCTAGTTTGGGTGTATTTGCAGTAGTAAGTTCACCAGTGATTATGCTTGCTTACTTTGCATATGTTTATAGAAGTATGTTTGGCGTTAACTACTTTATAGGGGTGTTGTTAGCACTTGTAGCATACTTGCTTACCAATATACTCTTTGTGATAGTAGGTATAATAGGTGCATTTATTTTTTATGCACTTAGTGGAGGTATACCTTCTTAAGTTTGAATAACACCTAAATTAAATTTCTTTTCAATAGGGGCATGGTTTGCAGCCTCAATACCCATACTTATAACCTTACGTGTGTCAAGTGGGTCTATTACAGCATCAGTCCATATACGAGAAGCAGCATAATAAGCTGAGGTTTGCTTGTCGTAACGCTTTGTAATTTTATCTAGTAAAGCTTTTTCATCCTCCGGAGTAAATTCTTCTCCTTCAGTTTTTATAGAAGCTTTTTCTATTTGTAATAATACTTTAGCCGCTTGTGAACCACCCATAACGGCTAATTTAGCCCAAGGCCAAGCTACTATTAAACGTGGATCATATGCTTTACCACACATGGCATAGTTACCCGCACCATATGAGTTACCCATTACCACCGTAAACTTAGGTACAATAGAGTTGCTCACTGCATTTACCATTTTGGCACCATCTTTAATAATGCCTCCATGTTCAGACTTAGAGCCTACCATAAAACCTGTAACATCTTGTAAAAATACCAATGGTATTTTCTTTTGGTTACAGTTAGCAATAAATCGGGTTGCTTTATCAGCAGAGTCAGAATAGATAACCCCGCCAATTTGCATTTGTCCGGTTTTGCTTTTTACAATTTTACGTTGATTAGCTACAATACCTACAGCCCAACCTTCTATGCGGGCATAACCGCATAAAATAGTTTGTCCGTAGCCGGCTTTATATTCTTCAAACTCACTATCATCTACCAAACGCTCTATAACTTCCATAGTATCATATGGTTTATCTCTAGAGTCTGGGATAATTGAGTAGATTTCTTTTGGGTCTTTTTTAGGAGCTTTAGGCTTTACACGGTTAAAACCTGCTTTATCAAAATCACCAATTTTATCCATGATGTTTCTGATTTTATCTAAAGCGTCTCTATCGTCTTTTGCTTTATAATCAGTAACACCAGATACTTCACAGTGGGTAGTAGCCCCGCCTAATGTTTCGTTATCTATACTTTCTCCAATTGCAGCTTTTACTAAGTATGAACCTGCTAAAAAGATAGTACCTGTTTTATCTACTATTAGTGCTTCATCACTCATAATAGGTAAGTAAGCTCCACCTGCCACACAACTACCCATTACAGCAGATATTTGGGTAATACCCATAGAAGACATGATTGCATTATTACGGAAAATACGACCAAAGTGTTCTTTATCAGGGAAAATTTCATCTTGCATGGGTAGGTAAACACCTGCACTATCTACCAAGTAAATAATTGGCAATCTGTTTTCCATTGCAATTTCTTGGGCGCGTAAGTTTTTCTTACCTGTAATTGGGAACCAAGCACCGGCTTTTACAGTTGCATCATTAGCAACAATTAAGCATTGTTTGCCAGATACATAGGCCATTACAATTACCACACCACCAGCAGGAGCTCCACCATGCTCTTCATACATTCCATCTCCGGCAAAGGCAGCAATTTCAAATACCTCAGTATCATCATCAATAAGATAATCTATTCGCTCACGGGCAGATAGCTTTCCTTTTTTATGTAGTTTTTCTGTTTTCTTCTTTCCACCACCTCTATAAATTTCTTGTAATCTATGGTTTAAGTCAGAAAGTAATAGTTTATTATGATCTTCGTTTTTGTTTGCTTCAATATCCATGCTCAAGTTTTTGCGTTCCAAAGATAAGTATTCGAACTAAATATGCATTTCTAAATATGAGCTGCTGTTTGGTCCTTCGTTAAATAACAAATCTACAATACTAAGGTTCGGTATAAAACCATACTTATTATCAAATACTTGCATGTATTTTTGAAAGTTTGTTTGTGGCTTTTGTTTGGGAGAAAAATGATTCCTTAAGTCTATTACATTTTCTACATCAGTATCCTGATATTGTGTGGTATTTTCTATAATAGTACTACTGTTTAATTGCTCTAAGATCCAGTTATTTAAGTCACAGTTTAAATCAAAGAGGTAAGTATATTTTTTAGCATAAAATCTAACAAACTCTTCTTCGTAAAACTCAAAATAAGGAGAAGTACGGTAAGCAGATTCAAAAGATTTTTGATGTTGTTTTTGCCAATCTTCAGTGTAGCTAATCTTTACGTCTTTAATTAGCTGTCGCATTCCCTTATTATGTACAATGGGTATGTTTAGTAATAAACTTCCGTTTGCACCATATATGTAGCAACGGTTGCGATAGGTTTGCTTTTGCCAATTTTCATATTGTTCAATGGCAATAGTGTCGTGTTTGAGTAATTCTATGTAATACTCAATTGGACCTAAATATGCGCTAGAAAATATGGCCAAATGATTAGCCATTGGTAACCTTTGCTTTTTTTCGTTTGTAAAGCTTAGAGCCAATTGTGTAAAGAACAACAATGGCTATAAAGTGCCAAAAATAAGAGACTCTTTTGCCATCAGTATGGGCAAATGTAAATACTCTATCGGTTCTTATTTTCTTAAACCCTTTGGCATGTTTATCAAAACTCATCCATATAAATGCCGGTCTACCCACTATATGGTTTTCCGGTACAAAACCCCAAAAGCGCGAGTCTTGAGAATTATGGCGATTGTCTCCCATCATCCAATAGTAATCCATTTGTGGGGTGTATACATTTGTTTCTTCGCCATTAATAATAAACTTATCAGCGCCTACTATCTCTAGTTCATTTCCTTCATAATACTCAATTACTCTTTTATAAGTGTTTATGTTTTCAGGAGTTAATGTAATTGAAACACCTTTTTTAGGAACATAGATAGGACCAAAGTTGTCAACAGTCCAGTTTATACTTTCGTCAAAAGTGCTAAAGTTAACTTCTGGAAAAAGAACATTTCTATCTCTTACAACAGGGTCATTAGGGTTGTTGTAACGTCTTTTGTAATCATCTTCAGTAATATCACCTTTATCATGCTGTATAGGTATTACATCTTCTACAAATGCTTCTTTACTAAACTCATCAAGAGCATTATTAGATATAAACATTGCCAATATTTGATTGCCTGCAACAAAAACTTCTCCTCTATCATTATCAGTTTGCTGCTGTTGGCTTAAGTACTTAATATCATATTGTTCTTTTAAGTAGTCTATATCTTTCTTTGTAAGAGGCCAATACTCTGTTTTAATTTTTACATAATAAGAGTATTGTGGATTAGCAGTTTTGGGTAGGTATGCAGTATCACTATCAATAAATACTTGCTGATTAATCATACTTACGGTGTCACCAGGTATACCGATACAGCGTTTTATGTAATTCATCTTTTTATCAATAGGTATATCATCGGCATCTGCAGGCCAGTTAAAAACTACAATATCATTGTTCTTGATACTTGTAAATTTTGGTAGTTTGATATAGGGTAACTTAAGTGCTTCAGAGTAAGATTTAGTGCCTAGAAATGGAATTTTATCATGCAATAAGGGCAAGGCAAGTGGCGTCATTGGCAATCTAGTACCATAATGCATTTTACTTACAAATAAGAAGTCACCAATCATCATAGACTCTTCCATACTACCGGTAGGTATTGTGTAGGCTTCAAAAGCAAAAGTTCTGATGATAGTGGCTGCTACAACTGCAAATAATATAGCATTTACCCATTCTAAAGCCCCTTTAGGCTTACCATCATTATGACCAATATATTTTATGTTTTTATCATAATTTAATACAATAAAATATAGCCCAACTGTGAGTATAGTAATAATTACATTGGTTGTACTTTTTTTGCCGTAAACAACCAATAACTCATACCATAGCACAATAAACATAATGTTATTTACAATGGGTATGTAAAACAAAAATACCCACCACCATGGGCGGTTTACTACTTTTAGTAATACATATATATTATAAAAGGGGATTACAGCTTCCCAAGATTTGCGTCCTGCTTTTATTAATAAATTAGAAAAAGCCAAGTAAGCTAACACTTGGTATACAAGAAATATGATGAGTATATTATTCATTTTATAATGTGTTTAAAGCTAATAGGTCTCGCATGGTAAAGTTTCCGGTTTTGCCTACCAACCATTCTGCAGCAAGTACAGCACCGGTTGCAAAACCCTTGCGGTTATGAGCTGTATGTTTTATTTCTATCGAATCTATTTGTGAATTATAGCTAATGCTATGAGTTCCGGGTACGTCTGGTATGCGCTTAGCTACAATTGGTATTTCATTTGTATTGTTTGCTACATTATCAACCCATTTGGTTTTTGCAGCATTCATGTCTATAATTCCTTCGGCCAATGTTATGGCAGTTCCACTTGGGGCGTCCAGTTTTTGTGTATGATGAATTTCTTCCATTTCTATGGTATATTCATCATGACCATTCATTAGTTTGGCTAGGTTTCTATTCAACTCAAAAAAGAGGTTTACACCAACACTAAAGTTGCTGGCATATAAAAATGCACTTCCTTTTTCAATGCAATAGTTCTCTATTTCAGGTTTTTTAGCCAACCATCCTGTAGTACCACTTGCAACCGGAATGTTATTCTCTATACAGGTTTTAATATTTTGATAAGCTGCATCTGGGATGCTAAACTCTATTGCAGCATCTGCTTTTTTTAGTTGCTCAATGTCATAGTTAGAGTCGGTAGCTTTTAGAACAATTTCATGTCCTCGTTCTAGAGCAATAGCTTCTACTGCTTTACCCATTCTACCGTATCCTAATAGTGCAATTTTCATTTTGCTAAAACCGTATATTAAGCTGCAAACCTAGTGAATTTTGATTGGTTCCGGGTACTTTAAAACTTTCCGGACGAATCTTAAAACTTAGGTCGTCATTTACTTCAAAATCTAACAAATGCGCATCTACATAGGCATCAACAATGTTTAATAAATAAATACCTACACCTACAATTACAGAGAGGTCTCTGTTTCGTCTATAAAAGTCTTGCAGCGTTATTAATTGAGATTCATCATACACACCATCAAACTTATCTATGGTAGTACTATCGCCATCGGTTCTTAATGATAATGCATCTTTGTAGAGCTTATGCTTATCATTGGCAAAATCAAACGAGTATACTGTAGCGCCAATTGCTACATATACCAAGCCCATTTTTAAGTATTTTTTATTGTAAGCTTGTCCCAAACCAGGTAGTACAGCAGACATCCAAGCAGCCTTGGTGGGTGAGTGGGTAGACTGTGTTTCAAGCTCAACAGTTTCAGCTTGCTTCGTATCAATTTTAATGTCTCCGGTAACAGGTTGTTGGGCATAGCTAAAGCTTGGCAATGCCAATATAACTAGGGTAGCAACTATTTTGCTATAATGAGATATGAATTTTATGCAGGCCAATAATTATAGATTCAGTAAGTCTGATATTCTTTCTAATTCTTCATCAGATTCAAAAGAGATAACGATTTTTCCTTTTCCTTTGGTATTTCGGTTAAGGTCAATTTTTGTGCCAAAGCGTTTACCCATTTTTTCTTGTAAGCGTTGGTACTCAAATGGCAATAAGTTAGCTGCTTTTTTTGCAGTAGGTTTAGTACCTTCTTTTTTAGAACGAGCAATAGCTTCTACCTGACGTACAGATAAGCCTTTTGCAATTATTTGCTTATACACTTCTAATTGCTCTTCGTTGTCATCAATATTAAGCAAGGCTCTTGCATGTCCCATGCCTAACATTTTATCGCGTATACCTGCCTGTACAATAGGCTGAAGCTTAAGTAAACGTAAATAATTGGTAATGGTACTTCGTTTTTTACCTACACGCTCGCTTAGTGCTTCTTGTGTTAAGTCACACTCATCTATTAAGCGTTGGTAACTTAGGGCAACCTCTACAGCATCTAGTTCTTGTCGTTGAATATTCTCTACCAATGCCATCTCAAGCATAGCTTGATCATTGGCAATTCTTATATAAGCAGGAATAGTTTTAATACCAGCTAATTTAGACGCTCTAAAACGGCGTTCGCCAGATATTAGTTGATACTTATCATAACCTAGTTTACGAACAGTAATTGGCTGAATAATACCCAATTCCTTTATAGATGCAGAAAGTTCTTCTAATGCATCTTTATCAAAATTGGTACGTGGTTGATAGGGGTTTTCTTCAATTAATTCAATCTCAATTTCAGCAATAGCACCCACCACCTTATCAGCATTTTTATCTGCTGCAGATGTAATGTCTGTTTCCGGGTCTTTAAGTAATGCTGATAAACCTCTCCCTAATGCCTGACGCTTTTCTGCCATTATTATCCTTCTGTTACGTATTCTTCAATATTTTCAGGACTATTTCTATGTAAAAATTCCTTCGCCAAATTTAAGTAATTTATAGCACCATTACTGCTGGCATCGTACATAATGATAGATTCTCCATAACTAGGAGCTTCACTAAGTCTCACATTTCGTTGAATAATGGTATCAAATACCATTTGCTGAAAATGTGTTTTTACCTCGTCTACTACTTGGTTAGACAAACGTAAGCGAGAATCGTACATAGTAAGTAGTAAGCCCTCGATATCTAAATCAGGATTATGCAGATTCTGCACACTTTTGATAGTGTTTAATAGTTTTCCTAAGCCTTCTAATGCAAAGTACTCACATTGTATAGGTACAATTACAGAGTCTGCCGCTGTTAAAGCGTTTAATGTTATTAAACCTAATGATGGGGCACAGTCTATAACTATATAATCGTAATTGTCTTTTATTTCGTCTAAGCCTTCTTTCAGCATAAACTCTCGCTTGTTTTTGTCAACAAGCTCAATTTCTACTGCAACTAAATCTAAATGACCAGGCATTAAATCTAAG
The DNA here is from genome assembly GCA_030149285.1 of Flavobacteriales bacterium. GTDB lineage: Bacteria > Bacteroidota > Bacteroidia > Flavobacteriales > JASBRU01 > JASBRU01. The sequence continues at coordinate 78,188 of JASBRU010000007.1, forward strand.
TTAGGGCTTTGGGTAGGTATTATTACCTCAGATGCTTTATTAGAATGTTCTAAGCACTGGTAGGTACCTCGCTCTACTTCATTTAAGTCTATACCTAAGGCAGATGTTGCATTTGCTTGTGGGTCAGCATCAATAAGCAATATTTTTTGCTCTAATACCCCTAAGCTAGCAGCTAAATTTACTGCTGTAGTGGTTTTTCCTACTCCTCCTTTTTGATTTGCAACTGCTATAATTTTGCCCATACGGTTATTTATATTTTTTGTTCTTTTGCTATGTATTACACATAGTTTTTGAAGAACTATAAAAGTACATTATCTGTATGTTTTGCAGTATAAACAAACAAAGTATTTTTTAACATAATGCACAGCATTGTTAATAAACCCAATATGACAACTGTAATTTGCACAACCAATAGACCCAAAAACCAAACAATAAAAATTGTAGAGAAATATATTGAGTTATTAGAGGCTAAGGGTGAGCCTTGTATGAAGCTTTCTATGGAAGATTTACCTGCTGATTTTATAGTAAGTGATAGCTATGGGAATAGAACTGAAGGCTTTGATAAACTTGTGAAAGAGTATATTACCCCGGCTGAACGATTAGTAATAATCTCACCTGAATATAATGCTAGTTATCCGGGTGTATTTAAGGCTTTTATAGATGCATTGGAATACAAATCGTTGCGAGGTAAAAAAGCAGGTTTAGTAGGTGTGGCATCGGGTAGAGGGGGCAATGCATTGGGTATGGCTCACTTAACAGATGTACTGCATCATGCAGAGGTAGAGGTAATGTTTAATAGATTACCAATATCAAGCGTATATAATTTAGTAGATAAAAATAAAGCATTGATTGACGAAGCTACTATTGAGGCTTTGGATAAGCATTGTGATCAATTATTGGCGTTTTAATAAATAATCATCAAATTTTAATTGATATGGAAATATCTTATTTTATTAATCTTTTTACTAGTGCTTTTATAGCAGTATTATTCATTCAATCTGGTTTAGATAAAATTTTAGATTGGAAAGGAAACTTAAGTTGGCTGAAAGGTCATTTTGAAAAGTCCCCTCTTAAGAATACTGTCCCACTTACTCTAGGTATTATTACGGTAATTGAGGTTTCAGCAGGTTTCTTATCAGCGGCAGGGTTTGTTTTATATATTTTTGGCAATCATCAACTTGCTACCTTATTAGCTATCTATGGATTTATGGCTGCAGCAGCAGGGTTAACTATGTTATTTGCAGGACAACGGATAGCAAAAGATTATGCCGGAGCAGCTAGTTTAGTACCATATTTTATTTTAGTATTAATAAGCCTGTTTTTTGTAGGAGGTTTTTAATAAAAAAGCCAGCTAATAGCTGGCTTTTTTATTAAAAATATTGTGGTAGGATATTATATATCCTCAAAGTTTACATCAGTAAACGAGTTACCTGTACTTGTTTTTTCTTCACTAGTAACTGTTTCATCAGCAGGTTTTTCTTCTGCTTCAGTTTTTACTTCGGGTTCTTTATGTTCAGTAAAGTTACTGTCGTGTGTGTCAGATATTACTTCTTCACCCTTTTTTTCAATAATATAATCAGTTACTTCATTTAGCAAATCTCTAAAACCTTCAAAATCCTCTTTGTATAAGTAAATTTTGTGTTTTTTGTAGTAAAAAGAACCATCTTCATTGGTATGTTTTTTACTTTCTGTTACCGTTAGGTAGTAGTCATCTGCTCGGGTGGCTCTAACATCAAAAAAATATGTACGCCTTCCTGCTCTTAAGATTTTCGAGAAAATCTCTTCATTTCCTTTCTTGTCATTCTCGCTCATGCCAGTAAATGTATTAGTCATGTTGTTGTTTAACAAATCTAAAAAAATAATTTGAATACAAATATTTAATCTAAAACTGGTATAAAAGACTTTGCTAAGTAAACTTTCTGTTAAATGTTTACCATGCTAAAATAGTTAATGAAATATAGAGAGGGTATGGCTTAAGCAGATTCTTCTGTTTGCTCTTCTAGTAATTGTTGCTCGTATAAGTTGGCATAATAACCATTGGCTGCCAATAACTCATCATGAGAACCACGTTCAATAATAGAGCCTTTTTCCAGTACAATTATCTTGTCGGCGTTTTTTACTGATGATACCCTGTGGCTAATAATTACAGAGGTTTTACCCTTCATAATTCTTTTCAAGTTGCCTAAAATAGTTTCCTCTGTTTCGGTATCTACAGCTGAAAGACAGTCGTCAAAAATTAAAATTTTAGGGTTTTTAACCAAGGCACGTGCAATAGATACACGTTGTTTTTGCCCGCCTGATAGTGTAATGCCACGCTCTCCAACACGAGTTTCGTACCCTTTAGGGAACTCAATAATATTGCTGTGTACATCAGAATCTTTAGCGGCTTGTTCAATTATTTCTTGGGTAGGGTTTTCTACACCAAAAGCAATGTTTTGTGCTATGGTATCGGAGAATAAAAAGCCTTCTTGTGGTACATAACCGGATGAGCTTCTTAAACTATTCAAGTTGATGGTGGTAATGTCTTTACCATCAATAAATATGGTGCCACTTGTAACATCGTACAATCTGCCAATTAAGGTAGCAATAGTAGATTTACCGGAACCTGTTTTTCCAATTATGGCTAATGTTTCGCCCGCATTTAAGGTAAATGAAACATCATTTAAAGCCTTTATACCTGTATCTGGGTATACAAAGCTTACATTTTTAAACTCAATGTTACCCGTTACCTCAAACTCTTCATCAGTTGGGTTACTAATTTCAGGTTCGGTTTCTAAAAACTCATTGATACGCTTTTGAGATGCTTCGGCTCTTTGTACAATAGCAGTAACCCAACCTAAGGCAGCCATAGGCCATGTAAGCATGTTTACATAAAAGAGAAATTCAGGAATTCGCCCGCCTTCAATATTTCCGGCAAGTATTTCTTGCCCACCAATATATACAGTAAGAATTGTACTTAAGCCAACTAATAAAAGCATTAGAGGGAAAAATAGAGAGTTGATTTTAAATAAGTCAACATTCTTGGCTTTGTAAATATTAGCTTGTTCTTCAAAGTTTTTGATAGATGAATCTTCTCTCACATATGCTTTTAAAACTCTAATACCCGAGAACGCTTCTTGTGTATAGGTAGAGATAGTAGATAGTTGTTCTTGTACAATTTCACTACGCACATTAATAATCTTACTAATCTTATAGATTGCATATGATAACACTGGTAGGGGGGCTAAAACATATAAACTTAGTTTAGCGTTTATAGAGAACATTAGGGGTACTAATATAAGTATAGATAAAGCAAGGTTAACGGTGTACATAATTGCAGGACCTAAGTACATACGTACACGACTTACATCCTCACTTATTCGGTTCATTAAATCACCGGTGTTATTGCGTTTATAAAATGCTAAGGATAATCTTTGGTAGTGGTCAAAGATTTCATTTTTTAAATCATATTCAATTTTACGAGACATTACAATTAAAGTTTGTCGCATAAAAAACATAAACAAACCTTTAGCTAAAGCACTACCAAGTATTATTCCTGCATAGATAAGTAGCTTTCGCTTAACTTCTGATTCAGAAAATGCAATCGTAGGGTCGTGATAGTCTCTGATAGAATCAATAATATAGTTTATAGAGACTCCGATATATACAGGAGTAATAATACCGAAAACTACAGATATGGCAACAAACAAAAAACCTAGAGAAAACAGGAGTTTATATTTGAAAAAATACTTATTTAAATGCTTTAATGATTTCATTCAGCCTTGTATAATCTATTTTGAAACCCCAAAAAATTGGTTTAATTTCGCACCGCTTTGCGGCTAAACGTAACACTACTTAGGTTACGAAAGTTCAAAAGTAGATAATTCTAATTTATCTAGCGCTAGCGTTTTTTGATAATAATTATGTATTCGGCATGGAAGTAACACAGGTAACCCCAATGAAAGATTTGAATCCGTTATTCGGTAATGAAGCATTTATGGGGCATGAGCAGGTGGTTTTTTGCAATGATGAAGAAACCGGTTTAAAAGCAATCATAGGTATTCATAGTACAACATTAGGTCCGGCATTAGGCGGTACTAGAATGTGGAAATATAACAACGAGATGGAAGCATTGAGAGATGTTTTACGTTTATCTCGTGGTATGACATTTAAAGCATCAATATCTGGCTTAAATCTTGGTGGTGGTAAAGCTGTAATTATTGGCGATGCTTCTAAGGATAAGACAGACGATTTAATGCGTCGTTTCGGGAAGTTTGTTGATACTTTAGGTGGAAACTATATTACTGCAGAAGATGTAGGTATAAATACACATGATATGGAAATGGTGAAAAGCCAAACAGATCATGTTACAGGTATTCCAGAATCTATGGGTGGTAGTGGAGACCCTTCTCCGGTAACTGCTTATGGTGTGTATATGGGTATGAAAGCCTCTGCAATGTATAAGTGGGGTACTGATAAGTTAGAAGGAAAAGTTGTTGCTGTACAGGGTATTGGACATGTAGGTGAAAATCTAGTAAAACACTTAACAGAAGAAGGAGCAAAGGTTTATATCAATGATATTAATGAAGACCGTTTACAAACTGTTTCAAAAGAGTTTGGAGCCGAAATTATTTACGGCGACGGTATTTATGACTTAGATATGGATATTTATGCACCATGTGCATTAGGTGCAACAGTAAATGATGTAACTTTGCAGCGGTTGAAATGTGCAATCATCTCTGGTGCTGCTAACAATCAGTTGGCAGATGAGCAAATTCATGGTAAAGCGGTAATGGAAAAAGGTATTATTTATGCTCCTGACTTTTTAATCAATGCAGGTGGTTTAATAAATGTATACTCAGAGTTACATGGCTATAACAGAGATGAGGCGCTTAGAAAAACAGAAAACATTTATGATACTACACTTCAAATTCTGAAAAAATCAGAAACCGAAGGTGTAACTACTCATCAAGCTGCGCTAAGTATAGCACAAAAGAGAGTGGCAGATCACAAATAATAGGCTTAAAAAAAGAAACGTTCTATAAATTATTGAAAAGCTTTAGCTAATGCTTAATCGAAGACACATTCGCATGAAAGTGATGCAAACTCTTTATGCTGCTATGCAAAAAGAGGATACTAATATTGCTCTCTATGAGAAAGAATTAGTAAAAAGTATGGAAAGAGTGTATGATTTGTATGCATACATGCTCTTATTTATGGTTAAGCTTAAACATGCTGCAGAAGACCGTATAGAAAAAAACAAAGCCAAAAAACTTCCTAGTCAAGACGACTTAAATCCAAATTTAAAATTTGTTAATAATGTAATTTTAAATGCATTAGAAAACAATCAGCGCCTTAACAAATATGTTGAGGATAATGCTATTGGTTGGGCAGAGGAAAAAGACTTGATTAAGAAAGTTTTTAATGAAATAAGAGAAAGCGACTTGTACCAAGAGTACATGAACTCTGATAGAGTAGCTTTTTCTGAAGATAGAAAGTTTATAGCCCAGCTGTTTATAGACTTTGTAGCACCCAATGAACAACTCCATCACATATTTGAAGAAAAGAGCATTTATTGGGTAGATGACCTACCACTAATTAACTCTATGGTGTTGCGTACTATCCAGTCTGCTAAGAAAGAGACAGAACAAGTCATAACTTTAATGGACTTATATAAAGACCCAGAAGATATAGGCTTTGCAAAAGAGCTGTTTAGAAAAACATTGCTGAATGAGAAAGAGTATACAGCAATGATAGTAGAAAAGGCAAAAAACTGGGAGGTAGACCGTATTGCTGCCATGGATATTTTATTAATGAGAATGGGGATTACGGAACTAATTAATTTTAATTCTATCCCTACCAAGGTTACCCTTAATGAGTACATAGAGTTATCTAAAGATTATAGTACCCCAAAGAGTAAAGTATTTATAAACGGAATATTAGACAAGCTTGTAGCTGATTTGACAAAAGAAAATAAGATTAAAAAAATTGGCAGAGGCTTAATGTAATTAGTACATTTGTAGGAATAACACTAGAATAATAAACATAAATTAGTAGAAAATGATAAGAAAATTTGTTCCTGTTGTAATGCTTGCTGTAGCAGGTGTTTTTGCAGTATCATGTGATAGTGCTGCAAAAAGAATTGATAATGGAGATAGTGCTAGCTCTAGCACAAATGCACAAACTGCAAATACTGCTGTAGATGCAAGTGCTGTTGATGGACAATCAGGTACTCCGGTATTTTCTTTTGAAAAAGAAGTACATGATTTTGGTACAATTAATGAAGGTGAAGTTGTAAACACAACGTTTGAATTTACCAATACAGGTGATGCTCCTTTAATTATTACTAATGCAAAAGGTAGTTGTGGTTGTACTGTGCCTAAGTACTCTAAAGAGCCAATCGCTCCTGGTGCAACTGGCGAGATTTTAGTAAGCTTTAACAGTTCAGGTAAGCCTGGTAACCAACGTAAGCAAGTTACTTTAACTGCCAATACTACACCAAACACTAAAGTATTAAACATTAGTGCAACAGTTACTCCTAAAACACAACAAGCTGCACCAGTTGCAGAATAATTAGATAAAAAATGCTAAATATACTTTTACAAGCTCAAGAGAAAGGGGCCGGAGGGCCAAACATGTTTTTGATGATGGGCTTGATGTTCGTTGTTATTTATTTCTTTATGATTCGCCCGCAGTCTAAAAGACAAAAGGCAGAACGCAAGTTTAGAGAAGAAATACAAAAAGGACTGAAAATTGTTACTACCGGTGGTATTCATGGTAAGATTGCTGAGATTAAAGATTCAGTACTTATTATTGACACCGAAGGTGGTGGTAGATTAAAAATTGAGAAGTCAGCTGTATCAAAAGAGCTTACAGCTCATCATTATGGTCCTAAAAAAGAGGACACAACTAAAAAGTAGATTAATTATTTTTTGATGATAATTTTTAAAAACGGGCTTATTTTTAAGCCCGTTTTTTTGTAATATACCTCTATGTTTAAACAGATAGTAAATTATGTGTCTGATTTACCCAGAAAGCTACAGAGTAGTAAAAATACTTCTGTGTTTCTGGTATGTTTAGCGCTGTCGGCTTTATTTTGGTTATTGATAAAACTATCTAAAGAACATACAACAACCATTACAGTTCCGGTAGTATATACTGATATGCCCAATGATAAACTATTGGTAAATGAATTGCCAACAGAACTAAAGGTAGAAATAACCACGTATGGTTTTAAATTATTGAGGTACAGTATTACCGGTAAGAGAACAGCCAAAATATCTGTGGCAAACTTAGATATAAGACCTACTACTGCAGGTAATGAATACTGGCTGCCAAATACTCAAAAAAGTATAGTGGCTAAGTTTTTCCCAACAGAAGTGAAGATAGGCTCTATTACACCCGATAAAATTTTATTTACTTATAGCATGCTGGAGCTAAAAAGAGTTCCCGTAAAAACCAATATAAGTATAGACTTACCTAAGCAATTTGCATTAAGCTCAGCTATAAGAGTAGAACCAGAATACATAAATGTTAGGGGACCAAAAAACATTTTAGATACATTAAAAGCAGTTTATACCGAGGGACTTGAGATTAAATCTAAACCTGATAATAATGTACAACAATTGCAATTAAAAACTAATAACCAGCTTAAATATGAACAAGGAGAGGTTTCTGTAACTATACCTATTGATGAATATACAGAGGTATATACTGAAGTACCTATTACCCCAATCAATGTTCCGGAGGGAGAGCAATTAAAGTTATATCCGGATAAAGTAAAAGTATATGGCTTAATGGGAATGAAAACCTATTATGAGCTTTTGCCCGAAGACTTTGAGATTGTATGTGATTATCGTAAGATAGACTTTGAGAGTAACTCGGTAAAACTAGAACTCACAGAATACCCCAATGAATTAAAAAGCTTAAGGTTTACTCCACAACGTGTAGAGTATTTGATTTTTAAATAGATGTATAAAGTAGGTATTACAGGCGGTATAGGTAGTGGAAAAACCACTGTAGCAAAAGCTTTTAAAGAGCTAGGTGTGCCTGTGTATTATGCCGATGATGAAGCTAAAAAGCTAACCAATACAAATGCCGAAATAAAAGAGGCATTGATAGAATTAATAGGAGAAGAAGTTTATGAAGGTGGGCTATTAAACAGAAAGCTATTGGCTTCAAAAATATTCTCTGATAAGGTATTGTTAGAGAAAGTAAATGCTATCATACACCCGGCAGTTGCTAATCATTTTAAAGAATGGGTAGCTAATCAGACAAGTGCTTATGTGTTAAAAGAGGCTGCTATTTTATTTGAAAGTGGATCTTACAAACAATTAGATGCAACAATAGTGGTTTCAGCCGATGAAGGTGTTAGAGTAAAGAGAGTGATGGAGCGCGATGGGAGTACTAAAGAAGAGGTACTAAACAGAATGGCTAATCAGTGGAATGAAGATCAAAGATTAGCTTTGGCAGACTATGTAATTAAAAACAATACTACTAAGGAATTGTTGGTAAAACAGATACAACAAGTTCATGAAGATATTATCCGTAGAGCAAATTCGTGAGGCAGATGCTTATACCATCAAAAAGGAGCCTATAAAATCTGTTGAGTTAATGGAGAGGGCAGCTATTGCGTGTGTTGAACACATAATGGATAGTTATCCGAAAGGACAATTATTCTCAATTTTTTGTGGCAAAGGTAATAATGGCGGAGACGGATTGGCAATTGCACGATTATTACATCAAAGGGGGTATAAAGTAGAAGTCTTTGAGTTAAACCATTCTGCAGATAGTTCTGATGATTACAATTCTAATAAAAGCTTACTAAAAGCATTACCTGTATCTATTACAGAGGTAAACTTAGTATCCGATATTGGCGAGATAGAACCGTATACTATAATTATTGATGCTATATTAGGTTCTGGCATTACCAGACCTTTAGATGGTTTATTAGCATCTGTAGTAAACGCAATTAATCATACTGCTAATAAGGTTATTGCTATTGATATTCCAACAGGGTTATTTGGAGAAGATAATAGCCGGAATAATTTTTCAAGAATTATAAAGGCCAATGAGACACTCACCTTTCAATTTCCCAAACTATCTTTCTTATTTCCTGATAGCGGAACTTATGTAGGAGACTTTACTGTTTTAGATATAGGTATTCATCCAACTTTTATTAATGAGGTAAAAACAAATTACAGCTTTACTAAAAGAAGTGATGTTAGTAGATTACTAAAAAGTAGAGATAAGTTTTCTCATAAAGGTACTTACGGGCATGCACTGCTTGTAGCAGGTAGTTACGGAAAAATTGGGGCAGCAGTTTTATCAGCAGAAGCTGTAATCAGGTCAGGAGCAGGGCTATTAACTACCCATATACCAAGCTGTGGTTACCAAATTATGCAAACTGCTTTGCCTGAAGCGATGGTAGAGGTTGATACTGCTGAAAAAGAAATAACATCTATTACCTTAAATAAAGAATATGATGCTATAGGTATAGGGCCGGGTATAGGGGGTGATGGTACAACTGTAAAGGCATTTGAGAAATTATTGAAGCTTACCAAAAGACCAATGGTTATAGATGCAGATGCTCTAAATATATTAGCTAGCCATCAAGACTTATTAAAGCTGGTACCAGAAAACAGTATTCTTACACCACACCCTAAGGAGTTTGAAAGATTAATAGGTAAAAAATCTAAGGGGTATGAACAATTAGAGTTACAGTTGGCTTTTGCTAAGAAGCATAAAGTGTATGTGGTTTTAAAAGGAACTTATACATGTATATCTACTCCTGACGGTAAAGTGTATTTCAACTCTACAGGCACCTCTGGTATGGCAACAGGGGGAAGTGGGGATGTGCTTACAGGAGTGATAACCGGTTTGTTGTCTCAACGATACACACCATTAGAAGCAGCAATAACAGGTGTTTACATACATGGGCTTGCTGGTGAACTAGCCGCAGAAAATATAGGAGATGAAGCAATGATAGCTTCAGACATTACGGGTAATCTTGGAAACGCCTTCTCTGAAATAAAAAAAGCGACTGAATAGTCGCTTTTTATGGTTTTCTAAACTAAAAAACTGTTATTCTTTAGTAGGCGTAGAGTTTATGATTTCGTTTGCCAGTTTAGTAATATTCCCATCTACTTTATCATTTGCGCTAATTCCGTATTCTTTAGTCATTACATTTACTGGCATATAGCTTAAGTGAGCATTTCCCTTATCATCTTCCCATATTAAATACTTCATAGGCAGTGCATAGCCAAACAGTTGATCTTCTTGCATAAAAGAGGTGCCAACTTTAGGATTACCAAATATCAAAAGGGTAGTGGGGTTTAGTTCTTCACCAATACTTTCCGCTCCTTTATGGTGCTCAATTTTAGTAAAAAGTGTTAATCCTTTAGCTTCAATTAATCCTTCGGCATTTGCAACCAGTTCATTATGGGGTACTGTAGCATCTAATGTAATTAAACCAGGGTCAGCAACTGCATTTTTTACTTCTGTAACAGTTTCACTTGCTTTTTGCTCTACAACTTCTGCGGCAGCTTTTACTTTATCTTTAGTACTTTTTGTTTTGTTGCATGCGTTGAGTGTTAATAATGATAAGCTAGATATCATTACAATATTTTGCAGTTTCATACTATGAATTTTTAGAATTTAGGTAAATATATACAGATTAGAGGATATCCTCAACTAATCCTTTTCCTTCTCTGATAATTTCTACTTCCCCTTCAGAAAGGTCTAAAACAGTAGATGCAAAATTATCGCCATATCCGCCATCAACAACAATATCTACAAGGTTTTCGTAGCGTTCGTGTATCAATTCAGGGTCTGTTGTGTATTCAATAACATCGTCATCATCATGTACTGATGTTGATACTACGGGGTTACCGAGTTCATTTACAATAGTTCTGATGATATTACTATCGGGTATACGAATACCAATGGTTTTCTTTTTAGACTTAAAAATCTTTGGGATAATACTATTAGCCTTTAAAATAAAGGTATAAGGTCCTGGTAAGGCTCTTTTTAACAGTTTATAGGTTGGGGTGTCAACCTGAAGAGTATAATCAGATAAATGACTTAAGTCGTAAAAAATAAAAGAGAAGTCAGCTTTTTCAAGCTTTAGTCCTTTAATACGAGCAACACGTTCTAAGGCTTTGGGTTGGGTTACATCGCAACCAATTGCATATACTGTATCTGTGGGGTATATAATTACACCCCCGTTTCTAAGGCAGTTAACTACTTGTTGTACTGCCTTAGGGTTGGGATTATCTTGGTATATGCGTATGAGCAATTATCCGTTTGCTTTTTTATAATCAGCTAAAAATTTCTCTAAGCCAATATCAGTTAATGGGTGGTTTAATAAACCTGTGATAGAGCTTAATGGACCTGTCATTACATCCGCACCAATTTCTGCACAGTTAATAACGTGCATAGTGTGTCTTACAGATGCAGCTAAAATTTGAGTTTCGTATCCGTAGTTATCATATATCTGGCGGATTTGAGCAATTAGCTCTAAACCGTTTGTAGAAATATCATCTAATCTACCAATAAAAGGAGATACATATGTTGCGCCTGCCTTAGCAGCTAATAATGCCTGACCTGCAGAAAATACAAGTGTACAGTTTGTACGAATGTTATTATCTGTAAAGTACTTAATAGCTTTTACACCATCTTTTATCATAGGTACTTTTACCACAATTTGTGGGTGAAGGTCAGCCAAAGCTTCACCTTCTCTAATCATTCCGGTAAAATCGGTAGAGATTACTTCTGCACTTACGTCACCATCTACAATGTTGCAGATATCTACGTAATGCTTTAAAATATTGTCTTGACCGCTAATGCCTTCTTTAGCCATTAGTGATGGGTTAGTGGTAACACCATCTAAAACGCCTAATTCTTGGGCTTCTTTAATTTGGTCTAGGTTTGCTGTGTCTATGAAAAATTTCATGTGTGTAAGGTATACGTTTACAGATTGATAAAGGACAAATTTAGGAAAGTTATAGGCACGAGCCCCATTAAAAAACCGAAATTTTTTGCATAAAAAATGGGCAAGCGACTTATATCACACCGCTACGACCTAATACCCTTGCTGCATTCCTGCCCTGGGGGAGTTCAAAGGGAGCTGGTTGTATAAGACTTGCCCGCCGCAAAGGTAAGACATGTTTATAGAATATTAAAAATTTGTGAAGCCTAAATTAGGGGCTATTTTATTTATATTTGCTCATCAATCAAAAACAAGAAGTCTTTATGAATCCGGATGTGAAGAAAGTGGTGCTGAGAAATGGTTTGGTAGGATCAACAATATTATTATTGTTTGTAGTACTATCATACTTTTTTAACCAAGATTTATTAGCAAATTTAGGAATAGGACTGGGTATATTTTTACTATGCTTTGCTTTTGGTGTAGTGTCTGTTATTCAGGTAAAGATTAAAAATAAGGGGGTGATAAGCTTTAGAGACTCGTTTTCTGCCTTTATTCTAACTGCAGGCTTTACTTTTACTTTTTTTACATTAGTGAATATCGTTTTATATAATATTGTAGATGTTGAACTTGGACATTACTTAAATGATCAAGTTATTACAATGTTAAAAGAAAACTTGATTGAGAGTGGCCGTTTTACAGAAGAGCAAATAGATGAACAAATTAAGATAACAACATCATCTTATATGTACTCTACTGTAAGCTTACTTAAGGGGCTACTTCCATTTGTGTTATATGCTTCAGTAATAGGTTTGTTGCTTGCGGCTGTAACAAAAAAGAATCCTAGTGCGTCTAATATATTAGACGATGAATAATTAAAAAAACACCATATCATGAATACACCAAAATCAGTTTTTAAACACGTAACACCTTATTTTTTAATATTAGGTGTGATCTCCTTTTTAGGTTTAATAGTATCAGACGTATTTGACGTAGATAGTAGAAGTACAATATTTTCAATAATTTCCATTGCTTTATCTGTAGCAGTTATAATAATGTCAATTGCTATCTATAGAAATAAAGAATTGGGTGGAGGTATTACTTATGGTAAAGCATTTACTGTGGGCTTTTTAACTTTTTTTATGGCTAATGTGGTATACATGCCATTGTTTTTGCTATATACTACAGTTATATCTCCTAGTTATATGGATATCTTAATGGAAAGAGAAATGGTAAAAGTTGAGGAGAGAATGTTAGAGCAAAACCCGGATATGACAAATCAACAAATTGAACAAGCTCAAGAAATGAGTAAAATGTTTATGACTCCTGTTATGATGTCTGTAATGATAGTGATAATGGGAGCAGTTATGGGAGCAATTCTGTCGTTAATTATTTCTATTTTTTTAATGAAAAAAGGAGGTATTAATCATGCTTTAGAGAATGACTCATTAGATAACGAGTCACTGGAGTAGATAATATAGTAAAGTTAAATTATGAAAAAATCAATTTTAGCATCCTCAATTGTTCATATACTTATACTATCAATAGTACTAGTAGCACTTGTGTTTATTGATAACCCGATTGATAATAATCAAACAATTGCCGGAAAGTGGGTTATACGTTGGGTTTTTAGTATTACAGCTGTAGTATTGGCAACCTTACGCTATAGAAATAAATATAGTAATGGTTTTATAAGCTATGGAAAAGCTTTTTTAGTTGGTTTTACTGTAATAAGTATTGCCTATGGTTTGAGAGGTATTTCTATTGGGATAGATTTAAGTAATAACCCAGAGATTTTAACAGAAATGCACCAGTTAGCTGAAGAGAAAATGTATGAAGATAGCCCTAATATGAGTGAGGAAGAAGAAGAAATGGCGTTCTCAATGTTAAGTACATTTACTTCTCCGGTATCTATGGCATTGTTATCTATTTTGAGAGGTTTGTTTTGGGCGGCAATACTGTCATTAGTAACAGCTGCAATTTTTAAGAAAACAGCAGGTAATATTGATGATGAAGACCCAATAGATATAGAATCTTAATCATGAAATGAGTAAAAAGAAAACATTTATAAATATTATTGCTCCTTACTCTCTTTTGTTAGGTGCAATGTATTTTTTTATTCATTATATATTTATTAATGATGGCTTTATAAGGCCAAATGAATCTTTTGTTTGGATAGCTATACCTTCAATAATTTTAGCATTTATTCTCATTTTTCTTGCAAGTAAATATTATAGAAAAAGTTTAGGGGGGTATGTAAGTTATGGGCGAGTATTTATTGTAGGTTTTTTTTTAAATATGTTGGCAAACGTAATTGGCATTTCTGCAATAGAAGTAGAGCACTACTTTATACCTGAACTTAATGAGAACTATATTTCATATAATATGGATTATATGGAAGAAAACTATAATCTTACTGAAGAACAGTTAGAACTGGAAAGAGAATTATTAATAATGAGTACAGCTCCGTCTTATAGAATTGCAGGTTATATAATAAGCTCATTATTATTTAGTGTCATTATTCCATTAATTACTTCTATTTTTGTTTGGCGAAAGGATAAAACGAAATTCTCGGACCCATTAATATTGGATTCAGAAATGTGAACAAATGGATATATCAGTAGTAATTCCCTTATATAACGAAGATGAGTCTTTACCAGAATTGCATGATTGGATTGTAAAGGTAATGGCTGCCAATAATTTTTCTTACGAAATTATTTTTGTAGATGATGGAAGTAATGATAAATCATGGGAGGTAATAGAAGGACTGTCATCAAAAAATCCAAATGCAAAAGGTATTCGTTTCCGTAGAAACTATGGTAAGTCTGCAGGTTTAAATGTAGGCTTTAAAGCAGCAGAGGGTGATGTAGTAATTACGATGGATGCTGACTTACAAGATAGCCCAGATGAAATACCGGGTTTGTATGAAATGATAATGAAGGATGGCTTCCACTTGGTTTCAGGTTGGAAAAAGAAACGTCATGACCCGCTTTCTAAAACTATCCCTACCAAGCTTTTTAATGCGGTAACCCGTAGTATGTCTAAAATTAAGCTGCATGATTTTAACTGTGGTTTAAAAGCATACAAAAAAGAAGTAGTAAAAAATATAGATATCCAAGGCGAAATGCATCGTTACATCCCTTTTATAGCAAAAGGTGCAGGTTACCCAAAAATTGGAGAAAAAGTAGTGGTGCACCGTGCTCGTAAGTACGGCACTACTAAGTTTGGTTTAGAACGTTTTATCAATGGTTTTCTAGATTTAGTATCATTAGCATTTGTATCTAAATTTGGTAAGCGCCCTATGCACTTCTTTGGAACATTAGGAACACTAATGTTTTTTGTAGGCTTTATAGCTTCAGCTTATATAGGTATTGGCAAAATTGTAAATATGAAAATGGGTAAACCTACTATTTTGGTTACTGATAACCCATGGTTTTTTATAGCTTTAACTACAATGATATTAGGTACTCAATTGTTTTTGGCTGGCTTTTTAGCTGAAATGATTAGTAGAAATAGACCTAATAAAACGGATTACGGTATAAGTGAACGCTTAAACTTTTTGGAGGTATAGCCTGTGTTTTTCTCACTAATAGCTCCCACATTTGGTAGACCCGAAGAGGTAACAGAGTTTCTGGAAAGTTTGACACATCAAAATGCAACAAACTTTGAAGTGATTATTGCTGATGGAACACCAGATGACAGTCTTCGCCCAGAACTGAAAAGGTTTGAAAATAATGGTAAGTATGAACTAACCATTATTTATGAGCAGTACTTACCTGTAAGTGATGCACGCAATAGGGGGGCAGAAGTAGCTAAAGGAGATTATATCATCTTTTTAGATTCAGATTGCATTATCCCTAAGAATTACCTGAATGAAATTATCACCTTTTTAGAAAAGAATAAAGTAGATGCCTTTGGTGGCCCTGATGCGGCACATGAGAGCTTTACAGACTTGCAAAAAGCTATCAGCTATTCAATGACATCTTTGTTTACTACCGGTGGTATACGGGGTAAAGAAAAACATGTAGGAGAGTATCACCCAAGAGGTTTTAATATGGGTATTTCTGCTAAGGCTTTTAAAGCCGTAAATGGCTATGATACCAATTTCCGTTGCGGAGAAGATGTAGAGCTAAGTATGCGTATAATAGAGGCAGGGTTTAAAACCGCACTAATTCCTAAGGCTTATGTATATCACAAACGCAGAACTACATTAAAGAAATTTTACAAGCAAGTATTCCGCTTTGGGGCAGCACGTATAAACTTAGCCAGAAAGCATAAGGGACAGCTAAAGCTCACACATTTCTTCCCTTATTTCTTTACAAAAATGCTGTTCTTTTGGCTGCTGTTTGCTTTTATATACTTGCCAATATTTTACCTGATTACAGTTGGCTATTTATTATATTTTGCAGCAATTTTGATTGATAGCACGATACAGAATAATAGCCTAAAAGTAGGTGTGTTGAGCATAGCTACATCTGTAACCCAATTAGTAGGCTATGGTATTGGTTTTGGCAGAAACTGGTTTGCCATATATATAATGGGAGATAGAAGAGGAATTAAGCTGTAAGCTTATTTTACACGAGCATCATAAGTAGCTCCCATACTTGGGTTATCGCCCATTAAGCGTTTCATTACTTCTTTTTTCACGATATTAAAGATAACCATATGCACATCTTCAGTTACCTCCATGTCCATTACCTGAGCATGAACGTTGATGTCGGCTAGTTCTTTTATCTTACCTCCTTTAAAGCCACAAAGTGCAAGGGTTTGCACATTGTTGTCTTTGGCGTATTGCATAGCTCTCACCACATTTTCTGAGTTACCACTACCGGATATACCTATTACTAGGTCGTCTTTACCCATATAGTTTTTCAAAGGCTCAATAAAAATGTCGTTATAACCAATATCATTTGCAATAGCCATCATAGAGGGGAGGTTGTCATTTAAACAAACCATTTTAAAGCGTTTGTCTAAACCATAAGAAGCTCCTTTTAAAAAGTCTCCTGCAGCATGAGATGCAGAAGCACCACTACCACCATTACCAAACGTGTAGATAGTACCACCTGCATTGTAAACTCTCATAAAAGCCTCAATCATTTGGTCTAAAGAGTTTCTATCTAAATTATCTAATGTTTCCTTTACAAGGTTTATATAGTTGTCAGCAGTGTTACTCATCTCCGTAATAAATTAGTTTAGAACCTTCTTGTTCAAATTTAAAGTCAAAACGCTTTGCAGCCCCTAAAGCTTGTGTTAAACGCTCCTGATTTTTTTTAGGGCAATAAAATAATAAAAATCCACCACCACCGGCACCTAGCAATTTACCACCTAAAGCACCATTTTTAAGCCCTGCATCGTACATCTCACTTATTAGTGGGTTACTGATACCTTTAGCCAGTTGTTGCTTTAAAATCCAGTTTTCATGCAGTATTTTACCAAAATCATTTAGGTTGCCACCAATTAAGCTGTCTCTTAAATCATATACCAAGCCTACCATTTGCTGTAGGGCTTTAAATTTCTCTTCGTCAGAAGTTGTATTCTTCTTTTGTTGCGATAAAATGTCTGATGCTTTACGTTGGTCGCCTGTGTAAAACATAACCAAGTTCTCATCTAGGCTTTGGTAAACCTCTTTTTCTATTTGTACAGGAGTAACATTTACACTCCCGTTTTTATTAAACTCAATTACATTTAAACCACCATAAGCAGCAGCATATTGGTCTTGCTTACCAATCGGTTCTTTCAGTATGTCAATTTCTATTTCGCAGGCTCCTGCAGCTAATGTTTCTTTAGAAGCATGTTTGCTGGTTACAGCATGTAAGTTATGTAATACCCCTACAGTAAATGAAGAGGAAGACCCCATGCCTGTACCTGATGGTACATCGGCAATAGAGCTAATTTCTAAACCACCTGTAATACCAAATTTCTTAAGAGCAGTTTTTAAAATAGGGTGTTGTAAATCATCTACATTGCCTACGGTTTCTGTAATGCTATACTTAGTACGAATTTTATCGGCTTCAAAAAACTTGTGCGATGAAATGTACATGTACTTATTGATACTAGTACTTAATACAGCACCTTGACTTTTTGAGTAAAAAGCTTCTAAATCTGAGCCACCGCCCACAAAACTGATTCTAAAAGGAGTTTTGGTAATTATCATTCTATTGCACTATTATATCGGCTAATGTACGATGCTTTTCTATTATATCATATTCAATAGGCTTGCGCATAGCGTATAAAGCCTCAAAATCTTCATCACTATATCCTTTCCATTTATAGAAGGTATGCAAACGCTCTTTTAATACTGTTGAACTGATGTCTTTAAAAAGAGTAATATCTGATATATCTCTTAGGTATTCTGAACCTAAAACTACAATGCCCTCAATTATAATGATGTCTTGATGGTTGAATGTGTATTCAATATCCTCAATTTCTCTTTCAGGATGTCTTTTATAACCGTTTGCTTTTATGGTTTTACCGGAAAGCAGTTCTTTTATATCGGTTTCAATTTTATTTAATTGGAAGTTGGTAAATACATCAACCTCTTTTTGTCGCCGTTCTTTTGGTAAAATCCAATTATCTAGTTCTACTTTCAATACCGATTTATTATCTGCCTCAAACTTCTTTTGTAAATAAGTAGCTAAAGTACTTTTACCGGATCTAGAGTTACCCGCAACCGTAATAATTGTAGGCTTTTTAGATTCTGTATATCTACTGATTATATCGTTATAAATACTGCTATAAGGCTCATCAATTATAAAGTCGATAGCTTCTTTTAAGTTCCCGAAGAAATAGTTGGGTAGTACTTTTGCAGACTTAATTCCTTTACCTGTTTTCACCCCAATAGTAGTGCATCCGGCAGATTTACCAGCAATAATGTCTCTCTCAGAATCACCAATCATGTAGGATTGTGATAAGTCAATATTAAATTTTTCAGCGGCTTGTAGTAGCATACCCGGTTTGGGTTTTCTGCACTCGCAGTCTACTTTGTATTCTTTTATCTCTCCTTCAAACCCACTATCTGGGTGATGTGGGCAGTAATAAATAGCATCTAGCTTTGCACGTTCATTACCCAATAGGGTATCCATTTTATTATGGATTTGATTTAACTCATCAATAGTGGCCATGCCACGCGCAATAATAGATTGGTTGGTAGTAACTACACTTATGTATTCTGATTGGTTTATTTTCTTTACTGCATCAGCTGTATAAGGGTACAACTCAAAGTCTTCGTGCTTATGTATAAGGTGTTTGTCAGGATTAATTACACCATCTCTATCGAGGAAAATAGCCTTTTGCTTATGTTTTAATGATTTGCGTTCAACTAACCCACTATTTACATTTGCTTCTACTTTTTCCAGTCTATCTGGTGTACCCATATCTTTTAGGTATTCGGTAGTGTTGTAACCAAATACATCTAGTTTATTCAGTACTTTTGGGAAGATGTCTTTTCCAAAGTCAGCCTTCACACCTTTTTCTAAAAGGGGTAGTATTTTAGGGCTAAATACATACAAAGCTGCATTTACAAGGTTACGATAATACTTGCCTTCTTCATGAGGCTTTGGATAAAACGCTGTTACTCTATCCGTGTCATCAATATCTACTAAGTCGCTATCATAAGGGTGATCATTAGGGTGGAGTACAAGGGTAGCTTCGCTATTTTTTTGATTATGGAAATCAATCAATCGATTCAAATCCATATTTACCATTACGTCTCCGTAAAAAACAATAAAGTCTTCGGTAAGTGATTCTTCAATTTCTTTAATGCCTCCAACTGTGCCCAATGGTTCAAGCTCTTCGTAGTAGCTAATATTCACCCCAAAAGCAGAGCCATCTCCAAAATAATCGATAATGCTATCCTTTAAATAGTTTACCAGTATGGTGATATCTGTAATATTATATTCTGCCAATAATATTATCTGATGCTCAAGCAATGGCTTGCCAGCAACAGGAATCATTGGTTTGGGAATGTCTTTTGTGAGATGTTGCAAGCGTGTTCCTTTACCACCTGCTAGTATTACTGCCTTCATATGCGTTTTTTGTCGCTGCCCAAATATCCGAAATCAATATTAAAAAACACAGTAAACAGAAAAATGTACGTTATAAGATTACAATATAATTGATACTTTAAGCAAATGTTTTCTTTTTACCTTTGCAACTTATTAAAACAGACACATGAAAAAAGTAGCTTTCCTTATCCTCATTTTTTGTTTAGGTGTTTCATCTTATGCCCAAGTTAATCAGGTAGATAAACAGGGTAGGAAACAAGGCAAATGGGAAAAATTGTATCCTAATGAGAAACCCCGTTATCAAGGTCAGTTTAAAGATGATATTGAGGTTGGAGTATTTAAGTTTTATGATATTAAAGGAACTTTAAAAGCTGAAAAGGCATATAGAGGTACTACGGGAGTATGTTATGCAAAAATGTATGGAGACAATGGTAGGCTACAAGCTGAAGGAATATATATTGGTACAAAAAAGGATAGTACTTGGAAGTATTACAACCATAAAGAGCAGTTAATTTTAACAGAATCTTATGATAAAGGCGTAAAGCATGGGGAGTTTATTACTTATTATGAGAATGGAGTAATTGCAGAAAAGATCGGTTATAAAAATGGGAAGAAACATGGAGAGTGGATTCAGAAATATGAAGATGGTCTGAACAAAACCAAGGCCAACTTTGTAGAAGGTGAGCTTGATGGAGAGGCTACCTATTTTAGTGTTTATGGGAAGCCAATTTTAAAAGGAAAATATGAGATGGGATTAAAGATTGGTACCTGGATGGTTTTTGATGAAGAAACAGGAAAGCCTTTAAAGTATCAAACCTATGAAGATGGTGATTTGATAAAGGAGACAGATGTAAAATGAAAAGAGTAGTAATAGGATTGTCGGGTGGAGTTGACTCTAGCGTTGCAGCTTACTTATTAAAGGAGCAAGGTTATGAGGTGATTGCTTTATTTATGCGCAATTGGCATGATGATTCTGTAATTATAGATCATGAATGCCCTTGGGTTGAGGATAGCACCGATGCAATGTTGGTGGCAGAAAAATTGGGCATCCCTTTTCAGGTTATAGACTTTAGTGTAGAGTACAAAGAGCGTATTGTAGATTATATGTTTGCGGAGTATAAAGCTGGTAGAACACCAAACCCTGACGTGCTTTGTAATAGAGAAATAAAGTTTGACTTATTTTTAAAAGCAGCTTTAAAATTAAAGGCTGATTATGTAGCTACCGGGCATTATTGCCAACGAGAAGAATTAGAGGTTGACGGTAAAACTATATACTCTTTAAAAGCTGGTGCCGATAATAATAAAGACCAAAGCTATTTCTTGTGCCAATTAACACAAGAGCAGTTAAGCAAAGCATTGTTTCCTATAGGTCATTTACAAAAGCCGGAGGTACGCAAAATAGCTACAGAATTAGATTTGGTTACTGCAGATAAAAAAGACTCGCAAGGGCTATGTTTTATTGGTAAAGTACGTTTGCCCGATTTCTTGCAACAACAATTAAAGCCAAAAGCAGGTAAAATTGTTGAGGTTGCAGATAATGCATTGGTATATGATAAACTACCTAATGGAGATGCTACTATACAGGAGCTTGCAAAGCCCTTACATTATACAATTAGCGATGGTAAAGTAGTAGGAGAGCACTCAGGTGCACATTATTTTACAATTGGTCAGCGAAAGGGCTTAAGCGTTGGAGGTACCCCTGAACCTTTATTTGTTATTGATACTGATGTAGAAGAGAACATCATTTACACAGGTCAAGGGAGTAATCATAAAGGCTTAAAGCGTAAAGGCTTATTTGTAAAGAAAGATGAAATACACTGGTTAAGACCAGATATGGTTATCTCAGAAGGTGAGTCAAAGGAGTTTGAAGTGAGAATAAGGTACAGACAGCCTCTTCAAAAAGCCACTTTATATAATGAATCTAATGGCTTGTATGTAATATTTGATGAACCCCAAACTGCAATTACTCCTGGTCAGTTTGTTGCTTGGTATAAAAATAATGACTTAATAGGCTCGGGTGTTATTAACGAGTAAAATCTAGTTTTTCTATTCTCATTATTATAGTAGATTTACATCTTTCTAAAGAAAGATGCATCTATTATGAGTAATAAAATCACAGAACTTTTTGGAATAGACTATCCAATTATTCAAGCAGGAATGATTTGGTGTAGTGGTTGGGAATTAGCCTCCGCTGTTAGTAATGCCGGTGGTTTAGGGATTATAGGTTCAGGGTCTATGTACCCTGAGATTCTCCGCGAGCATATTCAAAAATGTAAAAAAGCAACAGATAAGCCTTTTGCTGTAAATGTTCCTATGTTGTATCCAGACATAGATAAACACATGAATATTATTGTGGAAGAGGGCGTGAAAATTGTATTTACATCTGCCGGAAACCCTAAAACATGGACTAATTTTTTAAAGGAAAAAGGAATTAAGGTAGTACATGTGGTGGCAAGTGTAAAGTTTGCTATAAAAGCACAGGAAGCTGGTGTTGATGCTATTGTAGCAGAAGGTTTTGAAGCAGGAGGGCATAATGGTAGAGATGAGACTACCACACTTTGTTTAATACCAATGGTTAAGAAAGCTGTAGATATTCCGGTAATTGCTGCAGGTGGTATTGGTACCGGCGAGTCTATGTTGGCAGCTATGATTTTAGGCGCAGATGCTGTGCAGGTAGGTAGTAGGTTTGTAGCTAGTGAAGAGTCTTCTGGGCACATTAATTTCAAAAATAAAGTAGTTGAATCTAAAGAAGGGGATACAATTTTAACCTTAAAGGAATTAGCACCTGTTAGATTAATTAAGAATAAGTTTTATACTGAGGTTCAGGATGCATACAATAATTGTGCATCAATAGAACAATTGAAAGAAGTATTAGGTAGGGCAAGAGCTAAGCGAGGAATGTTTGAAGGGGATTTAGATGAGGGCGAGTTAGAAATAGGACAGGTTTCAGGCTTGTTAGATGATATTTTACCCGCAAAGACTATTGTACAAAATATGATGCAAGAGTTTGAACAGGCCAAGTTAAAGGCAACCAGTCTATAATTGATGAATAAAGCTTTAAAAAGACAGAATTTCTTAAAGGCTTTTGGCCCCGGTATTGTGTTTGCAGCCACTGCAATAGGTGTTTCGCATCTAGTGCAATCTAGTAGAGCAGGAGCAGACTATGGATATACTTTACTATGGGCAGTAATATTGGCTAACTTGTTTAAGTATCCTTTTTTTGAATATGGCGCTAGGTATGCCAATGTGATGGGCGAGAGTTTGTTAGATGGTTACTTAAGAATGAGTAAATGGTATTTATATTTATACTTATTTGTAACAATAGGCTCTATGTTTACGCTTACTGCTGCAGTATCTTTTCTTACAGCGGGCTTGTTTAATAATCTTTTAGGTATAACTATACCAATATCACAAACAGCGGCAATACTCTTTATTATATGCATTACAGTACTTTTAATAGGGCGCTATAAGCTATTAGATAGCTTAATAAAAGTTATTGGCTTTGTATTGCTCATTAGCACACTATTTGCATTTGTAATGGTCTGGTTTAAAGATACACCAGAGCGAATAGAGGGTTTTGTACAAGAATCTGTATGGAGTTCAGATAAGGGGATTTTGTTTTTAATAGCTTTAATGGGATGGATGCCAACCGGCATTGAACTGTCTCCATGGAGTAGTTTATGGACAATAGAACGAATAAAAGAGACGGGGTACAAACCTACTCTTAAAGAAAGTATACTAGATTTTAGAATTGGATATATACTGTCGGCTATATTGGCAATATGTTTTTTGGTGCTAGGTGCAAAGCTTATTAATGGTACTGGAGTAGCCTTGCCGGATAACGCAGTTGCATTTTCTTCTAAAATAGTAAGTATGTATACATATTTATTAGGCGATTGGACTTATTATATTATTGCTATAGCAGCTTTTTCTATTATGTTTAGTACTACCATTACTGTTTTTGATGGGTATTCAAGGGTTTTTGAAAGAACAACAGAACTACTATTCTTTAAAAAGATAAAAAGTAATACGATATATATATTCTCTTTGCTTTTAGTTGGAGTAGGTGGGTATATAATAATAGCTGTTTTTATAAAAGACCTCTTAACACTTATAGATTTAGCTACAACAATTTCATTTGTTATTGCTCCTATAATTGCTTTTCTTAATTTTAGGCTACTTACAAGGTCTTTTGTTCCTATAGAAGGGCAACCTGGTTTTAAGCTGAAGATTTTAAGTATATTTGGGATTCTATTTTTAGTAGGCTTTATGTTAGTTTATGTGAAAATAGTCGTTAGCTAAGTAGTAAATACGGTAACTAGTTTAATATTACCGACAGCTATTTAATAACATCTTTAAATAAGTAATGATTTTTGGCATTGATTTATAGTGCTGATATTTAGTAAATTGCATAGAATAAGCAGTAGAAGTATTAATTATAATATTAATGTAACCATGTTAAAACGTATTTTATTATTAGCAATAACCATTTTTACTCTTGGAAGTCTTCAAGAAGTAAAAGCCTCACATTATATGGGGGGAGAGATTACTTGGGAATGCGTAAAATCAGGTCCTAATACAGGTAAATATATATTCACTATAAAGTTATACCGAGATTGTACGGGGTGTTTAGGATGTTATGGAAATTCGGTTACCATTAATACTAATGTTCCTGGTTTGTCATCTTTCAGCGCAACTCAATTATCTGCAACAGATATATCACCAACCTGTTTCGATCCTAGTCAGGGGATAACTTGTGGTCCAACACTTTCTATTAGTCAAACTATACCTCCTTCAATTTTTGGAGCTGTAGCAGAGAATATATATGTGAGTTCTCCACTTACTATAAACGGAACTCCACCAGCAAGTGGTTGGGCGTTTTGGTATACCAGTGGTGCCCGTAACTCAATTGTAAATACAGCTGTTCAGGGTTCATTTACTTTACGAGCTAAAATGTATCCTTATAATGGGCAATTGGTAAACCCTTGTTTTGATTCCTCTCCACAGTTCTTAGAAAGACCATCTGTGGTAATATGTATAGCAGATACTTTTACCTATAACCATAATGCGGCTGACCCTGAATTAGATTCTTTGTATTATGATTGGGCAGAACCATTAGGTAGTACATCAGGGAATAATTTTAATCCTCCATCTAACCCACCTTATACTGCGTTTGCTAACGGGTTTAGTGCTTCTTCACCCTTACCAAGTAGTAACTTTCCATCAAGCCCTACTTATTGCCCAAACTGTTTAGGCCCTACTTTAAATAATCAAACAGGAGAGGTGTTCTTTTATACAGACATCGGGAATGGTGGTTATACTACAGTAGTAAAGGTAGAAGCTTGGAAATGCGGGCAAAAAGTAGCAGAAATTTACAGAGAGATTCAAGTTACCTTATTAGGGAATTGTGGTACAAACAATCCACCTTTCGTAACGCCACCCTTTGGTGGTGTCAGCTTTGATACTACAGTCGTAGCAGGCGATTTGGTGCAGTTTAATTTAGCGGTGGCCGATCCTGAGTTTAGAATGGGACCTTCCGGTTTTGTACCTCAAAATTTATCGATTAGTGCATCAGGTAACCAATTTGGTAATGCCTTTCAAAATGCAAATGCAGGATGTTTAAACCCACCCTGTGCTACGTTAACCCCAACGCCCCAGGCAATTAATGCAACCAGTCCGTCATTTAACTTAAATACGAGCTTTAGCTGGCAAACGGACTGTAGTCATTTAGCAACTACTTTAGGCTGT
>JASBRU010000001.1 GCA_030149285.1 Flavobacteriales bacterium
TCTTACATCGTCAATTGCTGCGTCTCCACAACATCCGTTTGATATTTGACGAAAACGTATTTGAATAGTATCTCCTATATAAGATGCTAAATTTATAAATACAGAATCCCATGGTGCTGATGATGATGTTTGAACGTCTCCCGTTATGTTATACATATTTGTCCAGGTTACTCCTCCATCATTAGAGACATCTACATCCATATCAGATATACTACCTGCACTAAATCTATGTTGGTAGAAATACAATGCAGGTGTTGTTAAACCACTTACATCAATACTCGGAGTTATTAAATCTGCTATTTGACCTGCTGCAGAACCTGACTCTTCACAATAAAGAAAGTTTAATCCTGTTTGATCA
Organism: Flavobacteriales bacterium; assembly: GCA_030149285.1. Lineage (GTDB taxonomy): Bacteria > Bacteroidota > Bacteroidia > Flavobacteriales > JASBRU01 > JASBRU01. Next base: position 359 of record JASBRU010000001.1, read on the forward strand.
TTTAATGGACCATTACCACTGGTTGGACCGGTACTTCTTGGTATCCATTTATGTACTGCTGAATTTCCGGTATTGGGTGTAGATGTCCATAAAGGATCTAATTGATTCCCAGAGTCACTACCCGAAGCAACCCATGACGGACCATCAAAGGTCTCGGTAAATGGTGCTGTTTGCACCTGCGAATATGCTGTATTGCTTAATAGAAACAAGAGCAGCACAATAGAAATAGTAAAATACTTTTTCATTTTAAATATGATTTTAGTTTCAACCTATTGATTTTCTGTAAGTCAGAAAAACTTACCCACCTTGCATAGGCAACTACCTATACTAGATGGGTAAGTAAATATATGGATAGATATCTTTTTTAACAACTATATGTGGATAATTTTTTACTGGACATAAAAACAAACTTTAACCACAAAAAGAAACACAAGTATCATTAAGTATTGGTTGACAAAACATAACTCCTTGAAAAACAGAATAAAAAATAAGCCCCATAATTTTAAGGAGAAATTATGGGGCTTATTAAAATTAATCTATAAGTGTAAATTTAAAACTGTAATGTGTAAGAATAATACTACATACTTATAATAGACAATTTAGTTACTGCTTTACACTTTTAATCATATAAAATTCACCCTTTGCGTTTTTTACCTGAATGGTATAAACTCCCGGTGTACCATTTATAGTAAGTTTAATGCTATTGGTATTTGTATATTCTTCATATAAAACAGCTTGTCCTATAAAATTAAAGACAGTTATCTCTATACTTTCGTAAACAGTTTTTAAATCAATAAACACATCACCATTATGTGGGTTTGGATATACCTCAACATTTTCATCTAGGCTTAGCTCTTCTGTTCCAATACCGTTAATTAATATACTTCTTCCTGTTGTTTTACATGAATCTACATTATCAGTACATTTTTTACAAGCGGTAAGAGTTACAACAACACCTCCGTTTGAAGCTGCAGTATAAGTATGGTTTTCTAATACAGAACCATTTGCATTAGTAGCCCCATCTCCAAAATCCCAATATAATGAGTCATAGTCTGTAGTAAGACTAGCATCAAATGCAAAATTAGTTTGACCTGGTGCAGGAATTGCAGGAGTAACAGTAAAAATTGGATTAGGCACTGCACAAGCAGGTGTACAAATAGCAAACGGACCTACCCAAACGCTCTTTGACAAAGTAGTACAGCTATCTCTTATATAAAAATCGTAACAGGTACTGGGTTGTAAGCCTGTAAATATATGCTGATTGTCTATTGACGTACCTCTAACTACGGTTCCCATTCCTTGTGTAAAGCCAGTAGTACCCCACTCAATAATATAATCTACGCTACCACTTGTCCAACTTACAAATGCTTTTGATGATTCTACAGAATCTACTGAAACCAAAGTTGGTGGTAGGCAACTTTCAACAATTGATACATTATCTATTGATTGATTACTACAGCATGAGTTTGATATAGCAGATGCTTTAAAACGAACTTGAACAGTATCATTGATAAATTGAGATAAATCTACAACTGCCTCTAACCATGGGTCAGCAGCCACTGTATGTGTTTTACCTGTAATAGTATGTTTAGTTGTCCATGATGAACCTCCATCATTTGATACCTGAACATCTAAAATAGATGCTAAAATAGAGTACCTATGATACCAAAAATGCAACTCAGGTAAAATTAATGAACTTAAATCTATAGAAGGCGATACTAAAAATGCAGAATCTCCTGCAACACCTCCATCATTCAAATACATATATGTACCTAATGATGAGCCAATACTTTTATCATACCAAGGAAAAAGACCCGCTTTCATAGAACCTGAGCCCTTTCTAGGTACCCATGTAAAATTATGAACAGGGTTTGTAGTTCTATCCCAGCAAGCATCAATTGTAGAATTTGCATAACCTATTCCCTCTTCAGGAATCCAGTTTGAATTTTCAAAGTCCTCATAATAAGGTGCTTGATATATTGTATCACAATCAGTAGTAAAGTACAAAGGAGCGCTCCACACACTCACATCTCCTACGCCACAACTATCTCTTACATACACTTCATAACAAGTACCAGACTCTAAACCTGCTATAGGAGCACTTGTTGTACCTGAATTTATTAGAGGCACAGCTGCTACAGTATCTCCACACTTTCTAACTTCTACTTGCCAGTTACTAGCGCCACCCGAAACCCAATTTACAACAGCATTGTTTGATGTACTAAAAATTAACCCTAGAGAATTTGGCTGAAAACATGTAATAGCTGAACAGTTAGATGTAAAACTATATACATTGGGGGAAGGATATGCACCTTGGCTAAATATAACCTGTCCTGCAGCATCTTTAAGGTCAAAACTCACCGAATTATCATCCGCCGAAGCACCTGTTAACCAAGATAAATCAACAGTAGCTCCATCACAAACAGCAAATGTGTATGATGATGAAGTTAAAGCCCCTGGTAATGTAAGAAATTGTGAGTTTCCATTATTGACTACAATACGAAGTGTTGAGCCTTGCCAGCCCCCAATATTATCACGCATTTCTATTGTGTAAAAACAAGCGCTAGAACAACCTGTTGTACAAAAAGTTATTGGACCAACCCAAGTACTTACATCACCACCTGTACCACAACTATCTCTCACATATACATCATAACAAGTTAGAGAATCTAAACCCGAAATAGTATACGTATTAGATAAACTACTATGTGCATTAGTACCCGGTACAAAACCAACAGGCCCCCAACTTAACTGCCATGCGGTTGCACCACCGGTTGTCCAGTTGACAACAGCAGAATCTTTCCCCGTACTTATTAAATTAAAACCACTAGGTGGAGGACATACTGAGTAAGCTGACTCATCAGTTTTTATATTATGATTATTTACATCATTAATTTCTGCTTGAAGTGAGCTTGAGAAAATTAAAATAAAAAATAGACTGATACTATATTGTAAGTGTTTTTTCAAAATATAGGCCTTTAAAAGTTTACTACTAATCTAACAATTCAACAGTGGCTAATATACTAAATAACTAATTATTAGATTTTGCTTTACTTAATTCAAAAATATCTTTACGTCTATCCCTTAGGTTTCTTACACTCCCAAACTGGTTAAGCTCCCTTAGTAGGTGAACATCTACATCAGCAATTAAAATCATCTCAGTATTAGGCGTTGCCTCTGCTTTTATTCCATTTGTAGGAAAGGCAAAATCGCAAGGTGTAAACACCATAGATTGTGCAAACTGAATATCCATATTATGAACATTAGGTAAGTTACCTACGCTACCGGCAATAGCTACATAACATTCATTTTCTATAGCTCTGGCTTGGGCACAGCTTCTTACTCTAGAGTATCCATTTTGAGTATCTGTTAAAAAAGGTACAAAAAGTATATCCATCCCTTCATCTGCCAATAACCTACTTAGTTCCGGAAATTCAGAATCATAACAAATTAAAACCCCTACTTTACCGCAATCTGTATCAAAGGTTTTAAGCTCTGTACCGCCCTTCATTCCCCATACTTTAGCTTCATCAGGGGTTACATGCAACTTTTCGTAACGCTCTACTGCTCCATCTCTTTTACATAAGTAACCCACATTATAGAGTTGCTCACCTTTCATTTCGGGCATACTACCCGTAATAATGTTTATATTATAAGATATAGCTAACTCAGAAAATTTTTGAACAATAGCAGGCGTATGCTTGGCAAGCTCTCTTATGGCTTCAGATTCTGCCAAATGATTATTCTCTGCCATTAGCGGTGCATTAAAAAACTCAGGGAACAAAGCAAAATCAGAACGATAACCAGATACTGCATCCACAAAATACTCTGCTTGCTGCATTAACTCATCCATACTATTATAAGGGCGCATTTGCCACTGTATAAGACCTAAACGTACCACCGTTTTTATGGTAGATGGTTTTTTGTTGGGCTTTTCGTAATATATATTATCCCATTCTAGTAATACGGCATACTCATTAGATGCCTCATCCCCCTCTAAATATCCTTTGATAACTTTTACAGGATGAAAATCATTAGACATTTGAAAGTTCAATACCGGATCATGTATCTCCTTATGCTTAACCTTCTCTATATATTCCTTTGGCGATAATTTATCGGCATACTTATGGTAGTTTGGTATTCTACCACCAAAGGCTATCCCTTTTAAGTTAAGGCGTTCGCATAGTTCTTTTCTGTAATCATATAATCTACGCCCTAGCCTAAGCCCTCTAAAGTCGGGTTTAATAAAGGTATCTATACCGTATAGTATATCGCCATCAGCATCATGCGTATCAAATGTATAATTTGCTACTATCTCTTTATACGTATGGTTATCTTCAAACTTATCATAATCTACTATAATAGATAGTGCACAACCAGCAATATCTCCGTTTACTTTTATCAATACCTGCCCTTCGGGAAACCTATTAATCAAAGACTCTATTTGCCCTTCTTTCCAATAAGAATCGGGCATAGTAGAATACGCTTTAATCATTGCCTCTTTCAATTCTTGATAGTCATCAAAATTTAAAAAGGTTAACTCAATATTCTCAATTTCTCTCATAAAATATGGTGTAAAAACACTGTTTACTCTATCCGTATAACCAAATATATACTAGGGCTTAATACCTGTACCAAATTACAAAAACTAGGTATAGAAAATCATCTGATTTTTAACAAAGGAGTATCAAATGTAAAAGTAGTATCACTTAACTCTAACTCAAAAGTAAATATATGCTCTGAAGGCTGGCTTGGCGACTTTGCAAGAACTACAGGAGGAGAATGTAAAATAAAGTGTTTGGGGTGACGGTTTAAATAATTTACTAATGGTGTATCTATAGGTTCCCTATCATAGTAATGCTCCCAAGATTTGCCATAAGTAATAAATAAGTCTTTTAAATCTGTACCTGTTGGGTGTAAACTATCATAGTCTGTATTACTTGTAATTGTTAATCCCAAAAAATCCTGATTAGTAAGTGGTTCTGGCTCAACAGGCGAGCAAGCGTAAGCTGTATTAGTAAACAATCCATTAAATCTTACCCCTTTAGGTTGCTTATAAAAAGCAACTCTATTGTGATATGAAAACAAATTTATCCTTACTCGCTTATTTGCATATACCTCATTACCATTATAGTTTTCCCATTGATGATTAAATCTGTATAGAATTGATGTAGCTCTATAATCATCAATAGTAACATTTACATATGGGCATCCTCCACCTGTACCACATTCACATGCTGCATCATCACAGTTAAGTGAGCATGCAGGTATACCCGTTATAAAAATTGTAACTAAAAAATACTTGAATAGGTTTTGTACTTTCATATCTAATAGATTGATACTATCAAATATAAGTAAATAATCAATTTGAGTGGCAACAGCTTTTTGTGGTTTGCGTATGTAAGCTACCCTCGGCAGGGCTTATGTAAGGGATACCTAACTCTAAACCTCTCAATACAAACAATACTCCCATAAATGCCAAGGCATAGGGTAATGCTTTGCGTAATTTGGTTCTTAAGCCTGCTTTTATAAAGTTACCCAATTGTGCTCCTACTATCATTAAAGGGGTTGTTCCTAAACCAAAGAGCAACATAAACAGAGCTCCGTTTAATGCAGTACCGGAAGCTATTGCCCCGGCTAAGGCCAGGTATACCATACCACAAGGTAATAGTCCGTTTAATAAACCTATAAGGTATAGGGTTTTGGTATTACGGTTTTTCAATAAGCCCCCTAAAGCGCCTTTCAGTTTAGTAAGCCATTTATAAATGTATCTGGTAGCTAAAAACTTGTTAGCTATACGTGCGGGTAGTAATGCAAAAACAATCATTAGTAAGCCCAAACCTATAGACACACTTTTTTGAAAACCTGCCAACTGTAAACTCTTACCTAGTAAGCCAAATATTAGTCCAAGTGTTACATAAGTGCTTATACGCCCTAATTGATAAAGTAAGTTACCAGCTAAAGCCTTAGTAGGACTATTTCTGTTTAAAGGTAAAGCCAATGCAATAGGTCCGCACATACCAATACAATGCAAACTACTTAATAAACCCAATGCCAATGCTGTCCCCAAAAACTCCATTATAAATACACTTTTTCTTCGTAATAATAGCCTTTACCATCTGCAGTAATATCAATGCTAATTGTCCATTTACCTGCAACAAGATTTTCACTCTCAATAACTTGCTCCATGCTATTTTCTGCCTTCACTTCAAAGTCTAACATCTCACTTGAGGGACGATATAGGCTTATTGTTCCTTCTATTTCTTGTCCTTCAAGATCTTTCGGTAAATTGATTTTTACACTTTTTACAGTCCCTAAAATCTCAAAATTTCCTTCTAAGGCATTTGTATTCTTTTGCTTATCTATGGTTTCCTGAAACTTAATTTCTTTCTCATAGTAGTTATCCGAAACCAACTCGGTTTGTAGCTTACTTGCTCCAAACACAAACAATAGTATCATCAGCATAAATGCTCCTATAGTTATTGCCAAACCTGTACCCCAATTCATTTTCATAACATCAGTTTTTAAATGGGACCATTAAAGCTGGTCTTTATTTCGTCTATCTTTTTATCATTGCTATATACCCCTATTCTTATACTATTCTTGTAATTTGTTACTAACTCTTTTGGGAGCACAACAAATATCTTTCCTTCTGCAAGCTCTTGTGGTTGCACCACTATTGCATTCTGACCAATCTTTTCTATTTTACCATCATGAGATAGTAACCTAAACTCAATAGGCATTTCCTCATTGGTTTTATTAATCAGTTTATAGTCATATAAGTTAGTATAAGCAGCGTCACGCTCTTGGTATACCAAGTTTGGTGTACGAAGTATAGTTGCCTCTACATCTGTTCTGCTCAACAATAAAGAAGTAAATACTACCATTAATATTACTAATACTACAGAGTAAGCTATTAAACGAGGGTTGAAACGAACTTTTTTACCCTCTTTTATATTCTGCTCAGAGTCGTATCTAATCAAACCTTGTTTCAGGTTTACTTTTGCCATCATCGCATCGCAGGCATCCATACATGCTGTACAATTTGTACACTCTAGCTGCGTACCATTTCTTATATCTATACCTGTTGGGCAAACATCAACACATTGATGACAGTCTATACAGTCTCCCTTACCTAATTCTTTTCGGTCTTCTGTTTTTTTATAACGCCCCCTTTTCTCACCTCTTATGTAGTCATAAGCTACTACTATCGATTTTTTATCTAGCAACACACCTTGTAGTCTACCATATGGGCAAACCACAATACATACTTGCTCTCTAAACCATGCAAATACAAAAAAGAACACACCTGAAAACACAAGGATAGATATCAAGCCAGATACATGCTCGCTGGGTTTATCAGTAATAGTTGCTATCCACTCTTCACTACCAATAATATAGGCTAAGAATATGTTAGAGATGATAAATGAAATGAGATAAAAAATACCATTCTTTAATACTCTTTTCCATATTTTTTCCCAGGTCCAGCCCATTTTTTTCAAACGGATTTGCTTACCTCTATCCCCATCAATCCAATACTCTATTCTACGGAACACATGCTCCATAAAAATAGTTTGAGGGCATACCCAACCACAAAACAAACGGCCAAATGCTACTGTAAACACCGTAACAAATATTACCCCTATAATCATTGCAAATACAAACAAAAAGAAATCTTGTGGCCAAAACACATTACCAAAAATGATAAACTTACGTGCCGGCACATTGAGCATTAAAAAGGGCTCGCCATTAATTCGCAAAAATGGCCCCGCAAAAAGCAGGGCCAATAATAGATAACTAACCAATCTTCTTCTACGGGTATAAGTACCTGTAGTTTTTTTAGGGAACAACCAGTTACGATTTCCTTCTTCGTCTATCGTACCAATGTGGTCTCTAAAATCTTCTTCGTCATATATGACTTCTTCTTCAGCCATTGTTATTGAGCTTCTAAGTCTGTTGTTAATGTATCTGCTTGTGTACTATCAGTAGCTGTTTCTACCTCTGGTACCCATATTTCTCCTTCCGGTGCTTTTGGTGCAGGAGGGTTTGTTCCTTCTAAGCTTAAAACATAACTGGCAACTTCTTGCATTTGCCTTGGGTTTAATTGGTCTTGCCAAGCAATCATACTTTTTCCTTGAACACCGTATTTAACTGTTTTAAATACGTTTACAATACCTCCGCCATGTATCCAATATTGATCTGTAAGGTTTGGTCCTAAACCGTCTATACCACCCGCATCATTTCTATGACAAGAAACACAGTTGGTAATAAAAATAGCCTTACCAGACTCTAAAGCCATATTATCTGTTAGTAATGTTACAGAACTCTCATCTACTCTATTTGCAGCACTTTTCAGATAATTTTGTACTTCTAATTCAGCCTCAGCTACATTCTTTTCATATTCTGCAACCTGCAAATCTCCAGTACCAAAAACATGGTAATTGAATATGTAAATTACACCTACCACTATAGTTAAATAAAAACCCCATTTCCACCAAGGTGGTAGGTTATTATCTAACTCTTGTATGCCATCGTAGTTATGATCTAATAGAATATCAGATTCTTCTTCTATTGGCTTTGCATCTGTTAGTTTCTGTAAAATTACAGCTCCAAAGTCTTCTTCCTCCTCTTCCTCAACTTCTTCAGGCTCCGGGCTATTCATTTTTGCAATAGCTTCCATAGCCTTATTTACAGTATATAATGCCAGCATCAGTAAAAAGATAGAAACCATAAAGGCTACCAATAAGCCATTATCAAATATCTCCGGTAAATATCCTTCAGGACTTAATATCTCAGCAGTAAAACCTATTACCAGTAATACTAGTGGAATGGTGAAATAAATTGGGAAATTTATTTTTTTCATGGCTTTATTGTTTTTGGGTTTCATCAGCTTCAAGTGTATCATCTATAGGCAACATACTTGCAGCTTTTATATACTTTTTATCGGCTTTTATTACCCATACTGTTAGCAACAGAAAAAAGGTAAAGAAAATAAGGAAGGAGATGATGGGATAGATTTCTATCCCAGCTATTGTCTCCATATGATGTTTTATGAACTTTAACATGATTATTGATTTTCTGTGGTTCTATTCGTTTTTATATCTGTACCTAAGCGTTGTAAATAAGCTATTAAGGCTACTATTTCTCTATCGCTCTTCACTTCTATTTTACTAGTCTCTAATAAATCTTTGGCAATCTCATCAGCTTGTGCTCTTAAGTATTGCTCTGCATTTGCAGCATAATCCTCTCCAAACACTTCAGCATAAGGCACTCCTAAGCTTTCCATTACCTCTATTTTTTTGGTAATATCACTTGCATCCAATTCATCTGTTATTAACCATGGGTATGGTGGCATAATAGACTCCGCGTTCATAGATTGTGGGTCAAGCATATGACGGTAATGCCAATCATTACCATACTTAGCGCCAATACGATGGAGGTCAGGCCCGGTACGTTTAGATCCCCATAAGAATGGGTGGTCATACACAAACTCTCCTGCTTTAGAGTAATCGCCATATCTGGCAACTTCATCTCTAAACGGTCTTACCATTTGAGAGTGGCAGTTGTTACAACCTTCACGGATGTAAATATCTCTACCTTCTAACTCTAGTGCTGTATAAGGTTTTACACTTTCAATAGTTGGCACATTAGATTTTACTACTATAGTTGGAATGATTTCGAAAATACCACCTATTAAAATAGCTATAGTACTGTATATCATCAAACGAATTGGACGACGCTCAATCCATCTGTGCCAGTGCTCGCCTTTGTGTTTTTTGTATTCTTTTTCTAATGCAGGTGCTTCTGCTTCTTCATCTGCAACAAAGCTTCCACTTCTAATGGTTTTTACTAAGTTGTATAGCATTACAAATACACCTAAGATGTATATACTACCACCTATTGCACGTAAAGCATACATTGGGATAATTTGTGTAACTGTTTCTAAGAAATTACCATACGTAAGGAAACCATCTGGTGTAAATTGTTTCCACATAGAGCTTTGTACAAAACCTGCCCAATACATTGGTAATACGTATAGTACAATACCCAAAGTACCTATCCAGAAATGTACGTTTGCTAATTTTTGAGAGTATAGTTTGGTATTAAACATACGTGGGATTAGCCAGTATAACATACCAAAGGTTAAGAAACCGTTCCAACCTAATGCACCTACGTGTACGTGAGCTACAATCCAGTCAGTAAAATGCGCCATCGCATTAAAACTCTTTAATGATAACATTGGTCCCTCAAAAGTTGCCATACCATAACAGGTAATTGCCACCACCATAAATTTTAGCACAGCATCATCTCGTACTCTATCCCATGCACCACGCAAGGTTAATAATCCATTAATCATACCACCCCAAGACGGTGCAATCAGCATTACAGAGAATACAACTCCTAAACTCTGTGCCCAATCCGGTAATGCAGTGTATAATAAGTGGTGAGGTCCTGCCCAAATGTAAATGAATATTAATGCCCAGAAGTGGATAATTGATAGTCTATATGAGTATACCGGGCGATTAGCTGCCTTTGGTACAAAGTAGTACATCAACCCTAAGAATGGTGTTGTCAAGAAAAATGCCACCGCATTATGTCCGTACCACCATTGTACTAGTGCATCTTGTACCCCTGCATATACAGAGTAACTCTTCATAAAGCTTACCGGAAACTCAATATTGTTAAATATGTGAAGTACTGCTACCGTAACAAATGTGGCTATATAAAACCAAATTGCAACGTATAAGTGGCGTTCTCTTCTGCGTAAAATAGTACCAATCATATTGATACCAAATGCTACCCAAACTAAAGCAATTGCTATATCTATAGGCCATTCCAGCTCTGCATATTCTTTACTGGATGTAAGCCCCATTGGTAAAGAAATAGCCGCAGCCACAATAATTAACTGCCAACCCCAAAAGTTTACTTTACTTAAAAAATCGCTATAGATTCTTGCTTTCAGCAAGCGTTGTAAAGAATAGTAAACCCCTGCAAAAATTGCGTTTCCTACAAAGGCAAATATCACAGCATTGGTATGTAAAGGTCTTAACCTACCAAATGATAACCATGATACTCCGCCCGTAAGGGTTGGGAATACAAATAGTAGGGCTACTATTAGTCCTACCGACATACCTACTACCCCCCATATTACTGAAGCATAGGCGAAATTGCGGACAATTTTGTTGTCATAAGAAAACTTTTGCAGTTCCATAGTTTACTTTTTAGTTGAGTCTGATTTTGGTTTGTTATCGAATAGCATTCTTACAGATGGAGTATAATCATCATCATACTGTCCAGATTTTACAGCCCATATAAATGCTCCTAAGAACAGTAATGCCACTGCTAGACTAATAATGATGAGTATGAAAATTGCGCCCATTTGTAATTTGATTATACTACAAATCTATTGTAAGGCTATGGAGTATGTTATGATATAAATCACCATAAAAGATGATATTTATCATGTTTTAGACTTAGCTTATAAAAGCTTGATTTTGTGCGCAGTATAATTAGTTGCTATAGTTACAAATACAACTATTGTTATAGAACTAATAGGCATTAAAATAGCCGCCATTACCGGTGACAACTGCCCTGTTACTGCATAGTATAGCCCAACAATATTATACAAAAATGAAAGTACAAAACTTATTTTAATTATTGTTGTACTAGTATTTACCAGCTTTAACAATGTGTTAAGTTTACCAAAAACACTAGCATCTATAATAGCATCACATGCCGGAGAAAATGTATTGGTATTTTCTGATACACTTAGCCCAAAATCACTTTGTTTTAGTGCCCCGGAATCATTTAAGCCATCTCCTACCATCATCACTTTTTTGGGTTGGCTTTGTAAGTTTTCAATGTAATTTAATTTATCCTCAGGTTTTTGGTTAAATAAGAGCACAGAATTCTTGCCCATTATTGCCTCTAGGTTTGTTTTTTCTCCATCGTTATCTCCGGAAATTATAGATGTAGTATAGTTTTGCTGTAAATTTGCAAATAGCTTATTTAGTCCTTTTCGGTAGGTATTACTGAATTCGTAAAAACCTTTAATTTTATCATTAATAGCTATATAAACTCTAGTTCTATTTAGTACAGATTCATCATTGGCTCCTACCCACTTTGCCGAGCCTATTTTTATAGTATTTCCATCAATTGCAGCCATCGTACCAAGCCCTGTTTCCTCAGTAAAATTAGCACTTGACATAACTTTCAGGTTTCCTAAAGACTCATACAAGGTTCTACTTAAAGGGTGATTGGATTGTCTTAGTACCGATTTTACATATTGCTCTTCAATCAAGCTCAATTTATCACCTACAAAAACAATGTTATTATGCTGATTTTCAGTAATCGTACCCGTTTTATCAAACACTATATGTTGCACCTTGGCAAGCGACTCTAATGCCTCTGCACTTTTTGCATAAAATTTGTTTTTGCCAAGAATTCGGAGGGTATTTCCCCAAGTAAAAGGTGCAGATAAAGCTAAGGCGCACGGACAAGCCACTATTAACACCGCAGTAAATGCGCGCAATGCAATAGAAATATCTGTAAAAGCCCAAAAAGCAAATGCAATTGTTGCAATTAGTAAAATAGCTAGGGTAAAGTACTTACTTATAGAGTCGGTAAGTGATTTACTTTGACCATCATTTTGTTTTTTAAACACCTGATGATTCCAAAGTTGTACTAAGTAACTTTTTTCTACAGACTTTAAAACCTCCAATTCTATGGCCTCCCCCATTTGCCTACCTCCGGCATATATTTTATCGCCTGAGTTTTTAGTAACAGGGTCTGACTCGCCGGTTACAAAACTGTTATCTATATAACCATTCCCTTTTATTAGTATACTATCTACTGGTAATAACTCACCATTACGGATGAGTATTCTATCTCCTTTTTTTAGTTCGGCAATTTCAATACTCTCTTCAGTATCATTAGCAATTCGGGTTACAGCCACCGGAAAATACGATTTATAATCGTGTTCAAATGAAAGTGCATCATAGGTTTTCTGCTGAAAATATTTACCTAGTAATAGAAAGAAAACCAATGCTGCTAAACTATCAAAGTACCCCTGCCCTGTATGGCTTATTACTTCATAAGCACTTCTGATAAACAATACTGTAATACCAAGAGCTATAGGTACATCAATATTTACAAAGCGTTGTTTAAGCCCTTTAAATGCTGAGATAAAATAACCACTAGCCGAATAGAAAAGTACCGGCAATGCCAGTACTAAACTAATGTAGCGCATGAATGGAGAAAAGGCTTCTATCGATTCTTCATCTATAGAGAGGTACTCCGGTAATGCCAGTAACATAATGTTACCAAAGGCAAAACCCGCTACCCCCAGTTGATAGATGAGTTTTTTACTGTTCTTCTTTTGCTCTTTTTTGGTATCGGCAAGGTTGATGTTAGGCTCATAGCCTATTGCATAAAGCAAGTCTGCTAACTCATCTAAGCTTATTGTGTCTTCTTTATAGGTAATGCGTGCTGTTTTTTTAGGAAAATGCACTTGCACAGATACTACTCCATTATGTAGTCTACTCAAGTTTTCTAACAACCATATACACGAACTACAATGTATGGCTGGTAAATGCAAGTTTACAACTGCTGTTTTACCGTCTGTAAACTCTAGTATTTTTTCTTTGATAGAGTCTGTTTTGAGAAATGCAAAACGCTTGTCTTTTAGTGTTTTCTGAGATATACCAGGGTTATTCTCTATAGAGTAGTAATTATCCAATCCATTCTCTGAGAGTAACTCATAAACCGTTTTACAGCCTTGGCAACAAAACAAGTGCTTTCCCGATTTGATAGAATCATCGGGGCATTCATCACCACAGTGATAGCAATTAGTTTTTATATCTGGTGTTACCAACATTTATACAAAGATGTTGTAATGTATCAGCTAAAAAAATGATTTATGTCAGGAACTAGGTAAACTTTTCATTTCACAAGTGCTCTAAATGTATTAGATGTGTTATCTCCAATTTTCAGACGTAAATCAGTTTTAGGACCTATTTTAAATATTTTTACAGAAGTAATAACGCACTTGTTCTTTGGTAGCACTATATCTGGAACATCGGTTCCACAAGCATAAGTTCGATGCTTATCTATAGGCTCCCATATACCATTTTTGTTTTTAGCTTCCATTATCAATGAAATATATTCTCCATAGCCTACACTAACTGTAGTGTCAGTATTATTAGTAATAATTACTGGATATGCTAAAAAAGCAAAGGTATTGTCTTGAAATGTTGAAAGGTCTATATTCTTAATTATTTGATTAGTATCAACATAAACACTTAGTTTCGCATTTTCCCAATGCAAATAATCTTTTTCATAATTATATGTCAGGTATTCATCACTATCAGTACTTGCATTATTATGTACAATATATTCTTCAAACTTTTTAAAATCGTGATTAAGTAAACTATCAAAATCAATATTACTAAAACCTTCGGGTGGAGGTGGAGACGGTGGAATTGCTAATCCTAAGTCAACAGTATTATAATCTACAATAATTGTGTCTTGAAAAGAACCAAAATATAAGGGAATATAATTCGACCTATTTTTATACTCCTCTAATACTGTTGTGCTATATGTAGTTGTATCCAATAAAAAAGGCATTAAGGTCTTAGAGTTCTCTTTTACTGGTTCAAAACTATTATTGTTTTGGCATGATGAAAGTATCAGAAGAGAACTAGTAATAATTAATAATATGGATATATAATTTATCATTTTCTAAATAATTATTCACTCACAGCAATTACATACACTTATAAATAGGTCTGAGGGCTTCCTATGGATAAATGTAATTCCGGTATTGTTAGGTTTTATCCCTAAAAATATCTGTGAGCCTCCTTGTATAAATATCTCATATTCATTTTTACCATCACTTATAAGTCCTGTATAATTACATGGATATTGATTGCAAATTCTATAGTAGCTTTCAAAACTATTTACTGTATCCATTTGCGGAATAATATTTCTTAAGCTCTCCTCTTCAAATTCCCATTCATAACACTTAAAACTATCATAATACTCTTTACTATCGTTTTTTTGTAGCTCAGTAACTAAATACAGGTTTTTGTAGCCAATTGGTATACTGTCCTCAAGGTATACCCAATCTGTTTGCCCATAACTAGTATAAGAAAATATAAGTAGTAATATGAGTGTAAGTTTTTTCATCAATACAGTTATTAAAAACTAATATCCTTTAAAAGTAATATATTGTTAGGGTAAATAAAAAACTATGTCAGCAGAAAAAAACACCTCTATACCCTGCCCTACTTGTGGTACACAAATTGAAATATCATTAGACCTGTTATTAAGCGGTAAACCCTTTTCATGTAATAACTGTAACACCTCATTATCTATTGATTCTAATAGCCCTAAATTTGATAATGATGAGATGAAAAAGGTAAGTGAAAACATTAAAAACATAATAGGTAAACAACCATGACACCCACCGTATTAAAATGGCTAATTTTGTTTTGCCATAGATGTAACGTGGGCATAGAAAGCACTGCTAATTATCAGTATTTCTTCTCTTTGGTATTTAGTACCCGGTAGCGTTTTATGTATTTTACAAATTACTCTCTTATTGATAACAAAATACTACCAATAGCTAATACATTGTATTGGGGTTGACAGATTTTTTAGGTATCTGCTGAATCGAATCCCAATGCTCACATATTTTTCCGTTTTCATCAAACCTAAAAAAGTCCATCGTTACATATTCATCATTACCGGGCCATATTTGATGTGTATGCAATGCCACTAAATCTCCCTCTGCTATACATCTAACAAAGTTTATAAATTTATCAGGGTACTCAACTTGCATTCTTTCAAAGTACTCAATAAAACCTTGTAAGCCATCAGCAACATCCGGGTTGTGCTGAACATACACATCCCCTACATATTTTTCTACGGCAGCTCTGGGATTTCCCTCATATGCCATTTTGTAAAAGGCTATGGCATTTGCTTTATTTTCTTCTAAATTCATGATTGTAAAATATGTTTAAATACGAGAAACAAAAACAACTGTAGTTTGTTGATTAAAAAATCAATTATACCCTTAATTAAGCCACTATGTATATCATAAATATAAGCTATAAAAGCCCATTGACAGTAGTTGATCAGTATATAGATGAACACATACAATACCTAAATAAACAGTATAAACTAGGCAACTTTATTGCATCAGGCAGAAAAGTGCCTAGAACCGGTGGCATTATCTTATCTAAAATAGATACGAAAGAAAAATTACAAGCTATTATTGAAGAAGACCCATTTAAAATTAATGATGTAGCAGATTATGAACTGATAGAGTTTATTCCCTCTAAAACATCAGACGAGTTAAAGTTTTTAATGGAATAGGCTCTCCTATTTATGAGCTATAATTACATTATAGTTCCATAGGTTCTCTTTCAGAGCCTTATATTGATAGATTCCGCATTTATAATGATCTCTTGCAAACCTAGATACTTTTGGGTGAAAAAAATTATATGTACGAGAAAACACAGACCCCATCATAGCTGCATTATACAATCTCTTAGCGCTTTTTTTAATACTATTCGTGTAATCCAAAACATCAACAGTATTAAAGCCCTCCTCTTTTAATTTAGCTTGAAAAAGATTAGCTGTAACAAAATCCGGCACCGCCCAAGTTGCTTTCCATTTATCAATCCATCTATTCTTATCTACTTGGTTTTCATCAACTATAAAAAAATCGCTCATCACCAAGCGCCCACCTTTCTTTAGCAGCCTATATGCCTCCTTAATAAAGTCTGCCTTATCAGCTGCATGACAAACACTTTCACATGCCCAAACCACATCAAAAGACTCTGATTCAAAATCAGTATTTGTAAAGTCCATACAATGGAACTCTACTTCACCTTTTAGTCCTCTTTTTTCTACTTGTTCGTTTGCTACAGATAGTTGTTTGGTACTCAATGAGATTCCCACAACTTTTGCATTTGTTGTTTCATTCACAAAAAAAGCAGCACCACCTACTCCACAACCTGCATCTAAAACTCTATCAGATTCTGATATTTTAGCTGCCTCTAAGAGTGTCTTATTGGTGTTTCTTAATGATTCATCAAAGTTTTTAGTAGTATCATCCCAAATGCCGTAATGCAATGACAGGTTTTTTCTCAGCCCCCACCAGTTTTCATAATGCACTTGGGTTGTATCGTAATATTCGGCTACATCTTTTTGTTCAAACATGTTTCTATTTATAATTACAGTTGCCGAATTTACAAAACATCAAATCAGTAAAAAACATCATTCTTAAAAGAATAGTCGCTGAGATTTGCAAAAATTGCAAATGAAAGCCCTAGTTTGCTATTTAAGCCCCAATATTTGCAAACTAAATTTTCTTATTTGAATATTACCGCCAAGTTTTAGTGTAAAACCAATACTTATCGCCTCTATATTTGACGAATAGTTTTTTGAATTATTAATTAAACATTTACGCCGTAATACTCATACATGTTTAGGAGTATTAAAATTTAAATACAAAATATTATGAAAAATACTACTTCTACCTCTGTTACATCAGCAGATTATATACCCTCAGATAATTACACAAAAGAAGGACAAGAAGAACGAATTGCTTTTTTAAAAGAAAAGACCTACAACTCTTTTAACTACTTGTCTGGCACAAAAAGCTTTGATAACCATGAAGGTTTAAAGGGTAATATAGAACGTTACATAGGTATGAGTCAAATTCCTACCGGAGTTATTGGTCCTTTGTTAATTAATGGAGCTCATGCATCCGGAGATTTTTATGTTCCATTAGCTACAACAGAAGGTGCATTAATAGCCTCATATAACAGAGGTGTTAAAGCTTGCAGAATGGCGGGGGGTATAAATGCCTTTTGCCTAAATGAAGGTGTACAACGTAGTCCCTTTTTTAAGTTTAATGATACTGCTACTGCATTAGAGTTTGTAAAATGGTGCTACCTACAGGTTTCTACTTTTAAAGAGATAACAAATAAAGTAAGTAATTATGCTCAACTACAAGACTTACGTGCAAATATTGAGGGAAACAGTATCATCTTGGTTTTTCAGTACACTACAGGCGATGCATCCGGGCAAAACATGGTAACAATTTGTACAGATGCTATATGTAACTATATACTAGAAAACACTCCTACGCAGCCTAATACTTGGTATGTAGAGAGTAACTATTCTGGAGATAAAAAAGCGACAGCATTGGCATTTAGCAACGTAAGAGGGAAAAAAGTTACAAGTGAGGTTTCATTACCCAGAAACATTGTAGAAGAAGTATTAAAAACAACACCTGAAAAAATAGCTAACTATTGGCAATCATCAACCTTAGCTGCTGTACAAAGCGGAGCTATTGGAGCGCAAGGACATGTTGCAAATGGCCTAGCCGCTTTATTTATTGCCACAGGGCAAGACGTTGCATGTGTGTCTGAATCTGCAATGGGCTTAACCAGAATGGAGGTTCAGAGCAGCGGAAACTTATATGTAGCCGTAACATTACCAAACCTTATTGTAGGTACTGTTGGCGGAGGAACCGGCTTACCAACCCAAAAAGAAGCATTAGAAATGATTGATTGTTTTGGTAAAGGAAAAGCACAAAAGTTTGCCGAAATATGCGGAGGCTTGGCTCTTGCAGGAGAACTTTCTATAGCTGCTGCACTTTCTGCAGGGCATTTTACTAGTGCACACCAAAACCTTGGAAGAAAATAACTAAACCACAGTTATAAAGATAAAAGTATGACTATAGATATTAGAAATACAATTTTACTAGCAGGTGCATTTTTGCTACTTTTTGCTATTGGCGAATTACTCTATCATAAACTAAAAGTAAAAGCAGAACTCAGTAGAAAGTTTGTACATATACTTACCGGCTTTTTAACAATGTTGTTTCCGCCTTTAATTGATAACCATTGGCTGGTACTGGCATTATGCAGTTCATTTTTACTCATATTATTAGTAAGCATGCGTTTTGGCTTACTTCCATCTATAAATGCAGTAAACAGAAAAACCGTTGGCAGTATCTTATACCCTATTATTGTATATGGCTGCTACTTAATATTTAATCATTATCAAAATTATCTCTTTTACTATATCCCTATTCTCATTTTGGCTATAGCAGATCCAATGGCTGAATTGGTGGGCAAAAGCCTACCATATGGCAAGTACAAAGTGCTTGGACATACAAAAACCATTATGGGTAGTACTGCTTTTTTTATAACTGCTACTATTACAAGTTTTGTAATACTACAGTTAAATACTGAAGCGGCATACACATCTACCTTACTTATAGCAACAGCTACAGGCTTGGTTACAACTGTTGCCGAAGGCTTAGGACAAAAGGGTTATGACAATATAACTATACCCGGCTCTGCAGTTGTATTACTCTATCTATTTATAAAAAACACTGATTTACTTGAAGTTATACCTAATTAATTATGACAACCGAAAAGAAATTTCCAATTACTATTCCCAATATATTATCCAGCTATAGGATACTTGTTTTTCCTTTACTTATGTACTTTGCATTAAGTGGAAACGAAAAGTTATTTGCCATTTTTTTAATCATCAACCTAGTAACAGATGTATTGGATGGCTTTATTGCTAGAAACTTTAATCAGCAAACCGCCATTGGTGCCAGATTAGACTCTATTGGAGATATTGGTACTTATATAGCTGCATTTACGGGCGTATATGTATTTAAGTGGGATATCATTAGCCAGCACTCTACTCCAATATTTGCATTTCTATTCTTTTACATACTTTTTTACATCGTTTCTTTTATGAAATTCAAAAAAGTTCCCAGTTTACACCTATATTCTTTTAAAACATGCGGCTACGTACAAGGCATTTTCTTTTTAGTGTTATTTACTACCGGCTTTCAACTGTGGTTTTATTATTTAGCCATGGCTTGGGGAATAATAGCTTGCATAGAAGAACTAATAGTTATTCTTGTATTAAAGGAGTTGAAATCTGATGTAAGAAGTATTTATTTTATACTTAAAGAGGACAATAAATGATTGGACTAATTATAAAAATATTATTGGTCTTAGCTTGCTTAGGCGGCTTAGGAATTATCATCATTGGTAAAAAAAGACCTCATCAAAAGAAAAGTATACAAGTAAAATATGGAGTATACTTACTTATTATAACTTTAATAATAAGTGTAATATACCTTGGCAAAAACTATTACTTGCCACTATTTTACTTGATTATGGCTATTGGTTTTGGCGAGCTTGTATGGAATGCTATTAAATCAAAATTAAAGCTACATACAGTTCTTATTTCTGTTGCTGTATATGCAGGTATTATCTATTTATTTACAACTAAACTACTTTTAGGAAAAAGTGAAATTTTAATTATTACCTACTTTATCATCTTAATATTTGATGCATTTAGCCAAATATCGGGGCAATTGTTTGGCAAAAAAGCCATTTCTAAAATTAGTCCTTCAAAAACTTGGGGTGGCTTAATAGGCGGTTTTTGTGTAACACTTACAGTACTGTTGGTTTTAGGCAGCTTCACAACCGAAAACTACTGGTACTGGCTGTACTTATATGCTGTAATGGTTATGGTTAGTGGTTTTATTGGCGACTTACTAGCATCTTGGTTTAAGCGTATTTGTGGTATAAAAGACTACTCTAATTTAATACCGGGGCATGGCGGGGTATTAGACCGATTTGATAGCCTATTGGCCACCGGTTTATTTTTTATCTTAAAATAAAAAAAGCCCGTAAAATCGAGCTTTAGAGGGGAAAGTTGTGAACGCGACAGGATTCGAACCTGTGACCGTCTGCTTAGAAGGAGTAAATCTATAATTTATATGTTTATCAATATATTACTTTTAGTGTCACTATAATTATATAGTGAGATATATTTGTTGTTATCACACATCTTACATAGCTTTGTCGGCAATTATGCAAAAATCATTGTTTAAATATTTTCTTTTAGCATTTACGCTATTTATTGCTGGGTATAACCATCTGTATGCTGAGGTTAACACAGAAGGGGTTGAAGCAACCATTCCTAACCTAGAAAATAATGACTATGATTACTTCCACCCTTTTTCATTTGACTCTGAAAAAACACTTCATATTGAAGCTATAGAAATTGAGGACGAGGATGAAGATGAGAAAAAGAAAAAGTCTGCTACACATAAACTGCAGAACAACAGTTTTCAAATAGGAGGCTTATCAAGCCAAGCTTTTAAAAACTTTACCTTATATCCGCAAAGCTATTCTGCTTATACAGGATATTTAAATTTCACCACCTCACTCAACAGGTGTGTTTCTTTCCAAGTATTTAGGTTATGAAAATCATAAGTCAGGCGCATTAAGCACCTGATTACTTATGAATATGTATGCGTCATTTTAGTGATGTATTAGGCGTACTGTATCTATTTACGCCATCCAGCTATTGTAAATCATTCAATTACTTAATAGATAAAACAATTATGAATAAGTTATTCGTATTCATTAGTGCCGCTGCACTTATGTTGAATACAGGTTGTGGCCATAAAAAAGAGCACCACAGAGAATCATCAACGTTTTTAGTAACAAGCGCCTTAAATAAAGACACATCTCTTACTAAAGAATATGTATGCCAAATTCACTCAATACAACACATAGAGTTAAGAGCCCAAGAGAGAGGGTTTGTACAAAAAATATATGTTGATGAGGGGCAATTTGTAAAAGAGGGCGAATTATTGTTTCAAATTATGCCCAAACTATTTCAAGCGGAGTATAATAAGGCAAAAGCTGAAGCTGACTTTGCTGAAATAGAATATTTAAACACAAAAAAGCTTGCTGATAGCAACATTGTAGCTCCGAATGAGCTAGCTATGGCTCAGGCTAAATATGATAAAGCTAAAGCCGAGTTAGAGTTAGCCCAAGTTCACCTTGGGTTTACCCAAATACGTGCTCCTTTTGATGGATATATAGACCGTTTTCATGTAAGACTTGGAAGCCTTGTTGATGAAGGAGAGTTACTTACCAGCTTATCTGATAACAGTAAGATGTGGGTTTACTTCAATGTCCCTGAAGCAGAATATCTCAACTACATGACTAGAATTAACAATGATAGTCTTATCAGTGTAAAGCTAGAAATGGCAAATGGGAAGTTATTTGAATATCCTGGGTTAGTTGAAGCTATAGAAGCTGACTTTAATAACGAAACCGGTAATATTCCTTTCCGTGCAACCTTCCCTAACCCAAAGGGGCTTTTGAGACACGGTGAAACAGGAAACATCTTAATGACCAAGCCATTAAAGGGTGCTTTATTAATACCCCAAAAAGCCACTTTTGAAGTATTAGACAAGAAGTATGTGTTTTTAGTAGATGAGGATAATAAAATAGAGTCTAAAGAAATAACGATAGGTGCAGAAATTCCGCACTTATATTCAATAACAAACGGTTTAGGTAAAGACGATAAGTTCCTTTTAGAGGGCTTACGACTAGTGAAAAGAGGCGAAGAAATTGAGTATGAATACGAAAAGCCTGATTCTGTTTATAGCCACTTAGAGCTATATGCAGAATAGAACCGTAAACAAAATATAAAACTGATGTTTAAAAAATTCATACACAGACCGGTACTAGCAATAGTAATATCGGTCATAATCGTTTTTGTAGGTTCGTTGGCTATCAAGCAGCTTCCAATTTCGCAATTCCCACAAATTGCACCTACAACAGTAAACATATTTATAGCATACCCCGGCGCCAGTGCAGATGTATTAGTGAAGTCTACATTGATAACATTAGAAAACTCTATCAATGGTGTACAAGGTATGCGCTATATAGCAACAGATGCTACTAGTGCCGGTGAGGCAACATTAAGGGTGATATTTGAACCCGGTACAGACCCTAACCAAGCCGTTATTAGGGTTAAGACACGAGTCGACCAAGTAATGCCCTTATTACCAGAGTTAGTTCAGCGTGAGGGTGTAATCATTACCCCTATACAGCCCAGTATGTTGATGTACGTGAATCTCTACGGTACAGATAAAAGTATGGACGAGAAGTTTCTATACAACTATGCCAACGTAAAAATGATTCCGGAAATCAACCGTATCAAAGGTGTTGCCAGATCACAAATATTGGGTAGTAGACGCTATGCAATGCGTGTATGGCTAAACCCTGACCGTATGCGTGCTTACGACATATCCATTGATGAAGTAATGGAGGCTATGGGCGAGCAAAGTATTGTTGGTCGTCCGGGTAGATTAGGTAGAAGCTCTGGTATTCAAGCACAATCGCTAGAATATGTGCTCACATATAAAGGTAGATTTAATGAACCTGAAGAATATGAAGGCATCATTATACGTGCCAATGCCGAAGGGGAAAGTATTCATTTAGGAGACATTGCCCGAGTTGAGCTAGGTAGTGAGTTTTTTGATATCTACTCTAACCTAGATGGAAAACCATCAGCTGCCATTGTTCTTAAACAAAACTATGGTAGTAATGCCAGCGAAGTAATTAAAGAGGTGAAAAGTAAGCTGAAGGAAATGAAGCAAGACTTTCCTCCGGGAATGGATTATAAAATCAGCTACGATGTATCCAACTTCTTAGATGCTTCTACCGAGCAGGTAGTTCATACCTTACGAGATGCATTTATTTTGGTAGCCATAGTAGTATTTATTTTCCTTGGTGATTGGCGTTCTACTTTAATTCCAATTTTAGCAGTACCTGTATCATTAATTGGGGCCTTTTTTGTAATTCAAATTTTTGGACTATCAATTAACCTGGTTACATTATTTGCCCTTGTACTGGCTATTGGTATTGTAGTAGATGATGCTATTGTGGTTGTGGAAGCTGTACACGCCAAGATGGAAGAACATCCTCGAATCACCCCATATAAAGCTGTACAAAAGGTACTCGGAGAAATTAGTGGAGCCATATTAGCTATTACAGCTGTAATGGTATCGGTATTCTTACCTATATCTTTTATGACAGGACCTGTGGGTACTTTTTACCGACAGTTTTCTATAACTATGGCTAGTTCTATTGTTATTTCTGCATTAATAGCTCTTACACTTACTCCGGTATTATGTGCTATGTTGTTAAAAAACAATCATGGAAAGCCTAAAAAGAAGAACTTACTAACCAGAGGTTTAGATGGCTTTAATAGTAGCTTTGATAAATTAACAGGCAGATACGTAGGTATATTAAAGAGGATAGTAAACAGAAGATGGCTCACTTTTGGTATTCTAGTGGCTTTCTGTTTAGGAATATTCTTTGAAAGCCAGGTATTACCCTCAGGCTTTATTCCTAGTGAAGACCAAGGTACTATCTATGCTATAATACAAACCCCTCCCGGAGCTACATTAGAAAGAACCAATCAGGTATCACAGAAGCTTCAAAAAATCTGTGAAGAAGTAGATGGTGTAGAGTCTGTTTCATCATTGGCAGGTTATGAGATTATGACTGAAGGTAGAGGCTCCAATGCAGGTACATGCTTAATTAACCTTAAAACATGGTCTGAACGAAAGCACTCTGTTAAAGAAATAATGGAAGAGCTAGAGGAAAAATCAAAAGACCTTGGTGCCATTGTAGAGTTTTTTGAACCACCTGCAATTCCGGGCTTTGGTTCCTCAGGTGGTTTTTCATTGCGTTTATTGGATAAAACTACAAGTACAGATTATCACGAGTTTGACAAAATAAACAAACAGTTTATGGAGGACTTGGGTAAACGAGAAGAACTAGCAGGGTTGTTTACCTTTTTTGCTGCTGATTACCCTCAATATGAGCTGGTGATAGATAATGAATTAGCCATGCAAAAAGGAGTATCTATAGGTGATGCTATGGAGAACCTTAACATTTTAATAGGTAGTACCTATGAACAAGGTTTTATCAAGTTTGATAGGTTCTTTAAAGTATATGTGCAATCAGATCCAAAATTCAGAAGATATCCTTCCGATGTCCTTAACTTATATGTAAGAAACGACCATGGCGAAATGGTACCCTACTCTTCTTTTATGAAATTGGAGAAAAAACAAGGGCCAAATGAGATTACTCGATTCAATATGTATAATTCAGCTGCTATAAGAGGGCTTCCTGCAAAGGGATATACCTCAGCAGAAGCTATTGAAGCAATACGAGAAGTAGCAGACGAAACCTTACCAAACGGGTTTGATATAGCGTGGGAAGGTCTGTCTTATGATGAATCCAATAGAGGAAATGAATCCCTTTATGTATTCATAATAGTACTTGTATTTGTTTACTTAGTACTGGCAGCTCAATACGAGAGTTTTATTATTCCTATGGCCGTTATTTTTTCATTACCGGTCGGTGTATTTGGCTCATTTGTGTTGCTTAAGCTAATGGGCTTAGATAATGACATCTATGCACAAATTGGTTTGATAATGCTCGTAGGCCTATTGGGTAAAAACGCTGTACTGATAGTTGAATTTGCTATTCAAAAACATCAAGAAGGTGCTACCATTTTAGAAGCAGCAATTGAAGGTGCTAAAGTACGCTTCCGCCCTATTTTGATGACCTCATTTGCTTTTATAGCCGGATTAATTCCACTAATACTTGCATCGGGTGCAGGCGCTATTGGTAATAGAACTATAGGGGCTTCTGCTTTAGGAGGGATGTTATTTGGGACAATTTTCGGTGTGGTTATCGTACCCGGGTTGTACTACATATTTGCAAAACTAGCAGAAGGTAAAACGCTTATCAAAAATGAAGAAATAAGTCCATTAACAGAAAATTTTGAGGACCATGATAAATAAATCAAAGCTAAAGTATATAAGTTTTGTGCTTGTCATTTTGGCTTTTTCCGCATGTAAAACACCGGATATAGTTGAAAGAGAGCCACAAACCAATTTTCCTGAAACATATAATGAAACAACAGATACAGTAAACTCTGCAAATATTAAGTGGAGTGATTATTTTACTGATCCACATTTGAATGCCTTGATAGATACAGCACTTCAAAATAATCAAGAATTAAAAATCACACTTCAGGAGATAGAAATGGCACGTAATGAAGTTAGTGCTAAAAAGGGGGAGTATTTACCTTTTGTAGGCGCCAGAGCGGGTGCTGATGTAGATAAACCGGGACGATATACAAGTAAAGGCTCTAGTGAAGCTACTACTGATATAAAGCCCGGTACAGCAACACCCGACCCCTTACAGAATTATGTAATAGATATCTATGCTACTTGGGAGCTGGATATATGGCATAAACTTCGGAATTCAAAAAAAGCAGCTCTAAAGCGCTATTTGGGCTCTGTAGAGGGTAAAAACTTTATGGTAACCAATTTGGTAGCAGAAATTGCCAATTCATACTATGAGTTATTGGCTTTGGATAATCAGTTGGAGATTGTAAACAAAAATATAGAGATTCAAAGTAATGCTCTAGAAATTGTACGTCTGCAAAAGCAAGCCACTAAAGTAAATGAGTTGGCAGTCCGTAAATTTGAAGCTGAAGTATTTAGTACTCGTAGTTTAAAGTATGATATACTGCAAAAAATTATGGAAACTGAAAACAGGATTAACTTTTTAGTAGGTAGATACCCTCAGCATATTGAGAGAGACCAACAAGCTTTTAGCAATTTAGTTCCGAGTACTGTTACTGCCGGTATTCCTTCACAATTATTACAGAATCGCCCAGATATTAGGCAAGCAGAGTTAGAGTTAGTTGCTGCAAAACTAGATGTTAAGGCGGCTAGAGCCAATTTTTATCCTTCATTTAGTCTTTCAGCTGATGTGGGTTTTCAGGCATTCAATCCTGCATATATAATCACTACACCACAGTCTCTGATATATTCTTTGGGTGGTGAGCTTACAGCGCCATTATTAAATAGAAGAGCTATAAAAGCTACTTACTATAATGCAAATGCCAAACAGATACAAGCTGTTTATAATTACGAGCGTTCTGTACTAAATGCATATGTAGAAGTAGTAAATCAGCTTTCTAATATTGATAATTTAGAGAGTAGTTATGATTTAAAATCAAAAGAGGTTAATGCACTTACAGAAGCCATTAATATTTCTATCAATTTATTTAAGTCTGCACGAGCAGATTATATGGAAGTATTACTTACGCAACGTGATGCACTAGAATCTAAGTTTGAGTTAGTTGAAACTAAAAAGCGTCAGATGAATGCCATGGTAAATATGTACAAGGCATTAGGTGGTGGTTGGAATTAATATGTTGTAGTTTGGTTTGAGGACTAACCTATATTCTTCTTTAAATATAGATTGGTCCTCATTACTTTTTTAGACTAATTGTGGCGTAATGAATACTAATAAAAAAAGCCCGTAAAATCGAGCTTTAAAAGGGAAAGTTGTGAACGCGACAGGATTCGAACCTGTGACCGTCTGCTTAGAAGGCAGATGCTCTATCCAGCTGAGCTACGCGTCCTTCAGGTTCAATATTAGTCCGGTAAAAATAAGTCGGGGTGGCAGGATTCGAACCTGCGACCTCCTGCTCCCAAAGCAGGCGCGATGACCGGGCTACGCTACACCCCGAACTAGTCTTGTAATATTCTGGCGGAGAGAGGGGGATTCGAACCCCCGGTACCCGTAAAGGTACGGCAGTTTAGCAAACTGCTGGTTTCAGCCACTCACCCACCTCTCCAGTGCGATTCAATATGTCGTTAGAACGTTTAAGGGCGGCAAATTTAAGTAAGTAACTTTGGTTTGCCAAACTTTTTAAGCGCAAT
Source organism: Flavobacteriales bacterium (assembly GCA_030149285.1). Taxonomy (GTDB): domain Bacteria; phylum Bacteroidota; class Bacteroidia; order Flavobacteriales; family JASBRU01; genus JASBRU01. The sequence continues at coordinate 28,032 of JASBRU010000001.1, forward strand.
GTTTAATAAAACTTAACATTAAACCTATTAGCACTTAATTTTCAATTGTATAGCTTATTCTATTCTGGGTATTCAATTCGTAAATGATGAATATTAATTAGCTTTTTAATAAACATCTTCTTTATTAATGTGATGTCACGCATCGTAATATCAGCATTTATAAACTGTTTTTCTTCTATTTGAGAGTTGATAATATTCTCTACCAGCGTTCCTATCTTTTCTGCATTCGGGTCTTTTAAACTCCTAGAAGCTGCCTCTACAGAATCTGCCATCATCAATACAGCTGTTTCCTTAGAAAAAGGTTTAGGACCGGGATAACTAAAGGCCTCCTTATCTACAATTTCATCCGGAAAGTTTTTCATGTACTGACGGTAAAAATAGTGTACCGTACTTGTGCCGTGATGCGTGCGAATAAAATCTATAACCCTATCCGGTAAATTATTCTTTTTAGCAATATCTATTCCACGTTTTACATGATTAATGATAATCTGGGCACTCTCTTCAAAAGAAAGCTCATCATGTGGGTTTAAACCGGTAGTTTGGTTTTCTATAAAGTATAATGGTGTTTCCATTTTACCAATATCATGGTACAATGCCCCTGTTCTCACCAATAAAGCATTACCCCCTATTTCTGCAACTGCAGTCTCAGCTAAATTGGCCACTTGTAATGAATGCTGGAATGTTCCGGGTGCCTTCTCCCCTAACTCTCTTAAAAGCTTATTATTTGTATCCGAAAGCTCTAGTAAAGACACATCCGATACTAAGCCAAAGGTTTTTTCGAAGGCATAAATAAGTGGATATGCAAATAAAGTAAGCACCCCACTACCGGCAAACAACAAAAAGTTTTGAGGCTCTAGCTCTGTAAACGAGCCTTGCTGAATAATGGCTATTCCGAAATAGGCAATGAAATAAGTAAATACAATTTTAGCTACAGATATAAATAGGTGTGAACGCTTATACAAGTCTACAACCGTAATAATAGAAACGATACCTGCCATTAACTGTAAAAAGAAAAACTCAAACGCATTGGGCACCAAAAAGCTTACAATGGTTATGGTAATTAAGTGTACAAATAAGGCCAATCGGGTATCAAAAAAGGCCCTGAGCACTAAAGGAAGTATAGCAAAAGGGGCTATATATAAATACTCCGGGTTTAGTTTTTGTACAAAGCTTGCTAGTACAACTATCAATACAATGTTTACAAGTATAAATAAGGTTTGAGAGTTCCCTTCTAATACCAAAGGTCTGTATTGTTGAATAAACAAGAACAATATCAATAGGTTTAAGCCCACCAATACTATTTGTCCAAACAATATCCAATTGTAGTTAGAATCACTCCATTGTTGTTCTTCATACTTCGCTCTTAAGGATACTAGTTTTTGATACCTAAAATCATCTATAATATCACCTTTAGAGATAATTCCTTCGCCTTGTCTTACCATCCCCTTGTTAGGAGATATATCTTCTAAGGCTTGCTCTAAATTTTTACTGGTTTTAGCTTCATCGTAAATTACGTTAAAAGCCAATTTGCTTTTTAATTCTTTTACTAGTCCACCTATAAAGGATTCGTTATCAAAATCCTTAGCCCAAAAATCTATGTATTTAGCCGCAAGTGGTATGGTAAATAAGTCATCAAATTCTACTGCCTCTACGGTAGTACCTTTGGCAACTAATATGTATGCACTCTTATCTACACTATTACCTACAGAGCTAACTACACCTCTATTATAAATTTCTTTGAGTAACTCCTCTACCTCGGCACTTACATTGGCTTTTTTTATACTGTCAACATTGGCAAAAACAGAGTCTGTTTGAATATACTGTTTAAGCTCTGTATTAACTTTGCCATACACTTCATCATTAAAAATATAAAAGGCCTCGGCGTTTTGTCTTACTTGTTGTTCTTCAGAATCGAGCTCTTTTTTAGATTTTTTAATGGCATAATCAAACGGAGAAATGAGATCCTCATGCTGCCATGGTTTGTTTTTATCAAACTCAAATTTAAACTTCCCACCGGTTGGGAACAAAGCCACTATCAATGCTAAAGCTGTAGCAAATAAAAAAGCCTTGTATAGGATAGCATGGTTATGCCTAACGAACTCTAAAAACTTTTTCATCTAATAAATGTTGTAGTGCTCAAATGTAAGGATTAAACTAGCGTTTACAAATTCGGCTAATTTAATTACCTTCGCAGGCGTTAAAAAGAGCGTAAATTCTTATTCAAAATCATATAATATGAAAGAAGTAGTAATTGTTTCGGCTGTCAGAACTCCAATGGGCAGTTTTCTTGGAACATTATCAAACATTCCGGCAACAAAATTAGGTGCAACTGCTATTAAAGGTGCACTAGACAAAATAAACTTAGACCCTGCTCTTGTACAAGAAGTATTTATGGGCAATGTAATGTCTGCCAACTTAGGACAAGCTCCAGCCCGTCAGGCAGCAATATTTGCAGGTTTAAGTAACGAGGTACCTTGTACTACAGTAAATAAAGTGTGTGCTTCGGGTATGAAATCTATTATGTTAGCTGCACAAAGTATTAAAGCAGGCGATAACGATGTAGTTGTAGCCGGTGGTATGGAAAACATGTCATTAGTTCCTCATTACATGAATATTCGTAGTGGGCACAAATTTGGCGATACCAAAATGATTGATGGTATGGCTAAAGATGGTTTACACGATGTATATAACGATTTTGCAATGGGTAACTGTGGTGATATTTGTGCTACAGAAATGAATTTCTCTCGCGAAGATCAAGATGCTTTTGCTTTACAGTCTTATGATAGAAGCGCAAAAGCATGGTCTGAAGGTAAATTTAATGACGAAATTGTACCTGTAGCCGTTCCTCAACGTAAGGGAGACCCTATTATGTTTGCTGAGGATGAAGAATACAAAAACGTAATTAGAGAAAAAGTACCTATGTTACGCCCGGCTTTCCGTAAAGATGGTACTGTAACTGCTGCAAATGCATCTACACTAAATGATGGCGCAGCAGCATTGGTATTAATGAGTAAAGAAAAAGCAGACGAACTAGGCTTAACTCCATTAGCATATGTTCGTGGTTTTGCAGATGCTGCACATGAGCCTGAGTGGTTTACTACAGCACCGGCTAAAGCAGTGCCTAAAGCAATTGCAAAAGCAGGTATCTCTATAAAAGATGTAGATTACTTTGAGCTAAACGAAGCATTCTCTGTAGTAGGTTTAGCAAACATCAAATTATTAGATATTGATGCTGAAAAAACAAACGTAAATGGTGGTGCTGTATCATTAGGTCACCCACTAGGTTGTTCTGGTGCGCGTATTGTTGTTACCTTAATCAACGTATTAAACCAAAACAATGGTAAGTACGGTGCTGCGGGTATTTGCAACGGTGGTGGCGGTGCCTCGGCAATAGTTATAGAAAAAGCATAATTTTAAGCCCGATTTTATCGGGCTTTTTTTATTTCTTTGCTTTAAATGATATACGGCATCTGTAATTTAGGGATAGTTCCTATGCGTCTGGAAAAAGAAGACGCTAGCGAAATGATTAACCAAGTACTTTTTGGTGAAGTATTTAAGGTTATTGATCAGCAAAAAAAGTGGAGTAAAATTCGCTTAGCGCATGATGGTTATGAAGGTTGGATTGATAACAAACAATACACCGAGATTACAGAAGAAGACTACAAGGCAAATGCTAAAAACCCACCCGTTGTTAATGCCGATTTACTGGAAGTATTAAGCAATACTGAAGACAGTAGCCTCATTCCTATTCCTCTTGGTGCTACCTTAACCAATTATACAGATAATAAGTGCACTGTAAACGGGCAGTCGTTTCAGTTTCAAGGTTTATTTGCTACAGGTAAAAAAGATAAAGCCAATATTGTAAATACAGCTTATATGTATTTAAATGCCCCTTACTTATGGGGAGGTCGTACTCCTTTTGGTATAGACTGTTCCGGCTTTACACAAATGGTATACCGGTTAAATGGAGTTTCTTTAAAAAGAGATGCCTACCAACAGGCTGAGCAAGGAGAGACACTAAGTTTTATAGAAGAAGCTGTACCCGGCGATTTAGCCTTTTTTGATAATGCAGAAGGTAAAATTATTCATGTTGGTATAATCCTAGAAAACAACCGCATTATTCATGCGCATGGTAAAGTGCGTATAGATATGCTAGACCAACAAGGTATTTTTAATGTAGATACTCGGCTACACAGTCATAAACTACGCTTAATAAAGCATTTGAAGGTTTAATTAACATAGCCTTCTTCACAACCTATTTTTCTATCAATTTATTTAGTGTACTATTTCAATAAATTTACGTTGATATAGTATACCTAGTTTTATGCTTTCTAGAAAAAAAATACTTGTGTTGATTGGCTGTATTGTGCTTCTTGGGTTTACATATGCCAGCCGACATCATCATAAGTCAATATTACAACAAGTAAGTGCAGGCTCCCCTATTGATAGTTTAAATGGAGTAATTGTATACTACAATGGTAGTATTGGTAACGTAAGTGGCAGAAATGTAACTAAAGATGGCTACAACTTAGGGCTAAAACACCAGTGTGTAGAGTTTGTAAAGCGTTACTACTACGAGCATTTAAACCATAAAATGCCAAACTCTTACGGACATGCAAAGGATTTTTTTAATTCAGCAATAGCTGATGGCAAAACTAACCCAGACAGAGGATTGATTCAGTATGCAAATAATAGTAGCAGTAAACCAAAAGTGAATGATTTAGTAGTTTTTGATGGTAATCCCTTTAATAAGTATGGACATGTAGCTATCATCAGCAAGGTAAATACAAGTTCTGTAGAAATTATTCAGCAAAATGTTGGAATGAGCTCTAGAGCAACTATAGACTTAAAAAACAAAAATGGTAAGTGGCGGTTAGAAAGGTCTGATATTTTAGGTTGGTTAAGAAAAAAGTAGACAAATAATAGAATTTCATATATTACCCTCATAAGTAATTGATAATCATGAGCACAGAAGCCTTAAAATTTTACGATATAGAAGATACAGATAATAGTGTTGAGATTCCTTTATTTAATGTTGGTGTTTCGGCAGGGTATCCATCACAAGTATACTCTATCAACGGAGACTCTATCAACATTAACAAAGAATTGGTAGTTAATAAAAGCTCTACATTTTGTGTGCGAGTTAATGGGCAATCTATGATTAATGCAGGTATAGATAATGGCGATTTGATGGTGGTGGATAAATCTTTACACGCAGATGATAACAGTATTATACTTGCTGTTATTGATGGTGAATACACCGTAAAACGTTTAAAAAGAAACAACGGTAAGTTATACCTGCAGCCGGAAAATGATGACTTCTCTCCTATTTTAATTACCGAGCATATGGATTTTAGAATTTGGGGCGTTGTTACAGGTGTGATTAAGAAGTTTATATAACTGATATGAATAAGTGGGTAAACCTTATACTCATTTGCACCATTGCCTTTTTCAGCATTTACAGCTATCAGAATAATACTTACACCACTGCTGACTCTAAAGAATATATTGCCAAAGCCAGACAGCTGGGTATCGATAACCCCACTCCAGTTGATCTAAACGATAAACAAGCTGTAAGAAACATAAGCAAAAGACCCTTTGCTTACCCCTACTTTTTAAGGCTGTTTAAGCTAGATATCATAACTATACTTATTGCGCAAGCCCTACTCTGCTATTTATTGCTTAAAGATATTTATAAAACTACTTATCATAAAGTTGCAGATAAGAGAAGGTTTATTATTTTATTTCTGATTTTCAGCTTGTTGTCAGTAAATCTATTTATCTACACTGGCAAAGTTATGTCTGAGTTATTACTTGCTGTTTTACTCTGGTATTCTTTTAAACAGATAGAAAAGCAAAGTTTTTTCTCTAAAGCACTATTTACAATCCTATTTACCTTACTAGCTTTTACAAAGCCCGTTTTCTTCCTATTTCCAATATACTTTGCTCTTATTGTATTTATTAGCAAGTACAGAAAAGCAAAATGGATGTATATAGCTTCTGTAATAGCTTTATTGTTTTATATAAGCCATATACAAACCAACTACTCTAAAACTGGTGTAAAAGAGTTCTCTAGTATCCAAAGTGTAAACCTCTTAGGTTATAACTATAAGTACTGGGAGGCTAACAAAACATCTACTGAGGCAGCTGAGCTAAAGGTTGATAGTGTAATTGACTACACAAAAAGCATGAGCTACCCTGATGAAGTGAACAATTGGAATAGACATGCAAAAGAAGAGATTTTAAATGCTCCTATGAGTTATGGTCTATTTCACCTGAAAGGCTCTTTTAGAGGCATTGTAGACCCCGGTAGATATGACTTTGCACAAACGTTTAGCCTTCAACAAAACGGAGATAGCTTTTTAGCAGCTAGTAGTGATGGTAAATTGATGCAAACTATTAAAAAAATTGGGTTCCCTTTAGTTATTATACTAGGTATATTATTAGTTTTTAATGGACTAAGATTTGTCCTTGCAATTGATTATTTCAGACTGAACTATAAAAAATTAAGAATGCAGGACATTTATGCGCTTGCTGCTTTAAGCTATGTCATTTTATTATCAGGCCCATTAAATGCTTCGCGTTTTATGATGCCCTTAGCACCCTTCTTACTTTACTACTCATTGTTACGAATAAATAAAAGAAGCCTCTGATTTCTCAGAGGCCCTTTGCTTCCTATATAGAAAAACCGAAACTATATTTGGAAGTAACATACAGCCACAATGTAGGTTTCAGGCTATATATTTTCTTATTCAAAACGTAGGTTATGGGCTTCTATTATACTTACCCAAATTTTGTAGGTTTTGGGCTTTTAATACTTAAGCACAAATTGTAGGTTTTGGGCTTAATTTATCTAGTCATAAATTCACGGTTTTTATAAAATTTTACAATTATTGAATTCGATATCTATCTTTTTGTTCGAGACAAATATATTTCACAAAACAAACGGAAACCTACTGAATACGGTAGTTTGTGACGAATGACACAAAATTAGTGACGAATTTTATACTTAAAAAAGTATCCCGATACATTTTGATACAGCTTTAAGCAATAAAAAACAGATATGAGTATATGAAATTCTAAAAAACAGACTTCAAATAGATAGCTTTATACCTGTTACCTATAGGTATTTCTTCGCCTTTTACTGTAACCGTATTAGAGCTATGCTGTTCTACTTTATCTAAACGAATTATATAAGATCTGTGTACTCTTAAAAACTCTATCTGATCTGGTAACTCCTCTATAAACTCCCCTATTTTGGCTCGTACCAAATGCATCCCTTCTGCTGTATGTATTTCTATATAATTGCCCGATGACTTGATGTAATAGATATCTGAAGTTATAAGTTTTATATTCTTGCCTTGCGATTTGATGATTACATACTTCTGATTACGTCTTATCCACTTTAAAAAGTGTCTTAACAACTCTCTTATTATGTCCTTATTATAGGTAAGTATCCTTACCCTAAAAAACAGATACACCAAAGCAGTTATAGTGATTACAAGTATTGTTTTAAACCACCATGTAGCATAATAAGGTTTCATTATACTAAAGTCTATATAAGCTTCTTCACGGTAACCGCTATCACCATCCGTGGCTTGCACAACAAATTTGTAACTACCTGGTGGTAAGGATGGGTAATTGGCTATCCTAGAAGTAGTATAATTCCACTCATCTTCTAATCCTTGAATTTGATACCTATACTCCAGTTGTGTATTCTTATTAAATGAAACAGCGGTAAATTCAACTTTCAAGTTGTTTTGCATATAGCTTAAATTGTGTAAATCATCTTGTGTAAAGGATAAATTGTTAATATTTATGTCTTTTATCTTTAAAAACAATGAACTATGTTCCTTTTTCTCTAAGCATGATGTAGGAAGTACATTAATGCCACTAGTTGTAGCAACCCATAGACTGTCACTTACAACTGTAACATCTCTAATTTCGTTAGATGAAAGCCCATCAGCTTCACTAATACCTGTCACAATATAATTGTCAATCCCTCCAGAGAACTGTACTCTATTTAAACCTGAATTACTTAAACATAAATAAGTAGAATCATTTAACTTATATACTTGCTCTACATTATTATCATATAAGCCCTCATTAGTTGTAATATTAAACACAGTATCCTCATTAAAAACTATAAATCCATTCCCTAAACTTGCCAATACATTATAGTTTTTATTACCACTAATTGACCTAATATTATTCATAATAGGTATATCGATTTTTTTCAGTACAGTATCACTAGCATCTTGTGAATAAAAAAACAATCCTTTGTTAGTGCCTACATACCACCCCTTGTCATTATTGGCTCTTCTAACAGAATATACAGTCTCGCCTAGTTTATACCATTTATAAGATAAATTTTCATCTACAACCCCAAAGCCAAAATCACCCACCAGTAAAAACTCTTTACAATCATCATTATCTAGAATATTTAATGCAGCGCCATAGCCTTTAGAAGATAGCTTGTAAATTTCTTTATCACCTATAAAAAGATTAAAGCCTCTATTTTTTAGATGTAAAAAATTGTTAAAAAATTTATTGTAAGCAAATGAATTATTCAAACTTAAATTGGCACTTAAGCTTATCGTCTTCTTTAAGTCCTTATCATATGGTAGGTTTTTGCCATATGCTTTTAAATAAATAGACTCACTATTATTAAATTTTAAAACCAATCCACCATTATAGCAAGCAAATACTCCAGTATTTGGCACATAGTCAACACTTTTAATTTGCCTTGGGTCAATTTTATTGTTGAGTTCTTTCTTTATGATGTCAGTTGATCTAATAAAGTATACTCCAGAATTAAGAGTTGAACACCATATACTCCCGTTATGATCTACAAGTAAGTCTGTTATAGCTTTACCTGGCAAAAATGAATTTATTAACTCTCCTTTGAAATCGTATATTTCTACTCCATTTTTAGTCCCTACCCATATTTGTCCTTCTTTATAAAAACCCATATCTATCGGGCCATTATCAAGATATTTACGCCAACTTGTAGACAGTGAACTAAAAGCAATATATCCTTTTCCAAAAGCAATTGTATTCTCCCCTAAATGTTGTGTTCTGGCTAAATGCCTATGGTATTTAATCCTGTATGGTCTGCCAGAAGTAAATAGTTGGAACTTAAAACCCGGTAATAAATTTTTTAAGTTTGAGGTATCATCAAAAGTTACAAAAGTTAAGTTTGAAGAATTTGGTGCCCCTAGCTTTACAGCGTCTACTACATAAGCATTATAACCGTCATCAAACCCCTTATCAAACTTAACCCCTTCTGTTTTTAATTGATTATTAATAGTACCTGACGAATCAACCATTATAAACCCTGAGGCCAAGTAGAAACCTAAGTAGATAGATTTACCTTCATCAATATAAAGTGAATTAATACTCCATTTACCAACATGTTTTTTTAATTCAGCATTATACTTGTATGGCCTTATTATATAATCTTCTGTATTAAAGTAAAAAAGTTCACCACTGGCGGTAGCTCCCCAAATATCATTATTCTGCTGCTGATACAATCTAAGTACCACATTATCTGGCAGGCTATCTCTTAAACCTAAGTTTTTAAATTGATATCCATCATACCTAGACAGTCCCCTATCAGTTGCAAACCATAAATAACCATTATTATCTTGTACTACACGGTATACTTGAGAGCTAGGCAAGCCCTCTTTTACAGAGAAGTTCTCAATATCATACTTCTGAGCCTGTAGGTTTTGTACACATACAAAGCACAAAAAAATTAAAAATTGAAAATACCCCTTCCTCATATAAACAAATTTCTTAACTAATTATAATTAAAAAACAGACTTCAAATAGGTAGCTTTATACCTGCTTCCTATAGGTATTTCTTCGCCTTTAACAACTATTGTATTCGAGTCATGTTGTTCAACCTTATCTAGTCGAACTATATAAGACCTATGAACCCTTAAAAACTCTATCTGATCTGGTAACTCCTCTATAAACTCCCCTATTTTTGCTCGTACTAAATGCATTCCACCTGCTGTATATACTTCTATATAGTTGCCTGATGACTTAATATAGTAGATATCAGAGGTTATGAGTTTTATATTTTTGCCTTGAGATTTGATAATTATATACTTTTGATTACGTCTTATCCACTTTAAAAAGTGCCTCAATAACTCTCGTATTATATCCTGATTATAAGTAAGTATCCTTACTCTAAAAAACAAATAAACCAAAGTAGAAATAGTAAATACAAGTATTGCTTTAAACCACCAAGTAGCATAATAAGGTGGTAATATGGTAAACTCAAACGATGCTCCTTCTCCAAAACCACTTCGCCCATCATTTGCTTCTACAACAAAGGTATAGCCTCCTGGTGGTAATGATGGATAGTTTGCAACTCTAGAACTTGTATAGTTCCATTGACTTTCTAAACCCTCTATTCGATATCGATACTCTAGCTCTTCATTTCTATTAAATGATACTGCTCCAAACTCAACCTTTAAGCTATTATCAGTATAGCTCAGTTTATTTAAATTATCTTGGCTTACTGAGGTATTATTAACACCTATGTCTTTGATTCTTAAATATAACCTTGCTACAGGTTTTTCATCTAAAATTGACGATGGAAAAACATTAATGCCTTTATCAGTTGTAACCCAAATGCTATCTCCTACTATAACTGTATTTTCAATACTATTAGATAAAAGCCCATCTGTTTTATTGATTCCGGTAATTAAATAGCTACCCAAGCCTCCTGAAAACTGAATACGGTTTAAACCATAGTTTGATGAAACGAGGTAAGTAGAATCATCTTGCTTTGAAATTCTTTCTAGGTTATTATTATAAAAACCCTGATCTTGTGTAAGTTGAAAAACTGTATCGTTATTAAATACCACTAAGCCTTCTCCCAAAGTAGTAAGCAATGTATAATCATTATTACCTGATATGTCTTTTATTGATGATTGAAAAAGAGAATCTTTATCAATCATAGGCTCAAAGGTTTCATCATGAGCATAAAAATACAGCCCATCATTAGTAGCTACATACCATCCATTGTCAAAACGTTTAACAGAATTTACATGTTTTGACAAACTGTTCCAATGATAGTCTCCTTCTTTATTTATAGTACCAAAACCATAGTTACCAACAAGCACATAATCTTCATCATTAACCAACACTCTATCTACAGTATTATATTGCTTAAATACCCCTCTACCATGATTAATGTTTTTTTCTCCAAGAAATATACTAAGACCTCTATTTTTCAGCAGTAATAACTCTTTGATATTTTTATTATACCCTATAATATTCTGTACACTAACATCATATTTAATATAGCCTCCATTTTTTCTCAGGCTATTTATATCTTTTTTCTTTGCATAATTATATAAGCTAGACTCCACTTTAGGCATTATGGTAAATATGCCCTCTTTAGAAAACTTTAATACTTCTGCAGAATAGTATGATATGTATACCTCATCCTTTTCAGTAGAAAACATATCTCTAACTTTATATGTATTATCATATGCAGAAACCTTTCTATTAACAACATCAGTATTTTTTATATAAAATACACCTGAACCCAATGTAGCTATCCATACTCCATCATTATGATCCATAAATAAATCGGATACAGCCTTATTTGGTAAAAAAGAGCTAATTAACTCTCCTTTGTATGAATATACCTCAATACCACCTCTAATAGCACCTACCCATATTTTATCATTCTCAAAAGTACCTATACCAATAGGTGCATGTTTAAGTTTTTTAAACCAATTTGTATCTATAGATTGATAGCCAATATAATAGTCTTCTACAAATAGTGTTCTTTCATCTTTCCGTTCAGAAATAACATACTTATTATTATATCTAATTAAAATAGATGTTTGGGATTTATATATTCTTAAATCGAAATTTGGTAATAATTCCTTTGCTCCTTCAATATCATACGTATTAAAGGTGAAACTCAAGGAATTTAATTGAGCTTTACTACTAGCATTTACTACATATCCATTATCATCAAGGACTTTTTTTTTATTTTCTAAATTGGTCTCTATTTTTTTCTTTAAAGTAGATAAAACTACACCGTTAGAATCAATTCTCATAAACCCCGAACCAAAACGAAACCCTAAATAAATAGATCTATTTTCATCTATATACAATGAGTTAATTCCTGTTCCATCTATCAGCTCTTTAAGGGTAGAATTGTATTTGTATTTTTTGATTTTGTAGTCATCAGAACTAAAGTAGAACAACTCCCCGCTATTTGTTGCGCCCCAAATTTCATTATTAGCTTGTTTATAAAGTCTTAGAACTACAATGTTTGGTAAGCCATCATTTATATCATAGTTTTTAAACTCATAACCATCATACCTAGATATACCACGGTCTGTAGAAAACCATAAATATCCATTATTATCTTGTACTGTATTGTATACTTGCAAACTTGGCAAACCCTCTTCTATAGAAAAGTTTTCAATATCATACTTCTGTGCATTCAGAGTATAAGCACAAAAACAAGTAACTAGAAAAAGTAAAAGCCTGTGTAGGTATTTCATCATTTTACGAAAATAACATTTCTAGATATTATATGACGTAATAAATGTGACGGTTCTGAAACTAAAAAAGCCCTTGAAAAATCAAGGGCTTTTTTACTTCTGCGGAGAGGGAGGGATTCGAACCCCCGGACCCTTACGGGTCAACGGTTTTCAAGACCGCCGCCTTCAACCACTCGGCCACCTCTCCGAAATCTACGACTTATTCTTCAAGCGACTGATATCGTCCTCGAGGTTCGTCACCCGCCGTCAACGTTTTACTCGGCCCGGTCGCTCCCGCCTTCCGGCCTGCCGCGACCCTAGCGCGTCCCTGTCCGTCTTTCCTGGGCCTCCCCCTGCGGGCCAGCGGCGGGTCGTGCTAGCATACCCGATCTGCAAAACCACACCAAAATGAGCGAATTAGCCTGAAACTTGACGGCTGTCGATCGTCTAAGTAGGTTACATACGATTTAAATTCAGGACCCAAGGAGATCAACTCCATGAACCCAACGGTACGAACGATTCCACAATCGCGGGAAGCCGTCCTCGCGACCAACAGTCTGATTCGCAACACCTACACACTGTTGTCGCTGACCCTGCTGTTCAGCGCGGCCATGGCCGTGGTGGCGATGGTCAC
>JASBRU010000003.1 GCA_030149285.1 Flavobacteriales bacterium
TGTTGTGGTGATGCTGCAATAGACAGTATAGTTGTAGATGAGGCACCAACATGCCCATGGCCAACAGGTGTTACTTTAGTAAATGTATCAGATACGTCTGCAGTAATTGGTTGGAATGATCCATCAGGAACTACTTGGGATTTAGAGTGGGGGCCAGTAGGCTTTACTCAAGGAACAGGAGCTATCCTAACAACTTCTAATAACCCTGATACTATTACAGGTTTAGCAGGAAATACAGATTACGATGTATATGTACGTGCTAATTGTACATCAGGCGGTAATGGAACTAGTATATGGATAGGACCGTTGACATTTACAACAGAGTGTGCAGCATTCCCAGTTGTTTACACTGAAGACTGGGACACCTACAGTAACTTTACTGATATTAGTAATATAGATTGCTGGTCATTCTACAGAACAGGAACTAATGGTTTTGCTCAAACTAGAGATGCCGGAGTAGGAACAACACCGGTATCAGGTACAATGCAAATAGAATTAGGAAACGGTAATAATACTGCTGGAGATACAATTGCTTTAATTTCTCCTCGATTAGAAGATTTAGATGATGGCACAAAACAAATTCGTTTTTGGGCTGCAAGAGAAGCTACGCCGGCTACATTAGCTGTGGGTATGTTAACTAACCCAACTGATCCATCAACATATACACCATTACAAAACATAACAAACTTATCTTCTGGTACATATCAGTATTATGTGATAACACTTGATATTGCTTCAGTAAGTGGTGAGTATATAGTATTTATAAATACTAGTTCATCAACTTTCTCTGAAATATATATTGATGATTTCATTTTTGAAGATATTCCTCAATGTGCGCCTTCTCACTCTGGTTTTGCAAGTGGAACTACAGATAACTCTGGAACAGTAACTTGGACTCCGGGAGCAGGTGTTACTTGGGATATAGAGTGGGGTCCAACTGGCTTTACTCAGGGTACTAATGCAGGTGCTATAGTAAATACTTCTAATAACCCTTATACTATACCAGGGTTGATTCCAAATACAGGTTATGAGTTTTATGTAAGAGATAATTGTAGTGATGGTAGTACAAGTACTTGGGCCGGACCATTCCAGTTCCAAACACAATGCCCTCCTGTTAATGCTCCATTTACAGAAAACTTTGATGGACCATCTTGGGTAGCATCAGGTAGTAATGCAGGTAATGCAATAGATTTATGTTGGTCATCTTCACCAAACACTAATGATCCGAATAATGATAATGAGCCATTTAAATGGATACCAAGAAGTACAGGTCCAGGTAGTGGTAATGGGCCATTAAATGATCATACTACAGGTTCTGGTAACTTTGTATACACAGAGGCTTCTAGTAGTTCTTCAGGTGATGTTGCAATACTAACAACTCCATTAGTTTATGTAAATAATATTCCTAATCCGGCATTAACATTCTGGTATCATAGATTTAGTACACCAATACCTGATTTAGTTGTTCAGGTTACAAATAATGGTGGAACGAATTGGACTACAGTTACAACTTTAACAGGTCAAACTCAAACTTCATCTAGTGCACCATGGGAAGAAGCAATTATAAGCTTGGTTCCTTATGCAAATGATACGATTCAGGTTCGTTTTATGGCAAATGGTTTTGGATGTTGTGCTGATCAAGCAATTGATGATGTTAGCATAGCAACAGGTCCTTCTTGTTTTGCGCCAACAAATTTATCAGGTACAGCTACTGCATCTGATACTGCAGAAATTTTCTGGACTACAGGTGGTGCAACAGATTGGAACATAGAGTGGGGTCCTGTAGGATTTACTCCAGGTACAGGTTCTACTGCAGGTGGTGGTACAAGAGTTACAGCCGGTAATGATACAGTAGTAATTGGAGGATTAGTTCCTGCTGGTGGTATTGTAGAGTTTTATGTAAGAGATAGTTGTGGTCCTGGCGATGTTAGTCCATGGACAGGTCCATTCCAAATTAACCTTGCTTGTGTTAACTTAATGGGTGATAATGCAAGTACAGCTATTCCTGTTCCTGGATTCCCCTATATAGATTCAAGAAACACATCACAGTGTTATACAAGTGTTCTAGGTAATGGTTCTAATGATGTATTCTACGAATTGTATACTGATACATGTACACAAAGTATCACAGTGTCATTATGCGGTGGTGGTACAACATATGATTCTTTCTTAAGAGTACTTGATAAGAATGGTAGTTCTATAGCTACAAATGATGACTTCTGTGGATTGCAGTCAGAAATTACATTTACTGTTACTGCTGCAGATACATTCTTAGTTGTTGTAGAAGGATTTGGTTCCAATAATGGTCCATACTCAGTAAGTATCACAGAAACATTAAGACCAGTATGTATTTCATGTCCTGCTCCAACTGCATTAGGCGGTACCGCAGTAACTGCTGATAGTGCAGAAATTTTCTGGACTACAGGTGGTGCAACAGATTGGAATGTTGATTGGGGAGCTGTAGGATTCCTTCCTAGTGGAACAAGCAGTAACTTAATTAATGCTACTAATGATACTATAGGTATAGGTAATTTAATACCTGTAAGTGGTATTGTAGAGTATTATGTGAGAGATAGTTGTGCTGCAGGTAGTGTAAGCTCATGGGTTGGTCCGTTCCAAATTAACCTAGCTTGTGTTAACTTACAAGGAGATAATATGAGTACGGCTATTCCGGTATCAACAGCAATATTCCCATATAGTGATTCAAGAAATACGTCACAGTGTTACACAAATGTAATAGGTAACGGATCTAATGACGTCTTCTATGAGGTTTATGCAGACTCTTGTACACAAAGTATTACTGCTTCATTATGTGGTGGCGGTACTTCATATGACTCTTTCTTAAGAGTACTTGATAAGAATGGTAATACTATATCAACAAATGATGACTTCTGCGGATTACAGTCAGAAATTACATTTACAGTTACTGCTGCAGATACATTCTTTGTAGTTGTAGAAGGTTTTGGTTCTAATAACGGTCCTTATTCATTAGACCTTACTAGAGTTGTAAACCCAATATGTATTTCTTGTCCACAGCCAACCAGCTTAAATCCAATATCATCAACAACTAACTCAATTGATATATATTGGACAACAGGAGGTGCATCAGATTGGCAAATACATATAGATACTTGTGGTGGTACTTTAGGTCAAGGTAATATCATTTCTTCATCAAATGATACTGCAACTATTCCAAGTTTATCAACAGGTCAATGCTATCAAATATATGTAAGAGATAGTTGTGGTCCTGGAGACGTAAGTTTCTGGACAGGCCCTATAACTGTATCAACACTATGTAATGTTGTATCAGCACCATTTGTAGAAAACTTTGATGGAGGATCATGGTTTGCTTCAGGAGCAGATGCCGGTAATGTGTTAGATGCATGCTGGTCTGCAAACCCTGCACCAACTATGGGTGTACCATTTAAGTGGATACCAAGAAATAATGGTCCAAGTAGTGGTAATGGTCCATTAAATGATCATACAACGGGAACAGGTAACTTTATGTATACCGAAGCTTCGGGTAGTTCAACGGGTGATATAGCTTACCTTGTAACTCCCGCTATAGATTTAACACCGTTAAATGCTCCTGAATTACGTTTCTGGTATCATAGATTTAGTACTACTCAGCCAGACTTAGATATTGAAGTGTCAAATGATGGTGGGGCTACTTGGTCTACATCTGTGTTCAATCTTTCAGGTCAGACTCAAACTTCAGCAGCAGCACCATGGTTAGAAGCAGCCGTAAATATTTCGGCTTATGCAAATGATACTATTCAAATTAGATTTAAAGCTACAGGCTTTGGATGTTGTGCGGATCAAGCAATTGATGATGTATCTGTAATTGAAGGACCTACATGTCCTGCTCCTCTATCATTAGGCGTAGGTTCATTATCGCAAACCACGGCTCAAGTATATTGGACTACTGGTGGTGCAAGTAATTGGCAAATAGAATATGGTGCGCCAGGCTTTACACAAGGCTCAGGTACAATACTACCTTCTTCAAATGATACTTTAGTAATTTCAAGCTTAACGGCTGGAACATGCTATGAGTATTATGTAAGAGATAGTTGTGCCGTAGGTGATGTAAGTGCTTGGATTGGACCAGCTACTTTCTGTACACCTTGTGCTGTTACACCAGCACCATACTTAGAGAACTTTGATGGTTCTACTTGGGTAGCATCTGGTAGTAATGCAGGTAACGCAATAGACTTATGTTGGTCATCTATGCCAAACACAAACTTGGCAGCTAATGACGGTGAGCCATTTAAATGGATACCAAGAAACAATGGCCCAACAAGTGGTAATGGTCCATTAAGCGATCATACTACAGGTACTGGTAACTTTATGTATACTGAGGCCTCTGGTAGTGCAACAGGAGATGTAGCTATATTAATGACACCACCAATTGATTTAAGTCCATTAAGTAACCCTGAATTGTCTTTCTGGTTCCATAGATTTAGTACTACTCTACCTGATGTAGATGTTGAAGTAACTAATGATGGTGGTGCTACTTGGGCTACAGTTGTTACGTTGAGTGGTCAGTTCCAAGCTGCAGCTGGGGACCCATGGTTAGATACAGTAATACAGTTACCTAACTATGCAAATGATACTGTACAAGTACGATTTGTGGCAACAGGATTTGGATGTTGTGCGGATCAGGCAATTGATGATGTTGAACTTAGAGAGTCAACTATTACTTGTCCTGCACCAACAGCATTAGGTGCAAGCAACCTAACCCCAACCAGTGCAGATTTATCTTGGACAACAGGTGGTGCTACTGATTGGATTATCCAATGGGGACCTCAAGGGTTTACTCCTGGAACTTCAGGTTCAGGAACCTTTGTAAATACATCTACCAATCCATATCCGTTAGGTAGTTTAATGCCAAACACATGTTATGACTATTATGTACAAGATAGTTGTGGACCATTTGACTTAAGTGTTATAACGGGACCATTTACATTCTGTACTCCTGTAGGTTGCCCTGTACCGGTAGCATCGTTTACAAATAGCGCACCAGTAAATGGTAGTGGTTTGATAAACTTTGATGGTTCAGGTTCTACAAATGCAGATTCATTGTATTGGGATTATGGTGATGGATCTACAGACACAGGTTCAACAACAGTGCATACCTATGCAGCAAATGGTTCATACACTGTGTCACTTACAGTATGTGCATCATGTACTACAGGACCGGATTCTTGTGTAACTGTTACTCAAAATGTAAACATTGTGGGTATAGGTTTAGATGAATCAGTATTAGGTAGAAGCTTAGAGTTATATCCAAACCCAACTAACGATGTGTTCGGATTGAAATTCACTTCGCCATACGGACAGGATATGACAATACGAGTTGTAAACACACTTGGTCAGACAATTTATACTGAGGCATTAGATAATTTCGCAGGAAAGTATTCTAAGACCATCAGTATAGGAGATCAACCAAAAGGTATTTACTTCTTACAAGTCATTACCCAAGAAGGTGTAATAAATAGAAGAGTTGCTTTGCAATAAATAGCAATAGATATATAAATAGAAAGCCCCCAATATTGGGGGCTTTTTTTATTTATGTAATTTTGCAAAATGAAATTTGCTAAAGGAGATAGAGTTGTATTTATAAATGATACTCAAAAAGGTATTGTGCTAGACTATGACTTTGGTGATGAAGTGAGAGTTTTGTGCGATGATGGCTTTGAAAGTGTAGTTGCAGAAAAAGAATTGATAAAAGATTACTCTGAGGATGTACCTTACGTAATAGATAAGGATACTATAGAAACAGTAGTAAGTGAAAAAGAGTTAAAGCCCGTACGCAGAATAAAAGTAAAAAAACAGCAAAAGAACAGCCCTTTAGAAGTAGATTTGCATATTGAAGCTATAATAGAAACAAAATTAGGCCTATCAAACGGAGATATGCTTAATTATCAGTTGAACTATGCAAAGCAAAAAATTAGACATGCTAATGAAAACAATATCAGAAGACTAGTTTTTATTCATGGAGTAGGAGAGGGAACCTTAAGGCAAGAGTTGTATAAACTGCTAGACTTAGAAGGTAATTTAGAATATTTTGATGCTTCTTTTCAACGATATGGTTCAGGAGCAACAGAAGTTATAGTTCATTAACATAATAAACCGCCTTATCGCTTTAGTAATAAAGAGGAAAGTCCGGACAACGTAGAGCACCATACTTCTTAACGGGAAGGCATACTTAGGTATGACAGCTAGTGCCACAGAAAATAAACCGCCGTAAAGGTAAGGGTGAAAAGGTGGGGTAAGAGCCCACCAGTATTGTGGGTAACTACAATAGCTTGGTAAACCTTATGGGTTGAAATGCTACGTATACTAGGGTTTGAGGACTGCTCGTCCGATCCTAGGGGGTAGGCAGATAGAGGCTTTTAGTGATGAAAGTCCTAGATAAATGATAAGGGCCTAATTTATTAGGTACAGAATCCGGCTTATAGGTTTATTATGTAATATATAAAAAGCTGCCGTCAACTTTGATGGCAGTTTTTTGTTATCAAAAAGTAAAAAACTATTTGTGCGAAAACTTCAAAAATACATCACACCTAAGTTTATCAGGAAATATGTGAAAATATATAAGGAGGAAGGCTTTAAAGCCGTTGTAAAAAAGGGTGGTTGGCGTTTAGTAATATCAATAATCGTATTTTACTTAATAAGAGACTCTATTATATATCTCTTAATACCCTATTTAATTGCAAAAGGATTAATACCCGGATTCTAATAAAAAAAGCCGACTATTTAGTCGGCTTTTTGTTTGTATATATAAGAGTTATTACTCTAATTCTGCAAGATATCTTTCTGCTTCTAATGCTGCCATACAACCTGTACCTGCTGCTGTTACAGCTTGACGGTATGTAAAGTCTTGAGCATCACCAGATGCAAATACACCTGGTAAATTGGTTTGTGTGCTGTCAGCTTTAGTAGTTAGGTAACCTACGCTATTCATGTCTAGCTGACCTTTAAAAATATCTGTGTTTGGTTTATGACCAATTGCTAAGAAGAAACCGGTAGCAGGAATTGTAAACTGCTCTCCTGTTTGGTTATTTTTAGCAACAACGCCTTCAACACCAAGCTCACCAACTAAGTCTATAGCTTCGGTGTTGTATAGAACTTCAAGGTTTTCTGTATTATTTACTCTATGTTGCATTGCTTTAGATGCTTTCATTTCATCTTTACGAACCAACATTTTTACATTTTTACAAAGTTTAGCTAAGTAAGTAGCTTCTTCTGCAGCAGTATCTCCACCACCAACAATTACCACATCTTGCCCTTTGTAAAAGAAACCATCACATACTGCACAAGCAGAAACACCATGTCCGGCATATTTTTTCTCAGCTTCTATGCCTAAGTATTTAGCAGAAGCACCGGTAGATATAATTACTGTTTTTGCCAATAAATCAGTCTTATCATCAACAGTAAGTTTATGCCATCCTCCAACTTCTTTAGAAAACTCAACTTTGGTAACCATTCCCCATCTCACTTCAGTACCAAAACGTTCAGCCTGAGCTTTTAAGTCTTCCATCATTGCAGGACCACTAATGCCATCTCTATAACCTGGAAAATTGTCTACCTCAGTAGTAGTAGTTAGCTGTCCGCCTGGTTCCATACCCTGTATAATAACTGGTTTTAAGTCAGCACGTGCTGCATATATAGCTGCGGTATAGCCAGCAGGGCCAGAGCCGATAATTACGCATTCTAGTTTTTCTAATTCTTCACTCATTTTACTTTCAATTTTTATAAGTCGAACAAATTTACAATAATTGCTTACAGTAGCTTTGTCAATACACTGACATTTGTTTATTAATTATTAAACACCTTAATTTGCCTGTCAAATTCGGGGTGTAGCTTAGTCCGGTTAAAGTGCGCGTCTGGGGGGCGCGAGATCGGAGGTTCGAATCCTCTCACCCCGACACTTTCCTTTGGCTAAATAACAAAGTTTTAGCGTATCAGTTTTTATATGTTAATATTTCTTATTGATATGAATATAGATTTTTGTTATCTGAGTAATTGAGTTTTTGTAAAATACTCTTAACAGATTTACTTCATTATCAATTCTCCTTTCATTTCATTTTGTGCTTTGTTTTGAACGTGCTTAGAGTTTTCTAATAATTTGCTGTTTTTCAAAGAAGGGAATATTTTCTGTGCTCGTTTAATCATCTTTTTCCCAGGAAAAAGGATGTCGTTTTTGGCAGCAAATATTGTTATTGGGGTTTTAATTGTCCTTGCTTTTTTGGAGTCAATAACCGGTACGGGTGTAAAATCCATATTGAACTCTAAAAATACTTTTGAAAGATATTGGATAGCAAACTCATCTCTATCAGTAAATAATTCCGATAAAAACTTCTCTACATATTTGGTTTTTTTAGTTTTCATATACCTCTTCATAGGAATAAAAACATTGAATAGTGCTTTTAAAGGGTTTCCGTTTACAATGTAAGCTGGTGCAGATAGAAACACCTCTTTTATTTTGCTTTCATCAAACTCAAGTGTCTTTAAAATTACTAAACCCCCAAACGAAAAACCTGCCATAGTTACATTGTTTAAGTTTAAGGTACTTATAATTTCATTAATCCATTTTCCATATGATTCATCTTTCATACTAGGTCTGTTCTCTGCACTTTTATTAGGCTGAGCGAGAACATCTACAGCATAAACTCTGAAAGAGTTGTTTGAATTTTGATATGTTTCAAGTGCTATAGGTGCGCATCCATTTGAACCATGAATTACCATAAGAGGTGGGCCGGAAGGTTTTCCGCTTATAATAATGTTAGTTTCTCCAAAACTTGTGTTTACACGTTTGTATTCATATTCAATGTTCAGTTCTTCTAACTTCTCATCATAAAGTTTCAAAATTTTGTTTTTCCCCTGCACAGATTTATATAAATACCCCATAAATGCGTTTATTATATTAATAAATATATATAGACAAAACTATTAAGTTTTCAGTTAATAGTTTTGTTTTTATTCCTTTTTTATGATTATTCTTTTTTGTCTTCATCCTTTGAAAATCAATTAATTAAATTAATTTTTTTTGAATTATTTTTTACTACGCAAAAAGATTGCGCATATGTAAATGAATATTTGTAGAGAAATAAAAACAAACGTTCATTAAAATATTGTGCTTTTAGGTACAAACAGTCTTTCTTGAAAAAGAAAGTAGGTGATAGAATGATTAATAAAGACCAGATGAGAGTTTCTGTATAACTCCATAGTATTTAACAGGTATGTTTAAATATGCTGCTTTATCTATTATTTATATCGCCACTATACCCCTGATGTTGAAGGTTCGAGTCCTTCCCCTAATAACTAAGTTATTAGGAGTAATTCAAACGGTTAGAATACAGGAAATGCGGTCGTGGGTTCGACTCCCACACTACAGAAATGTAGTTAACTCAGTTGGCAGAGTAGCAGTGGACTAAAAATCCACAAACAGACAGTAAATCTGTTTAAGTAAGTTGACATCTTGTAAAAAATGTTCCTGAAAGCAATAGCAGTCATATCTGTTTACATTCTTATGAATAAAACAGTTGTTTAACAACCAGAATTTTTTGGATACCGTTTTACAAGCTTGATTTCTTTTTTATCTGTAGAGTATAAAACCTATAGTAAAAGTATTAGCAGATAATAAAACAAACCAAGTATAGTATTACTTAAAAAAAATTCCGTTGCTATTCAATGATATGTTGGTATTGCTTTCTTTTTATAAAGAGTATTAACAATAAATAAATACAGCAATGAGAAGAGTAAGAATAAATGCTGGAAAAGTTGGTTTGGTTTACAAAAATGGTGATTACAAAAGAGTGATTACAGAAGGTAAGCATTGGGTAGGCTTTAATGTGCATGTGTATATCTATGATTTAGATAAAATGTTTACGCCAAGAACAGATTTTAATATTTTACTAAAAGATGAACAGTTAAAATCTATGCTAACAGTTGTTGATATTAAAGATAACGAGTTGGTGCTTGTATATAATGAAGGCAGGTTTGAAACAGTTCTTAGAACCGGTAGATATGCTTACTGGAATAGCTTAATTAACTATTCTTTTGTGAGAGCAGATTTAACAAAAACTGAAATAGATGAAAGTATAGACAAGTCTATCTTCATTAGCTATAACATGTTAGAGTTCATCAATAAATATACAGTGGAGTCATATGAAAAAGGTATTTTATATGAAGATAGAAAGTATGTGAGAATGCTTGAAGAAGGTGAGTATTACTTCTGGAAAACAACAACAAATATAGAGGTAATAAAAACTGATATGAGAGAGCAACATATTGTAATTTCAGGTCAAGAGTTGCTTACTAATGATAAGGCCGCTTTAAGACTAAATTTCTCTGCAAAATACAAGGTGGTTGATATTAAGAAAGCTTTAATGAATAATAAAGATTATGAAGCTCAATTATATGCAATACTACAATTGGCAATAAGAGAGTATGTTGGAAAATATAGTCTTGATGAGCTTTTAGTGCAAAAGGAGTCAATTGCATCAGCAATTCTTAAACATGTTAGTGAGAAGGCAAGCTCACTTGGTGTAATAGTTTCTGATGCCGGTATTAGAGATATTATTTTACCGGGAGAAGTTAAAGAAATAATGAATCAGGTATTAATAGCTCAAAAAAGAGCTCAAGCTAATGTAATAACTAGAAGAGAAGAAACTGCATCAACCAGAAGCTTGTTAAATACAGCAAAGCTATTAGAAGATAATGCAATGTTGTACAAACTAAAGGAGATGGAGTATGTAGAGAAAATTGCTGATAAAATAAATACAATCTCTTTATCAGGAGGTAGTAAAGTAGTAGATCAGTTAAAAGAAATCTTCACTAAATAGCAAAAAAGGCGAATACATTTGTATTCGCCTTTTGTTGGTAATAATGGTATAAAAGTATTATGAAAGTAGTTTTTGTCTCAATAAAAACTCCAATTGTTTGTTTGCTTGTAAAAGACTTTTAACCAGCTCTTTGTTCTCTTGTCTTAGGGCAAAAACCTCATACGAGTTTTCAATGGTCATACGTAACTCTTGTTCACTCCAAGGTTTTGTAATGTATCTAAAAACCTGCCCTTTATTGATAGCTGCAATTACAGCCTCTATATCAGAGTAGCCTGTAAGTAAAATACGAATAGGGTCTGGGTATTCATCAATAATAGAAGCCAAAAATTCTACGCCTGTTACCTTAGGCATACGTTGATCAGTTATAATAATATCAACAGTCTCGTCTTCAAGAATTTTTCTTCCTTCAGCAGCAGATTCAGCCGTATAGATTGTATATTCTCTTCGGAATGCAGCCTTAAAAGAAGTAAGGTTGTTTACTTCATCATCAATATAAAGAATCCGTATTTTTTCCTCTGCCATTTGCTATTTTGTTATAACAATAAACTATAAATATAGTGAAACGGTAGCAATATTATAGTTTTTATTTTGAACAAAAAATTTTTCATAAATTCTTTATATAGAGCTATACTAGGCTTTAATAGTAATCAAATGTTCTTAAATGACTAGATTATAGAACATTTTAGTATGATTTTTTCTTATTTATATTGATTATAAAAGAGCTTTTTTTGTTGTAAGAAAAATCTTACTGTAGAAAAAGTGATACTTTAAATATGTGATTTACAAATTAATTTAGTTAAAATTGCATACCTTCAACTAAGTAGTAATAGAGGACTTAATACTTTCAATATAAGAAGGTTTACAATATTTACTCAATTAAAACTTTAATATACAATAGTTCATGAAACAAAAACTGCAAAACCTTAAAGAGAATAGCAAAAAAGATGCTATGGTTTCTGAACCCTTATTTTTTCGTTTGTCAAATCCTTCTGACAAAGAAAAAATGGATAGTTTATTAAATAATACTCCCCATATTGATGTGTATGATGAGCTTGAAAATCAATTAGAAGAGCTCATAAAGTCATTAAACCCAAAGAAAAAGTTTTCTAAACAAGAACTGGCTACTGCTGTGCAACAACATATTGGTAGCACGCCTACAGAAGATTACGGGGTGTGGGTTTACTACCCTTGGTCTTATAAGTTGGTGCATATTGTAGACAAAGAAGAGTTTATTGAAATTAGAACAAGCAGAAATCAGTATAAAATAACCAAAGAAGAAAGAGAAAAACTTTCTAAGCTAAAAGTTGGAGTAGTAGGTTTGTCAGTAGGGCAATCTGTTTCTGTAACAATGGCTATGGAAAGAGGTTTTGGAGAAATAAGACTTGCAGACTTTGATTTATTAGAGCTTACTAACCTAAACAGAATTAGAACAGGGATACATAATTTAAGTGTCCCAAAAGCAATTGCTGTAGCGAGAGAAATTGCAGAGATAGACCCATTTTTAAAGACGGTTTGCTATACAGATGGTTTAACTACTGAAAATATGGATGACTTTTTTACAAAAGGCGGTCAGTTAGATATTTTGGTAGATGAGTGCGATGGCTTGGATATAAAAATTTTGGCAAGAATTAAGGCAAGGGAATTGGGCATACCTGTAGTAATGGATATGAGTGATAGAGGTACGCTAGATGTTGAGCGTTTTGACTTGGAGCCAGATAGACCCTTATTGCATGGAATGATAGATCATTTAAATATAGATGAGATAGGTGGGGATTTAACGAATGAAGAAAAAATACCCTTTTTACTTGCAATGATTGGTATTGATACTCTTTCTACCAGACTTAAAGCATCTATGGTAGAAGTTGGCCAAACAATTACTACATGGCCGCAATTAGCATCTGCAGTTGCATTAGGTGGAGCGTTATGTGCTGATGTGTGTAGAAGGATAGCACTTGATAAATATCATGGATCTGGTAGATACTTTGTAGATATTGAAGAACAAATAGGTGACCCAAAAACACCTTTTGACCCAACACAGTTTGGTGGTTTCCCGGAGTTGACTAATGAGGAAATGAATAAAATGATGTTAGGTGAAGGAAATGGAGGAAGTGAATTAAGTGAAGCAGAAGTAGCTAAAATAGTTGAAGCTGCTACATTAGCGCCAACAGGCGGAAATAACCAACCATGGAAATGGGTTTACAAAAACAATGTTTTACACCTTTTTCATGAAAAGAGTATTACCTACTCATTTGGGGATTTCAATGATATGGTTTCTCATATAGGTTTAGGGGCAGCACTAGAAAACCTTGTGCTTAAAGCACATGAAATGGGTTATGAGGTTCAGGTAAATGAGTTTCCAAATCAACAAGACTTAAGGTATATAGCATCTGTAATATTTTCTAATTCATCAGATAATACAGAGGCACATTTAGTTGATAATTTAGCAGATACTATAGCTGTAAGAACTACCAATAGAAAAGTGGTAGAAAGACAGTTATTGGAACCTGATACAATAGATTTCATTAGAGAATCTGTAAAAACAATGCCTGGCGCAGAGTTTCATGTTTTGGAAGATGAAAATGATTTGAAAGAGATTGCTCAAATATGTTCTAGCGTAGAACGTTTACGATTTATGCATCCTTGGGGGCATTATGATTTTTATACCAAAGAAATGCGTTGGTCTAAAGAAGAGGCTGAAAAAACAATGGATGGCTTAGATATAAGAACTCTAGAGTTATCCGCATCAGATGAGGCCGGCTTGTTAGTAGCTAAAGATCCTAGTGTTATAGAAATGCTCAATAAACTAGAAGGGGGTAAGGCTTTTGAGAAAATATCAAAAGATGCTGTAGCAAGTTCATCGGCAGTTTGTTTAATAACAATGCCCGAATTTTCTCCTATCAATTATATAAATGGGGGTAGAGCTATGCAAAGAGCTTGGTTAGCAGCAAATAAAAAGGGGGTTTCATTTCATCCTGTATCATCACCTTTATTCTTTTTTGCAAAAATGATGTATGGCGATGGTAGTGATATGCCACAGGCTATGATTGCCGAATTAAAAGCCTTGCGAAAGAGATTTGAATCTTTAATCCAAACAGGAGATAATAAAGGGGAGGTTTTTCTATTTAGGCTTGCAAAAGCTGGGGAGCCATCGGTTAGATCACTGAGAAAACCTGTAACAGAAGTATTAAGTTTTATTAACTAGATGTTACAAATTAGAATAAGAGCTTTTAGAGCAATTGATGATATACAAACTTGTAAAAAGTATATCAAAGGCCACGTAGAGGTGCTTAAAGGCTTTAGTATTACTAATATTACATCTAATAGTCCAGATTGGATTTGGAACCCTTCGGTATACGGAGTGATTGCTGAGTCTATGGATGGTAAAGAGGTTTATGGCGGAGTAAGAATACATATGTCTGATAATGTTCATTTATTACCTGTAGAAGATGCTGTTACAGATTTAGACCCAAGAATACATGAGCGTGTAAAGCAATATGCGGTAAATGGTACCGGTGAGGCTTGTGCTCAATGGAACTCAAGAGAAGTTTCGGGGATGGGTTTAAGTGTATTACTTATTAGAGCTGCAATTTCTGTTGTTACACAAATAGGGCTTACTTCCTTATTTGGTATTTGTGCAGATTATACCTTGCAAATGTTTCAGAAAGTGGGTTACAATATTGTACCGGATTTAGGTAATAATGGAGAGTTTGTATATCCAAACTCAAATTATGTTGCCAGAGTTATTTTAATGGACCCGATAAACTTAACCACTGCTGAAGAAGAAAATAGAGAACATATATTTTTATTGAGGGAAAACCCTAATTTAAAAAGAGTTGAGAAAGGACCCAAGGGAGAAATGGAAGTACAGTATGACTTAATTATTCCTGATATATAGCAATTTTACTACATATTGTAATCTTCTATGTCAGAAAACAAAAAACCCATTATATTTGCCTGATATGTTGACTTTAACAATGAACAAGAAAACTGGGTTACTATTTTTCTTTTGTCTTATTCTACATTTTGTATCTGCACAAACTCCTATTGTGTATGAAAATGCAGAGGAAGTTGAAAATATAGGAAAGCAAACAACTTATTTAGAAGAAGGGGATAAAGAGCTTAGCATAAATGATGTGCTATCTAGCACAGACTTTCAATCTTTTCAGCAAAAAGTACCAAACTTAGGTACTACTAATTCCACATATTGGGTAAAAATATCTATTCAAAACCAAACTGAAACTGAAAATTTAGTTTTACAGTTAGCTCACCCAACAGTAGATTATTTAGATTTTTATTACCAAACTGAAGACGGAACCTATAAAGTATATAAAACCGGAGATAGGTATAAGTTTTCACAAAGGGTATACAATCACCAAAACTTTATTTTTGATATAGACATTCCGAAAGGAGAGACAAAAGACTATTATTTTAGAATGAAAAGTGGTGAGCAAATGCTGTTGCCACTAACTTTAGGTAAGCAAAAGAGTATTTTTGAAGTAAACGTAACCAGAGACCTTATCTCTGGGCTTTATTTTGGGATTATCTTTGTAATGCTTTTTTATAATCTCTTTGTATATATATCTGTTAGAGATAGAAGTTACCTTATTTACATTCTTTACATTTTAGCAGTAGGCCTTACTCAAGCTGGTATTCAAGGTTATATTTTTAAGTATATTTTCCCGGGTATTCCGTATCTGGCAAACCTATCGGTGTTTATTGTTACAGCTATGGTAGGTATTATGGCTGTAGAGTTTTTAAAGGAGTTTTTACATACAAAAGAGTACCAACCTAAGCTCCATAAGGGATTTAGATTTTTTATTGGTTTATACTTAGTGGCTATAGCTCTTGCATTATCTGGTGTTTATTACATCAGTTATAATATGCTACAGATGAATGCTATGCTTACATCAATGTATATGATGTTTGTAGCCTATAAGATATATAAACAAGGTTATCGCCCGGCTAAATTCTTCTTAATAGCATGGTCTATATTCTTAACAGGTGTAGTAGTATTTGTATTAAAAGATTTTAATGTATTCCCTTATAATGAGCTGACCTATTATATTCTTCAAATAGGTTCTGCAATTGAAGTAGTATTACTATCCATAGCACTGGCAGATAAGATAAATATTCTTCAGCAAGAGAAAGAAATTGAGCAAGCTAAAGCATTTGAAGCATTAGAAGAGAACCAACGAATTATTCGTGAACAGAATGTAATGTTGGAGCAAAAAGTAAAGGAGCGTACGGTTGAGTTAGAGCAATCTAATAGTGATTTAAACGTGGCTTTGGTAGACTTAAAAGAGGCGCAAATTCAATTGGTAGATGCAGAAAAAATGGCTTCATTAGGTCAGTTAACTGCCGGTATTGCCCATGAAATTAATAACCCTATCAATTTTGTTACCTCTAACATAAGACCCTTAAGAAGGGATATAGATGATATATTATCTATTGTAAAGCTATATGATGAGTTAAACCCTGATATTGATGTTGCTACTCACCTTAAAAAAGTAAATGACTTAAAAGAAGAGCTAGAAGCAGACTTTTTGATTGAGGAAATAGATATGCTTTTAAAAGGTATTGATGAAGGCGCTAATAGAACTGCCGAGATTGTGAAAGGCTTAAAGAATTTCTCTAGGTTAGATGAGGCAGACTTAAAGTTAGCTAACTTAAATGAAGGTTTAGACTCTACACTTACGCTTTTAAATAGCAATATGGGAGGAGTAATAGAGGTAGAGAAGAATTATGAAGAGAGAGTAGAGATAGAATGTTATGCCGGTAAAATAAACCAAGTGTTTATGAATATTCTTAGTAACGGCATACAAGCTTTACAGGAGCAAAAAGATAGATCATCAAAACCCGTTATAACTATTAGTACTAAATACCAAGGAGATAATGCTGTGATTAGTATTAAAGATAATGGCCCGGGTATGAGTGAAGAGGTACAGAAAAAAATATTTGAGCCATTTTTTACAACAAAAGATGTAGGAGAAGGTACTGGCTTGGGATTATCAATAACATTCAGTATTATTGAGAGTCATAATGGAAATATAAAAGTTGAGTCTGAAGAAGGGGTTGGAACAGAATTTATTATAACTTTACCAAAGACCCATCAAGAAAAAGTAGAGAATGCCTGAGCATAAGATACACGTACTTTACGTAGACGATGAAATAAATAACCTAACAGCTTTTAAGGCAGCATTCCGTAGGGATTACAAGGTGTTTATAGCCCAGTCTGGAGCAGAAGGAAGAAAAATCCTTGATGAAAACAGCGGTATACAGGTTATTGTAACAGACCAAAAGATGCCCGAAATGACCGGGGTTGAATTTTTTGAGTCTATACTTCAAGACCACCCATATCCGGTTAGAATACTGCTTACAGGTTACGCAGACATAGAGGCTGTAATTTCTGCAATTAACAAAGGGCAAATATTTAGGTATATTACTAAGCCTTGGGATGAGCAAGAGTTGAGGATGAGCATAGAAAATGCTTATGAAGTATACCATACTCGAAACTTATTAAAGCTTAAAAACGAAGAATTACAAAAAACCAATAATGAACTAAATAGGTTTGTATATAGTGCCTCACATGACCTTAGAGCTCCTTTAATGTCTATTTTAGGGATTACTAAGCTTGCTAAGTTAGAAAATCAAGACTCGGATAATGAGTATATTGATATGATTGAGCGTAGTGTAAGCAAGCTTGATGTTTTTATCCAAAATATTATTGAGTACTACAAGAACTCACGTTCTGAAGGGAATTTGGATGAAATAGATTTTAAAGAACTATTAGAAGAGTCTATAGAACATTATAGATACTATAAAGATGGAGATATAGACTACAGATTATCTGTAGATCAGGATTCGAAATTTATATCAGATGGCTTTAGAGTAAAGGTGGTTTTAAACAACATTATTTCTAATGCTATTAAATACCAAAAGCATTCGGTACCAGGACAGTATGTAGATATTAACGTAAAAGTTGATGCTAATGAAGCCAATATAACTATTAAAGATAATGGTATTGGTATTTCAGAAGAACATCAGCCTAACATATTCAAAATGTTTTTTAGAGCCACACATGAGGACTCCGGCTCTGGTATAGGATTGTATATTGTAAAAGAAGCATTGAATAAATTAGATGGGGATATTAATTTAGAATCTACCTTAGGAGAAGGTACAACCTTTCAAATAAAAATACCTAACAAACATGAGTAGTACTAAGCCACTATCGATAATGCACATTGATGACAATGATATCGATATATTTTTAACATCAAAGCTGCTCAAGATTTCTAAAATTACTGAGGATATAAACTCTTTTACAGTTGCCAAAAAAGCAGTTGAATATATACAAGAGAATGCTGGCGATAAATCTAAATTACCAAACCTTATATTGCTTGATATTCAGATGCCCGGAATGAATGGTTTTGATTTTTTAGATGAATTTGCAAAATTCCCGCAAGAGGTTATAGATTATATAGACATCTATATGCTATCTTCTACCATAGACCATAATGATTTAAGTAGAGCAAAAGAAAACCCACATGTAATTAAAGTATTGCGTAAGCCTTTAGACGTAGATGCTTTAAAAGAAATGCTGGACTTATAAAGCCTATTTACTTGCAGTAATACAAAGCGATGTTAGTGTAACTGTCTCACCATTATAAGTTGCCTCTTCTTTTTTAGTAAAACATTCAACATCTATAAAGCCTGCAGAAACTAATAAGTTTTTCGCGTCTTCACAGCTATAAAGTGTAAAGCCATGTTTGGTAAATTCAAACTCTTTAGATTCACTCTTAGGGCGTATACCTATACATAGTTTACCGCCTCGTTTAAGTACTCTATATACTTCTTCTGCTTCATCCAACGGGTTGTCCCAAAAGTATAGGGTGTTTACAGTAGCAATTTTATCAAAATTATTAGCAGGGTAGGGTATACTATCGGTTCCGGCAACTTTTAACTCTACCATACCCGATGCTACATATACTTTATTGTATTTAGTAGCCTCATCAACCATTGTCTCAGAAATATCTATACCTACAAAGTCAATGTCATTAGCTGCATTAATAATAGATGGAATTAACTTTCCGTTACCAAAACCAATTTCCAAAACAACATCGCCGTCTTGTAAATCCATGTGGTCATATGTAAATTCACTTAATGCAAGGTTAGATTGGTTTAGCTCGTTAGCTAAAGTAATACCATATTCGCCTTCAGGTTTTCTTAGTTGTGCTGCTAATTCTTTTGGGTCAAAGTCTTCCATACTACTATTGTGTTTTACCCATTGCTTTTGCTACAAGGTAAGTGTCTGTATATTGGTCAAAAGTAGTTATTAAACCATCATAAAACTTATAAATATGGCTAAAATCTGCCTTCATGTTTTTACCGGTTTCTTTATTAGTCCCTTCATAATAACCTATAGCTATTATGTGATCTCCGGCATCTAAATAATCGGTTACAACAGTTTTCCAGTTTTCCCAATAAAGCCCAAAAGGTTCAAAAACGTATTTAAATATATCATCAGCACCTATAGTAGTTCCGTTACCGGGTAAAAAGCCGGGCATTTGGTTCCACTCAATTTGTGGGTGAAATATTTTTCTAATCGTATCAGTGTCTTTTGCTGTAAAGGCTATGTAGAGTTTTTTAAGTGTATCTAGGTTAGTCATGCGTATCGATTTCTATTTTTTCAATAGCACCATTAACAATTCTATAAGCTGAAGGTTCTCTATTTTTTTTATAATTGATATCATCGGTATCACATTCAATGGCTCCAACTTCAATTATATTATCTACAAAACTTATAGTACGAGTACAAGCTGAGGATTCACTTTCATTGCGTTCTTCATTAAACCAGCCGAAGTATTCACTGTAAATAGCTTTAAACAATAAATTAGGGTTATCTTCAGAAATACTCCATACTTGGTACCATTTATAATTTGCACCACTTCTGGTACCATTTTCTTGATAATCAAACTTCAATACAAGTAGTTGAGTATGTATTTCATCATCAAGTGAAATAAATTGATAATTGAACTGTTCAAACGGTCCATAGTTTACATTGAAAAAAGCAATTGAAAATACTGTGCTTTTGTTTTTAATGAGGAGAATGTTTTCTCTGTCAAAATAATGTACACTATCATTTATGGCATTATTTCTATTGGGGTATAATGCTATTAGTTTCGCCTTTGCACTATCATACGATTCATAAAACTGCGGTTTAATATCCCACCCATCCGGATTATTAATACCAATGAAACCTATTTCAGAATTTTGTCCGTATGAACATAGCGTTGTAAAAAGAGTTAAAAGGAGTAGTGAATATTTCATGGTAGATTGTTTGGACAAACATAATCAATAATTAAACCAAACCATTATATTTACAGCAAAGCACGTTTTTATGGAACACCTAAAAAACAGACCCTCATTTCCTTTTGAAACAATAGCTACGGCTCTTGCTTTTTCACCTCGTATAGAAGGTGTATTGGGCGAGGGAAAGAGATTGGCAGATTTATTTGGGGCACATTTTGTATTGATACATGTAGGGCAAAAAACAGATTTAAAACAGCAGAAGCTGAATAAACTGTTTGAAAAGTTTGGCTTAAATGATCAGAACTGTTCTGTGATATGGAGAGAAGGGAAGCCTGAAAAAGTAATATTAGAAACCTGTAAAGAACGTGCTGTAGATTTATTGCTATTAGGTGCTTTGGTTAAAGAAAAGGGGCTCAACTATTATTTGGGTTCTGTAGCACGTACCATTAGTCGTAAGGCAAAAACGTCTGTACTTTTACTAACTGACCCAAAACCTAAACCGGAACCTTTTACTAGAATTGCTGTAACAGGTATTGATAATCCTAAAACACCAAATACTATTGCTACGGCAGTATACTGGGCTAAGCATGAAAAGGCTGAGGAGTTATATGTAGTAAAAGAAATTTACTTACCGGGTGTAAACCTAGGTATGGCAGATAGTACTACCGATAAGGAAATGGCCGACATGAGGGATAAGTACGCCAAAAAAGCTACTGAAAGATGTAATACCATTATACAGTCTATACCTAACGTAGAAAACATTGATATTAAGAATAGAGTAATTTTTGGAAAGCCGGGACATAGTATTAGCAATTTTGCCAGAGCTAAAAGCTCAGACTTATTGGTGGTAAATGCACCTGATAAAAGTTTGGGCTGGTTAGATAGGTTGTTTCCGCATGATTTAGAGCATATCTTGTCAGATATGCCTTGTAATGTATTAATAGTTCACACAAGAGGGATAAAGTAGTATGGGTAAATTAAGTCATCATGATATTATTGCGTTTTTAATAGCTATTGCTGTTATGCTTATATTTTCTAGGCTAGCTGCAGAGGCTGTAAAGCGTATAAAAATGCCCATCGTTTTAGGCGAAATATTAGTAGGAATTATATTAGGACCTACTGTATTTGGCGCTATTTCTCCCGAAGCATTTGACTCTATATTTCCGTTTGTTTTAGATGCAGCAGGACATCATGATTTATCTATAGCCATGGATATGATTATTACCCTGTCTATTATTATGCTGCTCTTTGTGGCAGGGATGGAGGTAGAGCTCCCATTGGTTGTAGAACAAGGAAAAGCTGCTTTATCTATTACCCTGTTCAGTATGATAGTACCTATAGGTGTTGGTTATGCTGCTGTATGGTATTTACCGGATTATTTAGGTATAGCACCTGAAACAGATAAAGTAGTCTATGCCTTTTTTATTGGAGTAGTGCTATCTATAACCGCATTGCCTGTAATTGCAAGGATACTTATGGATATGGGCATATTTAAGTCTAGAGTAGGGATGACTATTATTGCATCTGCCATGTTTGTAGATATGCTCGGTTGGTTAATATTCTCAGTACTACTTACTTATATTGATACAGGACATGAAGGAAAGGGCTTAACTTATATCATAACAGCAATACTCATATTTGGTGCCTTTATGCTTACTATAGGCTCTAAACTTATTAATAAGGCTTTGCCATGGGTTCAAACCAAGTTTTCTTGGCCTGGCGGCGTATTAGCTTTGGCATTAGGCTTATGTTTTTTAGGAGCCGCTTTTACAGAGTATATAGGCATCCACTCCATTTTAGGTGCTTTTATAGTGGGTATTGCCTTTGGAGACTCTGCAAATCTGCGTAGCAGAACTAGAGAGATTATTGAGCACTTTGTAACCAATGTGTTTGCACCCTTGTTTTTTGTGTCTATTGGTTTATATGTAAACTTTATTGAGAGTTTTAATATACAGCTGGTACTTGCATTTATTGTTTTAGGATACATTACCAAAATTGGTGGGGCAGTTATTGGTGCAAGGTTAGGTGGTTTAAAAGGCAATAATATGTGGTCGGTAGGTATGGCAATGAATACGCACGGTGCATTAGAAATAATTTTAGGAACTATAGCCTTAAATGCTGGCTTTATAAGCCAAGAAGTTTTTGTTGCTATTGTTATCTTTGTAATAATGTCTATTATTACGGCAGCGCCTACACTAAAGCCATTTATTGAATCAAAAAAATAATATGTTAGGACTTAAACTCCCAACGGACCCTAGATGGGCAAACATAGCTGAAAAGAATATTGAAGAAATTTTAACCGATCATGCTTTTTGCGAGCAAAAAGCTGCGTCTACAGCTATTTCCTTTATTGTTACTTACCCCGAAGAAACAGAACTTGTAAAAGAAATGGGAGCCTTAGCCAGAGAAGAAATGAGCCATTTTGAGATGGTTCATAAAGAGATTAGAGAGAGGGGCTATAATTTAGGTAGAGAAAGAAAAGATGAATACGTACAAAAAATAACCGCATTTTTCCCTCATGAGGGTGATAGAATGAAGCGTTTGGTAAATAGGCTGCTCATAGCCGCTTTAATAGAAGCCAGAAGCTGTGAACGCTTTAAAGTACTCTCTGAGAATATTGCTGATAAAGAATTGGCAGAGTTTTACAGAAAATTGATGGTGAGCGAAGCAAACCATTATACACTATTTATAAAGTTTGCCAGAGATTATGGTAATAGGGAAGAGGTTGATCAAAAATGGCAGGCGTTATTGGACTATGAGGCAGAATTGATGAAAAATTTTGGTAACAAAGAATATATACACGGCTAGTTTTCTACTTTTGCAGCACTAAAAATTATACACATACTAAATGAAGAATACAGCACTTACACACGTACACGAAAAGATTGGCGCAAAGATGGTTCCTTTTGCAGGTTATAATATGCCTGTACAATATGAAGGCGTAAATGCAGAACACTTAAATGTTAGAGAAAACGTAGGTGTTTTTGATGTATCTCATATGGGAGAGTTTTTTGTAAGAGGTCCTAAAGCATTAGACTTAATACAAAAAATCACATCTAACGATGCCTCAAAATTAGTAGATGGTAAGGTGCAGTATTCTTGTTTTCCTAACAATGATGGTGGTATAGTAGATGATTTATTGGTATACCGCATTAGTGAAGAGGAGTATATGCTGGTAGTTAACGGTGCTAACCTAGATAAAGACTGGGCATGGGTAAACGAGCAAAATACCATGGGTGCTGAGTTAGATAACCAATCTGATAATATATCGTTATTGGCTGTTCAAGGGCCAAAAACTATAGAAGCCTTACAACCTTTAACAGATGTAGACTTGTCTGCTATAACCTATTATACGTTTGTAAAAGGAACTTTTGCAGGTGTTGATAATGTTATTATTTCAGCTACAGGTTATACAGGTGCCGGAGGTTTTGAGTTATACTTCCCTAATGAGGTTGCTGAAACTATGTGGGATGCAGTTATAAATGCTGGAGCTGTAGCTACAGGTTTAGCAGCTAGAGATACATTGCGTTTAGAAATGGGCTTTTGCTTGTATGGCAATGATATTGATGATACAACATCTCCATTAGAAGCTGGCTTAGGTTGGATAACTAAATTTACCAAAGACTTTGTAAACTCTGAGGCTCTACAGGCTCAGAAAGAAGCCGGTGTTACCAGAAAGTTGGTTGGTTTTGAATTAGTTGATAAAGGTATTCCGCGTCATGATTATTTAATAAATGATGTCAATGGAAATGAAATAGGTAAAGTTACTTCGGGTACAATGTCTCCTTCTTTAAAGAAAGCAATTGGTATGGGCTATGTAACTAAAGAAAATGCAGCGCCTGATACCGAAATATTTATTGAAGTGCGAAACAAACAATTAAAAGCAAAAGTAGTAAAGCTTCCTTTTTATAAAGGATAAGCCATTATCATATAAAGTAAAAAGCCCGCTTATAGCGGGCTTTTTTATGGTTTAGAGTTACTGATTAATAGTAACGTAATCTGCGTACTTTAGAAATGTGTTTAGCTAAACGCATTACCTGACGAGAGTATCCATACTCATTATCATACCATACATATAACACTAAATTATGACCATCTGCAGATACAATTGTTGCAGGGCTATCAAAGATAGAAGGGCAAGAGTTACCCACAATATCAGAAGATACAAGTTCTTGAGACATTGAGTACATAATTTGCTCTACCATATCACCTGATAATGCATAGTTGCGCATCAATTCATTTACATCTTCTTTTGTTACTTGTTTTTCAACAGTAAGGTTTAAGATTGCTAATGAACCGTTAGGAGTAGGAACACGGATAGCATTAGAAGTTAGTTTGCCTTCTAATGATGGAACAGCTTTAGTTACAGCTTTTCCGGCACCTGTTTCAGTAATTACCATGTTTACAGCAGCAGCTCTACCTCTTCGGTATTTTTTGTGCATGTTATCAACCAAGTTTTGGTCGTTGGTGTAAGCATGTATTGTTTCAATATGTCCTTTAACAACTTTTAGGTTGTCTTCAATTACTTTTAATACAGGAGTAATAGCATTTGTAGTACAAGATGCAGCAGAGAAAATATCATACTCATCTGGGCTGTATAATGCTTGGTTTACACCGTGTACAATGTTTGGTATTTCTTTACCTGGTGCAGTTAATAATACTTTGTGCGCACCTTTTGCTGACAAGTGACGACTTAAGGCAGCTTTATCTGTAAACACACCTGTGTTATCCATAATTAAAGCATCATTAATACCATAAGAAGTATAATCAATATCTTCTGGATTATTAGCTGCAATCATATGGATACGGTGTCCGTTAATGATTAAGCAGTTGTTTTCTGAATCTGCTTCTACAGTACCTGGGAAAGCACCGTGCACAGAATCCATACGTAATAAAGAAGCACGTTTTGTTAATGATAATTCATCATTAGAACGTGTAACAATTGCACGTAAACGCATTTGCTCTCCTTTACCTTCTTGTGCCATTAGCTCACGAGCTAATAAACGACCAATTCTACCAAAACCATAAAGAACTACATCTTTCGGTTTTAGGTTGATTTTTTTGTCTTGGCCTATAAAGCTTCCTAGCTTTGAGTGAATAAATGCAGAAAGGCTTTCGTGTGCATCTTTCTCACCTAACCATTCGGTAGTTATTTTACCGATGTCCATACGAGCTGGGGCTATATCAGTATTTTCTAATGCTCTTGCAACCTCAAGAGTATCATAGATGGTAATACTTTTGCCAACTATTTTGCGGGCATAGTCATGAAAACTTAAAATCTCGCTTACGCGTTGGTCAATCAGTTGGTTTCTGAATAAAACAACCTCAATCCCTTTGTCTAGCCACAAGTCGCTGATGCATTTGATAAATTCAACAGCCGCTTTTTCTTGCTCAATGCGGTTTGACAACTCCTTTTCGTACGTTTCAGGTGAATTAGTAACTAACATTTCTTTTTACAATAGAGTTAATAATCCTGCAAAATTAGCCCAATTGCTTTGATTGGCAAAATGTTAGTACACAAAAAAAGGCCCTCATTTTGAGAGCCTTTGTATATAAGGAGTATACTGTAGTTTATTTACCAAAAGCGTAGTATCCTGCTTTGCCATTTGGGTGGTAACCTTCTACCAAAACAGCTGCTCCGCTTTCAATTTCATTCATATAGTTTATAATGTCTTCTTTTTTATTTACTGTCTTATGATTGATTTTGGTAACAATAAAGCCTTCTGCAATACCCACTCTTCTAAACTTGCCATTGTATACCTTTTCAACTTTAACGCCATTTTTTATACCTAGTTTGGTTTTTTCTTCATTATCAATCTCGATAAAATCAGCACCAAGCACAGAGTATATGTCATTTTCCGCTTTTGTTACAACATTTGTATTGCCCGACAGATTTTTAAGGGTCACATCAAAAGTTTTTAGAGCCCCATTACGGCTTACCTCAACTTTTACAATGTCTCCGGGGCGTTTTGTACCAATATGCTCTTGTAGTTCAGAGCTTTTGCTTACTGGAGATCCATCAACACCAACAATAATATCACCCTCTTTAATCCCTGCGTCTTTTGCTCCACCGTTTTCATTTACACCACCAATATATATACCCTTTACATTATCTATTTTCAATTGGCCTGCAATTTCGGCATTCAAATCGCCAATAGTAACTCCTAAAAGGGCACGTTGTACGGTTCCAAATTCTAATAAATCATCTACTACCTTTTTTACCATATTAGAGGGTACTGCAAAAGAGTAGCCTTCAAAAGAGCCCGTATGTGTAGAGATGGCTGTGTTTATACCAACAAGCTGACCATCTACATTTACCAATGCACCACCACTGTTACCTGGGTTTACTACGGCATCAGTTTGTATAAAAGACTCAATACCCATATTGTCTTCAATAATATCTATATCTCTACTTTTTGCACTTACAATACCGGCAGTTACAGTAGAGTTTAAGTTAAACGGATTACCAACTGCAAGCACCCATTCTCCAACCTTTATTTTATCAGAGTTATCAAATGAAATAATAGGTAAGTCTTGCTCATCTATTTTTATCAAAGCAATATCTGTCATTGGGTCTGTACCAATAATTGTTGCTGTATAAGATCTATTATCATTAAGTGTAACCTCTACCTTTTCGGCATTTTCAACTACATGGTTGTTGGTTACTATATAACCGTCATTAGAAATAATCACACCAGATCCACTAGATATTGAGGGTTGAGAGTAAGCTCTGCCACGTCCCCAAAATAAATCTTCAAGCATACTATAATTGTTGTTTTGCGCCGGATAAATAGTTTTTACGTGTACCACGGCATTTACAGACATCTCTGCTGCAAAAGTAAAATCCATATTTGGAGCTATAGGGCTGTTTGAAGTCCTTTGCGCATAAGATTGATTAGCTTGGTTGGTAAAAACAACTGTAGGCTCATTAAAAAATGCTGTAAAAGCCCATAAACTCAGAGCTCCACCAAGTACAGATGCTACTAGTAAACTACTTAATTTCTTCATTTTAATCTGAATGTTATGGTTTGTAAATCGATTAATTAATTCAATAATATCAACTCAAAAACTGTTCCAGTACATCATTTGTTGTATTACTGACAGGACTTTAACAAGATTTTAACATTTTGCTGTCATAATTAATGACAATTAACTGACAGTATTGTTACACCTCATGTATTACCTTTGCAGGTATAGGTATTAAATTTACGTATTTTCGTAGGAAGATTGAAAAAATGATGGAATTTACTTTTTATAAATATCAGGGTACAGGCAATGATTTTGTGATGATTGACAATAGAGCAGGCTTATTTCCTATTGATGATAAAGTATTGGTTGCAAAATTGTGCGACAGAAAGTTTGGAATAGGAGCTGACGGCTTAATATTACTTGAAAATGCAGATGAAGCTGACTTTAAGATGGTTTACTTTAATGCAGATGGTGCACAAAGTAGTATGTGCGGTAATGGAGGCAGGTGTACTGTAGCTTTTGCAAAACAACTAGGTGTTTTAAACTCAAATGAAACCAGCTTTATTGCTATTGATGGGATGCACAAGGCATCTATTAATGCTGATGGTACTGTGAGCTTAGGGATGATAGATGTAGACAAGATTAATAAGGAAAAAGACTATACTTTTTTAGATACCGGTTCTCCACACCATGTAATTATTACTGATAATGTAAAAGAGGTGGATGTACAAACAGAAGGTAGTAAAATACGTTACAGCGGTTTGTATGGTGATGCGGGGTCTAATATAAATTTTGTAGAAGTAATGGATGGCAAGTTATTTGCCAGAACTTATGAGCGCGGGGTAGAGGCAGAAACACTTTCTTGTGGTACGGGAGTTACAGCAGTAGCCTTAGCTAGTGCTGAGCAAGGTTTTGTACGAGGAAATGAAGTGAAAATTGAAACATTGGGTGGTGAGCTAAAAGTTAGTTTTGAGCAACACAAAGGTGGCTATACTGATATATATTTAACAGGCCCTGCAACGTATGTTTTTAAAGGACAGATAACCTTATAAATGCTAAAAGGAAAGAACATAACATTAAGAGCATTAGAGCCCGAAGATTTAGAATTTCTTTATCAATGGGAAAACGATACAGATATATGGCAGATAAGTAATACTGTTACTCCATTCTCTCGTTTTGTGTTAAAACAATACTTAGAAAACCAAGCTGAAGATATTTTCACAGCTAAGCAATTACGATTAGTAATTGAGGTCAACTCAAAGCCTATAGGGACAATAGATTTATTTGATTTTGATCCTATAAACCATAGGGCAGGAGTAGGTGTGCTCATTGCAAATCAGTCAGACAGAAATAAAGGTTATGCTAGTGAAGCGTTGTTATTATTGAAAGACTATGCTTTTACAAAGCTTCAACTAAATCAGTTATACTGTAATATATTAGAAAATAATGCTAGCAGCATCCATCTGTTTGAAAATCTAGGTTTTGAAAAAATAGGCTTGAAGAAAGATTGGATTAAAAATGGCAATGGGTATGTAGATGAATACCTTTTACAATGCATCAAAGCCTAATGCGTATAAAGTCCTACATACTTGTATTACTAGTTATAGGAGT
This sequence comes from Flavobacteriales bacterium, assembly GCA_030149285.1. GTDB lineage: Bacteria > Bacteroidota > Bacteroidia > Flavobacteriales > JASBRU01 > JASBRU01. The sequence continues at coordinate 28,740 of JASBRU010000003.1, forward strand.
TTTTATTGCTACAGCAATTTCTTGTGGCGAAGACCAACAACCAAATACTTTAATTGCAGATGCAGGCAAATACCAAAACCACAACGATACAGTAAAGTATGTAGGAATTGAAACCTGTAAAACATGCCATTATGATGTGTATGAGACCTTCATAAAAACGGGTATGGGGCAATCTTTTGATGTGGCTAGTAAAACCAAAAGTTCATCTAAGCTAGATGAAAATTCTTTACTAGTTGATACTCATAAAAACCTAAGTTATCACCCTTACTGGAATGGGGAGGAGTTAAAGTTGAAAGAGTTTAGGTTAGATGGTAAGGATACAATCCATTTGAGAGAAGAAACCGTAGATTATATTGTGGGATCCGGTCAACATACAAACTCTCATATCTATAACACCAATGGATATTTGCATCAATTACCCTTTACATATTACACACAGGATGGTAAGCTAGATTTGCCCCCGGGTTTTGAAAAAGGAGGAAATACGCGATTTAGTAGAAAGATAGGCTTGGAGTGTATGAGCTGTCATAATGCAATGCCTACCGGCTTTGTAAAAGGTTCTATTAATAAATTTGAGTCTGTGCCCAATGGTATTAATTGTGAGCGTTGTCATGGTCCGGGAGAGTTGCATGTAAAAGAAAAGATGGCTGGTAAAGTGGTAGATACTGCCAATCAGGTAGATTATTCTATAGTTAACCCAAAGAAACTAAGTGCTGAATTGCAGTTTGAACTTTGCCAGAGATGCCACCTACAGGGCAACACAGTACTGAAGGAAGGTAAATCTTTTTTCGACTTTAAACCAGGAATGAAGTTGAGTGAGGTAATGGAGGTGTATTTACCTAAATACTCTAATAGCGAGGATGAGTTTATCATGGCTTCACATGTAGACCGATTTAAGATGAGTAAATGCATTAAGGAGAATGACCAAACATTTAATTGTATATCCTGCCATAACCCCCATGTAAGCGTAAAGGTTACAGGAAGTAATGTTTTTAATAATAGTTGCAATAGCTGTCATGCCAAATCTAAAGAGAAACTTTGTACAGAGTCTGAGGAAAAAAGGTTTGCAAAAAATTATAATTGTGTAGAATGTCATATGCCAAAATCCGGTTCTATAGATATACCACATGTTACCGTTACCGATCATTATATCAGGGTTCCTCAGGAAAAGAAGAAAGCCGAAGAATTAAAACAGTTTTTAGGCTTGTATAATGTGAATAATTCTAAGCCTAGTAAACGAAGTAGAATAAGAGCATATATACAGCAATACGAGAAATTTACACCCGACCCACAATTTTTAGATTCGGCATTAGCAATTTTGAAAACTGCTGACCAATCAGACTGGGAAAAGTATTATATAGAGAAAGTAAATATTTATTTCTTAAAAAAAGAGTACAACCAAATTATTGGTGATGTACTACTTTTTGGTGGTAAAGATTATATTTTAAGGAAACTGAATAAAACTTCTTACGATAATCAGCATGCATGGACGGCCTATAGAATAGGGGAGTCTAATTACAATATAGGAGGAATACAGGAGGCTTCAGAGTTTTATAAAAAAGCTGTGGACTTAGCACCTTATGTACTAGACTTTCAGAATAAGTATGGCGTTTCTTTAGTTCGATTAAATAAGTTGGAAGAGGCTAAAAAAGTATTTGAATTTATTATACTTGAGGACTCTAAAAATGCAGAGGCATACTCAAATTTAGGCTTTGTAAACCTTAGGTTATTAAATGTAGATGTTGCTAGGGAGATGTATGAAAAGGCATTAGTTTTGAACCCTGATTACATCCAGGCATTGCTTAATAGTGCGGGCTTAGAGTTACATTTGAATAATGTTGAGGAGGCTAAGCCTTATATAAATAGAGTTTTAGAAATAGAACCTAATAACAAACAAGCATTAGCAATACTTGATTATATAGCCCAAAATAGTTGAAAGAATTGAATCTTAAAGATTACATAGCAGATATACCCGATTGGCCTAAAGAAGGGATTGTATTTAAAGATATATCTCCTCTATTAGCTAATAGTGATGCATTTAATCATGCTATAGCTAGTTTAAAAGGATTGGTAGATGATGACATAACTATAGATGCAATAGTTGGAATAGAAAGTAGAGGCTTTCTATTTGGTACAGCATTGGCAAACTCCTTAGGCTGTGGTTTCATTATGTGTAGAAAAGCAGGCAAACTCCCACCACCAGCTATTTCTACAAGTTATGCTTTGGAATATGGAGAGGGTACTCTAGAGATAAAAGAGGGTACAGGAAACGTACTAATTGTAGATGATTTATATGCAACAGGTGGAACGATGAAAGCTACAAGAGTGCTTTGTAAAAAAGCAGGCTATACAGTTGTAAAAGAATTAGTTTTAATAAACCTATCATTTTTACATAATGATACCGTTAATAGTGTAATAGAATATTGATGAAAAAAATACTTTTAATAGTTACACTATTATTTACTCTACCTACGGTTGCACAGGTAGGTCTAACAAATGATACAACGAAATCTTTTTGGAAGAATTCACCCGAATATAATCCAAAGCGATTAAGAACAATTGTAATAGGGGAATCTGTAGTTGGTGTTGGGGCTTTGGTTGCTTTAGACCAGTTATGGTATCAAGATTACCCTCGAAGTAATTTCCACACATATGATGATAATGGTCAGTGGCTTCAGATGGATAAAGCTGGGCATACACTAACGGCTTATTACATCAGTACTTTTGGTATTGAGATGTTAGACTGGACCGGTATAGACCATAACAAAGCAATATGGTATGGCGGACTTTTGGGGCTTACTTTTCAGTCTGGAATAGAAATATTAGATGGATTTTCTGATGAATGGGGTTTTTCATGGGGAGATTTTGCTGCAAATACACTAGGCTCTGGTATTGCTATTGGGCAAGAGCTGGCTTGGGGAGAGCAACGTATTATTATGAAGTATTCTTTTCATCAGACCCCGTACGCAAATATTAGACCCGATGTACTAGGTGATGGTTTGATTGAAGAGTCTTTAAAAGATTATAATGGACAGACATATTGGTTATCAGGTAATATAAATTCATTTACAAAGAGTGATAATTTACCAGATTGGTTGAATATAGCTGTAGGATACGGTGCTTCCGGTTTAATAACCGGTTCTGCAAATGACCCTAAGCGTTACGAGATTGATCCAACAGGTTCTTATACTAGACAAAGACAATTTTATCTCTCATTAGATATTGATTTAAAACGTATTAAAACCAAATCTAAGCTTCTAAAAGCTGTATTTGGTGTGGTTAACTTTATCAAGATTCCTGCTCCTACACTAGAAGTTAAAGATGATGGGACCATTAGGTTCTATCCAATTTATTTTTAAAATGGAAGAAAATACCCAGTTCAGAGATGTGTTTAACGAAAACGCATTAACAAACCTTGCCAAAAGAATTAAAGCTGTTTACCCTGAATTCGACTCAAAAAGCTTTGTAAAATCAGTAGCACCCTATTTTGCTCCTTTAGGTTTATTGGAGAGGGCTAATCTAATTACCGAGGCTCTAAAAACATATATGCCAGATGATTACCCGAGAACTGTAAGTATAATGTTAGATGCATTAGATGAAGAGTTAGAAACAGCTGACTTTTCAGGAGATGCAGCTTGGATGGTAGTGCCACAGTCTAATTTTGTAGCTAAGTATGGTTTAGAGCATTATGATATTTCTATGAATGCCTTGTATGAGATGACGAAGCGATTCTCATCAGAATGGGCAATTAGGGCTTATATCACCAATTTCCCTGAGAAAACAATCCCGATACTACATCAGTGGGCACAAGATGATAATTTTCATATCAGGAGATTAGCATCAGAAGGGTCGCGCACGCGATTGCCATGGGGTACGAGATTACCACAGTTTATAGAAGACCCAAAGCCCGTACTAGAAATTTTAGAAAGATTAAAAGCTGACTCTGAACTTTATGTTCGTCGTTCGGTTGCCAATAATCTCAATGATATTAGTAAAGACCACTCCGAATTAGTTGTCAAAACCCTTCAACGCTGGAAGAAGGATCAAAATGATGATACCAATTGGATTATAGGGCATGCACTAAGGAGCTTGGTGAAGTTGGGTAATAAAGATGCTCTTGAGTTGCTAGGCTACCCTTCAAAGCCAAAATTAGAACTCAATAACTTTACGATTAGTAATGACCCATTACCGATGGGGGGTAGTCAGCTTATATCATTTGAACTACACTCATCTGCTTCTGAAGACCAAAACCTAATGGTAGATTATATAGTACATTATATGAAAGCCAATGGAAAGCAGGCACCAAAGGTGTTTAAGCTAGCTAAGAAGACCATTAAAGCAGGGGAGAAGCTTGCAATAACCAAGAAACAGCCTTTTAAAACTGTTAGTACACGTAAGGTATATCCGGGTTTGCATAGTATAGAGTTACAAGTAAATGGTAATAGCTTAGGTAAATTAGACTTTGAGCTACTGGAGAATTAATAAAAACTTAATCTTTTTATAGGTTTTAGGCTATATATATAGCACACTTTTGCTTGTTCAAGTGCTATGGTATGAAACAAGCTTTTCTCGTTTTATTTAATCTACTTATTGTAATCTGCTCACAGGCTCAAGAAATATCTGGTATTGAGCTAGAAACTATAGATGGGCAAAAGATTATACCGAAAGAAGATATTGCTAAGCAAAAGGCTACAGTATTTGTTTTTTACTCACCGGAATGCCCCCTAACACAGAATTATACGCTCACTATAAATGGGTTTACTGAGGAATATACCAAAGAGGATATCAAATTTTATGTCGTAATCTCTGGTGAAGATTTTTCTGAAAAGGAGATAAAGTTATTTGCCTCGACATATAAGCTTCAACAACAAATATTATTAGACCCTGATTATAAATTGGCAAAAGCCTTAGATGCAAAGGTTACCCCAGAAGTTTTTTTACTAAACCCTAAACAAGAGTTGTTATATCGTGGCGCCATTGATAACTGGGCTATAAAGTTGGGAAGTAAACGAGTAAAAATCACAGAGTTTTATTTCAGAGACGCCGTTGAGTCATTTTTAAAAGGAGAAGCTATTGATGTTGCCTATCAAAAAGCTGTTGGCTGTTTTATTTTTTAGCGAATGATAAAAAAGATATTAGTTGTAGTAGGGGTATTATTTTCAATAATTGTTGCTGCGCAGGAGGAGATTACGTTTAACAAACATATAGCTCCCATAATCTATAAAAGATGTGCTACTTGCCATAATCCTAATGGCTATGCACCTTTCTCGTTAGTAAAGTATAAGGATGTAAAAAAGCGAGCGAACTTTGTAAAACATGTTACTCAAACAGGGTATATGCCACCTTGGAAAGCAAATCCCGGGTATCGTTCTTTTGCTAATGAAAAGCTGATGACGGATGAAGAAGTTGAGTTGATAAAAAGATGGGCAGAATCTGGAGCAAAAGAAGGAAAGAAAAAAGATTTACCACCTACACCAAGCTTTACAAATGGGTCACAGTTAAAGCAAGAGCCTGACTATTCTTTAACCATGCAAACTGAGTATACAGTTGAAGGGAATAATGAACAAACCTATATATGCTACAAAATACCTTATGAATTACCCGAAGAAAAATATGTAAAAGCTATTGAGTTTGTACCGGGAAATAGATTGTTAGTGCACCATGCAAGTTACCAAGTATTAGAGGTAGCTCCTGAAATAGATATTTACAACTCACCCGACTATTTTGTGTATGGAGATAGCGATTATGTAGATGACAAACATGATTACGGCTTCTTCAATTTGTATGATAAGTATGGTAATCCACCAATTGAAACGTATCATAATGGTTGGCTTCCTGGCACTTCGGCACATGTGTACCCCGATGGTATTGGCTTCAGAATGCCTAAGAAAGGCATATTCATGATTCGTAACTTACATTATGCCCCTTCACCAATAGAGCAATCAGATCAATCGACAGTAAATTTTTATTTTACAGATAAACCTGTTGAAAGGGTAGTGCAGTTTGCTGCTTTTAAGCCAACCTATATTAATCCTAATGAGGAGAACATTATTCCTGCAGACTCAATTGTTAAGCATCATATTTATGTAAAGATTAATTCAGACATCTCTCTGTTAAATATCAATCCACACATGCATCAGCTGGGCAAGTACTTTAAAGTATTTGTAACCACACCAACAAATGATACAATACCATTAGTGGAAATACCTGAATGGGATTTTGATTGGCAAGAGTTTTATCAGTTTAAAAAGATGGTGAAAATCCCGAAAGGAAGTGTGCTACATGCAGAGGCCTTATTCGATAATACAGCTAACAATCCTAAAAACCCTCATAATCCGCCACAAGATGTTTATTTTGAGCGAGGAATGGATGATGAAGATGAAATGATGCGATTGGTATTACTTGTTTTGCCTTACCAAGCAGGAGATGAAGAAAAAGGGGTGACAGAATTTTGGAGCGAACATTAAGTTAGTTCGTCCAAAGTTTCATTAATTATTTTACAGGCATATACTATTTCTTCTTCAGTAATGGTAAGAGGAGGCGTAATACGCAATGCTCTTCCTTCAAATAGTAACCAGAACAGGATAATGCCTTTTTCCATACACCTTTCAGCAACTTTATGGCAAAGCTCTTCACTATCTACCAAAGCAGCTAGCATTAGACCTTTTCCTCTTATCTCTTTTATAGCAGGATGATTCAGGTGTTTTCTGAATAAAGCTTCTTTAGAGTCCATTGTATCCATAATACCAGACTCCAGTATGTATTGAAGGTTTGCATGTGCAGCTGCTGCAATAACAGGATGCCCGCCAAACGTAGTAATGTGTCCTAGTATTGGGTTGTTGGCTAAACTATCCATTAGCTCTTTAGATGCAACAAAAGCACCGGTAGGCATTCCGCCACCCATTGCTTTGCCAATAGCTAGTATATCAGGAGTTACATCATAGTTCATAAAACCAAAAAGCTTTCCTGTTCTACCAAAACCCGGCTGTATTTCATCAAATATCAGCAATGTACCTGTTTCATTACAGCGATCTCTAACAGCTTTTAGATAACCATTTTTTGGCTCTATAAAACCGGCAGCTCCTTGTATGGTTTCAAGTATTACACAAGCTGTGTTGGTAGTTATTTTTTCTAAATCTTGTTTATTGTTGAATTGAATGAACTTTACATTTGGTAACAATGGGCGATAGGCTTGTTTATAGGTTTCGTTACCCATAACACTAAGTGACCCATGTGTGCTGCCATGGTAGGCCCCTTTTGCTGCTATTATTTCCGTTCTTCCGGTATATCGTTTAGCCAATTTTAATGAGCCTTCAATTGCTTCGGTGCCAGAGTTTACTAAATAGGTTACTTGTAAGTTTTCAGGAAGTTGAGAAGCTAGCAGGGTAGCAAAGTTTACCTGTGGCTCCTGTACATACTCGCCATATACCATCACATGGAGGTATTTATCAGCTTGTTTCTTTATTGCTTTTACAATAGCTGGATGACCATGCCCTAGGTTACATGCTGATACTCCTGCTACTAAGTCTAGATATTTTTTACCGTCTTTACCATAAATATAATTTCCCTCAGCCTTCTCAACTTCAAAGGCTATAGGGAAAGGGGTTGTTAAAGCTTGATGCTTTAAAAATTGGTCCTTTAGTTTACTCATATAGCAAAAATAAGAAAGGGGTGCATATGCACCCCTATTTTTTTAAGAATAAGATAATAAATTATCTTCCTCTGCCATCGTGTCTTCTACCACCATCTTCTCTTTCTCTGCCTTTCATACGTTGTAGTAATTCTCTTTTAAATCGTTCTTCTGCATGGTATAGCTTAGCTACTTTCTTAGTTGGTAATACTTCTAAAAATTTTTTGTGGTATTTTTCTTTTATTGCTAGCTCTTTGTGATCTAATTCAAAATTTTTGTCCATCATCTTTTTTATATCAGCATCAGACATTTCATCAAACTTAGCTTTGTCAATACTTTCATGCATTGCTCTTCTCTCCTCATGAATTTTATCCATTTCAGCTCTAAACTCATTATGTACAGGCCAAAATTTCTGAGCTTCTTCAGTAGTAAGGTCTAAGTGTTGTGTAATAAAACCTACACGCATTGCATCCATTTTTTCTTTTTTGCCTCCATGATGTTCACCTCTGTGGTGTTGAGCCTTTAAGCCGGAAAAAGAGAAAATAAGCAGGGCTAATGGGATTAACTTAATTGCTTTCATATTAGTTGAGTTTTAATATTCGTTTAAAATTGTATTGTAGTCAATATCTTCTTCAAGTAAAAAATCCATAAGCTCATCATCATCTGTATTCTCCATGTCCTCGAGCTCTAGTCCATCTATATATACATCTAATAACAAACCTTCATCAATATTCATGTATGATTCGTCAATCATCAAACTAGCAATGTCATCTTCGTTTAAGTAATTCACAGTAGGGTTTACTGTAACACCACTGTTGTTGAATACTGTAAAAAACAACAATAAAGAAGCAGCTACTGCCGGAATGCTAAATTTAGGGTTTGCTACAACTTTAAAAATAGAAACTACAGTTCCACTTCTTTTAGCTGTTGTTTTTGCTGTAATTTCATTTTCTAGTTTATCAAAATACCCATCAGGTGTTGTAAATGTATCCTGATTTTTTAGGTCAGTTAACCATTTGGGTATTTCGGAATTTGATGATATGTTATTTTTACTTTCCATTCTGATTCTTTGACGTTCAATAATTTAAAAGGTTTAATCCTTATCAAAAAAACTTTCTATTTTCTTTACTGCATGATGATAAGAAGCTTTTAATGAGCCTACACTTGTGCCCAGTACTTCAGAGATTTCCTCATACTTCATATCATCATAGTATTTCATATTAAATACCAGTCTTTGTTTTTCAGGGAGAGTTAATAATGCTTGTTGAAGTTTTAGCTGAATTTCATCTCCGCTAAAGTAGGTGTCGCTTTGTAAAGTATTGGCTAATGATTGCTGTACATCATCAATAGATACGTTTTGTTCTTTCTTCTTTTTATTTAAAAAAGTGATTGATTCATTTGTACCTATTCTATACAACCAAGTAAAGAGCTTGGCATCCTCTCTAAAGTTTTCTAAACCTTTCCAAGCTTTTATAAATGTGTTTTGGGTTACATCATTTGCATCTTCATGATTTATAACCATACGACGGACATGCCAATATACACGTTGTTGGTATATATGAACAAGTTGACGAAAGGCTTCGTCTTTTGTATCCTTTTGTTTGAACTTAGCTAAAAGTTCTTTGTCAGTTATTTCTTTCATTCAACCGGTTAGTGATGGTTCCGGCGAAAACAAGATACGTTATTTACGAGAGATAGCTTTTTCTGCAGCAGCTACAATAGCATTTGCATTTAAGCCATATTTTTCCATTAATTGAGCAGGTGTTCCGCTTTCTCCAAAACTATCATTTACTCCTACATATTCAATAGGAGTAGGTAAGTTTCTGCTTAATAATTGAGAAATACTATCGCCCAAGCCTCCATTTAGTTGATGTTCTTCTGCAGATACAGTACATCTTGTTTTGCGCACTGATTGTAAGACTGCATCATCATCTAAAGGTTTAATGGTGTGGATATTTATTATTTCTGCACTAATGCCTTTTTCATTTAATATTTTGGCAGCTTCTAATGCTTCCCATACTAGATGACCAGTAGCAAAAATACTTACATCAGCTCCTTCACTAAGTAGTAATGCTTTCCCAATTTCAAACTTTTGGTCAGCAGGAGTGAAGTTAGCAACTTTTGGCCGTCCAAACCTTAAATATACAGGACCATTATGTTCTGCTATAGCTATTGTAGCAGCTTTTGTTTGGTTAAAGTCACAAGGATTGATAACAGTCATACCTGGCAACATTTTCATCAAGCCAATGTCTTCTAATATCTGATGTGTAGCACCATCTTCACCTAATGTTAAGCCAGCGTGTGAAGCACAAATTTTTACATTTTTACCAGAGTAAGCAATTGATTGACGAATTTGGTCATATACTCTACCAGTAGAGAAGTTTGCAAAAGTACCGGTAAATGGAATTTTACCGCCTATAGTAAGTCCTGCAGCTATTCCCATCATATTTGCCTCAGCAATACCAACTTGCTTAAAGCGTTCAGGAAACTCATCGGCAAAAGCGTTCATTTTTAATGAACCAGTTAAATCAGCACACAGTGCTACAACATCTGGGTTGTTTCTACCAAGTTCTAGTAAACCTTCTCCAAAACCTGAACGAGTATCTTTGCTTCCTTGATCGGTATAAGTTGTCATAATTACATTTTTATTATAGACGTGCTGCCTGATGAAATACTAAATTTTTTCTCTTTTGTATAAATACTTGCCTTTGATGCTCCCGGCCTGAAAATTAAAACATAATTACCAGGCTGTAATACTACATTTTGCCTGCTTTCACCCTCTGTTAGGTTGTAAACCCATTCCAGTTTATCTCCTCTTTCTAAGAAAATAGCACCATAGCCTGTAACTCCTAAGTTTATAGTTGCTATACCAGGTGGGGGTATGGCAATTTTTGTAGTATAGCTTTGATTAATCTCTACATCATTTTGGATGTATCGGGGGAGGGTAAGTATTTCGATATCATATTTACCCACTAAGTATTTTTCTGTTGTATTAAAGTCTTGCACATTAAGCGTGCGCATTTCGCCACCTTTTCTAACTATACATTTAAGATCGTTATACCCATTTCGTTGATTAACGCTTAACTGTAACTCACCACGAGGGGTGTTTATGCCAATTGTATTATGTGTACCAGGTACAATTTTAATACTGTCTTTAGATACAGGAGGGATGGTGTGTACTGTAAGACTGTATGTAATTAATGGATCTAAGATTAGAGTATCAGGTACTCCATTGTGGTTAAGGGTATGAATAAAGTTGTACTTAATAGCACCTGTATTCATATCATATAGGGTCATTGCTACATCAGTTTCTGTAGGTAAACCTCTTTTGTCTAATAAGTTTATTTGCGCAGTAGTGTTATTTAGTGCTTGAGAGATAACAATTCCCAATACATTTTCAAAAGTCTTTTCGTCTGACGCATCAAAGTACTGTCCAACACATTCAAAAGTTTTTTTAAACTCTACATCTAAACCAATACCAATAACAAAGGGTTTTAATGCAATTCCCTTTTTTTGTAAGGCTCTAGATACTGCACACGGGTCTCCATCACAAGCCTCAACCCCGTCTGTAATTAGTATAATTATGTTTCTACAATTATCACAGGTAGGAAAATCTCTTGCAGCTCTTTCTAAAGAGTAGGCAATAGGTGTGGTTCCTTTTGGAGTAATAGATTTTAGCTTTCTTTTAATTGTATTAATGTTTCCCGGAGCAAAAGGAACTTCAAGCTTACTATCATCACATCGTTGTGGTGGAACAGGGTATTGATGCCCATAAACTCTTAGTGCTATTTCAAATGCTCTGTTATCTACTGTAGCAAGACTATCAAGCATTTTAGCCATTAACTTTTGGGCAATATCAATCTTAGAGCCGCTTTCCCATCTAGAAAACATGCTTTGTGAACCATCAAAAACAAATAGAATACGTGTTAGTCTATCTTCTTCTGTGGTTACAGTAGTATTAGTTTGCGAAAAAGCAGTAGTACTTCCTGCAATCAATACTATAAAAAGTAATATGTATTTATTTATGGCTTTACTCATTGTGCTTAGTAATCACCAATTGTTTCAGGTAATTGTTCAAGAGCCATGCCAAGTTGTTCATCATTAGGGGCAACACCATGCCATTTATGAGTTCCCATCATAAAGTCTATGCCAGCACCCATTTCTGTTTTTAGTAAAATACATACAGGTTTTCCTTTACCTGTTCTGCTTTTTGCGTTTTCTAAACCTGTAATTACTTGCTCTATATCATTTCCATCAGCAATTTCTAATACATCCCATCCAAAGGCTTCAAATTTGCCTTTTATACTACCCATTGGTAATACATCATCGGTACTACCATCTATTTGCTGACCGTTTAAATCTATTGCACTAATAAGGTTGTCTACTTTTTTAGCTGAAGCATACATCGCAGCCTCCCAAATTTGTCCTTCTTGTAGCTCACCATCGCCGTGTAATGTGTACACAAGCTTATCATCATTATTCAGTTTTTTCGCTTCTGCAGTACCAATGGCTACAGACATACCTTGTCCTAGTGAGCCAGATGCAATTCTAACACCGGGTAAACCTTCATGTGTGGTAGGGTGTCCTTGTAAGCGAGAATTTATTTTTCTGAAAGTATTTAATTCATCAACATCAAAATATCCTGCTCTAGCAAGTGTGCTATAAAAAACAGGAGAGATATGCCCATTAGATAGGAAGAAAACATCTTCGTTTATCCCATCCATCGTAAAGTTTTTAGGGTTGTGAGTCATTATATGATTATACAATGCAATAAAGTATTCTGTACATCCAAGTGAACCACCCGGGTGACCAGAGTTTACTGCGTGTACCATTCTTACAATGTCTCTTCTGGTTTGCGAACAAAGATCTTTTAACTCTTGAATTGAAGCCATAGCTGCTAGATAATTTTTGTGCTACAAATGTACTTGTTATAATAGGTTTTTATAGCCTGCTGTTGAAAAGTTTTGAAAACTGTAAAAACCCATTCTTTTCGCAAAGATATAGCTATATTTGCCGCTCAAAAATATAATATGTTTTTACTATGAAGTGTGGTATTGTAGGCTTACCTAATGTTGGAAAATCAACTTTATTTAACTGTTTGTCTAGTGCAAAGGCACAATCAGCAAACTTTCCTTTTTGCACCATTGAACCAAATATTGGTGTAATTACTGTGCCTGATGAGCGCTTAAATAAATTGGAGGAGCTAGTACAACCACAACAAGTACAACCTGCTACAGTAGAAATTGTAGATATTGCGGGTTTAGTAAAAGGTGCAAGCAAAGGTGAGGGATTAGGAAATAAATTTTTGGCAAACATTAGAGAAACCAATGCCATTATACATGTGTTGCGTTGCTTTGAGAATGATAATATTGTTCATGTTGATGGTTCTGTAGATCCGGTAAGAGATAAAGAGACAATAGACATAGAGCTTCAGTTGAAAGATTTAGAAGCAGTAGAAAAGAAGTTAGATAAGTATAAAAAGCTATCTAGAACAGGTGATAAAAGCTCTTTAAAAGTAGTTGCAGCATTAGAAAAAGCAGTTGCACATTTAGAAAGTGGACAATCAATAAGATCTTTAAGTTTAACTGAAGATGAGCAAGAGTATCTATCTGATTTACATTTGTTAACAGGTAAGCCTGTGTTGTATGTTTGTAATGTTGATGAAGGTTCTGTGCAGTCTGGAAATAAACATACAGAAGCTGTTAAAGAGGCAGTGAAAGATGAAGATGCAGAACTACTAATTTTAGCTGTTGCAACAGAAGCAGATATTGCAGATTTAGAAACCTATGATGAAAAACAAATGTTTTTAGAAGACTTAGGTTTAGAGGAACCCGGAGTAAACAGACTGATTAGAAAAGCATATGATTTATTAAACCTGCAGACCTATTTTACTGCGGGTGTAAAAGAAGTAAGGGCTTGGACTATTGAAAAAGGTTTTACTGCACCACAAGCTGCCGGAGTTATTCATACAGATTTTGAGAAAGGTTTTATTAGAGCAGAGGTTATTGCTTATAATGACTTTGTTTCACATGGCTCTGAAAACGCTGCAAAGGAAGCAGGTAAATTATCTGTACAAGGAAAAGAATATGTTGTTGCTGATGGTGATGTTATGCATTTCCGCTTTAACGTATAAGCTTACATCTTAAAAACTTGTTAAAAACTCCCTTGTAGCATAGCCTTTTTCTCTATGCTAATTTTTTACTTTTATCTCGGTATAGGCTAGATGTGCCTATACTTTTCTATTTTTTAGCCCTTAAAAATTAAAATAACAGAATGTCAGCACAGTATACAGAGGATAATATACGGTCGTTAGACTGGAAGGAACACATCAGAATGCGCCCCGGTATGTACATCGGAAAGCTGGGAGATGGCTCTTCACAGGACGATGGTATTTACATTCTTTTGAAAGAAGTGTTAGATAACTCTATTGATGAATTTGTAATGGGTGTGGGTAAAACCATAGAAGTTTCAATTAGAGATAGAGAGGTAACCGTAAGAGATTATGGTAGAGGAATTCCTTTAGGTAAAGTGGTGGATGTAGCTTCTAAAATAAATACGGGAGCTAAGTATGACTCTAAGGCCTTTAAAAAATCTGTTGGACTAAATGGTGTTGGTATTAAGGCAGTAAATGCTTTATCAGAGTCTTTTAAAGTACAAGCAGTAAGAGATGGTCAAACAAAAATTGTTGATTTTTCTCGAGGGGAGGTTATTACTGATAATGATATTCAAGAGAGTTCTTTAAGAAAAGGTACCAAAGTAACTTTTGTGCCTGACGAAGAGATTTTTAAGAATTATAGATTTATAAGTGAGTACATAGAAAAGATGCTATGGAACTATGCTTACTTGAATACAGGTTTAACCATTGTGTACAATGGACAAAAGTTTTATTCTGAGAATGGTTTAAAAGACTTACTAAACGATAATTTAGATGGACCTGTATTGTACCCAATTATTCATTTAAAAGATGAAGATATTGAGGTAGCTATTACGCATAGTGAGAAGCAGTCTAGTGAGCAGTATTACTCATTTGTAAATGGGCAAAACACTACTCAAGGAGGTACACACTTAGCTGCTTTTAGAGAAGCCTATGTGAAAACTGTTAGAGACTTTTTTGGTAAGAACTATGATGCAGCGGACGTGCGTCAGGCAATTGTTGCTGCAATAAGTATAAAGGTTATAGAGCCTGTATTTGAGTCTCAAACTAAAACAAAGTTAGGGTCTACAGATATGGGGCCTGATTTACCTACGGTAAGAACATTTATTAATGACTTTGTAAAAACAAAGCTTGATAATTTTTTGCATAAAAACCCGCAGGTAGCGGAGGTAATTCAAAAAAGAATACTGCAAGCCGAGAAAGAGCGGAAAGACTTAGCAGGAATAAAAAAATTAGCTAGGGAGAGAGCAAAGAAAGCAAACCTTCATAATAAAAAATTACGTGACTGTAGAGCACATTACCAAGACTTAAAACATGATAGGCGTTTAGAGACTACTTTGTTTATTACAGAGGGAGACTCGGCAAGTGGTTCTATCACAAAGTCTAGAGATGTAAATACACAAGCTGTATTTAGTTTAAAAGGGAAGCCTCTTAACTCATATGGGCTTACAAAGAAGATAGTATACGAAAACGAAGAATTTAACCTTTTACAGGCTGCTTTAAATATTGAAGATGGTTTAGACGGGCTACGTTACAACAATGTAGTGCTAGCAACAGATGCCGATGTAGACGGAATGCATATTCGTTTATTATTAATAACCTTCTTTTTACAGTTCTTCCCCGAACTCGTTAAGAGCGGTCATTTATATATTTTACAAACCCCATTATTTAGGGTTAGAAATAAAAAAGAAACAATATATTGCTACTCTGAGGAAGAGAGGAGACAAGCGCAACAGAAGCTAAGCGGAAAGGTCGAGATTACTCGATTTAAAGGACTTGGAGAAATATCACCAGATGAGTTTAAGCACTTTATAGGTAAGGATATTAGGTTAGACCCTGTAATGCTTGGTAAGGATACAACAATTGAAAATTTGCTTCAGTTTTACATGGGTAAGAACACCCCAGATAGGCAGGAGTTTATTATTGGAAACCTGAGAGTAGAAAAAGACTTGGTTGAAGAAGAAACGATTTAATGAGAATTAATAACAGAAGAGTAAGAAGCTCATTTAGGCTGCTATATATCTTAGTAGTCTTAGCTTTTATATTTGATTTGGTTACAATCAATATAGAAGGGTCTTTCTCTGAGTATTATCAAGGACATTATTTTTGGCCAATATTTATAGGTGGTTTTTTACTTTTTAGGTGGATTGGCTTACCGCATTTTGAATATGATAGTGATGGGGAAGCGTTAGTCTTTAGGTCTAGAGCTCCATACTTTAGTGAGAATATTTCTTTTTTAAGAAAGGTAGCAGAGTTCCCGAAACAGAAATTATATAATTTTTCTGTAGAACGGTTTTTGTTTAAGAGAACTTTAAAAATAAAAGTAAAGAGTAAAAATCATACTATAAAGTCATTGAAGTTTAATATATCGTATTTGACTAGGACAGAGAGAAAAGACTTACAACGATCATTAAAAAACGTTTTACAAAAGAATAAGAAAAAACAAGAGAGTTAGTAAATGCAGGAAGAGGAATTGCAAGACCAAAACCCTGAGGAAAATCAGGATCAAGATAGTCATCATATAAAACGTGTATCAGGTATGTACCAAGACTGGTTCTTGGACTATGCATCTTACGTGATATTAGAACGTGCGGTGCCATCTATCTATGATGGTTTAAAGCCTGTTCAGCGAAGACTATTACATTCTCTTAAAGATTTAGATGATGGTAGATACCATAAGGTGGCAAATCTTATAGGACATACCATGAAATATCATCCACATGGAGATGCTTCTATTGGAGATGCACTGGTACAACTTGGGCAGAAAGAGTTACTAATAGATACCCAAGGAAACTGGGGTAATGTACTTACAGGAGATAGAGCTGCAGCACCACGTTACATAGAGGCTCGCTTATCTAAGTTTGCTTTAGACGTTGTATTTAGCCCTAAAGTTACAGAGTGGCAAGCTTCTTATGATGGTAGAGGCAAAGAACCAGTAAACCTCCCTGTTAAATTTCCTTTATTATTAGCACAAGGTGTAGAGGGTATTGCAGTTGGTCTTTCAACTAAAGTAATGCCACATAACTTTATCGAGTTGATAGATGCGTCTATTAATGTATTAAAAGGCAAGAAGGCTACTATATTTCCGGATTTTTTAACTGGAGGGATTGCAGATTTTTCTCAATATAACGATGGGTTAAGAGGTGGCAGGATAAGAGTTAGGGCTAAAATAAGCCAATTAGATACGAAGACACTTGTTGTTACTGAAATTCCTTTTGGAACAAACACCTCTTCATTAATTGACTCTATTATTAAAGCTAATGATAAAGGAAAGATTAAGGTAAAACGTATTGAGGACAATACTGCAGAAAATGTAGAAATATTGATTCATTTGCCGGCAGGCCTTTCTCCAGACAAAACTATAGATGCATTATATGCTTTCACAGACTGTGAAGTGTCTATATCGCCGTTGTCATGTATTATAGAAGACGATAAACCAATATTTATTGGTGTAAGCGAAATACTAAAACGTTCTACAGAAAATACACTTGAGCTTTTAAAACAAGAGCTAGAAATTCAATTAGGAGAGCTGCAAGAGCAATGGCACTTTGCATCTTTAGAAAAAATATTCATTGAAAACCGTATCTATCGCGATATAGAGGAGGCAGAGACTTGGGAGGC
Organism: Flavobacteriales bacterium; assembly: GCA_030149285.1. GTDB lineage: Bacteria > Bacteroidota > Bacteroidia > Flavobacteriales > JASBRU01 > JASBRU01. The sequence goes on from JASBRU010000003.1 coordinate 46,145, forward strand.
GGTAATTGAGGCTATTGATGAGGGATTAAAACCTCATATCAAGCATTTGCTTAGAGCTGTAACAGAAGAAGATATTGTAAGGTTAACAGAGATTAGAATTAAGCGTATATCTAAGTTTGACTCTAACAAGGCAGATGATGCTATTAGTGCTCTAGAAGGTAAAATAGAAGAGGTGAAGCATCATTTAGCTAATCTTGTAGATTTTGCCATTGAATACTTTAAAAATCTTAAAGCTAAATATAAAGAGGGGAAAGAGCGCAAAACAGAAATTAGAACCTTTGATGATATTGAAGCTACAAAAGTAGCTATTGCTAACACTAAGCTTTATGTAAATAGGCAAGAAGGCTTTATTGGTACCTCATTACGTAAAGATGAGTTTGTATGTGATTGCTCTGATATAGACGATATTATTATTTTCCGTGAAGATGGAGTAATGATGGTAACCAAGATTGATGCTAAAACATTTGTAGGTAAAAACATCCTACACGTTGCAGTATTTAAGAAAGGTGATAAGAGAACTATCTATAATTATATATACAGAGACGGTGCACAAGGCTTTACTTATATGAAGCGTTTTGCCGTAACTTCTATTACTAGGGATAAAGAATACCATTTAACTCAAGGTAATAAAGATTCTAAGGTGCTTTATTTTTCTGCAAACCCGAATGGAGAAGCAGAGGTAGTAACAGTTTATTTAAGAGCCTTACAGCGCATTAAAAAGCTGAGGTTTGATCTTGATTTTGCAGATTTAGCTGTAAAAGGCAGAGGGGTTAAAGGAAACTTGGTAACAAAGCATCCTGTTAAGAAGATTGAGATGAAGGAGAAGGGAGTGTCTACTTTAGCTGCACGTAAAATATGGTTTGATGATACGGTAATTCGTTTAAATGCTGAAGGTAGAGGAGAGCTATTAGGTGAGTTTTCTGCAGAAGATAAAATACTTACTGTAATGCAAAGTGGGTATTATAGGCTTACAAGCTTTGACTTGTCTACCCATTTTGATGAAGACATGATTATTATTGAAAAATGGGATCCAGAAAAACCAATTTCAGCCATTTACTTTGATAGTGAAAAAGAGCGCTTTTATGTAAAACGCTTTTTAGTGGAGGACTCTGATAAGAAAGAGTTATTTATTAGTGAAGCGAAAGACTCTTATTTAGAAGTTGTTTCTACAGATAAAATACCGATAGCAGAGTTGGTGTTTGCAAAAGAGCGAAATAAAGAACAGAGAGAAAACCAAGTAGTAAACCTAGAAGAGTTTATTTCTGTTAAGGGAATGAAAGCTATGGGTAATCAGCTTACCACCCATAAATTAAAGCAAATAAACTTATTAGACCCAATTGAGCCTGAAGAAGAAGTTGAAGTAGTACAAGAAGAAGAGGAAACTGTTGAGGTGGTAGAGAATAATGAAGAAAAGACTTCGGTTGAGGTAGAAGAAAATACTGTTAAAGAAGAGCCTGATACCATTGAGGAAGAGAAAAAATCATCAAATAATGATAGTCCTGGGCAAACCACCCTCTTCTAATATTCGTTATATTTGTGAATACTTGAAAAAATAACGATGAAAAAATTAGCACTGCTTTTATTGGCCGCACTATCATTTACTAGTGCATATGCTCAATTAACTAGATATAATGTAACTTTAATAGACTCCTTAACATATTCAACCGGATTAAATGACGTATGGGGATATGCTGATACAAGCGGAAATGAATTTGCATTGGTTGGTACGCAAATTGGCTTTTCTATAGTTGATGTAACAGACCCTGCAAATATTTTTGAAAGAGCTAATATACCAGGTCCTTTTACTATTTGGAGAGATATAAAAACATGGAATAACCATGCCTATGTGGTGCATGATGGAGTTGGTTCTGGCTCTCAATCTTTAATGATTGTAGATTTGAATAACATCAGTAATGTAACCTTATCAGACCCTAATTTTAATAATGATGCGGTTACCATCTATACTTTAGGAGACTCTTTAACTAATGCTCACAACATTTTTATTGATGAAAACGGAGTAGCATATTTATTTGGTCACAATTTAGGTAATAGAGGGGCTATAATGCTAGACTTAACGCAAAATCCAAAAGCACCGGTATACTTAGGTACTTTTGATACTTTTTATTTGCATGATGGTATGGCTAGAGGCGATACTTTATGGGGAGCTGCTGTATACAACGGTTTTTTTGCAGCTATAGATGTTTCTAATAAAGCAAACCCGGTTGTAATGGCTACTAAGGCAACTCCAAACTTCTTTACACATAACTGTTGGATATCGGACAATGGACAAACATTATTTACTACTGATGAAAAAGCAGATGCGTTTGTAGCTTCTTATGACGTATCTGATTTATCTAATATTTCTGAATTAGATAGAATTCAAGCTAGTACAGACACAAATGCACTACCGCATAATGCTCATGTTTTGGGAGACTTTGTTGTGAGTTCATATTATTCAGAAGGCTTGCAAATAGTTGATGCAACTAGGCCTCATAATATGATTGAGGTAGCACAGTTTCAAACACAAGATGCATGGGGGGCGTATCCATATTTACCATCTGGAAATATATTGGTTACAGATATACCAGGTACACTATATGTATTGTCATCAACATACCCAAAGGCATGTTATTTAGAAGGGAATGTTATAGACTCTATTACTAATAATGTGATATCTAACGCTACTATAGAATTATTAACCACCTCTAATACTGCGCAAAGTAATGCGTTAGGTGACTATGCAACGGCATTACTTACAGGAGGTACTTATACAGTTGTAGTAACAAAAGCAGGTTATCAGCCTGATACATCTAGCGTGGTTTTAAATAATGGAGTGTTAACAATACTAAATGTAAAGTTGGCTGCAGAAGGTGTTTCTGTTAATGAGTTTGAAGAGTTAGCAGTATCTACAACAATATACCCAAACCCATCATCAACATCATTTACTATTGATTATGAGTTTAATAATCATGTAAACAACAATACAAGTGTAATAGTTACTGATATTACTGGTAGAAAGGTTTTTGAGACAAGTATTTTTAACTCAAAAGGAAAAATAAACTTCGGAGAGGGTTTTACCAATGGGGTATATCTTCTAAGAATTGCTGATGGTACTAAAACATCTACCCCAATAAAAATTATAAAGGCAAACTAATTGCTATGTTGCATTCAGTATTAACATTGTAGTTAGTGCTATGCTTGCTAATAAAGCCATAATAAATAAAAGTCGGTACTGCATACCGGCTTTTTTCTTTTCTAGTTCATGCTTTAATTGCATTAACTCTGTAAGATTGGTAATACTATGGTTTAACTTATCTATAGCATTTCTATCCTTTACTATATAATCATAAGCACCGGCTTTAAGTGCTTCTACAGCAGACTCTACATCATCTAAGCTAGTAAGTAATACAATGTTTGGGTTTATATTACTTTCTTTTATTTCAGCCATAATTTGCATGGCATTCATAGCTTTACGCACACTGCTGTCTAAATAGTAATCTAATATCAGTATATCCGGAGTAGTATTTTTAAGTGCTTCAAGCATTAATTCTCCAGTGCTAAAATGCTCAAGTTTATACAACGGGTTTGAACTTAATGTTTGCTTTAAAAGTTCAGCATAAACTTCATTATCTTCTACAATAAAAATAGATATCTGTTTCATGATATTAGCTTTTAATTCTTTCCCAAGACTTGGTTTCGGCATTATACTGTTTTAAAATTCTAGCTGGGTTTCCACCTACAATAGAGTAGGGAGGCACATCTTTGGTTACTATACTACCGCCAGCAATTACGCAATGTTTACCAATAGTTACACCGGCAGTAATTACTGAATTTGCACCAATCCAACAATCATCTTCAACAGTTATTGTAGCTGTAGATACTGGCTGATCTCTTGGAGGAGTATTGATGTCTTCATACCCATGGTTTAAGCCGGACATCACTACATTCTGAGCAATATTAATGTTGTTACCAAGTACAACAGGTCCTATAATAGTGTTTGACATGCCTACACGTGTTCTATTGCCAATAGTTACGTCTCCAACACCGTTGTTGATGGTGCTAAAGCTTTCAATTGTGGAGTTATCGCCCATTGAAAAATTATTAAAAGGAAAAACATCCATGCGTGTGCGCCACCTTACTACGGCACCTTTACCTTTTTTATGCTTAATAGGATTTAAAAACATACGCACCCATAACCGTGGTTTTGGATTGTATTTTGGCATAATCATCCAAAGTGCAAATGACTTAAGTTTAGGGTTGTCCTTTATTTTTGAAACTATTCCCATTTTAATTTCTTTCTTTATAAACCTCGTTAATAGCGTTATATATGTCTTGCACGCTGTTTTCCCAAGTGTGTGACTGTGCAAAGGTTTTACGTTTCAATTTTACGCTATCAGAGTTGTTTTCTATAGCTTTTTCGATGAATGGTATATATTCCTCTTTGTTCTGCGCCAAAAGAACATATTCTTCAAAAATTTCCATCGCTTTTGTTCTTGTGGCAACAATAGCCTTACCCATAGCAAGGTATTCATCTATTTTTCTTGGGTAGTTACCTATGGTAATAGGATTAAGAATTTGTGGATTAATTGCTACATCAAATTCTTTTAAGTAAGCTGGTAGCTCAGAAATATCTTTGCTACCTAAAAAGTATACATTCTCCATCTGATGTAGTTTACTTTGTTTAAAGTTTTCATCTTCAGGCCCAACTAATACAATACTCCATTCTGGTTTTTGCGCAGCTATATACTCTAATAGCTCTATATCAAGTCGCATTTTGTATAAAACACCAATGTATCCAATTATAGGTTTTTTAATGTTTTTTATATCATTAGGAGCTTCTTTTACTAAGCTTTCGTCAAACAGGCTTACATCGCAACCTTGCCCTACATAATAAGAGTGTTTATTGTATTTCTTACCATACTCGGTGTAGTAGGTAGAGTTTGCAACCATTAAATCAGATTTTGCTATAAGTTTTGGTTCTAACTTTAAGCCATGTCTTTTCCAATAGTCCACTTCAATTAAGTTGTCTCTAGAGTAGTAGATATAAAGGTCTGGTTTTAGTAGTTCATCTAAATGATAGCTTCTAAACATATCACTGTCATTAAACAAGAGGTAATTGGTAAAGCCTAATTCATTTATAGCTTTATTGATTTCTTTCGCAAAGCGCTTGTTGTTTATTTTGTTCAGTATTTTAAATATGCTAGTAGATTTTAACCAGTTTATAGACTCTAAAACTGTTTTAGGGTTCAATACCCATACATTTTCTTGCACTGTATTAAGTGGTTTTTCTTTTCCCTTAAGTACTTTTTTACGTGACTTTACTATAGTCTCAGGTTTTCCTTTTGCCAGTGTAATACGATCCAAAGGAGAGTTCACGTAAAGTACTCTATTGTGTTTAGCAAACTCTATAGCAATGTTTTTACAGTTACTGCCAATATCTAAGTCCCAAGCCTGAAGCCCAACTACAATTATATCTCTTCCGCTTATTAGAGTTTTATTCATATGATTTAATCATTTGCTTTAAAATAAGCTATATTGTTTTACTTTTGATTGAATCAAATATAAGGATATCCAATAGCCAATTAACCATATAATTGGCCTTTTTATAATGATAGGTAAGGTAAAACAACTTTTAAAAACCAATAATTTCCTCTCACTTGCGGGTAATGCCTCTGCATCTTTACTAGGGGTAATTAGCTTTGCTGTTATAGCGCGCTCTTTAGATAAAGCAGGTGCGGGTAGTTGGTTTTTATTTTTAATGGTATTTACCTTTTTTGATATGTTGCGTTCAGGCTTGCTTTTAAACGGTCTTATAAGAGCAGTTGCAGGTAGCAAAACAAAGGAAGAAGAAAACGAAGCTATAGGCTCCGGATGGCAAATAGTACTTATAGTTACATTATTGTCTGCTACACTTATTACAGCAATCTATTATATTTTCCAATCTTCATTTACTGCACAAGACTATCAATTATTAGGAGAGTGGTTTTGGCTGGCAGCATTGGTTTCTTTGCCCGGTGTTTTTGCTACATGGGTTTTAAATGCAAAATCTGAGTTTAAAAAACTATTGTGGATACGTATTGCTATGCAAGTGGTTTTTGTGGGGATATTGTTTTTCAATGCATTCACATACAAAAGCCTTAACCTTGTTTTTTGGGCATTTATTATAGGGCATGGAGTTAGTGGGATATGGGTTTTGCTTGCTGGTTGGACTAGGTTAGATACTTTTTTTGCAGGAACAAAGTCTCAAAGAAAGTCTTTATTTGCATTTGGGAAATATAGTATGGGAACATTAATTGGCTCTAATTTACTACGTAGTTCAGATACATTTATTATCAGAATTATGATGGGACCGGAAGCAGTTGCTATTTACAATATCCCTCAAAAGTTGATTGAAATAATGGAAATGCCTATAAGAAGCTTTTTGGCAACAGCATTACCTGTAATGGCAAAGCTATTTGGGCATGGCGAAAAACAAGAGTTGAGCAATACATTTGAGAAAAATGCCGGTTTCTTAACTTTTATTATCATCCCTTTATCTGCTGTGGTATTTATTTTTGCAAAACCATTAGTTGTGTTGTTAGGTGGTGAAGGGTATGAAGAATCTGCAATTATATTAAGAATGTTTGCTGTTTATACTGCATTTTTACCGTTAGATAGATATAGTGGTGTTGCTTTGGATATTGTAAACAAACCTGCCCTGAACATGATAAAGGTAGTTTTGATGTTAGCTATAAATGTGATTGGTGATATTATTGCCATTAAATGGACTAATAGTGTGTCTGCTGTAGCCTTTGTGTCAATACTTACATTTGGTTCGGGTATAGTGTTTGGTTATGCATTTCTTAAAAAGCATTTAGAGTATTCTTTTAAGGCTATTTTTTCTAAAGGCTGGAAAGAATTACTTCGCTTAAAAGCAAAGTACATTAATTAGAAGCTTTTAAAAGCTTTGCTCTGTAAGTTTTGCTATTGCTTCGTACCTCTATATAATAGAAGCCATTTTTTAAATCAGAAAGATAGATGGTGTCCGATTCTTCAATGGCAGTAGAAGAACTACTATGCACTTCTTGCCCTAAATGGTTTATTAATTTAACAGTGTATGTATTTCCTTTAAAATCATTTGTATTAATAATTACATAATCTTTAAAAGGATTAGGGTAAACTTTAATAAAGTTTAAATCAGTTTCTTCTAAAGATACTCCGGACGCATCTCTATGATACGCTCCAATATCAGTTTGATTGTTAGTTTTATAAAGTAATCTAATATCTGTGGCTCTGCTTTCATCCCAATGTCCGGCATTAATACCTAAGGACGTTGCTTTTAATAAGTAGTAAGGTTCATTTGGGTTGCTAATCTTATTAAAATCAATTAACCCGCTTAAAGAGTGCTGAGCATATGTTGTAATACCAGACTTTACATCAGATAAATCAGTATAAGAAGTACTCACACCATTAAACTCTAAACGCAGTAAATCTCTATTAGGGTTTGGCTTGTATAGGTTGTAATCTAAATTAAACTCAGATGAGCTCGCATTTATAATATCAGACCTTAAATCTAATATAGGTGTCCCAATATTTTCTACATAAAATATATTATTAAATAAACTTATGTTTTCATTTTCTTTCCATGCAAATATTACGCTGTGTTGGTTTTTAGAATCAAATGTGTTGTTGTATATCTCTACATCCTTTACACATTCCATAAAAATACTTGGCTCAGAGTTGTTGTAAAATAAATTGTCAAAAATCTTTATAGAATCATTTGATAATGAGCTACCTGTTATTGGGGCAATAAATATACCAGCACCACCAGAGTTGTTTAAAATATTTCTTTCAATATCAATATCATTAACCTTAATAATACTTAGCAACTCTTTATCTAGTGTACCAAATATGGTATTTTCAATAAACTCAAAACCATCACCATTAACTACTCTTAATCCCATTCCGCCTGCAACAGAAGCTGTCATATCAAATGCACAGTTTTTAACCATAACGTTGTTAAAATCATCAATTCTTATGGCGCCAAAACCTATGCCGCTGAACTGGCAATTGTATATAGTTACATTACTAGAGTTAACAGTAATTCTTATTCCTGTTCTTGCATCATGTATATAACAGTTTTTTAGCTGTATGTTATTGCTGTTATTTGTTACTCTAAATAGGGTAGAGCTTAAATCAGTTTTAGAGGCATTTAAAAACTCAATACCGTCAATTGTTACATTGTTTGTGTTATCAATTATCAAAGCTAAAGTACCGTTTTCGGCATCTATTTTTGGCCTTAATCCGTTCTTAGATGTGATTATTAACTTATGTTGCCCAGTTACAATATCTTCAATATATATAGGGCCTATGTAGGTATTTGTACCCTGAAACTGTAGTATTTCATTTTGTGTTAATGTATCTGGTAACGCATCAATAGCAGTTTGTAATGAAGTATAGTTTACACCAGTTGATTGCCTCAAAATCTGCGATTTTGTAGTAGAAACAATTGAGGTACAAAGTATTAATGTGAAAAGTATTTTACGCACGCTATATTTTGATTTTCAAACACTTATGCAAATTTACGGAATTTAATGATAAGTAGATTTTTTTGAGAAGAAAATATTATTTTGGTAATAATTCCAATTTTAGGAAAAAGTGCTATATTTGTGACACCCAAAATGAAACCCAATGAATGGAATTAAAATTTTTGTTGTAGAAGATGATAGTTTTTATGGAAAGTCACTCCATCATCACTTGTCGTTAAACCCTGAACATGAAGTAGAAACTTTTACCACTGGTAAAGATGTTTTGGATAACTTATACAGAAAACCATCAATTATTACGCTCGATTATTCATTACCCGATATTTCAGGAAAAGAAGTACTTTCTAAGATAAAAGAATTTGATCAGGATATTCCGGTCATTATTATTTCAGGACAAGAAGATGTATCTACAGCAGTAGACTTATTAAAACATGGTGCTTATGAATACATTGTAAAGGATAATGATACTAAAGATAGGCTTTGGAATACGATAGTTAATATCAAAGAAAAGATTCAGCTAAAGAATGAGCTGTCTATATTAAGAGATGAAGTAAATACTAAGTATGAGTTTTCTAATATAAAAGGGAACAGTCAAATACTTAAAAAAATATTTGGACTAATAGATAAGGCTGCTAACACTAATATAACAGTATCAATTACAGGAGAAACAGGGACAGGTAAGGAGTTAGTGGCAAAAGCGATTCATTATAATTCAGCCAGAAAAAAGAAGCCATTAATTACTGTAAATGTAGCTGCTATACCAAAAGAACTTATAGAGAGTGAATTATTTGGTCATGAAAAAGGAGCTTTTACTGGTGCGGTAGCTAAAAGGATAGGTAAATTTGAAGAAGCCAATGGAGGCACTATTTTGTTAGACGAAATTGGAGAAATGGACCTTCATATGCAAACTAAGTTACTTAGAGTGCTGCAAGAGAAAGAGATAAGTAGAATTGGTGGGAATGAAGTAATAAAAATTAATGTAAGGGTTATTGTAGCTACACATAAAAAATTGGCAGAGGAAGTAAAAAAAGGTAACTTCCGTGAAGATTTGTATTATAGACTGCTAGGCTTGCCAATAGAGTTACCTCCTTTAAGAGATAGGGGAAATGATATATTGGTTTTAGCAAAGTATTTTGCAGATGAGTTTGCAAAGGAAAATGGTATGAAAGATGTGTCTTTTACGGCCGAAGCACAGGATAAGTTGCTTAATTATTCTTACCCTGGTAATGTTAGAGAATTAAAGGCAATAGTAGAACTGGCAATTGTTATGGCAGGTAATACAAAAATTGATGCAGAAGATATTGCGTTTAACTCTACAAACTCTATGACAGATTTTTTATTTTCGGAAACGACTTTAAAAGAGTATAATCGTAAAATAATGAAACACTTTTTAGAGAAATACGATAATAACGTACTTTTAGTTGCTAAAAAATTAGACATAGGTAAATCTACTATCTATCGAATGATAAAAAATGGAGAAATCGAAATATAAATTGATTAATTAATACAGAATGACCGAAAAAATATACGATTTAAACCAATTAGAACAACTATCTGGAGGTAGTGAAGAGTTTATTAAAAGTATGATTGATACTTTTATAGAACATACTCCTGAGCAAGTTGATAAACTTAAAGAGAGTTATAATAATAATGACTTGAAAAGTATGGGAGCCATAGCTCATAAAATAAAACCATCTTTAGATCTTATGGGTATAAAGGAAGTATATGATGATATAAGAAAGATAGAGCTATATGGTAAGAATGAGGAGGATAATGAGGAACTATCAACTTTGATAGAAAAAGTATACACAGTTTGTAATACAGCTTTTCAGCAACTAAAAGCAGATTTCAATATTTAAAATGAGCGAAATGAAAAAAGTTTTAGTTATTGATGATGAGGCTGTTATGAGAAAACTGCTTGAGCATTTTCTAAAAGACAGATATGAAGTTACTCCGATGGAAAATGGTCAGGATGCATTAGATTGGATGCATAGTGGTAATATACCGGATTTGGTAGTTGCAGATTTGAATATGCCTAAATTAAATGGATTTGAGTTTATAGAAAAAGTTAGGGAAAGCGGGTACTTTGATGACTTACCTCTTATTGTATTATCAGGAGAGGAAAGTAGTACAGAAAGAATTAGATGCCTAAAATTAGGTGCAAATGACTATTTGATTAAACCCTTTAATCCAGAAGAACTTTCTTTAAGGATTGATAACTTATTAAGATTGAAAGCTTAATTTATAGTTAATGAGAAAGGTAACCTATATAGGTGAAGATACTAAGTTGATAGACTCTTTCATTTCAAATGAAAATATAGAGTTTAACAGTTATACCAATGGTATAGTCTTTTCTAATCATCAGGATGAAATAGATTCTCTTGATTTATTAATTGTAGAGAAAGATATACCTGGTATTAGTGGCTTTGAAATTTATGAAGATTATAAAACCGTATTGTTTCAAAAGAAAGTGCCGCTAGTATTAGTAGCAGATAGGTTTACAAAAGAAGAAAAGTTGAAATTTATAAAGGCAGGTATACCTGATATATATAGAAAAGAAATTTCTGTTGACAAAATTGTAGGTAGGATTGACTATTTAAAAGGCTTACTCACCTTTATTGAAGCACCAAAAAAAGTAAAAGCAAAATCCCAAAAGTATAAAATCCCAATAGACAAAAGAATTTTTGATATAGTAGTAGCTTCTATTGTATTGTTACTGGCGTCACCAATATTAATTATAACAGCATTAGCCATTAGAATAGAGTCTAAAGGTCCAGTCTATTATATATCTAAGAGGGTTGGCACAGGATATCAAATATTTAACTTTTATAAGTTAAGATCAATGTATGTTGATGCAGATCAACGATTAAAAGATTTACAGCACTTAAACCAATACTCTAAAGAGGAGGCTAAAGAGGGGGATAAAGAAAAAGTGGTTAGTACAGAAAAACTATCTAGCTCAAACCAAACTATGCTTATATATAAGGATGGCAAGCCTATTACTGAAGAAGAGTACTTTAGAATGAAAAGAGAAAATGCAGGGAGTGCATTTTTAAAGATAAAAGATGATCCTAGAATTACCAAAGTAGGTAAGTTTATACGTAATACAAGTATAGATGAGCTACCACAAATTTTTAATGTATTAAAAGGAGATATGTCTATTGTAGGAAATAGACCCTTGCCACTTTATGAAGCAGAACAATTAACTTCTGATGATTGGGGTGAACGTTTCTTAGCGCCGGCAGGTATAACAGGGTTGTGGCAAGTTATGAAAAGAGGGAAAGGAGATATGTCTGAAGAAGAGCGTAAGCAGCTAGACAATATGTATGCAAAGAATTTTTCTTTATGGAATGATATAAAATTGATTTTAAAAACCATACCAGCCTTGTTTCAAAAGGAGAACGTTTAGATTTTATGAAAACAACTACTACATATAGTAAAACCTTATACATAATCACAGCATTATTATTTATGTCTGGAGGTTTGTATGCTCAGTCAAATAATTTATCTAATGATTTAGCCAGAATAGATAGTATTACCGGGTATACTGAGCCAAGCCAAATTCATATTGATAGTTTGGCAGATATAGATTTGATAAAATTTTTACCTCCATTAAATGTTTTAATTGACTCAGCCTTAGTACACTCTCCGCAGATAGATTTCTTTTCGTCTGAAGTAACAAGACGAGAATACGAAGTAGGGATTGTTAAAAAAGATTGGGCAAGAAGTATTATTGTTGGGTATAGCCAAACAGCAGGTACTTTTGGTAATACACTTTCAGATCAGTTAAATACAGGTTATCAATTTAGTATTAACGTAGCATTTCCATTATCTACCTTTTATGGTAGAGGAGATAGAGTTGGAGCTGCTGAAGCAATATTAGAATCTGCAAAGAACAGTAAGGCAGATATGCAAATGCAGGTTCGAAATCAGGTTGTAGAGTTATATAATCAGTTAATGTTGAGTCATAGGCTGCTACAAATTCATAGTGATGCTAGACAAACAGCTATTATGTTGATGGAAATAGCTCAAAAACAATTTAGAGAAGGTGAGCTACCGGTATCTCAATTTTCAAATACTACAGATCTATTTTCTAGTGTACAAAATGAGTATGAAAAGGCTAGAACAGGCTTTGAAACATCTTACCTTAGGTTAGAAAGATTAGTGGGAGTACCATTTAACGAATTTCCAAAATTTTAATAATAAATGACTTTAATACAGTTCGTTAGACTTTTAAATGCTAATATCAAATTTTTGATATTTAGCTCCTTATTGCTTGCAATCAGCGTATACCTTTTTACTCGCAATATTCCTAAGGTTTATACATCAGAAACTAGGGTTTATACAGGTATTACTTCTGGGGTAAATGTAGCAAGTATGGATATGGCAGGTTTAAATTACTTTGCCACTAATAGTGCTTTTGATAACCTTTTACAAATGGTTAACTCTAGACAGACTATTGAAGAAGTTGGAGAAAGATTATTAGCTCAGCATTTATTTCTTACAGAACCAGACTCGTCTATTATTTCAGATAAACATCTACAGGAGTTATATGATTTAATTCCGATAGAAGTACGTGAGCAAATGGTAAATAAAAGCTCATTAGAGGTTACTTATGAGCGAATAAAAAAATATAAAAAAGATAATAGTTCTAATCAGCTCGTTATAGATCTTTTTTATAATGAACAATCGCCTTATAGTTACTTGGCTATATCTAAAATTAAAACTAGGCGTATGGAGTCTAGTGATATTATACAAGTTACCTATGAGTGGACTGACCCAGGTATTTGTATGAACACCTTAGGTTTTATTAATGAGGTGTTTATGCGAAACTATACAGGCCTTAAAATTGCTCAAACAGGAGATGTAGTTGGTTATTTTAGAGAACAGGTAAGGTTAGCGGAAATCAGATTGTTAGAGGCAGAAAATACACTTAAGAAGTTTAGAACAGATAATAGAGTACTAAACTATTACGAGCAGACTAAATTTATTGCTGAACAAAAAGAGGAGTTGGAGAATGAGTATCAAAAAGAGCTTTCTATAAAAGCATCTGCTCAAGCAGCAGTAGAGAAACTTGAAGTTCAGCTATCTGTAAATAAAATGCTTTTAAAGTTTGCAGATGATATCTTGGATAAGAGAGAAGAGCTAGCAAAGATTAACGCAAAATTAGCCTCACTAGAGGTGTATTATAATGACCCTGAATTGTTAGCTCAATTAAGAGCGAGGGTGACTCAATTAAAGGCTGAACTGACTGCTAGTTTAGATAAAAAGTATGAATATGCTAAGACAACCGAAGGAATGCCAATTGAAACCTTATTAAAAGAGTGGTTGGCACATAGTTTGGAGTTAGATAGAAGTTTAGCGCGTATTGAGATATTTGAAAAGAGAAAAACATACTTTGATAAAGTATACAGTGAGTTTGCTCCACTTGGATCTACATTAAAAAAGATTGAAAGAGAAGTAGGGGTAGCAGAAAGAGCATATTTAGATATGCTTCACAACTTAGCATTAGCAGTATTGCGTCAGAAAAATGTAAGTATGTCATCAGGTGGTTTAATTGTTTCTAATGCACCGTTTTTCCCAATAGAACCACTGCCTTCAAAAGCATTAATGTTGGTAATAGCTGCAGGTTTTGTAGGATTCTTTTTACCATTGGCCATTATACTTATACTGGAGTTTTTAGACTCAACAATAAAAACACCAGAACGTGCCGAAGACCTTACAGGACTTAGACTTGCTGGGGCCTACCCATTATTAGAAGAGAAAAATAAAAGGGTAGATTATGATTGGCTTACAAGGCAGTCTACGGGCATATTAATACAGAACATAAAGCTGGAGGCATTTCATAGAAATTTACCTAAAGATGAACCAATTGTTCTTTCTGTTTTGTCTACCCGAATGTCTGAAGGAAAGTCTTATTTGGTTAACCGAATAGCAAATAGATTAGTTTCTATAAAAGAAAAAGTCTTGGTAGTTACTTATAATCAAGATGACTTTGAGACAATGGATTATGATATTGCTAGGTATGATAAAAATGAGAATGGAACTCTAATGACCGCTAAATCTATTGAGGAATTAGTGGGACCCGGCAAATACAAGCTTAAGGATTATACTTATGTTATTGTTGAAATCCCTTCTTTATTAAATAATCAATACTCAATAGATATTATGCAAGAGTGTAATATTTCACTTATGGTTGCTAGAGCTAATAGAGCGTGGAATAAAGCAGATGATTTAGCAATGAGTGAATTAATTGAAACGATAGGTTATAAACCAAGAATAGCTGTTAATGGAGTAAAAGCAGATAATATGGAGTCTGTTGTTGGTGAAATTAAGAAGAGTAGAACACTACTTAGAGTATTCTTGAAGAAACTGGTAACCTTACAGTTTAGTTCTAAGAAAGGTTTTATGAGTTTATAATAAAAGCAATAGTAATAGATATAAAAAGAGCGGATAATATTTCCGCTCTTTTTACTTATACCACAGTATTCTTTTCTTTAATACGTTTTAACAAGTTCTTCTTTTTAATTCTTATTGTGCTTTCATCTACCTCCCATTTCTCGGCAGAAAAAATAAAGACAATAGAAAAATATGTAATCATTGATGTTGGTACTTGTGTAATAACACTATTACCATAACTAGCTGCTAGTAATCCTGCATAGCCAGATACTAGAGCCATTACAATTTGCCTATTCCTATTATCAGGCATACGCATAGCTATTATACAACCTCTTATAAGTACGTATACCATAATAATTATGTATAAGTTACGACCTACAATTCCCGTTTCGGCTCGCATTCTTGTGTATAGTCCATCAGTTTCAAAATCTGCTAAAAAAGTACCTGGACTAAATCGTTGTCCCCAGAATCCTGCAGAGCCAATCCCACCGCCAAGAGGTTTATCTTTCAAGAATGTACTCAACATTTTTCTATTCTCAAGTCTCACAATTAATGAGGCATTTTGAGGATCTAGAGCAGTTCTTAACCTACTTATTTGATAATTGCTATTGAGTAGTGTGGTATATTTAAGAAATGCAAATGCTCCAAAACCAATCATTGTACCTATGATGAGTACTTTGAAGTTTTTTGATATTAGCAAATAGAGAAGACCACCTGCTACCGGAACAAAGAAGGCGCCTCGTGTGCCTGATATAAGCATACCCCAGAAACATAGAATTGATAATACAATAAAAAATATCTTATTGCGCTTGGGTATTTTTCCTATGGCTAATAAACCTGCAGCTAAGGATGCATGCCCCATTGCAGAACCATATGTACCTGCATCAAAGTAATAAGAGAAAATACGAAGCTGTCCAAATAATACATGAGTTTCATCTGCACCTGCATCTAGCCAAGCTTGCTCTGTTGCAGAAACTCCAAAAAAGGATTGTTTTAAGCCCCATAAAGCCCCTAAAAGAGATGCTCCAAACCATATATATAACAATGCGTTAAAATCTTTCTTTTTATTAAACATTAAAAAGCCTAAGCTAATAGCTAATAACTTATATAATGCAATCCCTCTCATTGCAAAAAACCAAGCCTCTAAACTTTCTGCAAGAGGATTAACAATTTGCAGCATGATAAAGGACATCCATATTACAAATACAAGTACTATGTCATTTCTTAAAGGTGAAAAATCTACCGATTTCCAATTTTTAATTAATAAAGCACCAATGGTAAGTATAAGAAGGGCATCAATAGATAAGCCATATGGTGGCCCAGGGTAGTAGCGTGTGAAAAGAGAAGTAAGGAAACCCATTACTAAAATGGCCATAATACCTACTCTTGGGGATCTTAGTAGTACAATAAAAAAGGATACAATAACCGGAATAATAATTAGCATTATAGCTGCCATTAGCCCAACTTTATATATCAAAAAGCCAGAAACAACAGCAAAAACACTTAATGCTATGTATTTTGCAACATTGGTTGATTGGTTTAGTATTCCGGAAAGTTTATTGTTACTCATCAGTATCTTTATCTGCGTCTTTTTCTTCAGCAGTTGCCGCAGCTGCTGCAGCCTCTCGTTCTTCTGGGCTTATGTATCCGGGTAGTCTAATAAATTTATTAAATGTATCGTAGTCTGTTTCATAATAAGTATTATCAAATAAGTAGTTATGCCCGAAAACCGACCTGTTTTTTATCCTATGATCAACTAATATACCTTCAGCAATTTTAAATATCATATGCAAAGAATAGATATGAAACTGAACGATATTTTTTTCTTTATATGGTGCAATGTGCAGGACAAGCTCTTTTTCAAAATCACTTTTAAGAAACACTTTTTGTGCTATTTCTTCTTCTACTTTCTTTTTACTTTTTATATTCTTTACATTCCCTGCATCATAAAGTTTTATTCTTAGATCATTTATCTCTCCATCTTTAATTTTTTGAAACTTATTTAACTCAGAGCGTTTAAATACGTAATAAAAAGCACCAATTTTTTCTTTCCATCCTTTTAAAGTGGTTTCATATTTATATTTACCATAATTGTATGATTTATATAGTATTACAAGAGTATCTTTACCCATATACAACTCTTTCAACTCTAATCTTATAAAGTTATCTAAGCCAAGTTCATTACGTTTATCCTTTAATTTGTCTTCTCTGTAAGAGTAGCGGTACATAGGTGTTGAGTTTTCAGCCCACAACCATTTACCATCTTTAGAATAGGTCCAGCCTGTTGCCTCTTCCATATAACCAATACTCTGTTCACTAAAAATAGGGGTGGGTAAATTTTTTCTCTCTTGCGCGTATGTAAATAGTGTACATAAAAAGTACAAAGCCAACACTAAAGTTGCTTTTTTATTCATTTTTCTATGCTTTTATATTCAATTAAAATGGTAAGTGAATAAAGTGAAAATATAAGAATCTTAGACAAATTTACTGAATTTTATTTTTGACTTTATCATCTATTTGAGGCGCATATACGTAAGTGAGTAGTAAAATATTTACTTGTTTATTAAAAAAATCGTACATTTATTATATCTATGTCTCTGATAATGAGGAAGTTGATTGTAAATAAAACAACATTGTTATTTGTATTTACCGTAATGCTAACTACTTACGGTACAACACTTTCTGCGCAAGTGTGTAATTGTGATCATACAATTGCGGCTAATGATGAGGATATTTTTGGTGTAGATTACAGTATTCTGCCCGGTGATACGATTTGTTTATTAGCTGGCACTAAAGATTTATTATATATAAATGGTTTTCATGGAGACTCAATTAATCCGGTAGTATTTATTAATTACGGAGGACAGGTGGTTATTGGTAACAACTATCATCATTCATCTATAAACGTGGTTAACTCAAGCTACTTTGAAATAACAGGTACTGGCGATGCCAATTTTAATTATGGTATAAAACTCACAGGTACTGGTACAGGAGGAAGTGGTATTCATTTAGGAGGGTTGTCAACTAATTTTAATGTTAATCATTTAGAAATTACTGGTAGTGGTTTTGCTGGGATTATGGCAAAGACCGATCCAAGCTGTGATTTAACATCGGCGAGACAAAACTTTACGATGAGAGGGGTGAAGATTCATAATAACTACATACATGATGTTGCTGGCGAAGGTATGTACATTGGTTATACATTTTATAGTGGGGTTACTCTTAACTGTAACGGAACAACTGTAAATGTTTTACCACATGAAATTGAGGATATAAAAATATACGACAACCTTATTGAAAGATCTGGTCTGGATGGTATACAGGTTACAGGCGCCACTATGGGATGTGAAATATACGGAAACACAGTTTCTGAATATGGCTTTAATGAAGTGAAAGACCAAACCAATGGTATACAAATAGGCTCTGGTACAGGAGGTAAATGTTATAATAATTTACTGAAAAATGGTAGAGGTACGGGTATAACTGTTTTTGGTCATGGTGGTAATCAAGTATTTAATAATATAATTATTGATGCTGGGAAAAATACTACAGACCCACTTATTAAAGCATATGGTATTTTTTGTGATGATAGAAGTACAATTGTAGGTTCGTCATTTAATTTTATGAATAATACTATTATAGACCCAAAGCATGATGGAATTCGTTTTTATTCTCTGCAATCTACAGGTAGTATATTCAAGAATAATGTGGTTGTGAACCCAGGTACTTATATGGTATATGAAAATGACTGGACAAGTAGAACTGGGGCTGATGCATATGTTTTTGTATTAAACAGCAATGTAGACCTTACTAGTGCTAATAACTTTTTTACCAGAGACATTACTCAAGTAGAATTTGTAAACCCATCTATAGGAGATTATGAATTACTAAGTACATCGCCTCTTGTAAACGGTGGGGCAGATTTACGTTCTATGGGTGTAACTTTTGATTATACTCATAAGTTAAGACCTTCTCAGGGGGCCAGCGATATAGGGGCATATGAGTTTGGACCTGAGCACGTTTCAATTCCTGAAAAAAAAACCGTTAAAGTATCTTTAAAAGCTTACCCAAACCCTGCACCAATTAGTAAATCTTACTTAGAGTTTACCTTAATTGAGTCTCAAGTATTAGAGTTTTCTATTTATGATTTAACAGGTAAACTAGTTGCATCTTTTAATTCTGAAAATGAATTTGTAAAAGGTAGAAACCAAATTGCAATTAGTAAAATAGCTCCTGCAATATCGGCTGGAAATTACTACATAAATTTAAAAGGTGTAGATTTTACTGCAAGCACAAAAATTATTATTACTGAGTAAACGTAGTTTTCATTTTATCTTCTAAATTTGAGCAACTAGAAAGAATATAACTGAAATCAATATCTTGAGAGCTCAACCCCTTGTAACCATACTTACCGTAAATTATAATCAGTCAGCTGTTACATGCGAGCTTTTAGAGTCTTTAAGAAAAATCACATATAAGAATATTGAGATTATTGTTGTTGATAATGACTCACCAACAGATTCACCACAAATTATTTTAGAAAAATATCCTGAAGTCAACCTTGTTTTAAGTAAAGAAAATTTGGGCTTTGCAGGTGGAAATAATTTGGGTTTAAGAGAAGCAAAAGGGGAGTATATCTTTTTTGTGAATAATGATGTGGAAGTGTCTGCAGATTTTTTAGAGCCTTTATTAGAAGAGTTTGAGAAAGATGATAAAGTAGCGATGGTAAGCCCTAAAATACGCTATTATCATACACCCGATAAAATACAGTATGCAGGCTCAACACAAATGAACCCTTATACGATAAGAAATTCACATATAGGTTGGAATGAGGTTGATAATGGTCAATATGATAAAGTATATGAAACCAATTATGCCCATGGTGCTGCTATGTTGGTTAAACAATCAGTAATAAATGAAGTAGGGCCAATGGCAGATGTTTTCTTCTTGTATTATGAAGAATTAGATTGGTGCGAAAGAATAAAAAAGGCAGGGTATAAGATTATTTTCAATGGGAATTCAGAGATTCTACATAAAGAGTCTGTAACTACCGGTAAAATGAGCCCTTTAAAAATGTATTACCTTACACGTAATAGGTTGTTATTTGCTAAAAGAAATATCGAGGGTATTAAACTACTATTCAGTATGTTGTTTTTTACACTTATATCTATACCTAAAAATACAATAGTATTACTACTTAAGGGACAAACAAAATTATTGTCATCTTTCTACAAAGGAGTTTTTTGGAACCTGAGAAATTAAGTATATTCAAAACATGATAGTATTAAAGATTATATATTGGTTAATAGTAATATACTTAGCATTACCCGTATTGTTTTTGTTTAACTACTCTTTACTATCATTAATACCGTACAAACGTAAAAGAGCAAACATAATACCAAAACAACACAAATTTGCTGTTTTAATACCCGGGTATAAAGAAGATGCAGTTATATATGAGGTTGCAGAAGAAGCATTGAATCAAGACTATCCAAAAGAATTATATGATGTTGTAATTATAGCAGATTCTTTTCAGCCTGAAACTTTAGCAAAACTGAGAACACTGCCAATAAAAGTTATAGAGGTTTCTTTTGAGAAGAGTACTAAAGCCAAAGCGCTAAACAAAACGATGTCTCAATTACCAGATATATATGATGTAGCCTTGGTTTTAGATGCTGATAATGTAATGGCTAACGATGTAATTACTAAGATTAATGAGGCATACTCATTAGGTTATAAAATCATACAGGGGCACAGAGCTGCTAAAAACCTAGATAGTTCATTTGCAATATTAGATGCCGCAAGTGAAGAGATTAATAATAATATATTCAGTAATGGGCATAGAAATATTGGTTTATCATCTAGGTTGGTAGGTTCGGGGATGGCGTTTGATTATCCAATGTTTAAAGAAATAATGTCTACTATTGATGCTGTAGGTGGTTTTGATAAAGAACTTGAGTTAAAACTGTTAAGAAGAGGTTTAAAAATAGAGTATGTAAAGGATGCGATGATTTATGATGAAAAAGTATCTAAGTCAGAGGTGTTTGCAAAGCAACGCTCTCGTTGGATTTCTGCTCAATTTTACTATTTCAGAAAGTACTTCTTATCTGCCTTAGGGCATTTGATTACAAAAGGGAATGCAGATTACTTTGATAAAGCTTTTCAGATGATAATGCCTCCTAGATTAATGTTGTTAGGCGGATTGTTTTTGGGCTTATTGATTAGTGCAGCACTTCACTTTTTTGTTCAGCCTACTATCCATTTCTATATATGGCTTGCAATGTGCACAGGAGGTTTTTTAGCTTTCTTATTAGCAATACCTCGTAAATTTTATAATAAAGACCTACTAGGTGCTTTTATGAGGCTACCAAAAGCATTTATTACCATATTACTAGCGCTTTTTAAGATAAAAGGTGCAAACAAAACATTTATTCATACACCACATACTGCTACTAAGCAGAATATAGAGAAAGACAAATGAGAATAGGTATAGAGGCACAACGTATTTTCAGGAAGAAGAAACACGGCATGGATATCGTGGTGATTGAACTGATTCGTCATTTACAGCAGATAGATAAGGAGAATGAATATTTCATTTTTGTGAATGAGTATGATGAAGATGATTACGGTGATGCAGGGATTGAAGAAACGAAGAACTTTAAGTTTGTTAGGTTTAAACATTACTATCCGGTATGGGAGCAAGTATTGCTACCAAAACATGCCAAAGAGTACAATTTGGATGTACTGCATTGTACCTCTAATACAGCCCCGATAAGATATGATGGCACCTTAGTGCTTACACTACATGATATTATTTTTTATCAGATGAACCCTTTATTTAAGAAGGGGTATACGCTTTATCAACGCTTTGGTAATTTTTATAGGAAGTTTATACTTAAACGTTTGATGAAGATTAGCGCAAAAGTTGTGACTGTATCTGAGTTTGAAAAAGGTAATCTAGAACGCGTATTAGGTTTAACTGATGAGAAACTAGTGGTCGCCTATAACGGTGTAGGAGAGAAGTTTAACAATAACTTATCTGAAGATAAGACTAAAGAAGTAAGAGCTAAATATGAGCTGCCTGAAAAGTTTATGTTCTTTTTAGGTAATACGGACCCTAAAAAGAATACACCAAATACTATTAAGGCCTATGTAGAGTATTGCAAGACAGTTGTAAACCCTGTTTTCTTAGCGGTTGGGGATTATGATATAGACTACTTAAAAGATATTTTAGATGAAGTAGATGGAGAACAGTATTTAAAGAATATTCATGTGATGGGATATATACAGCATGATGATTTACCGTATGTAATGTCAGAAGCTGAATTATTGTTATACCCATCTATGAGAGAGAGTTTTGGAATACCAATATTAGAAGGGATGGCTTGTGGGACCCCTGTTATTACTTCTAATATTACCTCTATGCCTGAAGTAGCAGGAGATGCTGCTTTATTGGTGAATCCAAAAAGTATAGATGATATCAGTAAAGGGATAAGTAAGTTATTAGATGATGATGCATTAAATGCTGACTTGATAAGCAAAGGCTTAAAAAGAGCTAAAGAGTTTTCTTGGAATAATACTGCTAAAACAATGTTAGAA
This sequence comes from Flavobacteriales bacterium, assembly GCA_030149285.1. Classification (GTDB taxonomy): domain Bacteria; phylum Bacteroidota; class Bacteroidia; order Flavobacteriales; family JASBRU01; genus JASBRU01. Next base: position 68,668 of record JASBRU010000003.1, read on the forward strand.
ACCTATAAACAAGCTATATTATAATGGTACAAACATTAGAGATATTATTTTGGGTTTTATTAGGGTTGATTTTCTACTCATATCTTGGGTATGGTATTGTTTTATACATCTTGGTAAAGCTGAAAAGAGTTTTTAGTGGTAACAAAAGAAAATATGAGGTTGATTATCAGCCTAGAGTAACCCTAATGATTGCTGCTTATAACGAGAAAGACTATGCAGTAGATAAGGCAAAAAATTCTTTAGAGCTAGATTACCCAAAAGATAAGTTAGATATAGTGTTTGTAACAGATGGGTCTGATGATGGGACACCAGATATTTTGAATGAAGTAGAAGGGATTACAGTTTACCATAAACCTGAACGTGCCGGCAAAATTGCTGCTATGAATAGGGGAATGAAGTTGATTGACACACCAATTGTAGTATTTACCGATGCTAATACAATGCTTAATAAAGAGGCATTAAGAGAAATTATAAATCATTATCAAGATCCGAAAGTTGGCTGTGTTGCAGGTGAAAAGAGAATACAAAGTAAAGAGAAAGACTCTGCAAGCGGAGCAGGTGAGGGAATTTACTGGAAATATGAATCAACCCTTAAGAGGTGGGATTTTGAGTTATACTCTGCTGTTGGTGCTGCAGGAGAATTGTTTTCTGTTCGTACAGAGCTGCACAGAGAAATGGAAAGAGACACATTGTTAGATGATTTTGTAATGTCTCTTAGAATAGCCGAAGAAGGATACAAAATAGCTTATGAGCCCAATGCTTATGCTACAGAGTCTGCATCAGCATCTGTATCAGAAGAAATGAAACGTAAGATTCGTATTTGTGCAGGAGGTATACAATCTATAGTAAGGCTTAAATCATTACTAAACCCTTTTAAGCATGGAATATTGAGCTTTCAATATGTATCACATCGAGTATTAAGGTGGACCATTACGCCTTTAGCTTTGTTATTGATTATTCCATTAAACATCATTTTGATGATGAATATAGGCGGTTTATATACATTGATACTCTATGCACAAGCTTTGTTTTATGCAATGGCATTGATAGGTTGGTATTTAGAGAATAGACAAATTAAGGTTAAAATACTATTTATACCTTTCTACTTCTTTATTATGAATCTTTCTGTATACCTTGGTTTCGCTAGGTATTTAAAAGGCCAACAGTCTGTACTTTGGGAGCGTGCTAAGCGTGCTTAGAAGTTTGGCTTTAATAAGTATTGAGAATAGAAATTATCAATAGCTTTTACAGCATCTTCACAAGTATCAACTATCTGAAATAAGTCCATGTCTTCCGGACTCACGTTTTTTTCTTGATCTAGTAATATCTTTTTTATCCAATCAATTAATCCTGCCCAAAACTCAGAGCCTACAAGTATAATAGGGAATTTACCAATCTTTTCAGTTTGGATAAGCGTTATGGCTTCAAAAAGCTCATCTAAGGTTCCAAACCCACCGGGCATTACTATAAAACCTTGTGAGTACTTCACAAACATTACTTTTCTTACAAAGAAGTAATCGTAGTTCATTACTTTATCATTATCTATAAAGTCGTTGTGAACTTGCTCAAAGGGTAATTCAATATTTAAACCAACAGATACACCACCGGCTTCTTTAGCTCCTTTATTACCGGCTTCCATAATACCTGGTCCACCACCAGTGATTACACCATAACCTCGTTTGGTAAGATGATACCCAATGTCTTTTGCTAATTTGTAGTATTTATTATCAGGTTTTGTTCTAGCAGAGCCAAAAATAGATACACAGGGACCAATTTTCCCTAGTTTTTCAAAACCCTCTACAAACTCAGACATTATCTTGAAAATAGCCCAAGAGTCATTGGTTTTTATTTCATTCCAGTCCTTTTGCTTAAAAGCTTCTCTAATTTTGTCGTCACTGCTCATACCTGTACTATGTTTAATTCTTTTTCTAAAAACTTAGCGGTGTAACTGGTTTTGTTTTTAGCTACTTCTTCCGGAGTACCTTTTACCAATACAGTTCCGCCTCTAGATCCGCCTTCAGGACCAATATCAATTATATGGTCTGCCATTTTTATAACATCCATATTATGTTCTATAATTAATACGGTATTTCCTTTATCTACAAGCTTATTTAATACATCCATTAATACACGTATGTCTTCAAAATGTAAGCCTGTAGTAGGTTCATCTAGTATATAGAACGTATTTCCGGTGTCTCTCTTACTTAATTCGGTAGCCAATTTTACTCTTTGTGCTTCACCACCTGATAGAGTCGTACTCTGCTGTCCTAATGTAATGTAGCCTAAACCTACATCTTTTAAGGTTTTAATTTTATTATAAATCTTAGGAATATGCTCAAAAAACACAACAGCCTCATTAATAGTCATGTCTAATATTTCTGCTATAGATTTTCCTTTATAACGTACTTCTAGTGTTTCTCGGTTAAATCGTTGTCCATTGCAGGTTTCGCAATGAACATATACATCCGGTAGAAAATTCATTTCAATTACACGTACCCCAGCACCTTCGCAAGTTTCACATCTACCACCTTTTACATTAAAGGAGAATCGGCCGGGTTTGTAACCCCTGATTTTTGCTTCCGGTAAGTTAGCATACAAGCTTCTTATCTCTGATAATACACCTGTGTAGGTTGCAGGATTAGAACGAGGGGTACGTCCAATAGGAGATTGGTCAATATCTATTACTTTATCAATATGCTTTAAGCCATCAATCTTCTTGTATTCAAGAGGTTTTTTTAAGGCTTTAAAGAAGTGTGAATTTAAAATTGGGTAAAGGGTTTCATTTATCAATGTAGACTTACCACTACCGGAAACTCCGCTAACACAAATCATTTTACCTAAAGGAAATTCTACAGTCAGGTTCTTAAGATTATTACCACTTGCTCCGCTTAATTTAAGGGTATTACCATTGCCTTCACGTCTTTTTTCAGGTATTTGGATTGCTTTTTTGCCACTTAAATAGTCAGATGTAAGTGTATTAGCGTTTAAAATAGTGCTGGGATGTCCCTCGCTTACAATTTCACCTCCATGTTTACCGGCACCAGGCCCAATGTCTATTACATAATCTGCAGCCTCAATCATATCCTTGTCATGTTCTACAACAATTATTGAGTTACCAATGTCTCTTAGGTTTATTAAGGAGTTAATCAAACGTTCATTATCTCGCTGATGTAGACCTATACTAGGCTCATCAAGTATGTACAAGACATTTACTAACTGAGAACCTATTTGGGTAGCTAAACGAATACGTTGTGCCTCACCACCGGATAATGATTTAGAGCTTCTGTTTAATGCTAAATACTCTAAGCCAACATCTAATAAAAAACCTAGTCGTGTTCGTATTTCTTTCAATATTTCTACAGCTATAACACGCTGTTTATCATTCATTCTATCTTCTACATCCACTAACCAATCAGCTAAATGGCCTAAATCCATACCCGCTAAATCGGCAACATTTTTCCCATCAATAAAAAAGTGGAGAGATTCTCTTTTTAATCTTTTTCCTTCACAAGTAGGACAGGTAATTTTATTCATAAAACCTTGTGCCCATCTTTGTATAGTACGAGATGTCTTTTCTTGGTGCTGGTTAATAATGAAGTTGATTACACCTTCAAAATTGATATTTAGTTTACGGGTAACCCCTAAACTCTTACTTTGTACCTCAAAACTTTCGCTAGATCCATTAAGGATTACGTTCATTCCTTGCTCAGGAATATCTTCAATAGGAGTGTCTAGTGTAAACTCAAATCGCTCGCCAATAATTTCTATTTGATTGAATATCCATGAGCGTTTAAATTCGCCTAATGGGGCTAAACCTCCTTTTTTAATACTCAACTTAGGGTTAGGTATTACTTTTTTCATGTCTATTTCAGACACTTTACCTAAACCGTTACAATTGCTACATGCACCTTTTGGTGAGTTGAATGAAAAAGAGTTGGGCTCTGGTGATTCATAAGAAATACCAGTTGTTGGGCACATTAAATTACGACTATAATGGCGTGTTTGCTCTGTTTCACTATCCATTACCATTAAAGAGTCTTTGCTATGGTACATAGCTGTTTTTATAGACTCTCTAAGCCTTTGTATAGAATCTTCATTAACAAGTAGTCTGTCAATTACTATTTCTATATCATGTGTCTTAAATCGGTCTAATCGCATTCCATGTACAATCTCTCTTACTTCACCATCAACACGAACTCTAATAAAGCCTTGTTTGGCAATTTGCTCAAATTGTTCTCTATAATGTCCTTTACGGGCTTTAATAACAGGGGAGAGGATTAGTATTTTTTTGCCGGAATAGTTTTCAATAATCAAATCTAAAATTTGATCATCAGTATAGCTCACCATTTTTTCTCCGGTCTCATAAGAGTATGCTTCTGAAGCACGAGCATATAGCAATCTAAAGAAGTCGTAAACCTCTGTAATAGTTCCTACTGTAGAACGCGGGTTTTTACTGGTGGTTTTTTGCTCAATAGAAATAACAGGGCTTAAACCATTAATCTTATCAACATCAGGGCGCTCAAGTCCGCCTAAAAACTGACGCGCGTAGGCCGAGAAAGTTTCTATGTAACGTCTTTGACCTTCTGCATAAATAGTATCAAAAGCCAAAGACGATTTGCCACTACCACTAAGCCCCGTTATTACAGCAAGCTTATTACGCGGTATGGTTACATCTATATTTTTAAGATTGTGTACACGAGCACCTAGTACCTCTATCACATCTTCATCGTGCTCTTCAACTTTCTTCTCTGGCATTTTTAGTACGCTATTCGGTTTTTGTTGTGTCTAGTGGAGTACTTGTGTTTACTGAATCTATAACTACGGGTAAGCTATCTATTACTACTTCTGTAACAGTGCTATCAAATTCAGTAGTTTCTATTTCTTCTTTACTGTAATATCCTTTTTTAGGGATTTCAATAACATATGTTTTCCCACTTTTGTTGGTTAAGTAGCTTTCACGTAACCACGGATTATGAATCTTTAAGATTTTATAGTTTATACCTTGAGCTTTCGCAAATTCAGGAAAGCTTGCAACAGCGGTATCTACTTTTACCTTTTTGGTAGGAATTCGTTTGTATAAGTCCTTTTTACGAAGGTTAAACCCAAAATCTTTTGGGTTATTCATAATATATTTGATGGCTGTTATTCTAAAAACATATCTAGATGTTTCGTTATTTAATAACAAGTCATAGTAATCATTAACTTCTTGTCTCTCTAATTGTTTTTTAACACCGTTTAAGCCCATGTTGTAAGAAGCAGCAGCTAATGTCCAGCTTCCCAACTCTTCTTTTGCATCTAATAGTAGTTTACAAGCTACTTCGGTTGACTTTTCTAGGTTGTAGCGCTCATCTACCTCGCCATTTATTTCAAGCCCGTACTGTTGTCCTGTGGCTTTCATTATTTGCCACATACCTGTTGCACCTGCAGGAGAAACAACATTCTCAAAACCGCTTTCAATTAAGGGTAAGTATTTAAAGTCTTCCGGGATACCATACTTCTTAAGAATAGGCTCTATTACCGGGAAAAACTTATTCGCTCTTTTAAAAAACAATAGTCCTTGAGATTGCCAGTAGGTGTTTACTAGTAACTCTCTGTCTAACCTTTCTGCAATATCAGGCATATCCAAGGGCATGGTTTCTCCTGCAAATGTTGGGTTTTTTGGTAAGTTTAGTGCATAAACAGAGTAGTTCTCATTAAACTTTGTCTGAAAAACAGTATCACTCTCGTGGTCGTTTGAATAAAAGCTAAATAACCGCCATGCTATAAATAGCATAGACATTACTCCGAATACTTGAAATGCTTTTTTCATATTGAAAAAGGGCTTTTAAAATCTTTTAATAATGGTGCTTCTATATCTTTCTCTGATAAAGTTGGGTTATCAATGCCCCAATCTATGTTTATATCAGGGTCATTCCATATAACACTGCCTTCAGAGGCTTTGTTGTATAAATTGGTGCATTTATATGCAAAAATCGTGTCATTTTCTAAAGTTAAGAAACCATGAGCAAAGCCAGGGGGTATCCAAAACTGTGTTTTATTTTCACCAGATAACAGTTCTTTATGATAACTTCCGTAAGTAGGAGAGCCTTTACGTATATCTACAGCCACATCTAATACAGCTCCTTTTATTACTCTTACTAGCTTTCCTTGTTCAAATGGTGGTGCCTGAAAATGTAAGCCTCTTAATACTCCTTTTTGAGATAAGGACTCATTATCTTGCACAAACTCTAAGTTTACGCCTGCTTTTTCTGCACTTAATTTATTCCACGATTCAAAAAAGTAACCGCGCTCATCTTCAAATACTCGTGGCTTGATTACTACAAGACCATCGATTAAGGTGTTTTGTATCTCCATAATTTTTGCAAAGATACAAAATTAGCAGCTATTTTAAGAGTGGGAGAGTAGTACAGTTGTTAACACAAGACTCTCAAAAACAATGATTTATTATAAAATAAAAAAGCCGCTCAAGGCGGCTTTATCTAAATGAGCTTAGGGATTAAAGTCCGCTAAGTTGCATGTCTTTAGGATATTTAATTTCAAAGCCAAGTTCAAAGTTTTCTATTTGGTTCGGTTCTAAGTTAAATCTCCACTCAATTTTACCGGTATTTGACGTGTGTTTAAATTTACCCTCAGTTAATAGTTCAATTTTTATATTACCATTTGTGCTTATAGGGATATAGTCTTCAACCACTAACTCAATTTTACGCTTGTTTAGATTATGAACTTTGTAGTTGTAATACACCGTTTTTTCTGCACTGCTACCCAATGATTTCACCTTGCATTTTTCTCCGGCTAAAGTTCTGGTTACACGCACGTTTTTGTCTTTACCCATACTTATAGCTAAGGTATCGCTAAAATAGGCAGGGTTTAAAGTAACTTGACCTATGTAGGTATCGCTATAGTATATGTTAGCCTGAGCATTTAGGATATTGATTTCACCTAAGTTGCCAATTCTGGCCATTAAGTATGCATACTGATCTGCTTTTGGAACTGCATAATATTTAAACTCAGCTTCTAAATCATCATGTTTTAATATTACGGTGTGACGTTGTCCATCAGAAGGGATGTCATACTTTAAGTTGATTTCATATTCTTCACTAATTAATTGGCGTTGTACAGTTGTAAATGATGATGAATTTGAAACCGCAGTTATCTTATCAGTTCTTCTTCTTCCTAAAGATTTAACTTCTTCTACGTCATCAGTACCGATGACTTGAGCATCCATAAGAGCTTCTTTTTCTCTAGAAATACCACCATAAGTTGGCTGGTAGTCACCATTTCCATTAATTAAGTTGATATACCATGAAGATAAGTTTGGTTTCTGGCTGTTTTCAGCAGCATTTTTAGTAGATATGGTTAGTTTTACATCTTCCCAATCTTTACCGGTGTTTTGGTAAACTTGTCCTTTTAAAGATAGGCGTATCGGCTTGTCTAAATCTGTAGCTCTTATGTCATATACAGGGCTCCAACCCGCACTATTAATAAAATACTTTACGCTCATTTTTCCTTTAGTGGCTTGTTCTGCCAAAACAGTTACTACTACTCTGTAATCTAATTTTGTAGTTCTGGAGTTGTTGTTTTGCTGATTTAATAAGTTTCTTAAATCTGTAAGCTTAGCATTAGCCTTATTGATGTTTCGTGTTACTTTATGTTGACTACGTTTAGCATCAATAATGTTTTTATTTACGGTATTTAATTGAGGTCTTAAATACTCTACGGCATCCATTAATAAGTCTAAAGAGTCACCAACACCACCTCTAGTAATAGGGTTGTTTAAGAGTAAATTTTTCTCAGTATTAAGAGTTGACAATAGCGCATTAATTTCTTCAAGATCAAAGTTTAATTCTAAAAGAGAGTCTTCTAAAACTTCTATTTTACCTTTTAATCGATCAATTTCTAATGTGTTCTTTTCGGCACCGGTTTCAACGTACTTAGATAAGTACTGTACATCCATTATTGTAAACTTTCCATTGCCACTTACCTGTATGCTATTGGAGTGTATACCAGCTTCTAAATCATTAAAAACCAATTTAGTTACACCGGAACTGAGTGTAACATTTGCTTCTCTTTGTAATTGGGCTCCTTGTAAATAAACTGTAGCAGCTTTTACTGATGAGCCAACTTCTACTTCTTTTTCAGCAGCTTTTGCCGTAAAGGCAACTAAACTTAGTGCTGATATGATTAAATACTTTTTCATGTTTCAATTTTTAAATTTGATTTACTACGATTTACATAAATGATGCCAATGCATGTTATTTTCCATAAATCACAGTATTTATTTTTTCGCTAATAGTTTTTGATTTGTTAACGAGCATAAAGTGTGCTCCGTTTTTTATGGTAATAGGGTTTTCAATATTTCTGTAAGGAAATACCTTATCATTCTCGCCGTGAATATGGTACACGTTGGGTAGTATAGTGCTTTGCTTCCAAGTAATTATCTTATCTATAATCCACTTGTAAAAAACATCATCTGTATGGTCAAGCATGTTTTTAATTATACTTCCATTTTCTATACCGGTAACCCTCAAAAACTTGCCTCCTTTAATTGCTATGTTCTTAATTGTAGCTCCAGAAAACAACTTGTGTAAACCTAAGTTTCCAACTAGTTTATAATACCCAGGTAATTCACCTCTAGTTTTTACACTAGCTATCAATATTACTTTTTCAATGGGTATTAGCTTTGCAATTTCAATGGCTAAGATTCCGCCAAATGAAATGCCAATTATAATAGGAGAGGGGTGTTGTATTTGCTCAATTAGCCTTTTAGAATAATCAGCTAGACTTTCATTTTTATCACATTCAATCCAGTCAATATAATGCGTTTCTGCATTGTTAATATGCAAATGCTTTAGGGATTGCTTAGTTACCCCCATACCACATATAAAGTATATATGCTTCAAATTAATTATTAAACTGTTTTTCTATTACAGATTGAAATTCATTGAAAATAGTTGCGCTTCCGGCAACTATTTCTGCACCGAAGATATAATTATTTTCGCCTTTAAAGTCAGAGACTCTTCCGCCTGCTTGTTGAACTATTAATGCACCTGCTGCAACATCCCAAGCATTAAGGCTGTACTCATAAAAGCCATCAAACCTTCCTGCTGCAACATAAGCTAGGTCTGTAGCTGCAGAACCAAGCCTTCTTATACCTCTCGTATTCTTCATAAAGAACTCTAAGGCAGATAATGATTGTTTCACCCTTTTGTAGTCGTAGTAGGGGAACCCGGTTGCCATCAATGTATCAGCTAAAACGTCAGTTTGGGCAACAGTTATTTCTTTTCCATTTAAATATGCTTTACTGCCGTTCCAAGCATAAAAGCATTCATTAAGGTTAACCTCATAAACTACTCCAACAACAACCTCGTCGTTTTCCATTAAGGCTATACTCACTGCAAAACAGGGAATACCATGAATAAAGTTTGTGGTGCCGTCAAGTGGATCTATTACCCAGTTGTAGGTTTCACCCGTTTTATCAGATGTACCTTCTTCGGCTATGAAACCGGCTTCAGGTAGAAGTTCTGATAAGTGTTCAACTATTATCTTTTCAGCCTCTTTGTCTACATAAGAGACAAGGCTGTTAAGGCTTTTAGTTTCTACTTTTTCTTGAGAAAAATTCTGACGTTCTGTGCGAATAAAATTACCAGCGTTTTTTGCAACATTAATAACTTCTTCGCAAAGACTTTGATAGTTTATGGGCATCAGACAAGTGCTTGTTTAGTAATTTCTTCAAATAAAACTACACCATCTTCATCAATACTGGTAAGCTTTATAGGTTGGGTGTGATTTATTAACTCTACACTATACGGAGCTTTAACTTTTACATAGTTTTCTGTAAACCCGTGTATAAAGCCATCTTTATTTTCAGACTCAAATAATACAGTCTGCTCTGTGTTTAATTGACTTTCATAAAACTGTCTGCGCTTTTTGGCAGATAGTACTCTAAGCATTTTACTGCGCTTATGTCTTACAGGTTTTTCTACAGCACCATCCATTTCAATAGCCTCAGTATTGGGTCTTTCAGAATAGGTAAACACATGTAGGTAAGAGATATCTAACTCATTTAAGAAATTATAAGTTTCTAGGAATTTCTCATCAGTTTCTCCAGGGAAACCCACAATAACATCTACGCCAATACAAGCATTTGGCATTAATTCTTTTATTCTTTTTACTCTATCAACATAAAGCTCACGCATGTAACGACGTTTCATGCGTTTTAAAAGATCATTTGAACCAGATTGTAATGGAATATGAAAATGAGGCACAAATCGCTTAGATTGAGCCACAAACTGTATCGTTTCGTCTTTAAGTAAGTTGGGTTCTATAGATGAGATACGTATACGTTCCAAACCCTCTACAGTATCTAATTCTTTAACGAGCTCTAAAAAAGTGTGTTCATGCTTTTTGTTGCCAAATTCACCTTTACCATAATCGCCAATGTTTACACCTGTAAGTACAATTTCTTTAATGCCTTTGTCAACAATTTCTCGTGCATTACTTAATACGTTCTCTACAGTATCACTCCGGCTAATGCCTCTAGCTAAAGGAATAGTACAGTATGTACACTTATAGTCACAGCCATCTTGTACTTTTAGAAAAGCTCTAGTGCGGTCGCCAATAGAGTAGGCACCTACATAAAAATCAGCCTCATTTATCTCACAACTGTGTACTTCTCCATGACTGTTTTTTGTCAAATCGTTTAAGTAGTCTGTAATTTTAAATTTTTCTGTAGCACCTAAAACCAAATCAACGCCCTCAATGTCAGCAATCTCTTCCGGTTTTAATTGAGCATAGCAGCCCACTACAATTATAAAAGCTTCTGGCGATACTTTTAAGGCAGAACGAATAATGTTTCTGCACTTGGTATCAGCATGGTCTGTTACAGAGCAGGTATTGATTACATATACGTCTGCTTCCTCCTCAAACTCTACCTTTTCGTAACCTTCATCTTTAAAGTTACGGGCAATAGTAGATGTCTCAGAAAAATTGAGTTTGCAACCTAATGTATAAAATGCTACTTTTTTACTTGAATTCATCGGCTGCAAAGATAATTTATTTTAGTATTGTGCTCCAAAGCATCCAGCATGAGTTTAAAACACTTTTTATGTACAGCAGTAATAACCCTTTTGCTAGTTTCTTGTGGGGAAACCAAAAGAAATAAGGGGCTTACTGTGTTTAAATATAATGAGTCATCGGGTATAACTTCTTTAGACCCGGGGTTTGCCAGTGTACAATCAAACATATGGGCAACTAACCAATTATTTAATGGTTTAGTTCAGCTAGATGAAAACTTAAAAATACAAGCTGCAATTGCCAAAAAATGGAGTATAAGTGACAGCTCTGCTACTTATACTTTTGTTTTACGTAATGATGTTTATTTTCATGATAATCAATGTTTTAATGATGGTAAAGGGAGACTGGTTGTTGCACAAGACTTTGTATATAGCTTTGATAGATTATTAGATGCAAAAGTAGCAGCTAAAGGCTCTTGGGTATTAAAAAAAGTAGATAGCTACAAAGCTTTAAATGATACGGTTTTAGAAATTAAACTTAAAGAACCACACTCTCCTTTTTTAGGAATGCTTACAATGCAATACTGTTCTGTAATACCAAAAGAGGCAATAGACTTTTATGGTAATGACTTTAGAAGTAATCCTGTAGGGACAGGTCCTTTTTATTTTAAGTACTGGAAAGAAAATGAAAAACTAGTACTGAGAAAGAATGAAAAGTATTTTGAGAAGGATGATAATGGACAACAATTACCTTATTTAGATGCTATAGCTATTACTTTTATACCCGATAAGCAATCTAGTTTTTTAGAGTTTATTAAAGGAGACCTAGACTTTATGTCTGGTTTAGATGCTAGTTATAAAGATGAAATTCTTACCTATGATGGCAAGCTGAATCCTAAATACCAGTCGAAAATAGATATGGTTACAGAACCCTACTTAAATACTGAGTATTTAGGAATATTAGTTGATGAGAGTATTCCGGCTGTTACAGAAAGCCCATTAAGTAATAAGTTGGTTCGCCAAGCTATTAATTATGGTTTTGACCGTAAAAAAATGATGAAGTATCTAAGAAACAACATAGGTATGCCTGCTACAAGTGGTATTATACCTGATGGTTTGCCTTCTTATGATAGCAATATTATTAAAGGGTATGAGTACAATCCTGAGAAAGCAAAAGCATTATTGATAGAAGCAGGTTATCCGAATGGAGAGGGTTTACCGGAAATACCTTTAAGTACAAATAGCTCTTACCTTGATTTATGTGAATATATCCAAAAAGAGTTGAGCCAGATTGGTATTACGGTTACTATAGATGTAATGCCGCCATCTACTTTGCGTGAAGCCATCTCTACTCAAAAGGTAAACTTTTTTAGAGCCTCCTGGATTGCAGACTATGCAGATGCAGAAAACTATTTATCTCTGTTTTATAGCAAAAACTTTACCCCGGGCGGTCCAAATAAAGTACATTTTAGCAATCCTAAGTTTGATGAGCTTTATGAGATGGCTATTTCTGAAACCAATGATAGTTTACGTTATCATTATTACCAGCAAATGGATGCAATGATGATTGATGATGCATCTATAGTGCCATTGTATTATGATAGGGTATTGCGCTTTACTCAAAAGAATATAAAGGGCTTAGGTAGTAATGCTATGAATTTACTGTCGCTTAAGAAAGTAAAGAAGCTTACTGAATCTCCAGATCAGTAGAGATCGGGTAATGATCGGAGTAAGGTAGCTGGTCGGTTTTGTAATTCTTCGCTATAAAATTCTTGTCATGTAATATATAGTCTATTCTCAATGGGAAGAATGCTTTGTTATAACTCTTACCAAACCCTTTGCCAGACTCTACAAAAGAGTCCATTAGCTCTGAATTAATGGAGTGGTAAGCATAAGATTGCGGTGTATCATTAAAATCTCCGCATACTATAACAGGATAAGGACTCTCAGCTATATATGCCTTTACTTTTTCTGCCTGTGCAGTTCGGTTTTCAAAGCCTCTGTTTATTCGTCTTAATATCTGAATACCTCCTCGTTTTATTTTTTCGCTATCAGTATCGGCAGATACTTCATTTAAAAACTGGTAATCATCCCAACCCAGTTTTATTGATGCTAGATGAACATTAAATACTCTAATAGTATCTCCTTTAAATATAATATCATTATACATAAAGGAATTCAAACCTGTTTCGCTAAATGTTACTCTTTCAGTTTTAATGATGGGGTGTTTGCTAAAGGTTGCTAACCCCCAATTTTTGCCTTCATTAGGTAAGTGTGTTTGAGAGTACTTATAGTTTAGATTAGGCGTTGTTTTGCTTTTATGATACTCTTGTATACAAATCACATCAGGGGCTACCTCATTAATTGTAGTGCCAATTTTTTCAGGAATATCTTTATCGTCTTCCCAGTTATAAACATTAAACATCCTTACATTATAACTCATTACTCTAATGCTAGAACTCTTAAGCTCTGTGTCTCCTGTAAACTTATAAGTAGACTTAAGATTACTTAGGTTTAGTAATAGAAGTGCGGAGGATAAAAAAAAGGCTTTCTTTTTAAAGAGTAGCCATATGAGCATAAATACCAAGTTTATTTGTGCTATAAATGAAAACCCTAAGCCAAAAAAAGCGGGGAGTGTAAATGAACTAGGGGGAATGTAAGCGGCTAAAAAACTTAATAATAAGCTGAAAGCTGCTACAATGTTTAAAGCATATAAGATTTTGGTTATGAAGCGGCGTACTTTCAAAGCTCTATTTTTTACCGATTCTGAATAAGTAATCCTTTTCATCCTTAGATAAGCTATCGTATCCTGATTTAGATATTTTATCTAGTATAGCATCCATGTTTTGCTGCTCTGTAGCCTTACGCTCGTGATAATTTTTATCCGATTTAGTGTTTTTATATACTGTTCGTAAAGGTGATTTTGGTTTAGGCTTGAACCAAGAAAAAACACTGTCTAAGAATTTAGAAAACCCTTTGCTTATATCTTTCCCTTTCAGCATTTGTCTGGCATATATAAACCCAAATATGGCTCCACCTAAGTGAGCAATATGTCCTCCTGCATTATTATAAATGAAATCAGGTTTAGATAAAGCTAAAAGGTCCATGAAAATTGCAAAAATGGCTATATACTTCAGTTTTACATTACCTAAAAAAAACATACGAACGGTATAGTTTGGTACGTATGCTGCAATAGAAATTAATATTGCTAAAACTGATGCTGAAGAGCCTATTATTCTTGGGTTTCCAATAGCAATTCCTAAATCTGTAGTAGCATTTTTAAGAGCAGGAAAAACATTAAATGAGAATATAAAAAGAGCAACACCTGCTAGTCCCCCCAATATATATATTGCCAATAGTTTTTTCTGACTGAAATACTCTAAAAATATTCTTCCGCCAAAAAACAGCCATACTAGGTTAAAGAATAAGTGCCAAAAATCTATTTGGACAAACATGTAAGTTAATAGGGCCCAAGGTTTTACCAGTAAAGAGGATAAATTGGAAGGGGTGCCAAACCATTTAGACACAAAACCACCAACATACTCAAAACCATGACTACTAAATAGGTTAAATAAAATGGAAGAGATTAATATTGCTAAGAATACGGCAATATTAATGTATATCAGCCTAGTTAAATAACTGCCGGATTTATAGCTTTGCTTTATTTCGTCTACAATAGATGCCATTAATACATGTATCTTGAGTTTCTATCCCAGTACTTAATCAATAAGAAGCCAAACAACATACCTCCTAAGTGAGCAAAGTGAGCAATGTTATCTCCTGGTCGGTTTGTAACTCCAAAAAACAGCTCTGCTAAACCGTAAAAAATAACAAAATACTTAGCTTTAACAGGGATAGCAAAGTATAAATATATGATGGTATTCGGAAACTTCATTCCGTATGCTAATAGAATACCAAATACAGCACCGGAAGCCCCTAAAGTTGGGATAAAGTAATGTCTTGAATATTCAGCTACCTGTGCAATGCCATTTGTTGATTCAACAAAGTTGGTGCGCATTTCTCTTAGAGATTCTGAATCAAACCCTTGCGCAATCAATTCATTTTTTAACTGGATTACATCCCAGTAGCTTACGCCCAAGTGTAGTAAACTAGCGCCCAACCCTGTAATTAAGTAATAAATTAAAAACCGCTTTCCTCCCCATACATTTTCTAGCATGGTACCAAACATCCATAAGGCAAACATATTGAAGAAAATGTGACTCATGTTAGCATGCATAAACATACTAGTTACAAATTGGTAGGGCTCAAAGTACGGTGAGCCGGGTAAAAATAAGCCAAGCTTCCTCATTAGGTCTATTCCAAAGCTTGAACCTAATACTAGGGTTGCAACAAAAAATAACCCATTGATTATTAATAGATTTTTGATAACCGGTGGTAATAAACTAAAGCCTCTGGGTCTATTCTGCATTAATCAAATCTTTTATCTAGTTCGTCTAAAGTTAAGGTAATTAAAGTGGGTTTACCATTAGGTGCATTATAAGGTAGTTTACAAGCAAATAGTTCGTCTATTAAGTTGGCCATTTCTTCTTGTTGTAAACCTTTGTTGTGCTTAATTGCCATACTATTGGCAATGCTTTTGGCTAAAACCTCTTTAATCTCATTTTTATTAGTGTCTCCACTTTTTAGGTCTTCCAATATTTTTTCAATAGTAGGTTGTATATCACTATCTGTTATGCCTACCGGAGCACCTTGTACAATAACAGTGTTTTTGCCAAAATCGTTTATATCAAAGCCAATAGACTTCAAGTCCCCACTCATTTCATTGATAAGTGTATAGTTTGATGTACTCAAGCTTATTTGTTGCGGAAATAATAGTTGTTGGCTAACAGTAGATTGGTTTTCTAATTGCTCTAATAACTGTTCGTATAAAATTCGGCTATGCGCCCTTTGCTGGTGAATAATCATAAAGCCGGTTTTAATGTGGCTTAATATGTACTTACCATGCAATTGATAGGATATTTTATTGTTTACTTGAGAGTCAGTAGTAGTGGTGTCAAAAGTAACTTGCCCACTTTCTTCTGTGGCTTTTTCTTTATCAATTCCCTCAAAGAGTACTTCCCAGTTTTGCTGTTTAGGCTGTCTTACGGGTGGAGTATAGCTAGCACCCGATTTAGAGGAGCTTTTAGGTTTTTCATCAAAGGGGTTAAAAGTAGGGTCAACCTCAATTGTTGGTGCTTTTATAGTTGCATTGCTTGGCAAAGCATCCGCATCAAATTGAGGGTCTCTTTCAAAGTCTAGCGTAGGAGATATATTGTATTGCCCTAATGAGTGTTTAGTAGCAGATCTTAATATGGCATAAATAGCTTTTTCATCTTCAAACTTTATCTCAGTTTTAGTAGGATGAATGTTAATGTCTATGGTTTTGGGGTCAACCTCTAAAAATATAAAGTAAGACGGGTGTTGGTCAGAAGGTATTAAGTTTTCATATGCAGCTATGATAGCATGATGTAAATAACTGCTTTTTATAAAACGATTATTTACAAAAAAGAACTGTTCGCCTCTTGTTTTCTTAGCGTACTGTGGTTTGCCAATAAATCCGGAAATTTTTACAATATCAGTTTGCTCTTCAATTGGGGCAAGCTTTTCATTGTATTTGTTCCCGAAAACTCCAACTATACGTTGGCGTAAGCTAGATGATGGTAAGTTAAATAACTCATTATTATTGTGATGCATTGAAAAAGCTATTGAAGGGTGAGCCAATGCTACACGCTCAAACTCATCAATTATATGCTTTACTTCTACGGTATCAGACTTTAAAAAATTACGTCTGGCCGGAATATTAAAAAATAGATTCTTAATGGATATTGAGCTTCCATTTGTGTATGCACAGGGCTCTTGTGCAGTTACTTTAGTTCCCTCAATGGTTATTAATGTACCAAGTTCTTCTTTTTCAGGCTTAGTTTTCAGTTCTACTTGTGCAACAGCAGCAATAGATGCTAATGCTTCGCCTCTAAACCCTTTTGTACTTAATGAGAATAACTCATCAGCAGAACTAATTTTAGATGTTGCATGGCGTTCAAATGCCATTCGGGCATCTGTTTCGCTCATGCCGGAGCCATTATCAATAACCTGGATAAGCGTTTTGCCGGCATCTTTAATAATTAGCTGAATTTTAGTTGCATTGGCATCAATAGAATTTTCTAGTAACTCTTTAACAGCTGATGCGGGTCTTTGTATAACTTCTCCTGCGGCAATTTGATTTGCCACACTGTCAGGTAATAACCTAATGATATCTGCCATTAACGATAAAATATAAAGTATGCAGCTACAGCAACTACAGCTAAAACAAGTAAAAATCTGCCCGAAAGAAAAGAGCCTCTTTGTATTTCGGTTCTTCTATGAGCGTCAAAGCTAGCTCTAATATTATCTTTTGTAACTGTTACAGCTTCTTCTTTGCTTTTAACACTATATTTCTTTCTTAGCTTATCATGGCGCTCTTTATCAGCATCATAATAACGCGGTGTGAAATTAAATTGCTTTGGTTGGTTTGCTTTAAATAAAGATGGTATTCTTAGTTGAGCCATATTTAACTTATTCAAGTTTTAACAAAAATACTAGATTAGATTTTAGTTAAAAAATCTAACAGCACTTATTAGGTATCAAAAATTTTGCCACGCTATAATTTCATATATTTATCTGACAGATTTGTTATTATTCATTAATCCCTTTGGCTATGAAATCAGAACAAGTTACCTTAAAGCAATATGATGGAACAATAGATGATGTTTCATTTTCATTTACACCCACGCTCTTATTAGTTTTTGCGGGCTCTTCTATTTTAAAAGGAAATTCATTAGCTAGCTTATTGAAACAAAAGTTTACAGATACTATTATTACAGGATGTTCTACAGCAGGAGAGATAGGTGGTACTAATGTGTCTGATGATACAGTAGTCATAACGGCAATAAAGTTTGATAAAACAAAGCTGGTAAAAGAGTCAATTGATTTAGAGGATGCTTCAGGCAGTTTGTCTGCCGGTAAAGAACTGATGTCTAGACTTAGTAAAGAGGACTTGAAACATGTATTTGTTTTATCAGACGGATTAAATGTAAACGGTACTCAATTAGTTTCGGGTATGCGAAGTGTTGTACCCGATAATGTGAGTATAACTGGTGGCTTAGCAGGAGATGGAGCTAATTTTATTAATACTTATATCATAGATGATGGTGATATTAAAAATAAATCTATTGTAGCAATTGGTTTTTATGGTAATGATTTAAAAGTAGGGTATGGCTCTTTAGGTGGTTGGGATAGCTTTGGTTTAGATAGGTTAGTAACTAAATCTGAGGATAATGTTTTGTATGAATTGGATGAAAAACCTGCACTTGAACTCTATAAATCTTTCTTAGGAGAACAAGCTAAAGGTCTACCGGCATCGGGTTTGTTGTTCCCATTGAGTATGCGTGTAGATGGAAATGAAAAGCCAGTAGTGAGAACCATACTAGCAATAGATGAAGATGAACAGAGCTTAACTTTTGCTGGAGATATACCGGAGGGTGCTTATGTGAGGTTAATGAAAGCAAATGTTGATAGGCTTATTAATGGAGCCGAAGGTGCAGCAAAAGTAACTAAGAGTGAGAATAATAACCCTGAATTAGCCATACTTATTAGTTGTGTAGGTCGTAAACTAGTGTTA
Source organism: Flavobacteriales bacterium (assembly GCA_030149285.1). Lineage (GTDB taxonomy): Bacteria > Bacteroidota > Bacteroidia > Flavobacteriales > JASBRU01 > JASBRU01. The sequence goes on from JASBRU010000003.1 coordinate 87,337, forward strand.
AAACAATTAGTAGAAGAAGAGGTGGAGGCCGTACAAGATGTGGTAGGTAGTAATGTTACTTTAACCGGATTTTATTCATACGGCGAGATTGCCCCATTCATGAAAGATGCAAAGTGCGAATTGCATAATCAAACCATGACAATTACAACTTTTAGCGAATCATAATTCTTCCATAGTAAACAATGCATAGATTACTTAAAAGGCAGTTAAAGAAATACGGGGTTGACCTCAATGATGATTCTTATAAGAAACTATTACCGTTTATAGATTCTATAAATGAGGCCTATAAAGGGTTTGACGAAGACTTAAGACATGTTGAGCTAACATTAGAGCTTAGCTCACAAGAACTGTTTAAAGTAAACGAAGAACTTAAGAAAAATGTAGAGAGTAAAACCGCTGAAGCTGAAGATTTAACATCTCAACTAGAGTCTGTTGTAAATAATGTAACAGAGGTTATTTTTCAGACAAACCAACAAGGAGAATGGACTTTTTTAAACCCAGCTTGGGAAGATTTAACAGGTTATTCTATTAAAGAGAGTTTAGACACAAGTTTTACTAAGTATGTATATAGTGAAGATAAAGAGATTAGTAAGCAAGAGCTATCACCTTTAGCTAAGGGAGAAAGAGAGTTTTCTAGATTTACAATTAGGTATACCACTAAGGATAAAAATATTAGATGGGTAGAAATTTTTGTAAGAATTACAAAAGATAAACAAGGAGCCTACATAGGTACATCAGGTACATTAAATGATGTGACTGAACGATTAGTTGCTCAGGAAGAGATTAGACGATTGGCTTTAGTGGCCCAAAAAACAGATAATGTTGTAATTATAACTGATGCAGAAGGAAGAATTGAATGGGCAAATGAAATATTTACTCGTTTAACAAAATATGAACTAGATGAAGTTCTCGGGAAAAAGCCCGGTGAGTTTTTACAAGGAGAAAAGACCAGTGAGAAAACAGTTTCTGAGATACGTTCTGCTATTCAATCAGAAACTTCATATGTAGGGGAGATATATAATTATAATAAGCAGGGTAAGGGGTATTGGTTAGATATATCTATAACTCCTATTAAAGACGATGAAGGTGAACTACATGGTTTTATAGCGATAGAGTCTGATATATCTGAAAGAAAAAAAGCTGAGGAGCAGTTAAATGAGAACAGGGCTCAATTGGCAGAGGCGCAAAGTATTGCTCAGGTTGGTAGTTGGGAATATACGGTAGAAGATGGTAAGTTAAATTGGTCTGATGAATTATATAGAATTTACGAGATAGAACAGGGCACAAGTGTTGACATGGATTTATATCATAGCTTAATTCATCCTGATGATTTGCAAGAATTTCATGCCGCAGTAGATAAAGCTTATGAAACCAAAAAGGAGTATAGCCTAGAGCATAGAGTAATTGCTAAAAATGGCACGCAAAAATTTGTGTTAGGAATTGGTAAACCTATAACAAATGAAAAAGGCGAAGTTATAGCTTTAAGAGGTACGGCCCAGGATATCACAGAGCGTAAGGAGTCTGAAAACAAGTTAAAAGACTATGCAGAAACTTTAGAGAAAACTAATAAAGAACTAGATCAGTTTGCATATGTTGTTTCACACGATTTAAAGTCTCCACTTAGAGCAATTAATAACCTATCTGAATGGATACAAGAGGATATTGAAGAATCACTTACCGATGAAACTAGAGATCAGTTCAACATGCTTAGAGGAAGAGTTCATCGCTTAGAAGGATTAATTAATGGTATATTAGAATATTCTAGAGTAGGGCGTGTAAAAACTGAACAGAGTAAGGTAGATGTAAAATTAATGATTGATGAAATCATTCATTCATTATCAATACCTGATAATTATAAAATTGAAATTGATAAAATGCCTACCCTTGTTACGCAAGAAGTTGAGTTAAGTCAAGTTTTCTCTAACTTTATAAGTAATGCCATTAAGTACAATGATGCTAAAGAGCCATCGTTAACCATAGGATGTAAAGATTTGGGCGATTATTATCAATTTAATGTAGCTGACAATGGCTCTGGTATAGAAGAGAAGTACCACGAAAGAGTATTTAAAATATTTCAAACTTTACAAGCTAGAGATACTGTTGAGAGTACAGGCGTTGGTTTGGCAATTGTAAAGAAAATAGTGGAAGAAAGAGGTTTAAAAGTTTGGGTAGAGTCTACTCCAGGCGAAGGAGCTAATTTTATATTTCAATGGCCTAAAATATGATTAAAAGAGTAGGAATAAAATTTGTAAAGCGGCTGACCTATTTTTTACTCACATTACTGAGTGTAATAGCTATAACTGGGTATTTTGTAATAGAAAACATTCAACAAGCTCAAAACAAGGATTCATACAACATAAGTATTGTGTCTAAACAAAGAACGCTTGTGTTAAAAATATCCAGAGAGGTATTGGCTATAAACTCAAGTGAAAAAACAGATACAACTCTTGTAAATAAATTGACAGAATATAATAGCTCACTAAAAAAAACATATGAAGATTTTATCTCTAATGAGAGAGTTAAGAGACTTATTGATAAGTACCCTGAGTTAGCTAATGTAGCCAATAGAAGTAGACTTAATAAAGAACAAATAGTAGATGGGATTGAAACCATTTTGCAAAATCCTGAAGACGAAATACTAGTAGACAAAGGAGTTCAGCTTATTCTACAGAATGATGAAGAGTTTATTTCTCAAGTAGAAAAGGTTATATACTACTACGTAGTTGATGCAAGAGAAAATATCAGCAGACTTAGATATACACGAATCATCTTTATATCTGTTTTATTATTTGTGTTATTGGTTTTTGGTTTTATACTATTTAGACCCACTATTAAAGAAGCAGAGGCTAACCTTAAACAGCTAATAGATGTTAAAACCCAACTAGAGGAAAACAACAAAGAGTTAGAAGTAAAGACAACTTTACTTGAAGAATCTATAGAGAATATAGAGAAATCTAATAAGCAATTAGAGAACTTCACTTATATAATTTCGCATGATTTAAAGTCACCACTAAGGGCAATTAATAATCTATCTGAATGGATACAAGAAGATTTAGCTGATAAGGTTGATGGAGAAACAAAGAGTCATTTAGTGATGCTAAAAAGTAGGGTAGAACGATTAAACAATTTGATAGAAGGAGTATTAGAGTACTCTAGAGCAGCTAGGTTGACAAGAGAAGCTACACCAGTAAATGTTAATGACTTGGTAAATCAATTAGCCTTTGAGTTAAATGCGGCAGAAAAAGTTGTTATACCTGAGCCCTTACCAAATATTTTAACAAATGAGCAAATGCTAAGTAAAGTGTTTTTTCATTTAATTAAAAATGCTTTACAGTATAATAAGAATGATGAACCTAGGGTTGAAGTAAGCTGTGTATCAAAAAAAGGTAGTTATTTGTTTTCTGTAAAAGATAATGGTGTAGGTATTGCTAAAGAGAATTTAGAAGTAATATTTGGTATGTTTAGAACTTTACAGCCAAAAGATAAAGAAGAAACAAAAGGGGTGGGCTTGGCAATTGCGGAAAGAATAATTAGAGATATAGGAGGTAAAATAACTGTTGAGTCTGAATTAGGTAAAGGCTCTACATTTATGTTTGAGTGGCCTACGGTAATAACCTAAGAAAGTGATAGAGTAAAAAACTATATTTGTTGGAATAAAATTCTTGTTATGTCAGAAAATTTGGTAAACATCTTACTTGTTGAAGACGATGAAGTTGATGTGATGAATGTGAAAAGAGCATTCAAAAAAAGTAATGTAACTAATCCGCTTTTTGTTGCCGGTAATGGAATAGAGGCTCTAGAAATACTAAGAGCTGATGGAAACAATAAAATTCCTAATCCTAAAATTATTCTGCTAGATTTAAATATGCCCAAAATGGGTGGAATTGAATTTTTGAGAGAGTTAAGAGCGGATGATAAGTTAAGAAACATTACAGTTTTTGTAATGACAACCTCTAATGAAGATAATGATAAGATAGATGCATATAACTTAAATGTTGCGGGTTATATACTTAAACCACTTTCTATGGACCGCTTTATAGGTGCTGTTTCTACACTTAAGAATTACTGGAAGTTATGTGAGTACCCTGAATAAATGATATTTGATGACTGAGTCCCATATTTTTAATATTTTACTTGTTGATGATGATGATTTTGATATCATGGCATTTGACCGTGCATTAAAAAAAACAGAATTATCAATAAATCTTACCTCTGCCAATGTAGCTAATGAAGCCTTAGATATACTAATAGATGGAACTTTTTTCGATTGTATATTTTTAGACTATCAACTTCCCGGAACTAATGGTTTAAAACTGCTAAAGCAAATAAGAGAAATAGGTGTTTTAACACCTGTAGCTATTCTTACATCACAAGGAGATGAAAAGCTTGCTGTAGAAATGATGAAAACCGGAGCATTTGACTATTTTCAAAAATCGGAAGTAAGTGCAGAGAAAATTTCAAAAATATTACACAGTGTAAGAACTTTTCAAAGGCTGGAAGCAGAAAAGCTAAAAGCAGAGAAAGAGCTAAAGCATATAACCAGAAATTTAGAAGAGGCACAAGAAATTGCAAATCTAGGTTCATGGGAATTTGATGTAGAAAAGCAAGCACTGATATATTGGTCTAATGAGTCTTATAAGTTATTTGGAATACAAAAGGATGAAGGTTTACCAAGCTATGAACGCTTTTTGTCTTTAGTTCACCCAAAAGACTTTAAGTTGGTTAACCTTAAAATTTCTCAATCTATTATAGAGAAAAAATCAAATGAATTAGAGTTTAGGGTTTTATTAAATGATGGTACTATAAAGTGGCTTTTTACAAAAACCAAACCTATTATAAACAGCAGTGGAGAGGTAGTACGGCTTTTAGGTACTTCATTAGATATATCTAATAGAAAAAAATCTGAAGAAGAGCTTATTGAAGCAAAGCGTATTGCAGAAGCTGCAGCAAAAACTAAGTCTGAGTTTTTATCAAATATGAGTCATGAGATAAGAACACCAATGAATGCTATATTGGGGCTTACAGACTTACTATTAGATGATGGCATTTTAGAAGGAAAAAATTTAGAGAACTTAAAATCTATTAAGTATTCTGCAGATAACTTATTGGTTATTATAAATGAAATACTAGATTTTTCTAAGATTGAGGCTGGAAAAATTAGTTTTGAGTCTATTGATTTTAGTTTACAAGAGCGCCTTAATAGTTTAGTGAAAACATTAGAGTTTAAGGCTTCAGAAAAGGGTATTAACTTTGTTACAGAATTAGATAAAAGTGTACCTAAATATCTTGTAGGAGACCCTTATAGGTTAAATCAGATTCTTTTAAATCTAGCAGGCAACGCAATTAAATTTACTTCTGAAGGAGAGGTGAAGGTAAAAGTTAAGATTCTAGAAAAAAACAAAGATGGTTTAACGTTATCAATGGATGTATCCGATACCGGTATTGGAATATCTGAGCAGAAGCAAGAATCTATTTTTGAAAGTTTTACACAAGCATATACTGATACCACAAGAAACTTTGGAGGAACGGGGCTTGGTTTGGCAATTACCAAAAAGTTAGTAGAGCTACAAGGTGGCGAAATATCCTTGTCTAGTGTACAAGGGGAGGGGTCTACCTTTACGGTTAACTTGCCATTTAAAATTAGTACAAAAGAAAGTATTGAAACGAATAGTAAGACACAGAGTAGTGCTAAAAATCTTTCAGGGTATAAAATATTAGTAGCGGAAGATAATATTATGAATCAGCTAGTTATACGCCAGATATTAAGTAAATGGAATGCTGACTTAGAGATAGTGCAGAATGGGCAAGAGGTTTTAGATAAGCTTATTGACAATCAATACAATATTATCTTAATGGACTTACAAATGCCCATTATGAGTGGTTATGATTCTGTTAAAAACCTTAGGCTTACAAATACAGGGTATGAAAACATACCGGTTGTAGCCTTAACTGCAGATGCATTTCCTGAAACGAAAAAGAGAGTACTAGAGTCTGGGTTTAATGATTTTATCACAAAACCCTTCGATACTGATGAACTCTACTCAATAATAACAGATAATGCCAATAAATAAATACTAGGCTTGCCAAACAGTATCTAAATAACAATGCTCTTCTTCTACAAAGTTCGCTTTAATGGTGAAATCAGTATCGCTGGCTAACTTCTCTATTCCTTTCATATCGTATTTTCTGGAAATCTCGGTGTGGATTAATTCCCAACGATCAAAATGTATTGTTTTACCTAGTTTAGAGAAATAGACATCAACATTTTTATTACACATCAAATAGCTTCGTACTTCACCGGAAATAGGATCGTAGTTGGGATAATGTAAAAAATCTTTCAGGTTGAAATTAGCTCCTAACTCATTATTCATTCGTGTTAGTAGGTTCATATTGAAAGATTCTGTAATACCAGATTGATCATCATAAGCAGCAATAATCTTTCTAGGGTCTTTTTTTAAATCCAAGCCTATCATCAATAAATCGCCATCGTTGAAATGTCCACGGATTTTAGATATAAAACTAACCGCCTCAATCCGTTTGAAGTTACCAATATTTGAGCCTAAAAAAAGCACTATTTTTCTAGTTTTAGCTTCGCCTTCTAGGTTCTTAAGGGCATTAAAATAATCATCTACAATAGGGTTTACCTCTAATTTAGGGAACTCTGTTTTTAAGTCTTTTACCAAGCCATCCATTGCATCAGTAGATATATCAATAGGAGTATATCTAAACTGAGCATTATTGTCTAAAAAGTGCTTTAGTAATATTTTGGTTTTCAAACCATCTCCAGCTCCAAACTCAATCAAATCGAATTTTTCTACACCTTCTTGAAATGTAGATAGAATCCGGTCTTTTTGATTTGAGAAAAGATCATATTCGGCACCTGTTAAGTAATACTCATCCAGAGCCATTATCTTCTGAAAAATTCTACTTCCTTCATCATCATAAAAATACTTTGAGGGTATTTGTTTTGGGTTAGATGATAATCCTTTAATGATGTCTTTTGCAAATTGATTGTCCATTTGTTCTTTTATGATATGTTGGGGAGTGGGGAAGTGTTATAAATTATTTTTTGCTAATCGTATTCCATTAAATTGCCACCTAAGGTGTGGGTGCCAAAAGTTTCTATAGGTAGGCCTGCAATGGTTTGGCGGTGTAGCAATAGATCCTCCTTTTAATACCATTTGGTTAATCATAAATTTACCATTGTATTCACCAATAGCCCCTTTGGCCTTTTTGTAGTTAGGGTAGGGTAAGTATGCACTATTAGTCCATTCCCAGCGCTGACCATATTCAAACTTGTTGCTAGCAACCTCCCATTCAAACTCTGTTGGCAGCCTTAATCCTCGCCAGCGAGCATAAGCATCAGCTTCATAAAAGCTTATATGTGTAACAGGGTCATTAGGGTTTACCTTTTCTAGGCCGCTAAGTGAAAATCTGTACCATTCGTTATCAATTCTTTCCCAATAATCAGGTGCTTCAATTTGGTTTTTATTCACCCAGTCCCAGCCTTCTGCAAGCCAATTGTTAAAATCGGTATAGCCTCCTGCTTCAATAAAGTCTATGTATTCTTTATTACTAATAAGTCTATCTGCAATAGTATAAGGTTGTAGGTAAACTTTATGTACACCTTTTTCATTGTCAAAGTAAAAATCATTGCCTTTGTAGCCAATTTCATATACCCCTTCGTCTATAGAAATGTAATTTTCGCTTGTAAAATTTATTGGTTGAATTGTTTCTTTAAAATCAGCTTTATAAACTGGGTTTAATGGGTTTTGTCCTAAAATATACTTTATATCTGTGCGCAGTAGCTCCTGATGTTGTTGTTCGTGCTGAAGTCCTAGCTCAATTATAGATTCCTCTTGTTTAGAAAGCTTGTTGTTTGTTATATATTCTTGAACATGAGTGCTTACATATTCTCTATACTCATATATCTTAGAGGTTTCCGGACGTGTAAGAGTGCCTCTGCTATCTCTTAATACTCGTTTTCCTATGGTTTCGTAATAGCTATTGAATAAATAGTTGAAATCCTTATCAAATACTTTGTAATCTTTTTTGAATGATTTCAGTAAAAAGGTTTCAAAAAACCAAGTTGTGTGTGCTAAATGCCATTTGGGCGGGCTTACATCAACTATTGGTTGAGCTACATAGTCTTCGGTATTCAAAGGAGCACAAATAGCTTCTGAATAAGCTCTTGTAGTTTTAAATTTTTCAATCAAGGACATACTTATTTGTATAGATGTCTAAAATATGGTTTGTTATGGCAAATAACAAGAAGACTAGATTTAGGTTCAAGTTAGGTTTAATAAATGTTATAAAGTTACTTCTACTAATTCAATAAAACGAGTAGTGTAGTTGGGTGACTTTAGCCCTGATTTCATTTCCCATATCTTCTTGCGTTGTCCATTTTCAGTTTTTTCATTTTCTTTTGGCAACGCTTCTTTTGCACATTTTACAGTGTTTAGTCCCATTTTGTAATTTAGCTTATCAAAAATTACCATTAGTTCTTGTCGTTTTTTTACATCTACATTACCAAATAAAGGTAGCTGTGTGCCTGTGTTAGGACTAATACCGGTAAGTATAACCCCTGCTTTTTTATAAGTATACCCGTCTTTAAAAATCTTTTGCAATGCTAGGTTTCCGTAGTTTACTAGCTCAGGAGTATAATTTGTAGGATAAGGTAGTTCTATGGTAATATGGTTTCGATACTGTAGTGTACTTTTATTATGGCTATTGGTACGAATGAAGAGTGTAAGGTAGCTTGCCAACGCATTTTGCCCGCGTAGTTTTTCTCCACAACGTGTAGTATAATTACTTACAGCTTCTTCCATTTCTGAGTAGTCTTTTATAAATCTTCCAAAGGAACGGGAAGTCATAATGCTTCTTTTTGTAGAACGAGTGGTATCTATAGAAATACAAGATTCACCTCGCAGCTCTTTTACAATACGTTCGCCAATAACACTCATGTTTTTACGCACCCACTTGTCGTTTATATTTTTTAGGTCTAATGCAGTATGAATGTTGTTATTGGTTAGCTGCTTTGTAAAGCCTCTGCCAATACCCCATATTTTATGTATATGGGTTTGAGCTAATATTTTATCGCTGTTTTGGCTGTTTACCAAACTAAAAGATCCCGTTGAGAATTTAGATTTTTTAGCAACGTCTGCGGCAATTTTTGCCAATGTTTTGCTGTGTCCAATACCTACGGATACAGGTATTTTAATCCATTGTAAGATGGTGTCTCGTATTTTTTGCCCGTAATTAGGTAAGTCTGCTACAGGAACATGAGATAAATCTACAAATGCTTCATCAATAGAGTATACTTGTACCTTGTGGCTAAATTGCTCTAGTATACTCATTACACGTTGAGATAAATCTCCGTACAGTGTATAGTTAGAGGAGAATACTTGAACACCTTTTGCCTTTAATTCATGTTTAATTTTAAAATAAGGGTCTGTCATGTTAATATCTAAATCCTTTGCCTCTTGCGAACGGGATATGATACAACCATCATTATTAGATAATACTACTACAGGTTTGTTTTCTAAATCTGGGCGCATTACTTTTTCACAAGAAGTGTAAAAGTTATTACAATCTACCAGTGCATATACAGGTTGTTTCCTCATGTTTTATGTATTACATAGGTTACAACGCCCCATACTTTAAAGTCCATTGTAGGAGTAATTACAACGGGTTTATAGTTTTTATTTTCAGGTAAAAGGGTGATTTTTTCTTTTTCTTTTTTTAGCCTTTTTACAGTAAACTCACCATTTAAGGCACCTATAATTACTTTTCCGTTTGTAGCCTCTAAAGAGTTATCTATAATCAATACATCTCCTTCGTGTATTCCGGCGTCTATCATAGAGTCTCCTTTTACCCGAACCATAAACGTAGCAAGTTGGTTGTGAATTAACTCTTGATTCAAATCAATCAGTCGTTCAACATAATCTTCGGCAGGAGAAGGGAAGCCTGCATTTACACTAGTAATGTAAAATGGTATTTTAAGAGAGGAAAGATTGAGCTTACTATTACTTGTCATTTGGCTTTTTAATTTCGCAAACAACCCCCCATATAGTTAGTGTTTTTCTGCTGGTTGAAAAAGAGATGGTATGCTCATCAATAAAGTTCACCTCAGGCTTACCTTGTGTGTACTGTGGATCAAACAAGCTCTTTAAGTCTACATCCCCTTTAAAGGTTAAAAAGTAGTTGTTCTTTTCCATTTTCCATTTCCCCTTCATGTCAAAGTCTTTGTTGTTTGCTTCAGGGTCAGACTCATCGGCTATAGGATCAACCTCTAATATAAACTTATGGTTGCTTTTTAATTCCAACTCAATAGATGCAAAACTATTGCCTAATGACTTGTATTGTACTAGTGTTTGAGGGCTAGTACAAGCGGTAATAAATAGAATGCTGATAAAAGTAAATAGCTTAAGGCTAGATTTCATAATTGTTCGGTTATTGATTATGTAGTTATAACGTTTAAGAACGATGGGAATATATAAAATTCAGGTATAAATTATCTTAACAATGTATTGTGGAATATTTATTGCTCTATAATAACAAAGAGGGGTGCTATTGAATTACATTAGTAAATTAATAATCAATGAAGTGAGACCGATGCATAGGGTTTTTATATACGGATTTCTGTTTTTGCTACTAAGTAGCTTTTTTTACCCACAACAAACTATATTTATTGAAGAGGGTAAAACACCTATACCACAGGCTTCGGCAGACAAAGTATGGGTAGATAGTGTAATGAATACCCTGAGTATTGAAGAGCAGATTGGGCAATTGATAATGGTTGCTGCTTACTCTAATAAAGGTGCTGCTCACGTTAAAGAAATTGAAGCTTTAGTTAAAGACCAGAAGATAGGCGGACTTATTTTTTTTCAGGGAGGCCCTGTAAGGCAAGCAAACCTTACAAATAAGTATCAGGGGTTGGCAGATATACCTTTGATGATTGCAATGGATGCAGAGTGGGGATTAGACATGCGCTTAGATAGTACTTTTCGTTTCCCATGGATGATGACACAAGGGGCTGTTCAGAATGACTCTTTAGTATACCAAATGGGAGCAGAACTAGCTATGCATTGCAGAAGACTTGGGGTTCATATCAATTTTGCCCCGGTTGTAGATATCAATACCAACCCAAAAAACCCAATTATCAATAGTCGGTCATTTGGTGAAAACAAAAAGGAAGTTACTCGAAGAGGGGTAGCTTATATGAATGGATTACAAGATAACAAAGTATTGGCCTGTGCAAAGCATTTTCCCGGGCATGGCGATACAGATAGCGATTCCCATAAAACATTACCTCAACTTAACCATAATAGAAAAAGGTTGGATGACATAGAGTTATATCCATTTAGAGAGTTGATGGATAAAGGATTGGGAAGTGTAATGGTAGCTCATTTAGATATTCCGGAATTAGAAAAAGCTGCAAATACACCATCTTCTTTGTCATATACAGTAATACATGATTTATTACAAGAAGAAATAGGTTTTGAAGGACTAATTTTTACCGATGCTTTAAACATGAGCGGGGTGACAAAAAATAACCTTCCCGGAGAAATAGAAGTAAAAGCTTTACTAGCAGGCAATGATGTGTTGCTTTTTCCGCAAGATGTGCCTATAGCTTTGAGCAAGGTAAAAGAAGCGGTTGCAAATGGAGTTATATCAGACTCTTTGATAAGTTATAAATGCCGTAAAGTATTAAAAACGAAATATTGGTTAGGCTTAAATAATTATCAACCGATTGATAAAGAAAATCTAGTAAAGGACTTAAATCCACCTTCTTCTGAATTAGTAAATAGAGCTCTTATTAAAGAGTCTATTACAGTTTTAAAAGACAGAGAAAAGCTATTACCGGTAAGAAAATTAAATGATTACAGCATTGCAGCTATATCCTTAGGAGATGATGATGGAGCTGCTTTTAGAGAAGCATTGGATTGGTATTCTTTGGTGGATAGTTATGTATATGATGAGAAAAAGGTAGACGATATACTTGAAGATTTATCGTTATATGACTTAGTAATTGTAGGGGTACATAAATCTAATAAAAGTCCTTGGAAAAAGTACAATATCTCTGATGAAACAAAAGACTTTGTGAGAAGACTATCACTGCAAAACCAATTTGTATTAGACATTTTTGCAAACCCTTATTCATTATCAGAGTTTAAAGAAGCAGAGTTAGCAGATGCTTTAGTAGTTTCATACCAAAATAGTGAGTTAGCACAGCAAATATCTGCTCAAATGATTTTTGGAGCATTTGGATCTGAAGGTAGATTACCTGTTACGGTTTCAGATTTATTTAGGGCAGGGGATGGCATAAATACGCCATCTTTAAATAGGTTTGAGTATACCCAGCCTGAATCTGTAGGAATTGATGCTAATATGCTAGCAGAAATAGATAAGATAGCATTACAGGCTATAAATGATAAAGCAACACCCGGTTGCCAAATTTTAGTTGCCAAAAAAGGCGAAATCATTTATAACAAATCATTTGGCTACCATACTTATGATAAAAAGCAAGCTGTAAAGAATACAGACTTGTATGATTTAGCATCCATCACCAAAATTGCAGCAACGGTACCCTCATTAATGAAATTGGTAGATGAGGAAAAGTTTGACGTTGATAAAAAACTGGGAGACTACTTACCGGGTGCAAAAATGACCAACAAAGAGAATATAAATATTAGAGAGTTGTTGGCACATCAAGGCCAATTACAGGCGTGGATACCTTTTTATAAATACACCTTAGATAAAAGTGGTAAGCCTAGCTCTAAACTTTATAGCAATAAGCGTACAATGCTTTATTCATATAAAGTGGCACCGGATTTATATATCAATCGTTTTTATAGAGATAGTATTTTAGACAGGATTTATAAGTCTGAGCTAAGAGATAAGAAAGATTACTTGTATAGCGATTTGGGCTATTATATGCTCCAAGATATTGTTGAATATGAATCTGAAACAAAACTGGATAAATTTGTTCAGCAGAACTTTTATGAGCCATTAGGTGCACACAGAATGTTGTATAATCCATTATCAAAGTTTAGCAAAAGAGATATTGTTCCAACGGAGAATGATAAGTACTTCAGACATCAATTGATACAAGGCTATGTACATGATCCGGGTGCTGCAATGCTAGGAGGAGTGGCCGGGCATGCAGGTGTTTTTGCAAATGCAAACGATTTAGCAAAGTTAATGCAGATGTATATGCAAAAAGGAGAGTATGGTGGTTTAAGGTATATTGATTCGGCTGTAGTAAATGAGTTTACAAGATGCCAATACTGCGATAATGAAAACCGTAGAGGGATAGGTTTTGATAAACCTCAATTGCAAGAATCGGGGCCTACATGTGGTTGTGTATCATATTTAAGTTTTGGACACACCGGTTTTACTGGAACAATTTCATGGGTAGACCCAGAGGAAGAAATAGTTTATATATTTTTGTCTAACAGGGTTTATCCTGATGCAGAAAATAGAAAACTAATTACCGGTAACTACCGTACGCGAATTCAGCAAGTTATTTATGACTCGCTTCATAGTTATCCGAGTAATTTGTAAAAACAAATAATCTTATGAAACAATTATTGATACTACTGGGTTTAGTATTTGCTTTTAATGCTAGTGGGCAAATTCTTAACTACAAAGATAAGAATGGGTATAAACAAGGGCCTTGGAAAGCTTTTGACGGAGACGGTAAGATAAAAAGTATTAGTTACTATGTAAATGACACATTACAAGATGTGTATATAGAGCTTGTAAAAGGTAACTTAAGTAAGCTTTATTATTATAAAGACGGTTTATTGCATGGAGAACAGAAAGAGTATTATGGTCGAGGACAGGTTAAGTCTATAGAAAATTATGTTCATGGTAAAAAGCAAGGTTTGTTTTTGCAATATACTGTTACAGGTGAACTTAGAGAGTCTATAAACTATGATAAAGATGTAAAAGATGGTCATGCCTTATGGTACTATAGTTCAGGTAAGTTAAGTATAGAATATACTTATGTAAAAGGCAGTATAGAGGGAGAAATGAAGACCTACTATGAAGGAGGAGAAGTAAAGTCTATTACTACCTATGAAAATAATGTGAGAGAAGGAGTGTACAGAGCTTTTTATGTAAATGGAGACTTAATGGAAGAAGGGATGTATAAAAATGGTTTGAAAACAGGAAAGTGGACTTCTTATGATGAAGAAGGAAACAAAACTGTAACAAAATATAAAAAGGGAGAGAAAAAGTAATGAATATAGGTATAGTATGTTATCCAACGTATGGAGGTAGTGGAGTAGTAGCAACAGAGTTGGGTAAGTCCCTTGCAGATAAAGGGCATAAGGTTCATTTTATTACTTACAGTCAACCAGTTCGTTTAAACATTTTTGAACCCAATATTTATTATCACGAAGTAAGTGTAGCAAGCTATCCTTTATTTGAATATCAGCCATACGAACTAGCATTGTCTAGTAAAATGGTAGATACTGTAATTAAAGAAAAAATAGACCTACTACATGTGCATTATGCAATACCACATGCCTATGCTGCGCATTCTGCAAAGCTTATTTTGGCAAGCCAAGGTATTCATATACCTGTAGTAACTACTTTACACGGTACAGATATTACTTTGGTAGGAAAACACCCGTCTTATAAGCCTGCAGTTACCTTTAGCATTAATGAGTCTGATATCGTAACCTCAGTTTCAGAATCTTTAAAAAAGGATACACTTGAGTTTTTTGATGTAAAAAAAGAAATTCATGTAGTACCTAACTTTATTGACTTTAGTTTTTATGATTATCAAGAACCTTGCTCAAAGGTATTTGCACCTAATGGCGAGAAGATTGTAACTCATATATCTAACTTTCGCCCTGTAAAGAGGGTTCAGGATGTAGTAAGTGTTTTTTCTAAGCTATGCGATACGTTAGATGCCAAATTATTAATGATTGGTGATGGACCTGAGCTAGAGAATGTAGAGAAAATGGTTGGTGAACTTGGCTTAACAGAAAGAGTATTGTTTTTAGGAAAAACTAAGGATGTAGAGAAGATACTATGTATGTCTGATTTATTTATTCTTCCTTCTGAAACAGAAAGCTTTGGTTTAGCAGCGCTTGAAGCAATGGCAGCTAAAACTCCTGTAATATCTACTAATACGGGTGGATTGCCTGAAGTAAACGTACAAGGTGTAACGGGGTATTTATCTGATGTAGGAGATGTAGAGGATATGGCCAACAAAGCGTCAAGTATATTGCTTGATGAAGGTAAATTGGCAGAATTTAAGGAGAATGCGTATAAACGTGCTAAAGAGTTTGATATAGAAGCTATTGTTCCTGTTTATGAAGCTTTGTATATAAAAGCTTTGGAAGGGGTGAAAAATTAGCCGCCCACTCGTTTTACATTATATCCATCTTTCTGGAGTATCTGCATTACTTTGTCACGTACTTCACCCTGAATCAATATTTCTCCATCTTTAACGGAGCCCCCGGTACCGCATACAGATTTCAATTTCTTACCCAAGTCTTTCAAATCATCTTCTGAACCTACAAAACCTGCAATTAAAGTTACAGATTTACCACCTCTGCCTTTACGGTCTATGAGTACTTTTAACTCTTGTTCGTTTGGACTAAGGGTTTCATCTTCATTTTGCCCATCATCATATTCAAAGTCAGGGTTAGTAGAATAGATAAAGCCTGAGCCTCCTTTATTCTTCTTTTTACTCATTATGGGTTTATTTTTAAAACTCTTAAAAACTCAAACCATGGTCCTACAAAATTGGTGTACTGTTTAGCCATTACTCTATTTATTTGAGCAATATGGTTTAAATCGTGTACTACCCAGGTAGCCATTAGTTGTTGTAAGTTTACCTCTCCATAACTAGGGTGTATTCCCGTTTTGCTGAAGTCATCAGGTTTTATTTGTTTCTCTTTTATAAGTGCAATATTTTTTCTTCTAGCTTCTTCAAACTCATCTAATAAATTACTAAGAGTTTTACCTTTAGAGCTTTCCATTTGAGCATAACGATCAAAAGCTTCAAACTCTTTATTCTCACTATCATTCAAAATAATATTAACACGTGTTATCCAATCTGTTTTCTCACCATGTACCAGGTGACCAACAATATCAAATACAGACCAAGTATTCGGACCTTCATTTTCATGAGTCCAGTCTTCGCTTAACCCTTCTGTTAATGCACGTATAGCATTGGGAGTACGTTCTATGATTTCTATGGATTTTTCTAAAGAAAAAGTTTTATCCTTGTGCATATTTTCAGAAAATTTATTTCGGCAAAGTAATTAATATTTCAATACTTTTGAAACCGATAATCAAACAATTCTTATGAACATAAACTATAATAGAAAAGGATATACCGATGAGCAATTAAAAGAGCTGTACAGAGCACTTTTAAAGCCTAGAATGGTAGAGGAGAAGATGCTTATTTTATTAAGACAAGGACGTATTTCTAAGTGGTTTTCGGGAATTGGGCAAGAAGCAATTGCTATTGGTGCAACAAAGGTGTTGCACAATGACGAATATATTTTACCAATGCACAGAAACCTAGGTGTATTTACTACTAGGGATGTGCCCTTGCAAAAATTATTTGCACAGTTTCAGGGTAAAAAAAGCGGGTTTACAAAGGGTAGAGATCGTTCTTTTCATTTCGGAACACAAGATTATAACATTGTAGGAATGATATCTCACTTGGGTCCTCAATTGGGCGTGGCAGATGGTATAGCATTAGCCAATAAGTTGAGGAATGACGAAAAAGTAACTATTGTATTTACCGGAGAAGGTGGTACAAGTGAGGGCGATTTTCATGAAGCATTAAATGTTGCAGCGGTATGGGACTTACCTGTAATTTTTGTGATAGAAAACAATGGTTATGGTTTATCTACACCCACTAATGAGCAGTATAGAGCAAAAAACTTAGCAGATAGAGGAGCAGGTTACGGGATGGATGCATATACCATAGATGGTAACAATGTATTGGAAGTAAATCGTACCATTTCAAAGCTAGCAGATGAAATCAGGAAGAATCCAAGACCGGTTTTATTGGAGTGTGTTACCTTTAGAATGCGAGGACATGAAGAAGCATCAGGCACTAAGTATGTACCTAATGAACTAATGGAAGAATGGGGAAAGAAAGACCCTGTTACCAATTTTGAGGAATACTTACTTGCTGAACGTGTGATTACGGAGGAAGAAATAAAAGCAATTAGAAAAGAATACAAGAAAGAAATTGAAGATAGTTTAGAGCTTGCTTTTGCAGAAGAAGCAGTTACAGCCGATACTGCTAATGAGGTTAATGATTTATATACTGAGCATACATATACAGAAGTGAAGCCTGAGGGAGATGTGAAGAACATGAGAATGATAGATTCTATTTCTTTAGGTCTTAAGCAAAGCATGCAGAAGTATGATAACCTTGTAATAATGGGGCAAGATGTTGCAGAGTATGGTGGTGTATTTAAAATTACAGAGGGTTTTATAGATGAATTTGGCAAGGATAGAGTGCGTAACACTCCTATTTGTGAGTCTGCGATAGTAAGTGCGGGCTTAGGTTTATCTATAAATGGTTATAAGGCCATTGTAGAAATGCAATTTGCTGATTTTGTGACTAGTGGCTTTAATCCAATTATCAATAACTTGGCTAAGACTCACTATAGATGGGGGCAAAATGCTGATGTTGTTGTACGTATGCCTACTGGAGCTGGAGTACAGGCAGGTCCATTCCACTCACAGTCAAATGAGGCTTGGTTTACGCATACACCTGGTTTAAAAGTTGTTTACCCTGCTTTTCCAGCAGATGCAAAAGGTTTATTAGCTTCTTCTATAGAAGACCCTAACCCTGTAATGTTCTTTGAGCATAAGGCTTTGTATCGTTCAGTTTACGAAGATGTAAATGAGAGCTACTACAATATACCTATAGGTAAAGCTAATTTGGTAAAAGAAGGAGAAGATATATCTATTATTACCTATGGATTGGGTGTACATTGGGCATTAGAAGCCTTAGAGAAACATACAGATATCTCTGCAGACTTATTAGATTTAAGATCGCTTTCGCCACTAGATACGGAGGCAATTTATACTACAGCTAGAAAAACCGGAAAAATAATTGTGCTACATGAAGATTGTTTATTTGGAGGTATTGGTGCTGATATAGCTGCAATGATTGCCGAAAATTGCTTTGAGAGATTAGATGCACCTGTAAAGCGTATTGCCAGCCTAGATACTCCTGTACCTTTTACTAAGAACTTAGAAGATAATTTTTTACCAAAAGCTAGGTTTGAAGAGGCTTTACTAGAGTTAATTGCTTATTAAACCCAATAGTTTTTGCAACTCTTTTTGATTGTATTCATTGAAAAATGAATCTATAATCAATTTCTTTTCTTTTTCAGTTAAATGCCAACTAAGCGAAACTTGCTTGTTTGGCTGTATTAGCTGAAAGCTTATAAAATCTATATCTCCTTTGTACCAACTAGGTATAAGCTCTATTAGTTTTGCATTATTAAAGGTTTGCAGATTGTCAAAGCTTTTTACAACACCTCCTACAGGTCTTGTAAGCGCCCCCATAGTTGTTCTGGCTGTTTTGTTTTCTATGTATATGTTTTTATAACGATCTCCCTGTATTTGTAAGAATACTACACCGCTTGTATTTGCTTCAATCCAATGCCTAAAGTTGTATAAGAAACGCAAAGACAGTTCAAAACCATTATTGTCTCGCACACCGGCATCAATTAACTCAATAGGAGGAGTGCTAGGTAAGTTAACCATTGGTGTAATGTATGGGAAAGAGGCACTCATTCGTAGGGCAGAAGTATATTTTAAGTTTTCTGCATCTTGCTTTTCAAACATTCTACTAAACTCTATACCATCGTGGTTACGAGTAGTTCTTATATTATTTATTGGATCTGTAACTGATAAGTATGAAACCGGTTGTGGAGAGATAATTAACCTTCGTCCATCACTTACTATTGTAGGTGAGAAAAGGAGCATAGGTATACTAGAGTTGTATTCATCTACTTTAAAGTCACGTATACGTTTATCTAATAAAAAGTTAGTGTTTTGGTTTAACTTATCTTCAAAAGCATAACCTCTATCTTTTGTATAGGTGTATTCACCATCATTAAACTTTAAAAAATTGAAGAATAAATCATTTACAGCAGCACTAAATACAACAGGGTTTAGAATATCTCTACCCACATTTTGTTGTAAACTATCGTGGTAGTAAGAATCTATAGCTCCTGCTTTTTTTAGTTTATATAGTTCTCTTAAGTAAGCAGCCCCAACCATACCACCGGATGAACCTGTAACCAAGTGTGTTTTTTCTAATAAGCCTCCATTTGTAATGCTATCAATTTGCTGTAATACGCTAAAAGTCCACATGGCAGAGCGTAAACCACCACCACTTGTATTTACAATAATTAGCTTAGGTTTTTCACTTCCATTTTTTGCTTTCCAATTCTCTAATATTTCAAGCATATGGTTTTTATCATGCTTTATAATAGAGTCAGTTGTTATTGCATTAAGTGTTTGATTACTGTATTCAGCTTTATCACATGTATAATCTAACCCATAGGCATAATGGTTTTTGTAAAACAATGGGGTACCGGATAAATAATTTAACCCAAAGGCTAATATGGTTACTACCGTTATAGACCAGCCTTTAAAGCGGGAATAAATAGCTCCTGTAATCATTAAATAGATAGTCAATAACAAGAACAAGCTGGCACCTGCCGGAATCATGATATATTTAGATTCTCTAAAGATACTTAAGACAATAAATAAGATGATAAGAACAATAAAAAAGAAAGCAGCATTTCTATGATGTTGCTGCAAAATTCTTAACAACACTTCTTTTTTGTAGTGTAAAGTGCCTCTAGTAGCTTTTATGGTGTTAAAGTTTTTTAAGTAAGTGTTTACTGCATTATCGGAGCCTCTGCTTAACTCACTTGTTTTTTTATTCTCTCTTATAATAAGGTCTAAGGGTTTGTCTATCTGCTTTTTTATAGTCTCAGCAAAGCGGTTGAAAACGTTTCTGTTAGCTGTAAAAAAGTAGGTAAAGCACAACGAGATGATTACAACTACACCAGCTATAATACCCGCAACATTTATAAGAATGGCTAATTTTGAGTAGCCCTCACTATTAAGTAGCGTAATTATTTGGTAGATATAAATTACAAAAAAAGCAAAGGGTATTAATGAGTTATTGATACTAAACTTATACAGAGGCCGCTCTAATGTGGCCAAAAAAGGAAATTTGTAGCTATAGTATATATAGCTTGATACATGAAATGACATGATAAATAACCCGGATGCTAAGCCCATAATAAAATAAGATCTAAAGCCTACTATATCCATATACTCAGGAGTTAGGAATAAGTAGGGGATGCCGTAATTATTTGCAAAAGATTTGGTGATAATGCTAAAAAGAAGTATCCAAAAAAGCAAGGGAAAATAACTTCTTCTTAGGTGTAAGAAAACCAAATATACCGGGAAAAACGAAATCGTATTTTTAAAGATTTGCTTAATTTTTATCCACACAGTACTTTAGTTTTTAAATATTTGTAAATAAAAGGATTTACTTATACAACGCATAATTATAACACAAATGTATTTGTAATAAGTTTACAATAATTTATGGAAAAGTATTTTATTTAACACCCTTATAATAGATACCATTTTTATGCTTAAGATATCCGCTTTTGTTTGCCTTTTGATATTCACAGTCAATTCCTATGCACAAATTGTGCTTGAAGGGAGAATTGTAGATAATAAGGGTAAATCAGTTTCTTATGCATCAGTTCTTATAAAGAATACGCATAAGGGAGTAGCAACAAATGAGTTTGGGTATTTTAAGTTTTATATAGATGAAAAATATAAAGATGCTCAGCTTGAGTTTTCTAGTATTGGGTATCAACCAGCGTATTTGGGCATCAACCAAATTATCAACAGAGACTCAATATATATCGTATTAAAAGAAGAGACTACTTCTTTAGACAGTATAGTGTTATCTGAAAATGCTGGGAAAGAGTTTTTGCAAAAGGTCATTGAAAACATTCCTAATAATTATCCGCAAAAAGCTTACTCCTATACAGCTTTATATAGACAGGTACATAGAGAAGATGCAAAATATGTAAGACTCATAGAGGCTTATTATACAATTTATGACTCTGGTTACAAGAATTTACTGAGCACACAATTAAAAGAGCGTTTAAAGCTAAATGAATTACGAAAGAGTGAGGATTTTGAAAGAAACGGAGAACCCCATGGAGACCATGTGACAGATTTGTTTTTAGAGAACCCTATACACTATTATAAGAACTCAGTGTTTAATACTAATGCCTTTGACTATACTACAGTAAGGTTTGAGCACATTGATAGCCTATCATCAAAGTATTTTATACTAAGGTTTAAGTATCAAAACGATATGGAGCCTAAAATACAAGAGGGTACTTTGTTTATAAATAAAGGAGATTATGCAGTAGAAAAGTTGATTATAAAAGAATATGCAAATCCCGCCTATTTATCGCCAAGACACTTAATTCCTTCAAACTGGAAATTTGTAAGTGCTGAAAAACAGCTTGAGTTTAAAAAAATAGGGGAGTATTATTACTTAGATAGATTCAACTATTCTTATTCACATCAGGTATTTGATGAGTTTATGTACCATATGAAGCATGAGACAGATGAATACTTTAGCTTATATGTAGAGAAAATAGGAGAAAAACCGGAAAGCTTTAGACAATACTCTGCTTTTGGGAGTTTATATAGAAAACGCTATACCTATAACAAAGAGTTTTGGAATAACTTTGGCTTATTAAAGCTATATCCTACCAAGCCTGATGTGATATCAGACTTGGAGAGGGAAATAGATATTGAAACCCAATTTTTAAATGGGCGCTGACTCTTCTATTAAACTAAATTGTTTTAAGTGGTGTGTAATATGTTTGTAGTGGAAAAGAAGCAATAAGTCGCCTTTTAATTTACCAAATCTTGGGTGTACTGAAGTCTTTTCAGGGTTTGCCTCAACATACTTTATAAAGTCAGTAGACCTGTTCTCAAAATCCTTTTTAATTTCTGCTAAATTATTGAGGTCTAATTTTGTTCCATGGTCATATAAATAGGGCTTTTTTGCACCAAAGCGTATTTGTTTATCACTCAACAAAAACTGTTTGTATGCCTCTAAGTCTTCTTGTGGAGTAACTATTTCTACTTCCATTTGTTGGTCTTTAGTAAGCTCATAGGCTTGGCATAAGTGTTCAATCATTTGCGGAGCTGTCATTACTCCAAAAATGGGTTTCTCATCACCGTTTAAAGAGTTTACTAACTGTGGGGCGGTTTCTGTAAGAAATACCTTTATTTCGTTTATAGTTTTCATAGGTATAAAAAAGCCCCTATAAAGGGGCTATAATTTAAGTTTCTATTACATGTGTATTACTTCGCCATAAGCATCAGCAGCGGCTTCCATAATAGCCTCACTCATGGTTGGGTGAGGGTGAACAGATTTAATAATTTCATGTCCGGTAGTTTCAAGCTTTCTTGCCACTACAGCTTCGGCAATCATTTCGGTAACATTAGCACCTAACATGTGCGCGCCTAGCCACTCGCCATACTTAGCATCAAAAATAACTTTTACAAAACCATCAGTATGTCCGGCAGCTTTTGCTTTACCAGATGCAGAGAATGGGAATTTTCCAATCTTTAACTCATAACCAGCTTCTTTTGCTTGCTTTTCAGTCATACCAACAGATGCAATTTCGGGTGAGCAATAAGTACACCCCGGTATATTACCGTAGTCTAAGGCTTCTGGGTTATGACCTGCTATTTTCTCAACACAGATAATACCTTCAGCAGAAGCAACGTGTGCTAGAGCAGGGCCTGGAACACAGTCTCCAATAGCATAATACCCAGGTATATTAGTTTGGTAATAGTCATTTACCATAATCTTGCCTTTATCTGTAGCAATGCCTACTTCTTCTAAACCAATGTTTTCTAGGTTAGCCTGAATACCTACAGCTGATAATACAATATCAGCATCAATAACCTCTTCGCCTTTTTTAGTTTTAACGGTTACTTTACAGCCCGTGCCAGAAGCATCTACCTTTTCTACAGAAGCATTAGTCATAATATTCATACCTGCTTTCTTAAAGGTACGTTCTAATTGTTTTGATACATCTTCATCCTCATTAGGAACAATGTTTGGTAAATACTCAACAACTGTTACCTCTGTACCCATTGCATTATAGAAGTATGCAAACTCAACACCAATAGCTCCAGAACCAACTACAACCATTTTTTTAGGTTGCTTAGGTAATACCAAAGCCTCACGGTAACCAATTACTTTTTTACCATCTTGCTTAAGGTTTGGTAGTTCTCTAGATCTTGCACCTGTAGCAATAATTATACTAGTAGCAGAGTACTCTGTAGTTTTACCTTTATCATCAGTAACATCTACTTTTTTACCTGCTTTTATTTTTCCGGTACCCATAAGTACCTCAATTTTATTTTTCTTCATTAAGAACTTAATACCGTTACTATTGCTCTCTGCAACATCTCGGCTACGCTTAATGATCGCTCCAAAATCTGTACTTGCTTTATCTACAGTAATACCATAGTCCGATGCATGATTGATATATTCAAATACATTAGCACTTTTCAATAAAGCTTTTGTTGGAATACAGCCCCAGTTAAGGCATATACCGCCAAGGCTTTCTTTTTCTACAATAGCAGTTTTTAAACCTAATTGAGAAGCACGAATTGCGGCTACATATCCGCCTGGTCCACTTCCTACAACAATTACATCAAAATTCATATAGAGGTATTTTAAATGTTCGTATTAATCCGTTGCGAATTTATTAAAATTATTTTCCAAAAAGCCCATTAATCAATTTTTGAAACTCAATTCAATTAACAATTAAATTATTTAATTAGTTTTAGCTTTATTATTAACCCTTAAAAAACATCATGGAAGAATTTATTAACTCAAGTCCCGATTTATTCAGAGGTTTTATTGCCTTTTTTATGGCTTACATGTTTATTATGTTAGGTATAACTGCATTAATGATTGTAAGTATTTGGAAAATATTTACAAAAGCAGGTAAACCTGGCTGGGCAGTTTTAGTACCCGGATATAGTTTGGTTATTATGTTAGAGGTTGCAAAAAAACCTGGCCCATGGGTTTTTATATTTTTATATGGAATACTTGTTCCCTTGGCTGGTCCTATAGCAGCTTTGGTGTTTTATATATTAATGCTAAACGGTATTTCTAAAAGTTTTGGATACAGTGCTGGTTTTACGGTGGGTTTGTTTTTCTTGCCTCTAATTTTCTTTCCGATAGTAGCTTTTGGAGGCGCTAAATATATTGATGATGAAAGTCATGACCCAATGGGGGCGTCATTAGATAGTGGTCAGTTATAGTTTTTATATAAAATCAATTAAAAAGCCCCGATTATGGGGCTTTTTTTATTTAATAGCTATTGCAGAAATCTCTACGTTTACGTTTTTAGGTAGGCAACTTACCTCAACTGTCTCTCTGGCGGGGTAGTTGTTAATAAAGTAACCACCATACACTTCGTTTATATCAGTAAACTGACCCATATCTGCTATAAATATGCTACACTTCACTACATTACTTAAATCCATATCTGCTTGGCTAAGCACTGCTTTTAAGTTTCTCATTACCATTTTGGTTTCTTCGCGTATATCTCCTGTAACTAATTCGCCAGTTTCTGGATTAATAGCAATTTGTCCTGAAACATATAAAGTATTACCCGAATGAATAGCCTGACTATAAGGACCTATAGGTTCGGGAGCATTTTCTGTATAAATAACTTTTTTCATCTTAGCTTTGCTTTTTTAGATTAAGCAAGTATATAAAAATTATATGAGGATAGTTCTGATTGATAATTATGATTCTTTTACCTACAACTTGGTACATGCACTTGAGCAGTATTGTACAAGTGTAGATGTGATAAGGAATGACGAAATAGTTATTGATGAATTAGATAAATATACCCATATAGTGATATCTCCCGGTCCGGGATTGCCAAATGAAGCAGGTATGTTGATGGAGGTATTAGATAGATACTGTAATTCTAAAAAAATGTTGGGTGTTTGTTTAGGTATGCAAGCTATTACAGAACATTTCGGTGGTAAGCTCTACAACCAGCAAACTGTTAAGCATGGTTTGAGTATGGAAATAACAGTTACTAATAACGTACTCTATAAATCTATACCATCACAAATTGAAGTGGGCTTATACCATTCTTGGGCTATTGATAAAAAGTATATTCCGGAAGTGTTTGAAATAACTGCAGTGAGTAGAGAAGGGGTTGTAATGTCCGTAAGGCATAATCAATTGCCTGTTTATGGAGTTCAATATCATCCGGAATCTATAATGACACCATATGGCAAACAGATATTGAAAAACTGGCTAGAAATGGCTTAGAAATCACCAATACCTCTATTTCTTTCTAGCTTAAGGTCTTTAAGAATAGGTGCTTTTACAGAGATGTTAAAGCTGTAGCTCTGCTGTGTGGTAATTGGCACCCAGTTGAAACGTAGCTCCCAACAGTGTAGGTCTCTATAAAAATCTATAGAAGTAAATGTGAAGTCTTTGTTTTCTAGGTCATAGCCTGATGAAAAACCAATTTTCCAATGTTTGGTTAATGATACATCTCCACCAAAATTGATACTCTGTCTAATGTTTTCTACTAATGCGGGTTTACTATAAATAATGTTATAGTTTATATTAAAGTTCCAAGGCACATTAAAGTCTACATAATAATCTAAACCGTAATAGTTAAAGTCACCATCAGTAACACCAATACCCGAAGTTTTTTGCTCTTCTACAGATTCTGCGGCTTTAGCAGCACCATTAAAATTAAAACTCAATGCTAATGAAGCATTTGTAAGCCTTCCTAGTTTTCCTGTATTGTCATAATAAAACTCATTTATTCTTACTCCGTTTTCATCTATATCGTATAAACTGAAAGTAGAGTTGTAGTTTACACCAATAGAGTTTTTAAACAGATTGGTTCTGGCAGAAAGTCTTAAGTCACTCCATTTAAACTCACTAGCTGCTGCATTATAACTTGTGTTTACACTTAAACCCTCTAGTAATTTTATTTTTTTAGTACCGGTGCCGGTAGTGTCTTTACTGTCCACTACTTTCATTTCTAAGGTATTGTTTATACCTAAGCCTATGCTACCTACTTTACCCTGACCAGGTCCGCCGTATAGTAAACCATTAAACCTAGATACTCTACGAGTATTACCTAATGTATCGCTTTGTACATTGCTATAATATCCCCACATATCTTCACTAAAATCTGGGCGGTAAGTAAGACTTATAGAAGGGGTAATTGCATGTCTTATGGCTTTAACTTTCCCCTTTTTAAAAGCGTACATACCATATAAATTTGTAGTAAGTCTACCGCTAATATTAAAGTCTCCTGCACGTGCAAAGCCACTAACAGTATCATTTACAATAGAGTTGGTAGAGTCTATAAACCGTGGGCTTAAACTTTCAAAATACCAGCGTTCAGTCATGTTGATACTAGGACTAAAGCTAAATACCTTTAAAACTTTAAAAGAAGTACTAATGGGTATATTATGTCTTATACCGTTTCTAAAATCGTCTAACGTTTCTCTTCTAAATAGGAGCGAATCAAAAGTTTGTACTTCGTTTCTTGCATTCATGGTATATTGTATACCTATATCTTCATACCATTTGCTTTTACCAATTCTCTTTTCATTCTTAAACGGGTAAAGCCTACTTACGTTAAAAGTAATTTCTGGTACAGTAAGGTTTACAGCATTAGTTCTGGTGTTTTGGCTATGCTTTAAGTTAGCAGAAAAACGAAAAGGCTTACCGGCCCATGAGCGTTCGTAAGATATATTTGAGTTTAAAGTATTGGTTAAGAAATCATTTGCATTATATGAGTTGTTCTGAAAATAATCGCTACTACCTGCATCTACATTGGCTGTAAAACGGCTATTTGGTCTTGCCTTTGGATCTTGAGTATGTCTCCAACGAATATTAAATGTTTTACTCTCAGAGAAATTGGGTTGTGTTTCGTCTCCTTCTCTAATAAGTGAATAACTAATATTTAAGTTACCATTATACTTATACCGCTTACGGTACTTAGAGTTTCCGTATAAAGCCCAGCCACCTCTAGTATAGATGTCTCCTCTTAGCTCTAGATCTACATAATCATTAATAGCAAAGTAATAACCACCATTTTTAAGGAAGAAACCTCGTCTTAAGTTTTCGCCATAAGATGGTATTAGTACTCCTGATTTTCTGCTTGAATTTGCCGGAAAAAAGCCAAAGGGTACTAATAAGGGTGTGGGTACATCAGCAATCTCTAAATAAGTTGGACCTGTTACAATTTTATCGCCGCTAATTACTTTTAGTTTGTTAGAGGTAATTCTATAATGCGGATGACTATGGCTACATGTTGTAAAAGATCCATTTTTTACATACATCACTTCATCATCAATCTTTTTTACAGTTTCGCCATGTAAAAATCCGTCTCCTTCTCGTGTTATTACCTTTTTTATATATCCCTTTTTAGTAGAATAATTATAGGTTATTTCAGCAGATTGGTATTCTTTACCAGCTTGTATAAATATGGGTAGCTGACTTATTTTTCCGGTACTATCGGGTATTCCGTATGCATGTATGAGTGTGCTGTCATAGTCAACAACTATATAACCAGCACGTAAGCTTATATCTTCAAAGGTTACATATGCGTTATCATATAAGTAGTGTTTGCTTTCAGCAAAGTCTAGGTACATAGTATCATCAGCAGTACATATAACCTGAGAGTTTAAGGCATCTTTACTTACCCTAAAAGTGGTATCTGTGGTATAAGCAGCGTTAGAAAGAGTATCAGTGGTATCATTTTTGAGTGTATTCAACATGTTAGGTAACACATTGGTAGAATCACCGTTACTCTTAGTAGTATCAACTTGACTATAAGCTATATTACTAACAAATATTAGCAATGCTATGTTGAAAACATATATTTTAAACCGGTTTAAGTGCAAGCTCTTTAATGCTATTTTTGTAGTATATATGGTACTTGATAATAATCGCGTCAAAGCTAATCAAAAAATATTCCAAAGATGAAACGTTTTATTCTCATCTTTCTTGTTACGTCTATCAGTCCGCTTTACTCTATGGTAGATCTTATTCGCCCAGCAGAGCTTGGTGTGAAAAAGATTATTATAGACCCTGGGCATGGCGGAAGAGATCCCGGTAACTTGGGTACTAGGAGATACAAGAAGTATGAAAAACATGTTGCACTAGGTGTAGGGCTGAAGTTGGGGAAATTAATAGAAGACAATTTTCCTGATGTAGAAGTTATATATACAAGAACAAAAGATACCTACCCAGAGCTATGGCAACGCACAGCTTTAGCTAATAGTAAAGGGGCAGACCTATTTATATCTATACATACAGATTCTTTTACCGATAAAAGTGCAAGTGGTAGTACAACTTATGTAATGGGTAATAATTACTCTGAACGAAATTTAAAAGTTGCTCAAAGAGAGAATGAAGTAATCTTACTGGAAGATAATTACGAAGAGAAATATCAAGGGTTTGACCCAAGTAAGCCGGAGACCTATATTGCTTTAAAATTAGTGCAAAATGCATACATGGAGCAAAGCATTTCTTTTGCAGAAATAACTCAGAAGTATATTAAAACTTCTGCTCAAAGAAAGAGTAGAGGGGTAAAACAAGGTCCATTTTGGGTAATTGTACAAACCACAATGCCAAGTGTGTTGGTAGAACTTGGTTTTACTACTAATAATGCAGAGGAGGATTATTTACACTCTGATAAAGGAAAGACCGAAATGGCTACCGCATTGTTTAATGCATTTAAAGAGTATAAAACCAAAAAAGAAGCTATTGACATAAATGCTGATGTAAAACCTAAAAAAGTAGAACCTGTGGTTGAAAAACCAAAAGAGAATGCAAAGCCTGAACCAAAAACAACAAAACCTGTTGAGGAGAATAAAACGCCAAAAAAACAGGGAGTTGTAGATAAAGGTGTTGTATTTAAAGTACAAATAGCTACTTCTGCACATAAAAAAAGTTTAACACCTGCTAACTTTAAAGGTGTAGACAATATAGGTATGTATGAAGAAGGCGGAGTATATAAGTATACTTATGGCAGTACACAGTCTTATAACGAGGCTACTAATATGCAAAACAACATGCGCAGAAAAGGCTTTAATGGAGCATTTGTAATTGCGTTTAACAACGGACAAAAAATTACCGTAAGAGAGGCACTGCAACTACTGAAATAATTTAGTAATATTGTGCTAAACATAAGGAGAGAGAATAAGATTTGAAGATTTCCAGAGAATTAAAGACCGGCATTATATCATTAGCAGCAATTGCTGCGCTTGTTTTTGGTTATAACTATATCAAAGGCAACAACTTATTCTCTAGTGAGGAAAACTATTATGTTGTATATGATAGAATAGATGGGCTTACCCCAACACGCCCCATAGTTGTAAAAGGTTTTTCAATAGGTAAGGTAAAAAAGGTATATTTTAGTGAAGATTACTCTAAAGTAATTGTTGAGTTTAACTTAGACCAAGAGTTCCCAGTTTACAAAGAGTCTATTGCTAAAATTGTGAGTTTGGATATAATGGGCGCGAAAGCTATTGAATTATTACCACCGGATTCTGCTACAATTGCTTTAGGTTTGAATATAGCCCAGCCCGGAGATACTTTGAAGTCTGAGATAGAAGCTAGTTTAGGAGATCAAGTTGGGGCAACTGTAGCTCCTCTTAAGCTTAAAGCAGAAGAATTATTAGGCTCTATAGATTCAGCTGTAAGTGTTGTTGGCGGTTTCTTGAGTGATGCAAACAAAGAAAACTTTTCTAAGACATTTGAAAGTGTTAAGAATACCTTCCAAACTCTTGAAAATACTGTTGATAGGCTTGATAAATTAGTAGTAGATAATAGTGAGAGCTTTACTATTACAATGAATAATATTAGCTCTATCACATCTAATATTAAGGATAATGAAGAAGAGTTGTCATCAATTTTTGCTAACTTATCATCGATTAGTGATTCTATAGCTCAAACTAATTTAAAGCAGACATTTACTGATCTTGCAACAACAGTAAAAACACTTAATGTTGTTGTTGACAAAATAGATAAAGGGGAAGGTACATTAGGTTTATTAGTAAATGATAAAGAGTTGTATAACAACTTAAATGCTTCAGCTAAGTCATTGGATGAGCTTATAAAAGATATCAAAGAAAACCCACAAGACTATGTGAATTTCTCCGTTCTGCCAAACCGAAAGCGGAAGGATAAAGATTAGCTACTATGGGAATAGCAAATATTATTTTTATTGTTGTACTGCTTGCAGCCGTGGTATTGTTTGCCAGAAATGTAGGTAAGATACGCAGAAACATTAAGCTTGGTAAAGACGTAGACCGTTCTGATAACAAACCTGAACGCTGGAAAACTATGATTAGAGTTGCCTTAGGGCAATCTAAAATGGTAGTTCGTCCGGTAGCAGGTATCATGCATATTTTCATTTATCTGGGGTTTGTTATCATCAATTTAGAAGTTTTAGAAATTGTAATTGATGGAGCTTTAGGTACTCATAGAGTATTTGCTTTTTTAGGTGGTTTTTATGACTTTTTAATTGGCTCTTTTGAAATCCTTGCCGTATTGGTATTGGTTTCATGTATCGTTTTTTTTGCTCGCCGAAACCTTATTGCTTTAAAACGCTTTAAAAATCCTGAAATGAAAGGCTGGCCATCATTAGATGGTAATCTAATTTTGATAATCGAAATATTATTAATGTCTGCATTTTTAAGCATGAATGCATCAGACTATTTATTACAAGCCAGAGGAGTAGAGCATTATACAGCAGCAGGAGCATTTCCGGTAAGTAGTATGATAGCGCCAATATTCTCTGGAATGACTGATGCCGGCTTAGTAGCATTAGAAAGATTTACATGGTGGTTTCATATAGTGGGTATCCTTGCCTTTTTAAACTATTTAGTTATTTCTAAGCATTTCCACATTATTCTTGCTTTTCCAAATACTTTTTATTCAAACCTGAATGCAAAAGGTAGGTTTACTAATATGGAAGCCGTTACGCGCGAGGTGAAAATGATGATGGACCCCAATGCAGACCCATATGCTGCACCTGACCCTAATGCACCGCCACCTGAACAGTTTGGCGCAAAAGATGTAACTGACTTAAATTGGGTACAGTTAATGAACGCATATAGCTGTACAGAGTGTGGTAGATGTACTTCAGAATGTCCGGCAAACCAAACCGGTAAATTATTATCTCCACGTAAGATAATGATGGATGTAAGAGATAGGGTAGAAGAAGTAGGTAAAAATATTGATGCCAATAAAGGCGAGTTTAAAGAAGACGGAAAATCTTTATTAAACGATTATATCACTCCAGAGGAGTTATGGGCATGTACATCATGTAATGCATGTACACAAGCTTGTCCAATAAATATTGATCCATTATCTATTATAGTAGATATGCGTAGATACTTAGTTATGGAACAGTCTGCAGCACCTATGGAACTGAATTTAATGATGTCTAATGTGGAGAATAATGGTGCGCCATGGCAATTTCCTGCAGCAGACAGAGCAAACTGGATAAATGAGTAAACTGTTACCAAAGGAGGAAAACGGTAAGCTTATTAGTCCGGTTTTACCGGAAGAAATCAAAAACTATTTGATAGATATTGATGGTACAGTTTGTGAAGATATTCCTAATGAAGAGCCGGAAAGAATGGCTACCGCAGCGGTTTACCCCGATGCTTTAGCTACTTTAAATAAATGGTATAAAGAGGGGCATATTATTACCTTTTTTACATCTAGAATTGAAGAACACAGGGCTGTAACCGAACAATGGTTACAAGAAAACGGTTTTAATTACCATGGTTTACTAATGGGTAAGCCAAGAGGTGGTAATTATCATTGGGTAGACAACCATATTGTGAGAGCAACTCGCTTTGATGGTAAGTTTACTGATTTGGTAGATAAAGAAGTTACAATACAGGTTTTTAAATCATAAAACCAATGGCAGAAGATAAAATTATAGTACCTACTATGGCAGAAATGACCGCCCGAGGTGAAAAGCCTGATGTGCTTTTTTGGGTTGGTTGTGCCGGTAGTTTTGATGATAGAGCTAAGAAGATTACTAAAGCTTTTGTAAAGCTTTTAAATAAAGCCAATGTAAGTTTTGCAGTATTAGGAGCAGAGGAGAGCTGTAGTGGCGACCCTGCTAAACGTGCTGGTAATGAGTTTTTATTTCAGATGCAGGCTGTTACTAATATTGAGGTACTGAATGCATACGAAGTAAATAAAATTGTTACTGCTTGCCCACATTGCTTTAATACACTTAAAAATGAATATCCCGAATTAGGTGGAGACTATGATGTAGTACACCATACACAGTTGTTACAGCAACTTTTAGATGATGGTAAGTTAACTATTGAAGGAGGAAACTTTAAGGGTAAAAAAATCACCTTTCATGACCCATGTTACTTAGGTAGAGGAAATGGAGTTTAC
The DNA here is from genome assembly GCA_030149285.1 of Flavobacteriales bacterium. Classification (GTDB taxonomy): domain Bacteria; phylum Bacteroidota; class Bacteroidia; order Flavobacteriales; family JASBRU01; genus JASBRU01. The sequence goes on from JASBRU010000003.1 coordinate 119,912, forward strand.
GAAGCACCGAGAGAACTAATTGCAAAACTTGACGCTGAATTAGTAGAAATGCGCCGTTGTAAAACAAGGGGTTTATGCTGTGGTGCCGGAGGTGCGCAAATGTTTAAAGAGGCAGAGAAAGGCGATAAAGAAGTAAATATTGAACGTACTGAAGAAGCTTTGGAGACGAAGCCAAATATTATTGCTACCGGATGCCCTTTCTGTAATACAATGATGACCGATGGCGTAAAAAATAAAGAGAAAGAAGGAGAAGTAACTGTAATGGATGTTGCAGAGTTAATTGCAAATGCCGGAGATTTATAATTATGCATGTTGATTATTCTCAATTGCCCAATACTGCTAGAGTGTGGGTGTATCAAGTAAATAGAAACTTAACAAATCAAGAAGCAGATTTTGTTGAACAACAATTGAAAGCTTTTTCTGAAAAATGGGTTTCGCATCAAATACCTATCAATACTTCATATAAGCTTATTTACAATCGTTTTATTGTACTATTAGCCGATGAATCTAAAGGAGTTAGTGGTTGTTCTATAGACTCCTCTGTAGCTATAATTAGACATATTGAATCAGAACTAGGAGTAACAATCTTAGATAATAAAATGCAAATCATCTATTTAGCAGATGATAATATGTTAAAGGATGCTACAATGGCTGAATTTAAAAGCTTATTAAGTACTGAGAAGTTATCAAATGCCACTACAGTGTTTAATAACCTAGTAAAGAATAAACAAGAATTAGAAGAGAGTTGGCAAACTAATGTTGCTAATAGTTGGCATAAACAATTGGTTTAACCTCCAAAATTTTGTGTGTAGTTTATTTTTGGTAATTCTCCTTTAGAGTTTATAGTTTTTTCTATCACAAAACCACCACATCCTAAGTACTTAAACTCATCGGTCATCAGGTTTTCTCTGTGAGGTCTAGAATTCATCCACTCCTCAACTACAAGCTTTGCATAACTTAGGTAAGTATGGGGTTGTAATTTATTTCCGTCTTCATCAGTATAGATGACTTTTCTGTCTGCCCCACGTTTAGTAAAGAAAATTCCTCGTTGATTAATTTTATAAATGGCAATTTGGGCTATATTCTCACCGGTATACTCATAAAAGTTTCCGCCAAACTGGTAGATTCTATCGGAGAATTCCCTGTACTTACGCTGTTTTTTGTTCTTATGGCTAAAAAAGTTTTTTTCGGCCATAGTTTTAGAGTGAAAAGTTGCTGCATCTCTTAAATTTCCATGAAACTCAAATGTTTTCTTGTTATTTTTTGCACGTTGCTCATTTGAGGCATAAAAAACAGCCGCATTTAGCAAATTGATGTCTAATTTTTCTAGATTAATCTCTTCATTTACTTCGGGGAGGGCATAAAATGTTTTATAAGTATAGTTTTCATAGGCATCATCCTCAAAATTAAATGAGCTTTGTGTAAATGCATATAAAAATACACTTAAGAGTATAGTTATTTTACCTGTGGTTCTACCCATATAAAAATATCTTCTTTACTTTTAGGTTGTTCACTTACTCGCCAATTGTATCCTTTTAAACGTTTTTTGTCTTCAGGAATTTGATCCATAGGATACGTTTTGGAGTCAGGTTTTATTCTGTAGGCTATACCAACAATGGTATTATCCATAATTGTAATCATGATATTGGTACATTCAGAACGATTCATTCCTATGTATGCATCATTATCATCAGTAGCGTAATAAATGGTTTGACCATTGCCTACTACATATAGTTTTCTAAGACTACGCTCTATAAATTTACCCAGCATGTCTTTTCCTCTAATCTGATTATAGAGTCCTTGTTCATCCATCATCATTACAAAAGCATTACCTAGCATTTTTATACTATCGGGCTCATTTTTTATGGTGGTAAGTAGTATATGGTCTGCAGTGAGTTGATTATTGTCAGACCATAAAATGGGGTCTCTAAACATATTCATAGTTGAGTCTGAATATGAGTAGGTAAGTGAATCGCATTTACCTTGTAAGTCTGTTTTATATAAGCGAACATGATAATATGTACGGATAATTTTATTACCTGTAGAGTCTAAGCTTGCCATTAACTTATCGCCATGTACATATAATGAGTCTTTCTCTGCTGCTATTGTTAATAGTGTTTTACCATATACTAATGCTGAATCCGGTATTTCAAAATACAGAGCAGAATCGCCACTAATAATATAGTTATCTATGGTATCAATTATACTAACATTTAAAAATGCCTCACCATAACCATTATTTCGTTCATAGTATAAGCTATCACCTTTTAGAGTTTGAGACTTATTATTTAGGTAAGCATTCTCAGAGAATTGAGAAATATCAGTAACAGTATTGTACCAGCCGTTTTCGCAATATATTAGGTTGCTATCACCTTTAATAGTAGTAGGTCCGTAGAAGTATGCAGTTTTACTAAGAGTATTGTAAATAAGCGTATCGGAGTTCATCACATACTTATCATTAGTAAGTACCACATTATCTTTAAAATGAAACTCTTTTGAGGTTTTAAAGTAGGTGCCTATTTTACTTGTTAAGTCGTTCTCATCACTTACTATATGTCCTCCGGTATAATAATAAGCGGTATTTGTGTTTCTATCAAAGTTGAGTAGAGTAGTAGTGAGGGTAAGGTCTTTATCAATTAGTTTTACAACTTTACCTGTTACCTCAGCAAGCTTGGTGTTACCAGAATATTCTAAATAATCGCCATAAAGGTGTACAGAATCACCTTGTTCAATATGCACATGACCAAAGGCTTCCATCTCGTTTCTAGCAGAGTATAAATAGGCACTGTCACAATACAATGTTGCATCTTCATGCTGAAAGACAGCATTGCCTATAATTCTATTGAATTTTTCGCCATTCTTTTTGCCAGTAGTCAGTAAATCACCTTGTTTAATTTGTATTTGAGCACCTTTTTTAGTCTTAGTAGTACTTTGACTATAAGACAGGTGGGCTCCAAAAACAAAAAGGAGTAATAGAAGATATTTACTGTGCGATACCATTGGCATTAATTTACAGAATAGTGTACTCAAAAAATTATGCCAGAAAACTTTCAAACTATCTATGTAGTGTTTGTTTACGATCAGGACCAACAGATACAATTGCAATAGGAACTTCAAGTGTTTCTTCTAAAAATGCAATGTAATCGTTTACTTCTTTTGGTAATTCACTTGCAGAAGTAATCTTAGTTAAATCCTTTTTCCAGCCTTTTAGTTCAGTATAAACGGGTTCAACTAACTCTTCGTCTATTGCGTAAGGTAAATTATCTACTTTTTTACCATTATAGATGTAATGTGTACAAGCTTTAATAGTATCAAAGCCGTCTAAAACATCAGTCTTCATCATCATTAACTTAGTAACACCACTAATAGCAATTGCATATTTAAGCGCAGGTAAGTCTATCCAACCGCAACGTCTTGGTCTACCTGTGGTAGCACCAAACTCATTACCAACCTTTGCCATTGCGGCGCCGTCTTCATCAAACAACTCTGTAGGGAAGGGGCCACTACCAACTCTAGTACAGTATGCTTTAAAAATACCTAGTACATCGCCAATTTTGTTTGGAGCAACACCTAAGCCCGTACAAGCACCTGCTGCAGTAGTTGTAGAAGAGGTAACAAATGGGTACGTACCAAAGTCTATATCTAATAATGAACCTTGAGCGCCTTCCGCTAAGATTTTCTTACCCTCTTTCATTTGCTGATGAAGGTAATGGTCGCTATCAATAAAGGTAATGTCCTTTAGGTTTTCAATACTCTTAAACCAAGGTTTTTCCATTTCCTTTAAATCAAACTCTATGTCATAGAAGCTTAATATTTGAAGATGTTTCTTTACTAATGCTTCGTAACGTTTTTTAAAGTCCGGCAACTCTATATCACCTACACGTAATCCATTACGTCCGGTTTTATCCATATAAGTTGGTCCAATACCTTTAAGTGTTGAGCCAATTTTAGCTTTTCCTTTAGCTGCTTCAGACGCTAAGTCTAGCAGTCTATGAGTAGGAAGAATAAGATGAGCTTTACGCGAGATAAGTAATTTATCTTTTAGATTTAAGTTATACCCTTTAAGAGCATCTAACTCTTTGCAAAAGATAATGGGGTCTATTACCACACCATTACCAACTACATTGATTGATTTATCGTGGAAAATTCCTGAAGGAATAGTATGTAAAACGTGTTTTATACCGTCAAATTCCAACGTGTGACCTGCATTTGGACCACCCTGAAAGCGAGCTATAATATCATATTCAGAGGTAAGTACGTCAACAATTTTTCCTTTTCCTTCGTCTCCCCATTGAAGACCTAGTAATACATCAATTCCCATGTAAGTGGATTAATTTGGTTGGTTATCAGTTTGTTTTTTTTCAGCTATTTCAACCGGATTCGCATTTTCCGGATTTTTGAGAGCATAGAAGTATAGTGAATGGTTTTGAACTTTTACACCAAACACTTCTTCTATAGTATTTTTTATATTTTGTATTCTTGGGTCACAAAACTCAATTACTTCACCTGTATCAGTACAAATTATGTGGTCATGCTGCTTGTTGAAGTATGATTTTTCGTAATGTGCTTGGTTTTGCCCGAATTGGTGTTTACGTACTAAGTTACAATCAAGCAAAAGCTCTATAGTGTTGTATAGTGTAGCCCTGCTTACGCGATAGTTTTTATTCTTCATTAAGATATATAACGATTCAATATCAAAATGATCGTCATGTTCGTATATCTCTTGAAGTATTGCGTAGCGCTCAGGTGTTTTACGTTGTCCGTTTTGCTCTAAGTAAGCAGTAAACACCTGTTTTACAGCATCTAAATTAGTATCTGTCATAAACTTCTATCAAAGTGTAAAAGTAGTAAAATATATGTTTTAAGCGTAGTAGATTTAATTTTTGTAACGTCTTTCTACAGAGGTTACTCCATCTACTTTTTTTATCTTTTCTATAACCGTTGTTAAATGGGCTTTATCTCTTACAACAACCAAAATATCACCTTCAAAAACACCATCATCTCCAGATATATTTATTGATCGGATATCTACATTTAAGTTATTAGAGATAATTTGTGTTACGTTGTTTACCAATCCTACAGTATCAATACCTTTAATAGTAAGTATAGCCACAAAGTGAATGTCTTCAGAACTTATCCAGTTGGCTTTAAGTGTTCTGTAGGCGTACTTAGATTGTAAACTAATAGCATTAGGGCAATCTGTACGATGCACTTTTATACCATCACTAACAGTTAAAAAACCAAATACATCATCATCTGGTATAGGGTTACAGCATTTAGATAATTTGTAATCTAGTCTTTGTTCATCATCACCAAATACAAGCACGTCTCCTTTTTTTGTGCTTGCTTTTGGAGTATCTTTTATATTTCGTTGGCGCTTAAACTTACTCTTAATATAAGTGTATATACCACCGGCACGCTCTTTTGCGTAGTCTTTTATACGATTATTGTCAATCTGACCATTGCCAACCCTATAAAAAAGATCTAAGCTGGTTTTTACACCAAAGAAATTTACAAGTTCATTAACAACCTGTTCATTTAGCGTAATTTTTATATGCTTAAGCTTACGCTCTAATATTTCCTTACCATCTTCAGCAATTTTCTTTTTCTCTTCTTTTAAGGCTGTCTTCACTTTAGATCGAGCCCTAGCTGTAACCACATAGTTGAGCCAATCTTCTTTCGGTTTTTGTTTATCAGAAGTAAGAATCTCTACTTGGTCTCCACTTTTAAGCTTATAACTAAGAGGTACTAACTTACCGTTAACTTTAGCTCCCAAGCAGTTTGTACCTACTTGTGTATGTATTTCAAATGCAAAGTCTAGGGGAGTAGCCCCTTTTGGCAAGTTTTTTAAATCACCCTGAGGTGTAAATACAAATATTTCATCAGAGAATAAGTTTAGCTTGAATTCATCGATGAAGTCTAGAGCATTTGACTCTGGGTTTTCTAATAACTCTCTAATTTTATTAATCCATTCATCTAAAGTATTTTCTCCATTAGAGTTTTCTTTATACTTCCAGTGAGCAGCATATCCTTTTTCTGCTAACTCATCCATTCGTTTAGAACGAATTTGTACCTCAACCCAATGTCCTTCAGGTCCCATTACTGTTGTGTGTAATGACTCATAACCATTAGACTTTGGTGTAGAAATCCAGTCTCGTAATCTATCGGGATTAGGGCGATAGAAGTCTGTAACTATAGAGTAAATCTTCCAACAGTCTGACTTTTCTCTATCTACAGGAGTATCTACAATAATTCGCATGGCGAATTTATCGTAAACCTCATCAAAGCTGATGCCTTGGTTTAATATTTTCTTTCTAATTGAAAAAATAGATTTTGTACGTTCTTTTATCTCAAAATCAAATCCTTCTTTAGTTAACTCTTCTTTGATATTTGCAGAAAACTTTTTGAGGTATTTAATTTCTCCTGCACGGCTTTCATTTAGCTTTAATGTAATATCTCTAAAAACCTCCGGCTCTGTATACCTTAATCCTAAATCTTCTAACTCAGTTTTAATTGCATATAATCCTAATCTGTGAGATAGGGGAGCATATAAATACAATGTCTCAGATGCAATCTTTAGCTGCTTATGATTAGGCATTGAGTCCATTGTGCGCATATTGTGCAATCTATCGGCAATTTTTATTAAGATTACACGAACATCATCAGACAGGGTAAGCAGCATCTTACGGAAATTCTCTGCCTGTAGTGATACATTTTGATCAAACACGCCAGAAATTTTGGTGAGTCCATCTATAATTTTGGTAACCTTTTCGCCAAATAAGCGTTCAATATCTTCAAGTGTATAATCGCTATCCTCAACCACATCATGCATTAAAGCAGCTGCAATAGAAGTAGCACCCAAGCCCATTTCTTTGGCAACAATTTGTGCAACTTCTAATGGGTGAAAAATATAGGGTTCACCAGATTTACGGCGCACACCATCGTGAGCATCTAAGGCTAGATTGAAAGCTTTTCTTATAAACTTTTTCTCCTCTTTAGTAAGCTTCTCAGTAGCAGAACGCAGTAGAGTTCTATACTTATTTAGTATTTGCTTTTTTTCAGTTTCTTCGTCTATCTCTTGCATAAAGTAAATATAGCATTTTGCTTCAAATAAAAAGCGTGAAACCGGATGGCTTCACGCTAAATAACAATAGTTTTTTTAAGTAGTTTATTTTGCGGGTAATACTTTCGTGCTAACCTCGCCAAAACCAATACGCAATCCATTATTTTCGCAATAACCACGCATAATTACTGTATCGTTATCTAAAATAAACTTACGTTCCGTGCCATCTTTCATAGTTACAGGTTTGGTGCCTTGCCAACTAATTTCAAGCATTGAACCATAAGAGTCCGGTGTAGGACCACTAATAGTTCCAGAGCCCATCATATCTCCGGCATGTATATTACAACCATTAATAGTATGGTGTGCTAATTGTTGTGCCATATTCCAGTATAGGTACTTGAAATTAGATTTAGAAACACAAGTTTCTTCAGTATTCTCTGGTTTTATAGCTACTTCAAGGTTGATGTCATAATTTTTATCGCCTTCATATTCTAGATATGGTAATACTTTTGGCTCTTGAGTAGGGCCTGCTGTTCTGTATGGCTCCAGGGCATCTAAGGTTACTATCCATGAAGAGATAGATGATGCAAAGTTCTTTGCTAAGAATGGTCCTAACGGTACGTACTCCCATTTTTGGATGTCTCTTGCACTCCAATCATTAAAGAGTACCATACCAAAAATATAATCTTCAGCCTCTGCAGTAGTAATATTGTCGCCCAATGGCTTTCCATCGGCTGTAATAAAAGCTGTTTCTAATTCAAAGTCTAATAATTTACAAGGACCAAACACAGGTTCTGTTGCGTCTTTGGGCATTGTTTGTCCTTTAGGCCTGTGTATTGGGGTGCCCGAAGGAATAATAGATGATGCTCTACCGTGGTAGCCAACAGGTATGTGTAGCCAGTTAGGCATCAATGCATTATCCGGGTCTCTAAACATAGTACCTACGTTAGTAGCATGCTCTCTACTAGAGTAGAAGTCTGTATAGTCGCCAACTTCAACCGGCAATTTCATTTTTACAGAAGGCATTTCATGTAAAACTTCTGCTTTATGTTTTATTTCAATATTGTTGCTGTCAAATATTTCTGCAATTTTATCTCTTACCGCACGCCATGTTGGTTTTCCTAAACTGATGAAGGGATTTAAGCTTTCTTGCATAAAAATATCATCAGGTAATTCTATACCTTCAAAATAACCCAACTGATGTAAAGCGGCTAAGTCTATTGCAGTGTCTCCAATTCTCGTACCAATGGTAACATCTCCACGTGTAGTTTCAAATACACCAAAGGGAATATTTTGTATTGGAAAATCAGAGTCTTTTTCTACAGGAATCCAAGACTTTCTATTTGGGTCGTTTGCTTTTATCATTTTCGTTTATTTTGGGCAAAAATAGTAATATATTTACGGCTCTAAAAATTGATTTTTATGCAACGAGATGAACAGATTTTTGATTTAATAGAAGATGAAAGAAACCGCCAGACTCATGGTATTGAATTAATTGCATCAGAAAACTTTGTAAGTGAGCAAGTTTTAGAGGCAATGGGTTCGGTTTTAACAAATAAATATGCCGAGGGGTTTCCTCGAAGAAGGTATTATGGCGGTTGCGAAGTTGTAGACCAAGTAGAGCAATTGGCTATTGATAGAGCTAAGGCTTTATTTGGTGCAGAATATGCAAATGTTCAACCTCATTCGGGCTCACAAGCCAACGCAGCAGTATACTTGGCTTGCTTAAAGCCCGGCGATAAAATATTGGGTTTTGACTTATCTCATGGCGGACATTTAACACATGGTTCTCCGGTAAACTTTTCCGGTAAGTTGTATAAAACTAGTTTTTATGGAGTAGAGAAGGAGACAGGCAGAGTAAACTACGATACTATTTTAGAAGTAGCAGAAAAAGAAAAACCACAGTTGATTATTTGTGGAGCATCTGCTTATTCTAGAGATTGGGATTATGCAAAGTTTAGAGAGATTGCAGATAAAGTAGGTGCTTTATTATTAGCGGATGTTTCTCATCCGGCCGGATTAATTGCAAAAGGCATCTTAAACGATCCAATACCACATTGCCACATTGTTACTACAACTACTCATAAAACCCTTAGAGGACCAAGAGGTGGAATGATATTAATTGGTAAAGATTTTGAAAACCCTTGGGGCTTGAAAACTCCAAAAGGAGTTACTAAAATGATGTCATCTCTAATGGATTCTGCTGTATTTCCTGGAACTCAAGGTGGGCCATTAGAGCATGTAATTGCTGCAAAAGCTGTTGCATTTGGCGAAGCATTGGAAGACGGATTTCTAGAATATGGTATTCAAGTAAAAAAGAATGCAAAGGCAATGGCCGAAGCATTTGTAAATAAAGGCTATGGTGTTATTTCCGGAGGTACAGATAACCATTGTATGCTGATTGACTTACGTAACAAGAATATTACCGGTAAAGAAGCAGAAAATGCTTTGGTAAAGGCAGATATTACTGTAAATAAAAATATGGTTCCGTTTGATGATAAATCTCCTTTTGTAACCAGCGGTATAAGAGTAGGTACACCTGCTATAACTACCAGAGGTTTAAAAGAAGAGCATATGACACCTATAGTAGACTTGATAGATGAAGTAATCTTGAATCATGAAAATGAGGCTGTATTGGAGTCTATTGCACAAAAAGTAAATGACATGATGAGCAACTATCCTTTGTTTGCTTAGTTTTTAGTATATTTCATATACAATGTAGGCCACTAACGTTGTTAGTGGCTTTTTGGTTTCTATACATTATTCTTATGAAACAAATATTTCTTACTCTATTAATGGGTTTGTCATTTACCATACATGCACAAAACTGTTCAAGATCAATTGACACTGATAGACCTGGGCAAGCTTTAACACCGTATATTCTTACTCCTAAGCTGTTTCAAGTACAGTCTGGTATAACATTTAGAGAGGTTGATTATACCAATGCTAGCAGCCAAGATGATAAAGCAGTAGAAGCAGTTTTTAGGTATGGGATTAGTAGAAAGCTTGAAGTAGGAGGAACACTTAATTATTTAAATACAAATTTTAACTCTTCTGTATTAGAATCAAGTAATTCCGGTATAAGCTCAACTAGTTTACAAGCAAGATATTATTTATACAGAGGTAACAATTTTTTTCATATTATAAGTATGCAATTAAGTTTAGGTATACCTGTAATTAATGATGAATTTCAACAAGATTATATCTATCCCAGAATTACATTAATGAGTTCAAAGAGGATTAATAGATATCTATTTCTTACCACTAATATTGGTGCCAATTGGTCGGGATATCAAACTAATCCTGACGGATTTTATGTGATTAACCTAAGCTACTCTTTATCACGTAATACTGGAGTGTTTGTTGAGCAGTACTCTACTTTTAATAACGATATTTTTGAGCCTAAAATTGATGGTGGCTTTTCTTATTTAATAAAAAATGGACTCCTAGTAGATTTATCAGCAGGGTATTATACGGAGGCATCTACAATAGATTCTGATTTTTTCATATCAGTAGGAATAAGCGGGAGGATATTATTAAGAAAACTGGGTAATTAGTAGGGGGTATAATGAAAAATAACACAACTTATTTGTATGTTTTACTGGTATAAGTTGGCGAGTAAAAGTAGACTAGCGTATGTGCAGTTTTTTACTTAATATTGACGGACATAAAGTTGTTTAAAATATTAGCCTATTAGTAAGAACTACTATGGGCTTTTTTTGTTTTATATAAAAAGTGCTGATGAATACAGAGCAAAACATACAACTATCCATTGGTGGTGTGCCGGAGCATTACAATTACCCTTGGATACAAGCTATTAAAGTAGGCGATTTTAGCAAGCAAGGCATCAATCTTTCTTGGGAAGATTATCCCGGAGGAACAGGTGCAATGTGTACTGCTTTACGCGAAGGTAGTATAGATATTGCTGTATTACTTACCGAAGGTATTATAGCTGATATTGAAAGAGGTAACCCCAGTAAAATAGTTCAGACGTATGTGAATTCACCTTTAACATGGGGAGTACATGTAGCTGCTAGTTCATCAATTCATTCTAAGGAAGATGTAAAGCGCAAGAAGTTTGCAATTAGCAGACTGTTCTCGGGCTCGCATTTAATGGCTTATATCTATGCCAATAAAAATGGCTGGGTACTAACAGAAGAGAACTTTGTAATTGTAAAAGATTTAGACGGTGCTCGTAAAGCTTTGAAGAATGGAGAGGCTGATTTATTCTTGTGGGAGAAGTTTACTACCAAACCATTGGTAGATACCGGTGAGTTTAGAAGAATAGATGATTGCCCAACACCCTGGTCTTGTTTTGTAATTGCTGTGAGAAACGAAGTATTAGAAAATTACCCAGAACAGGTTTCAAAACTTATTGATACGGTTAATCAATCTATAAGTAAAGTAATTAGTGAAGATAAAACCATACAATCTATTGCTGCCAACTATGGCTTAGAAAAAGAAGATGTAGCACAATGGTATGATGCATTAGAGTGGAACAATACAAGAGAAATAGACATTAATAGTCTAAGCAATGCAGCTAGTGCTTTGTATGAGTTAGGCATTATATTGAAGCCTATTTCTAAAGAGCGATTGAGAGTTGACTTTGTAAGCTGTGTAAAACCCAATTACCAGAGCAAATTTTAAGAAAATTTTGTGAGTTGAGTAAAACCCAATTACCCAATATTCAAATAAGTATTGGTATAATTCTCTATTGTTGCCAACTATGGCTTAGAAAAAGAAGATGTAGCACAATAATGTACTGCATTTGAGTGGAATACTAAAAGGCATATAGATGAACTAATAAAAAGGAGAATCTCTTGTATTATTATTTTGATAAATTTCTCCAATAGTATTCTAATGGCCCATATCTGTGTTTTTTTAGGTACAGAAAGCTGAAGAATACATTTAATGAGAATATTAGGGTCGAAATAATTACTAAATCACTGGGGCTTAGCTTAGCATATAATCCAAAGCCATAGCTGTAGAAAATGAGTACACAGAGTAACGATTGTGTTATGTAGTTTGTTAGAGCTAGTCTCCCTGTAGCAGATAAATACCTTGAAATTGTTCTGTTATTTTGAAACAGAGCGATATATCCAAAAATGTAACCAAAACCTAATAATGACTCAAAAACAACATTTATAGCTATCAGCATTGGTCTATACATAGGAACTCGTACCATATCTATATTACTAAAGAAATCAATTTTATTAGTCTCCCATAAGATGGATAGTGTAATGAATAATATAGAAATGAAAACATAGAACTTTGTATGGTTTTTTATTTTCTTAATAATGTTTACTCGTGCGCTATATATTCCTATAAAAAAAAGCCCAAGGGTTTTAGGTATATACCAAACAAGATTTTCAGGGATAAAAGAGACAAATTCATTCATCCTAAGTTTAAATATCTTGATAAAATTACCTTGCTGAAAAGTTGAAATGAATTTATCCATTTCAACAGGTTTTCCCATCTCAACCATTGGCCAGTTATATTTTATTGCGAAAACATAATAAAGTGGTCTGAAAAGAATAAAAAATACACCAAGTGCGATGATGTTATTATTTGAAAGTTTTAGTGTTGGCAATATTAGAATACCTAATAGAGCGTAAGAGATTAGAATATCTCCAAACCAAAAAAACAGGAGGTGAATTAAACCAATGAGTAGGAGAATGAGCATCCTTTTTGAGAAATAGGAGTTAAACTGACCTTGTTGAGACTGCTTTTGAAGTTCGATTCCATACCCAAATAAGAAGGCAAAAAGAAATAGGAATTTCCCACTAGCAAACATAACTACTGACTCAACAAATATTGCCTGTACTCCACTAAAAGAACTGTAAAATTCATTATAGTAGCTATACGGTGCATGAAATATGAATATATTAACCAATAGGATTCCAAAAAGAGCAATTCCGCGAAGTGCATCAATTTCTTGAATTCTTATTGAGGATTTCATTTTTCTTTATATGTAGTTTATTTAAGTGGGCTATTCAATATCAAAATCGAAGTAAGTATTGGGGTAGGGCTCATCTTTTAGGGTAAAGTGCCACCATTCTTCGGGTAGGTGTTTAAAGCCGTGTTTTTCCATAACGTCTTGTAAATACTTTCTGTTGAACCATTGTTTTGGTTCTAGTTCTTTATAATCTGGGTGAGACTCAGGGCCAAATAAATCATATAAGGTACCCATATCCAGTTCAGAGTTGTCTCCTAATTGAATCAAGGTTAAATCTACCGTGCTACCCCTAGAGTGTCCGGATTTAGCAGCAATATAGCCTTTCTCAAATAATTTAGATTTATCTACATCAGGGTAGTATTGGTCTTTCATTTTGGTGTCTTCTAAGTCTTTTGCCCAACGCACAAAATGGTCTACGGCTTTTTGCGGACGGTAGGCATCATAAACTTTCAAACCCAAACCATCTGTTTTTAAATCTGCTTGTACATCCTTTAAGGCTTCTGCAGCTTCTATAGTTAGTATGTAGTTGTCAGACTCATATCCATCAATAGGGCTGCCAATAAAGTTGTTAGTCCCTAAATATCGTGGCTCTATAGTAATACTAGGTATAACATCTTTAATGTATACAAAGCCTTCAGGTTTTTCTTGCTTAGGTTGTTGCTGTGCACAAGCAACTAGGCTTAGGGTTAGGAGGGTGGAAAGAGTTTTTTTCATTACTATTTTAAGATAAAAGCTTTAACAATAAAACCATTATCCCAATTATAAAAATGATATTAGAAGAAACTACATATAAGAGTAAAAGGTTAAACATTTTAGATTCAAGGAAACCATTTTTTTCTAAAATATTAAAGTCATGCAAAAGAGTTAAGTCTGAATCAATTATTATGTCTTCGAGATCAATTGAGTGATTACTACTAAGTAAAATACGATCAACCAATTTTCTTAACTGTGACTGAAGTAAAACTAGACTCTCAATAAAGCTTTTATATCTAGATATTGCAATATAAGTTGTGCTAATTGCTATAACTATTATAGCACTCCCTTCTCTAACTTCTATATTTTTTAATTTAAATTCAGAGCCTAAATTTTTTTTTATTAGAAATTGAGCATCAAACTTTATTTTAGTTTCAGCTTCTAAAAACAGGTTATATAACTTTTTATCAGTATCACCATATTTATTCCTCACATGAATTTCAAATTCCGCAAAATCACCTCTAATAACATGTTTCTTAAGCATAAAAAATGGAGTTTATGTATTTAACCAAATTTACTAAAAAAATACAAGTCAAGATTTTCTGAACAGAAAAAGCCCCTAGTGAAAACTAAGGGCTTTTTTGTAGTAGCGAGGACGAGAGTTGAACTCGTGACCTCCGGGTTATGAATCCGACGCTCTAACCAACTGAGCTACCTCGCCATGAATTTAGGGCTGCAAATATAATGCTTTTACACTTTTATAAAAGTTTTAGAGAAAATAAATAAGGCTTTTATCTAATAAAAATTTTAATATATTGCGCAGGCTATAAAAAATACCCCACACATGTCAGAAAAGGTGCAGTATCAGTTAGAGTTTCCAGTAAAAGCATCAGCAAAGATGCTTTACAGCTATTTATCTACCCCAAGTGGTTTATCAGAGTGGTTTGCAGATGATGTAAACTCTAGAGGAGAAAAGTATACTTTCTTTTGGGATGATAGCGAAGAAACTGCAAAGCTGATTACCAAAAAAACTGATAAATTCATTAAGTATCAGTGGGAAGATGATGCAGATACCAAATACTATTTTGAGTTTAAAATTCAGGAAGATGATTTAACTAAAGATGTATCTATTATTATCACAGACCATGCAGAGGAAGATGAAGTAGAGGAGGCTAAGCTATTGTGGGAAAGCCAAATCAATCATTTATTACACGTTATTGGTTCGTAATGACATTCAAGTCGATAGTTGACAAAAATCGCGCTTTTTTAATTCCGTATCTATTTTTCTTGGTTTTGGCAGTAGTCATATTGTTGACTAATGGCAAGGCCAGTATACATTTAGCTATCAATGGCTTGTACTCTCCGTTTTTCGATGGCTTTTTTAAGGTAATTACATTTATGGGCGATGGGCTCTTTGCATTACTAATAGCGGTACTCTTACTTTTTGTGAATTATCGTAAAGCATTTACATTATTAGTAACAGGTGCTATTGCTTTGGTTTCTGTAATGGTATTGAAAAAACTAGTATTCCCTAATATGTACCGTCCTAAACGCTTTTTTCAGGATTTAGGAGAAACTATACGCTTAGTACCCGATTTAGATGTGCATTCGCACTTTAGCTTTCCTTCGGGGCATACCATGTCGGCATTTTGCTTGTATTTTATCTTAGCCTTCTTTGTAAAGAACAATATTCTAAAAGTATTTTTCTTATTACTGGCAGTACTAGTAGGGTATAGCCGCATGTATTTGTCTCAGCATTTTTTAATAGATGTTGTAGTAGGCTCAATATTAGGCTTAGTAATCACATTATTAGTACTTAAATGGCTTAGTAACTCTAAGCGATGGAATAATGCAAAGTGGTTAGATGGTAGTTTGCTGCAAAAGCAATTTCAGAGCTAAAATAAATACGCTACTTTTGTGATATCATATATTACAGTACAATGAGCGTAGAAGTAGCAAACAAGCAGATATTTAATTACGATAAGTGGGAAAAGAAGTTTGAAGAACTTGCAGAGCAGTACAAAAATGCTTCGCCATACCCGCACATAGCCCTAGACGATTTTTTGGAAGTAGAAGCTGCCAATAAAGCATTGGCTAGTTTTCCGGCTGTACAAGATGCAGGATGGATACACTATGTACATGTAAACGAAAAGAAACATGGTTTAAACAAGGCTGATTTATTACCTGAATATATAAAAGAGGTAATAGCAGAGCTGAATAGCGATAGGTTTGTAAAGCAACTCTCAAAACTAACGGGTATTGATAACCTTATAGCAGATGATATGCTAGAGGGTGGTGGTTTACACCAAACTCGTAGGGGTGGCTTTTTAAATATTCATGCAGACTTTACTGTTCACCCACATAAAAGACATTTAAAGCGTAGGGTAAACCTAATTGTATACCTCAATAAAAACTGGGGTGCAGATTATGGTGGAGACCTTGAGCTTTGGGATAGAGGTATGAAGCAATGCGAAGAGAAAATTGCTCCGTTGTTTAACCGTGCGGTTATGTTTAATACCGATGATGATTCTTATCATGGTTTACCGGACCCGTTAAACTGTCCTGAAGATGATACCAGAAAGTCTATAGCCTTATACTACTTTACAGAAGAGAAAGAAATACCACGCTTACGTACTACAAACTATAGAGCAAGACCAACAGATGGTTTAAAGTCTATATTGATTTATTTGGATAAGAAAATGGTTTCGGTATACACTACCATCAAAAGAACCTTTGGTTTAAATGATGATTTTGTAAGTAAAGTACTGAATGTGTTTAGCAGTAAACCCAAGAAAAAGTAATGCAGATTGCATCTAAATTTAAGTATCAACTGTTTTGGGCACTGTTAGGTGCTATCTTTTTTATTCCTTTTTTAGGAGGCGTACATTTATTTGACTGGGATGAGATAAACTTTGCTGAGATTGCAAGGGAAATGGTTGTATTGGATAACTACATGCAAATTCATGTAAACTATGTATCCTTTACAGAGAAACCTCCTTTGTTTTTTTGGTTACAAGCAATATCTATGAATTTATTTGGGGTAGGAGAGTTTGCCGCACGTTTCCCCAATGCAATAGCCGGTGTATTTACCTTGCCTATTATCTATTCTATTGGGCGTAAGCTCAAAAATCATCAGTTTGGTATGATATGGGCTATGGCTTATTTTGGTACGGTATTACCTCATTTATATTTCAAGTCAGGACTTATTGACCCAATATTTAACCTTTTTATCTTCTTAGGCTTATACTTTTTAATATTATTCTACTGGAAAAAGGAGAAGGTAAAATATATTAAACTCAATAAGAGTAAAGCTTTTTATTTGATATGGGCCGGTTTGTTTACTGGGGTTGCAATACTTACTAAAGGACCCGTAGCTTATTTGTTAATATCATTAACAGTAGGTGTTTACTGGATTAGTAAGCGATTTAAGTTTTTCATTTCTATACCACAGTACTTAGTGTTTACACTGTTTGCTATCATTGTTTCTCTTATGTGGTTTGGTATTGAAATAGCAATGAATGGTACAGAGTTTATAAAAGAGTTTACCATAAGGCAGTACACCATGTTTAGCACCCATGATGCCGGACAAAAAGGTTTTCCGGGTTATCATTTTGTAGTGCTGTTATTGGGTTGTTTCCCTGCATCATTATTTGCTATTCAAGGGCATTTAAAACAAGACCATGAGCATCCTTTTCTTAAAGACTTTAAACAATGGATGGTATATCTTTTCTGGGTGGTATTAATACTGTTTACCATCGTACAGTCTAAGATTGTACATTATTCATCAATGACCTATTTCCCATTAACCTATTTAGCGGCATTAAGCATTAGTAGAATTATTGAAAAGAAAGCCAAGTTTACTATTCACCTGAAATGGGGACTAATAGCTATAGCATCATTATACGCCTTGGTGATTTTTACAATTACTTATTTTGGCAACCATATGGACTTATTAAAAGAGTTAGTTGCTAATGATCCGTTTGCTTCGGCCAACATGGATGCAGATGTAAAATGGACAGGCTGGGAAGTTATACCGGGTATACTGATACTAGGAATTACGATTGCGTCCATCTTATTGATTAGAAAAGATAAAAGCTCTACTAGACAAAAAGGCTTTAATATTCTGTTTTTTGGTAATGGACTGTTTGTGTTTTTAACACTAGTGTTTTTTATTGCTAGAGTAGAGAAGTATAGTCAAAATGCTGCTGTGGAGTTTGTAAAAGAAAAAAGTGCTACAGAAGATTGTTATATAACTACACTATCTTATAAAAGTTATGTACATCAGTTTTATTTGGCTCAAACAGAAGAACAAAAGCATACAGATGCCTATGTTGCTTTTAGAGATAAGAGAATGGATGAGTTTAATGATGATGAAACTACATTTTATGCTTGGGATAATACAATCTTAAAACGCTTCATGCTTAATGCTGACATTGATAAGCCTGCATACTTTATCATAAAAATCAACAAAGCAGAAAAGGAGCTAGAACGATACCCTCAACTAGAAAAGATTGGTGAGAAAAACGGCTATGTATTTCTAAAGCGTAGAAGTCTTACAGCAAATTAACCTTGTGTTGGCTTTGTATAGATTGGAGACTTCATCAACTTTCTTTTTGCTAGAAAATGTACTACAGAAGTTTTTAGCACCCCAATACCATATATAGAACTGTTTTTCAAGTTTATAGATGATGCCTCATCAAAATACTTAGTTGGGCAAGTAATCTCTGCAATATCATACCCTGCATATATTATTTGCGAAAGCATTTGATTGTCAAATACAAAGTTGTCAGAGTTTTTATTATAGTTAATATTCTCTAATACTTCTTTAGAGAAAGCTCTGTAACCAGTGTGATACTCTGATAGCTTGTAGCCTACAAGTATGTTTTGGATAAGTGTAAGTATACGGTTAGCAACATATTTATACCATGGCATTCCGCCTTTTAAAGCTCCTTTACCTAGTATTCTTGAACCTAATACTACCGGATAAACATCATTTGCTATTAAATAAGCCATAGAATGCAACAATTTAGGCGTGTATTGGTAATCCGGATGAAGCATGATTACAATGTCTGCCCCAAGCTCTAAAGCCTTATTGTAGCAGCTTTTTTGGTTACCACCGTAACCGGTATTTTTTTCGTGTTTGATAATATGTTTAATACCTAATTGTTTTCCTACTTCTACAGTGTTATCTTTACTAACATCATCAACCAGTACAACATCGTCTACTATGTCAAAAGGAATTTCTTTGTATGTTTTTTCTAAGGTTGAAGCTGCATTATATGCAGGAAGAACAATTATTAACTTTTTGCCTAATATCATATCACATTATTTGCGTTCGGCAAAAGTAATAAAAAGCCTTTATTCTTTAGGTTTTATCTTTAAAAGCTATGCATACATACTTTTTTTTAGTAGATTTAGTGATACAAAAGCAGTGATATATATATGAAACAAAAACTACTTCTACTAGCATTATTACTTGTATCTATATCAGTTTCAGCACAAAAGACTATAAGTGGTGAGGTAATTGATGCAAAGGATGGGGAGTCTATTGTAGGTGCAAATGTTGTAATAGTAGGAACAGATAAAGGCACTACAACAGACTATGATGGTGTTTTTAAACTTGTAGTAGATGAATTACCTGTAACAATTGAAGTATCTTTTATTGGGTACCAAAACCAAACAATAGAGATAAAGGATATAAAACCAATAAAAGTGTTCTTAAAAACAGATGCAACTATTATTGGCGAAGTAGAGGTTGTAGATACCCGTATTACTAAAAAGCAACAGCAAGCCGCACTTACAATAGAATCTTTAGATGTATTGGCAATAAAAGAAGCTCCTACAGGCTCTTTTTACGAGAGTTTAGGGACTTTAAAAGGAGTAGACCTTACATCTGCCAGTATAGGTTTTAAAGTGATTAATACACGTGGCTTTAATAGTACATCACCAGTACGATCGTTACAGATTATCAACGGGGTAGATAATCAGGCACCTGGTTTAAACTTTTCATTAGGGAATTTTTTAGGTGCTTCAGATTTAGACGTAAAGCGTGTAAATATTATTGCAGGAGCGAGCTCAGCCTTTTATGGTCCAAATGCATTTAATGGAGTTGTGAGTATGGAAACCAAGGACCCTTTTACTTTTCCTGGATTGAGTGTTTCCTTAAAAGCCGGAGAAAGAAATATGCAAGAGTATGCTGTAAGATGGGCGCAAGTATTAAAAAATAAAGATGGTGAGGAAAAGTTCGGTTATAAATTGAACTTATATTATATGGGTGCTGATGATTGGGTGGCAGATAACTATAACCCAGTAGAAGGACTTGAAGAAGGATTGGATAACCCGGGCGGAGTAGATGCAGTAAATGTATATGGAGACGAAGACACAGAATTGAATAATGACTTTACAACTCCACTTGATAATTTAGAAAACCCTGGCTTGGGGAGGTATTATAGAACAGGTTATAAAGAGAAAGATATTGTAGACTATGATACCGAAAATGGTAAAATAGGAGTGGGTTTATATTACAACTTCAACAGTGATCTACAGTTGAATTATAACTTAAATTACGGTACAGGAACAACTGTTTATCAGGGAGATAATAGGTATAGCCTAAACAATATTCGTTTCATGCAAAACATTCTAGAGTTAAAAGGAGACAAGTTTTTTATAAGAGCTTATGCTACCAATGAAGATGCAGGAGATTCTTATGATGCGGTATTAACGGCTATAAAAATTCAGGAGGAATTAGGTGTACGATCGGGTACCATAGATTGGAACACGCAATACTCAAACAATTGGCAAAGTAGAGGTTTTATAGATAGTGTTAGAGCATTAGATGGATACCCAACTTACGACCCTAATGTACACGGTACACTAGAGCAATGGGCAAATGGTCCATATAGAAATTTTATACAGAATAATAAAGAGATTATACAGAGTTACCATGATGGTAATAGAGGTTTTACGGATGCCCAAGTTGGTCCTAGACCAGTGCCTGGTACCGCAGTATTTGATTCTGTATTTAATTATGTAACTAGTAGGGATTTTATTGAAGGTGGCTCAAGGTTTTATGATAAATCTGCCTTATATCATGTACATGGTGAATATAAATTTAACCCAGCATTTGCTGAAATAACGGTTGGTGCTAATGCTAGGTTATATAAGCCAAACTCAAGAGGAACTATATTTGATGAGTATCAATTTGTACAGCGTTATGATGTCAATGGTAACCCTGTCTACGACTCAACCAATGCTGAGTTTGTAAAAGATACTGTATTAATTGAAATTGAAAATTTTGAATATGGTGCATATGCAGGTATAGAGAAGAAGTTTAAAGGTGAACTGTTTAAAGCAAACGCTACGATTAGAATGGATAAAAACGAGAATTTTGATTATTTATTCTCTCCTGCTTTATCACTCGTATACAACGCTGATGAAAATAACACCTTTCGCTTTTCATTCTCTTCAGCAATTAGAAATCCTACTTTACAAGACCAATACCTAAACTTTAGAGTAGGTAGAGCCTTATTAAAAGGGAACTTAGACGGTTTAGATTCCCTGATTACATTTGACTCTTTTGATGAATACAGAAACAATAGCTTAGACTTAGATAAGCTAGATTATTTTAATGTAGCACCTGTAAAGCCAGAGCGTGTAAAAACCTTTGAGATAGGCTACAGAGGGATGATAGGAAAAAAGTTATTCTTAGACTTAGGGTATTATTACAGTATATATGATGATTTCCTTGGGTACAACTTTGGTATTCAAGCAGAGTTTGATCAGGCAACGCGCTTTCCAATAGGAGAAATACAACCTATACGTGTGGCTGCAAACTCAAGAGACCAAGTAACAACACAAGGTGTGGCTTTCGGGGCTAATTATTATATAGATGGTACTTATGCGGTTTCCGGTAATTACTCATGGAATAAGTTAGACTTAAAAGGATCTGATGACCCTATAATACCGGCCTTTAATACACCTGAACATAAATTTAATATTGGTTTTTCCGGTAGAGAAATAAAAATTCCTACGCTTAAGCTGAAACACCTAGGATTTAGTGTAAATTACAAGTGGATTCAAGGCTTTTTATTTGAAGGCTCTCCTCAATTCACGGGAAGTGTTCCTACATATGACTTAGTAGATGCGCAGGTAAATTACTTTGTACCCAAATTTGGGACAACTTTTAAAGTTGGAGCATCTAATTTATTAAACAATAAAGTGTTTCAGGTATATGGTGGACCAAGAGTAGGGAGATTGGCCTACTTCTCAATTTTATTCGAATTAGAAAGAGTTAAGTAAAGTTTAAAATATTTTTAATAAATTTATAGTAATCACTAAAACAAGAAGTATGAAAAAAGTTTTACTATCATTTGCTGTAATATTGGCCTCAATATCAGCTAACGCACAGTTAAGATATCACGATGAAGTCTATACAGATGCAGACATTAATATAACATCTGATGTTGTATACGGAACAAATATTGATTATTTGACTTCCGATATAGATTCGATAATGAAGGATTTAGCAACTGCAAATGCTGAATTAACAGTTTTGGTTGATAGCCTTACAAACTCTAATCCTATTCCTCCGGAATATTATAATCCGGCAGATCCAAGTACCTTAATAAAGGTAACAGAAATCAAAATGGATATCTACGAACCGGACCAAGCTACAGATACATCATCAAGCAGACCTGTAATTATGTTTATTCATACAGGTAACTTTTTGCCACCACCATTTAATGGTAGCCCTGTAGGTACTAAAACAGATAGTACAGCTGTTGAATTATGTAAGCAATGGGCAAAAAGAGGGTACGTAGCAGTTTCTATGGATTATAGATATGGATGGAATCCATTAGGAAGTAGTTTAGCAGAAAGACGAGGAACGCTTTTAAATGCGGTTTATCGTGCAATACAAGATACCAAGCATGCTGTAAGGTTTCTTAAAGAGAATGCAAGTACTTATGAGTTAAACCCAAATAAGATTGTATTATACGGACAAGGCTCTGGAGGATATGTATCATTAGCATACGCTACTTTAGATAAAGTTGCAGAAATGTCAATCCCTAAATTTATTAACCCATTGAATAGCTCATCATATATTGACCCTGCATTAGTTGGTGGTATTGATGGTATAGGAGGTCAATTGAACCTTTATACATATGATAATAATGGTCAGAACACTGATATAAGTATGGTAATTAATGCAGGAGGTTCTTTAGCAGACACTTCTTGGTTAGAAGCGGGTGATGTACCGATGGTTTCATTACACTGTGTTAGAGACCCATTTGCACCGTTTGATAATGGTATTGTAATTGTGCCTACTACACAACAAAATGTTGTTGAAGTTCAAGGAGCAAATATTTTTATGGCTAAAGCAAATGCATTAGGTAATAATGCTGCATATTATAACTTCCCATTTGCGGATCCTTATACTGCAAGAGCTAGATCATTATACGGACAAACAGTGTCTTATATTTATCCTGCTCCAGACGATCAAATAACAATTGATGCAAATATTGATGGAGTGTTTCCTATTATGCGTCCATTAGGTACTCAAATACTTACTAATGAAGCAAGCCCATGGGAATGGTGGGATCCAATGTCAGCTGTAGCTCAAACAGTTGTAGGTGCTGGTGGTGTAACAGCTCATCAAGCAGCTTTAGCATCTAATCCGGATATGTCTGCAACTAAAGGACGTACTTATATCGATACTATTCAGGGATATATTCATCCAAGAATAATGTTGGCTTTACAGTTGCCTGGTTACCAACAAATAGGTGTATCTGAAAACAATACTATTGAAACTAACCTTTCTGTATATCCAAACCCGGTTGCATCTCAATTGACTGTGAAACTAGATGCAGAAACTAAAATTAGTTCTGTACAATTAGTAACAATTACCGGTCAGGTAGTTTACTCTCAAGATAATATTGATGCAAATGAGGTAACTATTGATAGAGGTAACCTATCATCAGGATTATACTTAGTAAATATTAAGGTAGACGATAAAGTTATCACAAGAAAAGTTTCAATTCAATAAGCTTTGTGAATTTGAGTTTTTAAAAGCCCCAAATATTGGGGCTTTTTTTATTACCATAGGTTCTGATTTTCTACTTTTACCAAAATTTTAGTGAGGTATGATTAATTTCAATGGGAAGAGTATATCTGATACAGATTTAGTGCTTAATGTGCAGAACAGAGCCTTTAGGTATGGTGACTGTGTATATGAGTCTATGAGATATATAAACGGTAAAATAATGTTTTTTGAAGACCATTATTTTAGGTTAATGGGGGCAATGAGGTTAGTTCGTATGGAAATACCAATGAACTTTACACCAGATTTTTTAGAAGAGCAGATATTGGAACTAATTGTACAAAATAATCTAGAAGAAAAGTCTGCAAGAATTAGATTTGGGGTATACAGAGAAGGTGGAGGTTTGTACGCGCCAACTACTAATGATGTTGGGTACTATATAGAAGCTAAAGAGATAAATGATAATTATGAGTTAAATAAACAAGGCTTAGTTGTAGATATTTATAAAGATCATTACAAGCAAAAAGGGCTCTTATCAAACATTAAATGTGGCAACAGCTTACTATATACTGTTGCAAGCATTTACAAAACTGAAAATGAGTTTGATGAATGCTTTTTAATTAATGATGAAAAACACTTGGTAGAAGCTATTAGTTGCAATGTGTTTTTAGTGAAAGGAAAGGAAATAATTACTCCGGCACTTACAGAAGGATGTGTAAAAGGGGTGATGCGTAAACAAATTATTAAAATTGCAGAGCAAGAAGGGTATACTGTTAAGGAAACCAGTGTTTCTCCTTTTGAACTTCAAAAAGTAGATGAAGTTTTCTTAACAAATGCTTCTAGAGGAATACAGTGGGTAGAGAAGTATCGTAAAAAACAATACACAAATACGGTTTCACAAAAATTAATGAATGTGCTTATAGAGCAAACTAATTAAGCATTGGGTTAGAAGGAGAGTTTGCCCATATTTTATATTTTCCACCTTGTTCAATTAATGCATCTCGCCACAAGGTTTCACTATTACTGCTAATAATATCTATAGAGCTATCATTAATAACCACCCATGATTTAGACTCTATTTCTGTAGCTAGCTGATCTTTTGCCCAACCGGAGTACCCTAAGAAAAAACGAATATCATTTTTAGTAATATCACCACGTTCTAAGAGGGCTTTTAAAACCTCTATATCACCACCCCAATGTAATTCATTGCTAAATGGTATACTGCCAGGTAATAGCTCAGGAACTTTATGTATAAAGTATAAATTATCTTGTTGAACGGGACCTCCATAGTAAAGCGGGTAGTTCTCTGCATTCAAATAATTTACAGCATCCGTTACATTCACTTCTAAGGGCTTATTTATTACAAAACCTACAGAACCTTCGTCATTGTGCTCTGTTAATATTATTACAGTTCTATCAAATGTATGATCATTTAAAAGAGGTTCTGCAAGTAATATTGTACCCTTATGTATGTCTAAATTAGAATGTTCCATATCTTAAATACTAAAGTATAGCCTCATTGCTATTAATCCAAGTGAACTTTAATATATTTATCACCTATTTTATAACATTATGAACAGAGATATATCACATATACGAAAGGATTATATAAAAGATTCTTTAGAGATAGAAAAAGTAGATGCAAACCCCATTAAACAGTTTAGTAAGTGGTTTATAGATGCAGAAAGCAAAGGCTTACTAGATTATAATGCAATGGTATTATCTACAGTGTCTAATAATAAGCCATCTGCAAGAGTAGTGTTATTAAAAGGACTACAAGAAGAAGGTTTTGTTTTTTATACAAATTACAATAGTAGAAAAGGGCAGGAGCTTGCTGATAATAATAATGTTGCTCTAACCTTTTTTTGGGCAGAATATGAGCGTCAAGTAAGGGTAGAAGGAATTGTAGAGAAAATTTCAGCCGAATTGTCTGATAAATATTTTAACTCTCGACCACTTGATAGTAGAATTGGAGCTATAGCGTCTCCGCAAAGTACAGTAATATCCTCTAGAGATGTGCTTGATGAAGCGGTGAATAATGTAAAACAGTCTAATGATATAAAAAGACCTGAATATTGGGGAGGTTATAAAGTAAAACCTCAGGTAATAGAGTTTTGGCAGGGTAGGGCAAATAGATTACATGATCGATTACGATATGTAAAAGAAGATAATTGGAGAATAGAACGATTAGCACCATAAAAAAAGAGCCCCTAAGGGCTCTTTAATTTTTTGCTAGGTAAGTGATTAGTTCACTTTTCCGCTTAATTCAGCACCAGCTTTAAACTTCACAACATTTTTAGCAGCAATTTTAATTGCAGCACCTGTTTGTGGGTTACGACCTTCACGTGCAGCACGTTTAGAGATTGCGAAAGATCCGAATCCTACTAGAGAAACACGGTTACCTTTTGCTAATGCACCAGATACGTTACCTGTAAAAGAGTCAAGAGCTTTTTTAGCAGCTGCTTTAGAAATTCCTGCGTCAGCAGCCATTGCATCAATAAGTTCAGCTTTGTTCATTTCAATGATTTTTTTAATTAAACAATCTTTTTATTATTCGATATGCTTTACAAATATAGACTACTAGCGGATTTGCGCAAGTTTTAGCCCATAAAATATGGGTTAATGTTAATAATTAGGAGGTGATTGTTAATAAAACCGACCAAAAAGGGGGGCTTTTTGGAAAATTCAGTATTAATAAGGCTTAGAGAGCAGCCCAACCTTCTGAAAATTTAAACCCGTTTAAAAACTCGGAAATAGGTATTTTTCGCTTACCTGCTAGTTGAATAGCATTTATAGATATAAAACCACCTTCTACAGCAACTTTAACTTCATTTGTATTATTAGATATAATGGTACCCACTTTAAAGGAATGTGAATTATTTTCTTTAGAAGCTGAATATATTTTACAAAATATTTTTTCTCCTTCAGGTGATATTAATTCTGTCCATGCAGCTGGGTAGGGAGACAAGCCCCTTATATGATTGTAAATTGCATCTAAAGAGTCTTCCCAATTAATTCTACAGGTTTCTTTATGAATTTTAGGAGCTGTTTTTAGCTTATTATCCTCAACTTGTTTTTTAGTAGTAACCGTATTGTTATCAATATCAGCAATAGTATCTATAACTAAGTTTGCACCAAGCTCCATTAATCGATCATGTAAAGATCCCGCAGTATCATCATTAGAAATAGTGGTTTCAGCTTTAGCAATAATTTCGCCAGTATCTATCTTTTCATCTATAAAAAAGGTTGTGACACCGGTTTTTGCTTCACCATTAATAATAGCCCAGTTTATGGGAGCTGCTCCTCTATACTGTGGTAATAAAGAACCATGTAAATTAAAAGTCCCTTTAGTAGGTATTTGCCATACAGTTTTAGGTAACATTCTAAAGGCAACAACAACTTGCAAGTCTGGTTTTAGACCTTCCAATTCTTTAATAAAAGTTTCATCTTTTAAATTTGTAGGCTGTAATACCTTTAGGTTATGCTCTTGTGCATATTGCTTAACAGCACTCATCGTAAGCTTTTTTCCTCTTCCAGCAGGTCTGTCTGGCGCAGTAATAACACCAACAACATTATAACCTGCTTGTACAATTTTATCCAAACTTGCTACTGCAAAGTCTGGCGTACCCATAAACACTATTTTTAACTTGCTATTTACCATAAAAAAAGCCCTCTATTTGAGAGGGCTAAGAAATGAAATAAGTTCAACTTTTAAAAACTTACGTTTATACCCAACCCTACAGATAAGTTATCATAGTTTGTAGTATAAGTATAGTCAGCATGTACTGTAAAAATTAAGAACTTTACTCTAGCACCTATATTACCCACAAAGCCACCTACATTTGTAGAGAAGTTTACAGGGTCAGTTACCGGTGATGACTGCGGCTGAGCAGTAGCATCAAAAGTAATAACAGGGTAGTTGCCGGCCAATTTAACCTCAGTTTCAGAGCTGTTAAAGCCAAGCCCACCGTATACTGTAAGTAAAGCTATTTTTTTAGAAACTAATAGTCTTCCTGTAAAAGAGGTTGTTTCTAAAGTTATTTGTTGGTTGCTGTAATCAGTATTATTTGGATCTGCATATTGTGGGTCTACATTTACGTCAATATCAAAGTTTAACTTTGTATAGCCAAACATTACAGACATATTAAAAGGCAGTTTGTCTAATACAGGTATATATTGATTGATATCGTGTTTTACACCAAAACCAATTAAGCTTATTTCACCATCAAAATCACCTGCAACTAGGCTAGTGGTAGGGATGTATCTAATCATTATCTCTGTTTTCTTAATTAAGCCAACACTTAAATTAGCTACAGGAACAGGAACTAATGAAAAATCTATGCCACCAGGCGCATTAATAGAATCAATAATTTCTTCTTGGCTTGTAATAGGGTTCGTACCAGTTAAATATAATTTTGGACCAGCCCCTTTATCTCCAAAAAAAGTAGACGCTTCATTATCACTTGGGTTTGCTAATCTAAAGTTAGTTAGCTCTGCATCATTTATTATATAAGATTGTTCACTTGCCGGAACAAAAGCTGTTGCAAATGTTAGTGTTAAATCAAACCTACCCAGTTTATGAGGTTTAGCAGTATTATACCATCCTGAATTTAATGAAGAACCAAATGCTTCTGCAAATGGGGATAGATAAGATTTTGTTAAATACCCTGCATCTTTTATACCTGCTTGGATAAATGTTGCTGCCTGATCTTGTGCATTTGCTGTATTTGCAAACAAAATAAGAGAGAAACCAACTGATAATAAGTAGCTTAATTTTTTCATGATAGTAGTTTTTCTATATGTTCAAATATAAACATTTAGTAGGTTTCTATATATTAAAAATCAGCTTTTTACTTTACATACATCACAAATACCACATTGTTTTGTTTGCTTAAAACCAAAGTAAGTAGCTAGTTGTATTGATCTACAGGTTTTATTATCTTTTAAATAATCAATAACAGAATCCATTCTATATCTGGTTTGCTCAATTCTGTTTCTTAAGTATTCTTTTGTGATTTTCAGATACTTTACGTCAACCCTTGCTTGTTCAAAAACTATTTTTGGGCTATCCGTCCTTTCTATGTAGTTAACCATTTCTTGGCTATCTAGTTTTCTTAAAAGGCGTCTTACTTTTTCTTCTGTCCAATTTAATCTCTTAGCTATCTTAGATTCATCAATCTTCATAAAATCTTCAAATAAGCCAGCATAAGAGCGGAGTAGAGTCTTTAATAAATTATCTATTTCAGGATTAACAACCTGTATATGATATAATTCTTGATGGGGAACAGATATAAGTAATTTAGAGCTTTCATAAAATCCGGTATTGGTACTTATATAACCTTGTCTTTCTAAAACATTTAGCCCGGTATATAATGCTGATAAGCTAATATTATACTTATTTGCAAAGCCTTTAACATCAAAATCATATACCGCCCCTTCTCCAGAGCCTATTGCAAGTTGATAAGTGTTAGCTAAACCTTGGTATATTCTTTTTATGGTTTCATAGTCCGGTAATGATTGTTCAATTCTATTGATGTAATTATCAATATCATAATCATTATGTATCAAATAAGCATTTGCACTATCATTATCTCTACCTGCTCTGCCTGTTTCTTGATAATAAGATTCTATTGACCCCGGTATATCAAAATGTATAACATATCGTACGTCAGGCTTGTCTATACCCATTCCGAAGGCTGTGGTAGCTACTAATATGTTAAGCTTATTTTTTTGCCAAGAATTTTGTTTAGCTATTCTTTCTTGGCTAGATAAGCCTGCATGATAAAAGTCGGCTTTAAAGCCACTAGCAATAATAAACTCTGCCAACTCCCTCACATCTTT
Organism: Flavobacteriales bacterium; assembly: GCA_030149285.1. Lineage (GTDB taxonomy): Bacteria > Bacteroidota > Bacteroidia > Flavobacteriales > JASBRU01 > JASBRU01. The sequence goes on from JASBRU010000003.1 coordinate 149,501, forward strand.
TCTTGTATGAGCATAAATAATACCGCTTTCATTACTATGCTTAGTAAGTAACTCTAGTAGCTTTTTTCGTTTATTAGTTTGATGAAGTACATTATAAGAAAGATTCTTTCTTTCTATACCACCATTAATTATAGTTGGGTTTTTAAACTTTAGTTTTACTTGTATATCTTCTATTACTTTGGGAGTAGCAGAAGCTGTTAAAGCTAAAAAAGGTGTATTTGGTAGTATATCTTTTAGGTTTGAAAGTTCTAAATATGATGGTCTAAAGTCATACCCCCATTGAGAAATACAATGAGCCTCATCTATAGCTACCAAGTTTACATTCATTCTTTTTATGCGCTCAAGCACCAGTGTGTTTTTTAAACGCTCTGGTGATACAAAAAGAAATTTAATGGCTCCATACACACAATTGTCTAAAGCAATGTCTAATTCTTTGTAATGCATTCCACCGGTTAAGGCAATAGACTTAATGTCTCTTTTTAATAAACTTTCGTTTTGGTCTTTAATTAAAGACAATAGGGGAGATATTACAATACATAAACCCTCTTTAGCAAGAGAGGGTATTTGATAGGTAATTGATTTACCGCCACCGGTTGGCAATACTGCTAAGGTGTCATTACCATTAAGTACAGAGGTAATAATATCTCTTTGTGAGGCTCTGAAATCATCATAGCCCCAATATTGCTTTAATATGTCTTTTGGGTCAGTAAGCATAAAGCGGCTAATATACTATAGCCGCTTTACACCTAAAATAGATTTGTCTATTCTTTTATCAGTTTTTGTATTTCTACAGGAGTATTATTAAATAAAACTTGTACAAAATACATACCGCTTGCTGCAGTAGATATATCAATATTATACTCTAATTGTTCTGTGGTTTTATTTAGAGTACTACTATTTATAGTATTACCCAACATGTCCGTAATCATAATACTTACTTCACCACTATATTCACTATCAATTAAAAGTTTTGTTAAACCTTTATTAGGATTAGGGAATAGGCTTATTGATGAATTAAGCGCAAACTCATTAAGCCCAATATTGTATACAAAGTTAAATGGGTCTGATATGTTTGTACATCCATTAGCATCCGTAATTCGTATGGTGTAAGCACCAGACACAACAGGAGCAATAGAAGGCAAGGTGTCATTTGGAAGTATATTTCCATTAAAAAACCATTGATAACCTATTGCAGCTACAGATGAATTTAATTGTAAGCCAGTTTTAGTAATAACTGGTTTTAACGGTAATGGATAAATATACGGTTGTATTTGGTTTGAAACAGCAATAGCCGGATCAGCACAAACTTCACTAGATACCATTTCAACAGTAATCACACTATTCTTTTGTACAGTAGTAGTAAAATTTGGTGAGTTAGAGCCAGCATTACTACCATTAAGTTTCCATTGATAATCTGGGGTTAAACCACCACTAGTTGGTGTAGCAGTAAATGTTATGCTGGTACCTTCACAAACACTATCTGAGCTAGCCGTTATACTTACAGCTGCAGGTGTAGAAGGTGTTACTTCCATAGTTATAGCATTTGAGTTTGCAGTAGGAGTAGAGGCACAAGCTTCTGAACTAGTGATTTGTACTAATACAACATCATTACTTGCTAAGCTCATTGGAGAATACATTGGTGAGTTTGTACCCACATTTGTACCATTTAATTTCCATTGATAACTAGGGCTGGCACCTCCATTTATTGGGGTAGCAGTAAATGTCACAGCATCTGCAGAGCAGACAGTATCGTTTGGCGAGACAGAAATGCTTACCGCTGGAGATGCTGTAGATGATACACTCATAACAATAGGTGTACTTAATATAGATGGTGCCATTGTACATTCTTCAGAGCTCGTCATAATTACTCTCACTTGATCTCCATTATTTAATGAGCTAGTGATAAATGGGTTTCCGGAAAAAGTAGGAGTACCATTTACAGACCATTGATATGTTGGGCTAGCGCCTCCAATGGTAGGAGTTGCTGTAAATGTTACAGGCGTTCCCTGACATATAGTTGTATCATCTGCAGATATAGTTATACCTAATGGTAACAAAGGATTAATTGTAACAATAATACTATCTGCCATATCTGTTAACGGCATTGCACAAGACTCACTAGAAGTCATAATTACAGTTACCGTATCATTATCTGCTAATGAAGATGAAGAGAATGTTGGGCTATTTGAACCCACATTTGCTCCATTTACTGTCCATTGATAGGTTGGACTAGCCCCACCATTTATAGGAGATGCCGTAAACGTAATATTATCCATAAAACAAACTGTTGTGTCATCTGCACTAATACTTACTGAAGGAGTTAAACTGGTATGAATGGTTACGACGATACTATCGGACATGACGGTTGTGTCAGATATACAGGCTTCGCTAGAAGTCATAATAACCCTAACTGTATCATTGTCATTTAATATAGATGTAGTAAACATTGGTGAGTCAGTTCCTACATTTACATCATTAACAGTCCATTGATATGAAGGTGTTGTACCGCCTAAAGTAGGAGTAGCTGTAAAAGTCATATTATCGCCCACACAAACACTAGAGTCTGGCGTACTAATACTTACAGATGGTGGTAAAAGTGGATTTATGTTTACAATTACACTATCTGATATTGCAGTGTCTTGTGTTAAGCATACTATATCTGATGTCATAATTACCCATACGGTATCATTATCTGCTAATGCATTAGTTTTAAATACAGCTGTATCACTACCTACATTAGTATCATTAATTTTCCATTGATAGCTTGCAGTTCCTCCATTTACAGGTGTGGCGGTAAAGCTAATACTGTCTGTAGCACATACAGGATTATTATCGGCAACAATAGAAACTGAAGGAGTAACAGATGGTGTGATAGACATAACAATACTATCAGATTGTACAGAAATAGGAGAAGCACACTCTTCACTTGACGTTAAAATAACAGCAACAGTATCATTATCTGCCAACGTTGTTGATGTAAATGTGTTTGAGTTGGTTCCCACATTCATTCCGTTTACTAACCATTGGTAAGCAGGAGTAGAGCCCTCATTAGTTGATGAGGCTGTAAAAGTGGCATTTACACCACTACATATAGAGCTATCTGGGATACTTATTTCTACTGTAGGAGTGAGAGGTGCATTAACAGTTATGAATCCTACATTAGTGAGAGAGTCACTACCTGTGGCATTTGTTACCTTTAATTTTACATCATAAGTACCGGCGGCATCAAAACGTACATCGGGGTTTTGAGAACCAAAATTTGTTCCATTTACAAAAGTAACAGTACCAGGTGTAATTGTCCATTCCCATGCTGTCGGTCCGTTGGTTGATAAGTCTGTTAATGTAATTATATTTGTTTCACAAATTGTACTATCTGAAGCCATAAAATCTGGAGTAGGAGCTACAAAAGCAGGAGTAAAACTGCTAGAAAACAAACCTCTACCGTGTGTCGCTGCTACAACTATTGGTGGTGCAGAAATATTCCATTGAGCATCTAGCATATCAACCCTAACATTAGCTAACCCTGAATTTGAGGCTGACCATGTAGGGGAGGCTGAATTAAAGTCTGTTGTAGCCCACACACCAATTTCAGTTGCTAAAAGTACTTCGTTGTAATTTAGAAGATTAAATCTAACCCATCTTACAGGCATATCAGGTAAGTTACCTTCTTTACTTACCCAATTTGCACCTCCATCACTTGTATACCAAACTGAAGTTACACCATAGTTAGAAAAAGTAACTACAATGTCATTATCAGTAGCTCCAATATCAATTCCTGAAATATTTCCGGTAGGGAAGCTAGGGTCTCCTATATTGGTTATTGTTGGAGAAGCATTTTGTGCATCTTGAAGTTTAAAGAGTTCTCCTGATTGAGTGCCAACAAATAAAACTGATGTCCCTGATGGGTGTGGTGATGCTTTTAAGTGTGATGCATAGGCTGTCATTCCAGGAATGTTAACTGTTTCAGTAAATGGTGATGCTGTGTGAACATTCTTTACTCTATAAATTGAAGATGTAGTTTTAGATGTGTAGAGCACATGTTGCCAATTATCATACCCCGCAGGATTAATAAATAAGCCGGTAGCATTATCATTCAATATTTGGTCTGGAAATGTAACACCTGCGTTAGATGATTTATAGAATTGGTTATATGTATATGACCCAACATGAAATGAAAGCATTGATTTATCTGCAAAACAATATCCTCCGTCACCACCAATAACCTCAACGGTTGAGTTAACCCCAGCATTTGTGAATCTTTGGGTTCCATTATCCTGTGAGCCTGCTAACATAATATTACTACCAACACTTTGCTCAATTGCACATGAGTAAAACTGGGTAATATTATATCCATTGTTTCTAGCTGAAAACACAATAGAAGTACCTGCTGCTGCTATATTATTTGTGTAATATACACCTCCATCATTTGCAACTAGTACATCTGTTGTAGAGCCTGGTCTGAATATAAGATTATGTTGATCTGCATGTACTTCAGACACTGGTAGTGCAGCTAAGTTGTTGTTGTTAGACCATTTAGAAATTTGAGTCCATGTACCGGCACCATCAAGGCTTGTAAATAAATCAATAGCACCTGCATAAACAATGTCTCTATTAGTTGGATGTACCTGTAAAGTTAAATCATACCATGCTTGACCTCTAGAGAAGTCTGTTGCAGGAATATCAAGGTCTGCATCATTAGGCTCACTTTTCATGGTCCAGCCAAAACCTTTTGAGGTAGATTGCATTACAATATCTAGCTCATTGTTTTTCTCAATCATTGCATACACATAGTTTGCATCACTTGGAGCAACTGCAATTTCAACTCTTCCACCGCTTGGCTGAGTAAGGGCAGTAGTCCAATTAATACCATCATCAGACCTTAAAATTGTGCCACCACCATTACCAAATTCATTAGCTCTAGTGCCAACAAACATTCTACTATTATCGCTAGTAATTTCTATATCTGCTGGGCTGTATGGGAAGGCTGATGATGGAACGTTGGGTAAGACTTGTGTAAATGAAGTGCCTCCGTTTGTTGATCGGAATAAGCCGGTTGTTCCATGAAAAATACCATTGTAATGTCTTGTATCAGATGCAACATACAAAGCACTTGTTCCAGCTTCATCTCTCACTGCTATATCATTAATATAATGGTAATTTATAGTGTTAGATAATTGATTCCATGTAGAACCTCCATCAGTTGTTTTCCAAATTCCTGCACCTCTACTAGATCCGGTTCCCCATCCTTCACCTGTGCCTACATAAAATGTTTGACTATTGTTTGGGTCTGCAGTAATACATGTAATGGCCATATTAGCCCAAAAGTCATTTACAGCTACCCATGTTGAAAGCGGGTCTGTAATATCATTATTATACCACAACCCACCAGTTACACCACCAGCCCATACTTTTTTATTTGTAGCATCATTTGGGTCAAACATAATGGCTCTTGTACGACCACCAACATTATTTGGGCCTCTTTCTGTCCATGTATTAGTTGGAGAACCAGGTACTGCATTTGTTGCAGTTCCTCCGTTATGTTGGCTTATTTGTTGTAATACCGGAAATAAACGCTGTCTCTCAGGCTTTCCTGTAGATGGGTCCATTGTAGCTAAGTAATCTTGTTGCCAAGCTAAATCTGGTCTATCATATTTAGGTATTGCCCTTAACTCACTTTCGGTATAGTGTGGAGTTTGGCTAAAGGGATGATTTTGTAAGAGTTGTTCATATCCTCTTCGGCTACTTTCTAATAAACTTACTTCAATACTATCGGTACTGATAGTCAATACTATAGCTCCAATAAAAGAATAAGTAAGGATTTTTTGCAAGTAAAATTTTTTCATAATCGGGGGAGTTTATTCAGTAATAATTTTTGCTTGGCTTTTCATTTAATTGATTAACAATTAAATAAAAGGGTTTGTCATTTATATAATATCTTAATAATGCTTTTCCGGTATGTGTAATAGGAGGGAGGATGTCACTATTTTTAATTGGCTCCCCTTCTATAGGGTCTTCAGGCCTAATTAAAATAGAGGCTTTAAATGCAAGACTATCTTTTATAAATACCTGTTCTAGGCTTAGCCTAGAGTTTTGAACCCATACAGAATCAAACTTGGCGTCTACACCAGAGTTAATATTTACATAAAAAGTATAAGAGTAACCTAGACCAGGACCTATACCTGGTGAGAATTGATAAAAGTCTGCTTTGATAAGTTGAACAGATTTAGAAAGAGTACTATTATTACTACTAGAGCAACTAACAAAAATCAATAAAAAAATGATTTTCAGTACGTTAAGCTTCATCGGATACTTAAATAATAGTTTTCTAAAAACGTTTTTCTCCTATAAATGTAGTGTATTTAGTATAAAATTCACACGATTTTGTGCAGAATCCTTGGGAATCAGTACTATTTCATAGCCAAATTCTTTATAAGTATTTACCAATGCTGTATGAATTAAAAGAGTATCAGTGTAATTTTCATGACGTTCATTATCTTTTGTATATATATCTTCCCAAGGTGGAGTAATAAATACCTTAGAATAATACTTATGCCTTTCTACAGCCTCTGTATAAATTGGTTTTATAGGCTTGTTGGCATAATGTAAATAGGCCAATACATCAGGAATAGCGCGGTCATAAAATGTAATTGGGGCATTACCTGTATTAAATTGCTCTATACGTTTTTTGAGTATGAGCTTGCTAAAAGCTTCAAGATTTTTCCATGGCAAAACATCTGTTTCGTTTGCCTGCTCATGGGCAATAATTTCTCTCGAAACTTCATCCATACAAGCATATTGCCTTTGTTTTAATAAATTAAGAATAGTTGTTTTCCCAGTACCCGGTGCCCCAGATAAAACTATACGCTTTACTTGCTCCATTAAATCATTCCTCTTGCTTTTAACTCTAAATACTTATTGATTGTATTTATTGATAGGTCTTCTGGTTTTGTAAAAATTGTTTGTATACCAAGCTGATTTAGCTTTTGAGCTATTTGTTCTTTTTCATTGGTATACTTTTTTGCAATGGTTTTAAGGTATATTTCTCTTACATCTTTAGCGTCAGAGTCTCCATACTCTGCAATCTCAGAGTTTTCAAAGAATACAAAAACAAGTAGGTGTAAGGCATTTATTTTTCTTAAAATAGGCAATATACGGTCAAGGGCAAATTGACTCTCTACATTGGCATATAAAAACAATAAACTACGATTATTAATAAATCGCTTTAAACTCTTGTATAGTAGTTCATAATTAGCCTCAGACTGACTTTCTTCTTCTTTATAAAGGGTTTCCAGTATCTTTTTTAATTGTCCTTTTTTACTTTCAGCCTTAATAGTAGTTTCAATCTTATCAGAAAATGTAATTAGGCCTGCCTTATCGTTCTTTCTTAGTGCAATATTAGAAATAGTAAGACTAGTATTAATTGCGTAATCTAGTAAGCTTAAATTATTAAATGGCATCTTCATTGAGCGACTCTTATCAAGAATAGTATATACTTGTTGAGCTCTTTCGTCTTCATACTGGTTAACCATTAACGTACCGTTTCGCCCAGTTGCTTTCCAGTTTATACTTCTATAGTCATCTCCGGGAACATAAGTTTTAATTTGTTCAAACTCATAACTATGCCCTAATCGTCGCATCTTTTTAATTCCCTGAAAAGTTGACACACGAGACATGGTCTTTAACTCAAATTCTTTCATTTGAATTAGGGAAGGGTATACAGGTACAGAGTACTCCTCGTTAAAAACGTGTTTCCTTTTTACCAAACCTATCATGCTTTGAGAGAAAACATTTACATTACCAAACTGATAGTCGCCTCTTATGTTTGGTGTTAACTCATACATTAATTCCTGAGACTCACTTTTCCCAAGTTCAATATCCATTTGAAAGTCTCTAAACTGAAACTGATAGGGAACTTCATCAATAACATTTATCTCTAAGCGAAAAGAAGAGTAATTGTCTATTATAATATAGATTTTATTGGGGTCACCTAATGACATTAGCTTAGGCACATATCTGTTTAGCTTAACTTCTACAAGATTGCTAAAAATTAGTATCCAATCAGTAATAAAAAGTATTATTGATAAAAGAAGTACTGCTTGAATTAAAGGGAATATTATAGGCACATAAAAGCTCAAGGCAAATAAGCCAATAACTACACCAAACAGCCAAAAAAATCGATCTGATAAATATGTATTTCTAATTAACTTTATCAACGTGGAATTTCTATTTTCTTAAGGATATCCATAATTGTATCTTCTACTTCATAACCTTCCATTTCTCTTTCCGGAGCCAATATTATTCTATGGTTTAGTACAGGTACTGCTACAAATTTTATATCATCAGGTGTCACAAAATTACGCCCGTTAATTGCTGCAATAGCTTTAGCTGAACGTAAAATAGCTAATGAAGCCCTTGGAGATGCACCTAAGTATAAATCACCATTATTTCTTGTATTATGTATTACTTCTGCTATATAGTCTATCAATTCATCTTTGATATGAATTTTCTCTATAATTTCTCTACACTCTTTAATTTCTTTTGCAGTAAATACAGTATTTACTTGCTCAGAAACTGTAATATTAAAATCTTCTTTAAATCTTTTTAAAATATCTTTCTCTTCCTGTAAGCTAGGGTATTCCATTTTTATTTTAAAGAGAAAACGGTCTAGTTGTGCTTCAGGTAGTTTGTAAGTACCCTCTTGCTCTAAAGGGTTTTGTGTAGCTATTACTATAAACGGGAAACCCATTTTATAAGTAGCGCCATCTACAGTTACTTGTTTTTCTTCCATTACCTCAAACAAAGCAGCTTGTGTTTTTGCAGGAGATCTGTTTATCTCATCAATTAAAACGATATTAGAAAAAACAGGCCCTTTATTAAAAGTAAACTCAGATGTTTTCATATTAAACACAGTCGTACCAACCACATCAGAGGGCATAAGGTCTGGCGTAAATTGTATTCTAGAAAAATCTATATCTAATGTTTCAGCTAAAAGTTTAGCTGTTAGCGTTTTTGCAATACCAGGTACACCTTCTAGTAATATATGTCCACCACTAAAAATACCTGCTAGTATCAAGTCAATCATTTTTTGCTGACCAATTACTACTTTTCCTATTTCTGTTTTGATTTTATGTACAGAGGCAGCTATTTTCTCTAATTCTGGGTTAGGAGGGCTGTATATAGTTTCATTTGGTTCTACAGAATTATCTGAAGATGTTGGAGCATCTGTACTTGTAGGTTCAGAAGAAGGAGAAGGGGTGGAAGAGGTATTATCTACTACACTTTCTTTTTGTTCTTTTGATACTTTTGGTTCAGAACCTTCTTCTGAAGAATTTTTATTATCGTCCATTATATAGTTATTTACTGTGTTTGTAAAAGTAGCGCATCGCTTTATAAAACTTTATCAACTCATCATCCTTTATAGCTGATTGATTTGATAAATCATTAAACTTTTTAAATATAAAGCGTATTCTTCTCTCTTCAATTTCAGAGAGCAATGCAATTTGTTTTATTAGTTTATCATCTAAATCTTTAGTTGGTAAACGATACCTATCTCTTATATAAGATAAAAATAAGTTCATTTTTTGGTATACCAGACGCTTGTGATTTTTTTCATTTAAGTAAATGGTTCCTATGGTTTTGATAAACTCTAAGGATGTATTTTGGTTTTGTATTAAAACAGGTATAGCTCTTTGTTCTCTTTTGGTTTTAAATACAATGTATAAAACCCCTAGGGAGAGTAATAAATACCAAGCCCATCTAAACCCTCTTTGATTAAGTATGTAGTATAGTGGAGATTGTGACTGATTGTTATTAAAATTATCAGTGCTTTCATAATGATAACGCCTATTATACTCATCATACAAAATAGCACCCGGTTTTAAATGCCCAAATATTTTTTTTGAGTACTCATAGCCGTTCTCGTCTAATAAATAGTAGTTTGTAAAAGCCTTTGGTAATGTGTGTAAGTATATAAAGCCGTTACCATACTTAAGTCTTACACAATTTACTTTACCACTATTATAATATCCAATAGTATTGTATTGTACAAAGTTATCTGGCTCAATGTAGCTCCATTTGTAGTATTCTAATTTATCTTTATTTATATTTTCAAACTTATAAGGTGAATCAGACTCTAGGTTTGGGTGTGTAAAGTTTGTTGAAACGGAATAAGAATTGAATGTGTTGTATGAATAATCTAATGATACATCCCAATAATATCTATACGCTACTGTGTCGTAAAACTCAATATTTGTACTATCTGTATATTCTGCATAACCAAACTCCTCATTAAACTGCTCATATAAGCTTATAGAATCATTTGGATAATATAAAGTATCTATATAATAATAACCTTCTTCATTAACTTTAGGGGTAATAAATAATGAATCATTAAATGCAGCAGGAAAAACATTGGTAGAGATAAAGGCAATGTTACCTTTATCTACAAAGCTTAATAGAGACTCTTTATCCTTTTCATTTAAAAACAAGTTATTACCTATGTATATATAGTTTGTAGGTACTGTTACTGTATCTAAATACTTTCTAGCCGGAAAATTTATTTCTTTAAACTCTTTATTAGGGTAGATGGTTGGTAGCAACCTTTTTATATATTTTACTTGATATGGTTGTTCTTTTTCAGCAGAATAATCTTCATACCACACATATTTTTTTGGTTTAGAGTTATAAAAATAGAATAGTATAATAATAGTGATTATCAATACTGCTCCAATGATAATAAAAATAGAGTTGTTCTTATTTTTCATTGGTTGTGTTTATCTTTTTTAAAAAACTCTTAAATTGTATACTTAATTTTTCAAATTGAGTATTGTCAATTTCATTTTCTCCATACCATACATTCTCAAAGTTTAAAGTAATATTCTTAAAAGGTAAATAGTATTTATGCTGGTATAGCTCAAACAGATAATCAATATTTGTTTTTTCTTTTGCCCAGTTAATCAAACCTTGACTTGCCAATGAACGCATAATAAGTAGGTAATACATTCTTATTGCATCTCTATAATTATTATTGTCATAGGCTATTTTTAAATAATTTTCTAGCTCATCTTCAGGAGTTTCGGCATCTAATACATTTACATCATATTGTATGTTTTTAACTTTCTTATTACCCATACCAATATTTTGCCTTATTAATAAATAGATAATTAATCCTAGTACACTAATAATAAGAGTAAAGAGAATAATGTAACCTAATGTACTACTGAAAAAGGGGATTTCTTTTGAGCTGCTTATTGGGCGAGGTTTAGAGTTATCCTCCGTTACTTTTTCCTCTTCTTTTTTTACAGATTCCTCTCCAAAGCTTTTTCCATTTGTTATTTCTTCCCACTTTTTATCATCTATAGTAGCTTCATTTATTTTCTCATTTTCATAACCTAAATCTTGCTGAGCTATTATATTATAACTAAGTAGAGTAAAAACAAATATGTAGTATAATTTATGCAACCTATTTTTTATTGAAATTGAGAATTTGCTTTTTTAAACCAGCAGCGGTATTTATTTCTCTTACATTAAAATACAAAAGCCCAAACCCCTTAATAAATAAGATAATGCATAGGTTAAAGCTTAAAATCTTTATTGTAATTACTAATAATTTTATGATTGTGTAATATAAACCTGACTCTATACCAAGTAGCTGATTAGAATAATCAACTATAAACCACATAGTGGGAGCATTTATGAATAATAATAACAATAAGGATACTATTGAAAGAATTGAGAAAAAACCAAAGTTTTTACCAAATGAGCTGAAATAAAAGCTAAAAGCATTTTTTATACTTTCAAAAATACCATTACCATTAGTTGTAACACTTACCAGGCAGTATATTATAATAGGGGTGGACAAGTAAAAAAGGATGTCTCCACCAACTGTAGGAATAAAAAGTAGTAAATGAGAGACAGTAATAATTGCTATAACCTTAACAATATTTTTCTTTAAAAATGATACTGAGTTTTTAAATGAAAAGCTCAATTTATTATTTAAGTAAAGCTCATGGATTGGATACAAACCATAAATACTAATAATGCTGTATATAACAATGTTTATGGGTAATAAAACAATATTAGATTGATAATTAAAAAGTATTTGTAAACTACCTATTTGCTCAAATAACAGTATTACTATTTGCCATAAATTGTTTCCGTAATAAAGCCCGTTTGATACAGAACCAAAACCTTCGTCTAATATAAATACTGATATACAACTTATTATAAATGAAAATAATACTATCGGTTTAATAGTTTTTGCAATTGTACTCCTAAATATTAAGAATGTCTCTGTAAAAACCTCTCCATTTTGCTTCAGCTTATAAAAATCAATATGTAGTTTAGGTGTAGGGGGAAGCTTATCGCCATAAGTAACTGCCTTATCGGTTCTTTTGGCAACTCTTATTGGGTACCACACAAAGTATATTAGTACATAAAGTAAACTTAGTACTATTGTTATTACTCTTATATAATCAGGCGTATCTGTAAGTCTAGTAACAAAACCTTCTATAAAGCCGGCAAAAATGGTAAGAGGTAAAACACCTAAAATTATTTTCAAGCCTTTTATAGCAGATATTTGGAATGAATAGAGTCGAGAATGTGTTTTTGGGAACAATAATCCTTTACCAAGAGTAATACCAGCTGCACCGGAAATAATTATAGTAGATATCTCTATAGTTCCGTGCTGCATAACACCTAAAAATGACTCTTCAAACACACCATATTCATAAAAAAACTGCATAAAAGAGCCTATCATTATTCCATTTGATAGTATGACGAAAATGGTACCAATAGAAAAGAATAGCCCCATTATAAAAGTGTAAAAGTCTACTTGAAGGTTATTTACAGTAATCCATACAAAACTTTCAAATTGACTATCACCCTTATAAACTCCCATTGGATCACCATCTTCAATGTTTTCAATGGTCATTTCAACATATCCATCTCCTAGTATAGACCTTACAAAGTCTTTATCATAGGTGCTAGACAACCAGCCTATTGTAAAAGATATAAGAAAAACAAAGAATGAAAGTCTAAAAGCTCCTCTGCAATCATATATAAGTAAAGGAAGATCTTTAGTCCAAAACTTTAAGAAAGTTCCCTTTTCTATACGTTTGTTTTTATAAATACTAATAAAGGTTTTTTGAGCAAGGTTATTAAGGTATACTTTTACCGAACGCTTTGAGTAATACGTTCTTGAGTAAGAGAGATCATCGGTTACTTGAATAAAAAGATCGCTAAGTTTATTCGGGTCCTTATTTTTTTTAGTGAGAGTTTTCTCAAAGTTGCTCCACTTTTCCTTATTTTGCTCAATAAATCGGGTCTCGCGCATGTGCGGATTCAAATTTTAGTAAAAATATAAAACTTATTCTTACTTAACGTGCAAACTGTAGAAATTACTACCACACAAAATGTAACTATAGAACATGAACTTGCGACTGTAGGGCAAAGGTCAATTGCATTTTTTTTAGACGTGGTTATTGAGTTGGTTTTTATTGTAATTATGGTTTTTGCAGTCTCTATTGCAATACCCAATAATACAGGGTTTGCTATTTCATATTTTGTTATTATTCCCACTATCTTCTTTTACTCAATAGTATCAGAAATAATAGGTAACGGACAATCAATAGGTAAGCGTGCATTAGGTATAAAAATTATCAAGTTAAATGGAGAACAACCTACCATACAAGACTACTTAACAAGATGGGTATTTAGACTTATAGATGTAATGTTGTCTCTAGGTACATTGGCGGGGTTATTAATTACTTCAACAGAAAAACGACAAAGATTAGGGGACATACTAGCTAATACTATCGTTATAAAAACACAACCAACCAATCAAATTGCTTTAAAATCTATTTTAAATATTAGTTCATTAGAAAATTATACCCCTCATTATCCAGACGTAAAGAGGTTTAGTGAAGAAGAAATGATTACAATAAAGTCTGTAGTAGATAGATATACTAAGTATAGAAACAAAGCACATAGAGAAACTATTATTGAGCTTATAAAATTTGTACAAGAAAGATTAGAGCTTAAAGAATTACCCAAGAATAAAGTAGAGTTTTTGAAAACTGTTATTAGAGATTATATTGTTTTAACAAGGTGATTATTTTTGGCTCGCTTTTTGTTTTGACCTTTTGAAACAATTAATATAACAATGAAAAAACAAACATTAATTTTATCCGCTTTATTGATGGTTGGGACCATTACAGCTAAAGCACAAAACCATGAGGTTAAAACAAACGTTTTAGGTCATTTATTTAACAACCATGGTCTTACCTATGAGTATGGAAACGGAGAAAACTTTGGGCTCCAAGCAACTACAGGCTTTTTTAACAGTTTTACATTTGATGATGGCGATTATGATTTAACCGCTTTTTATTTTATCCCTGAAGCTAAATTTTATTTAAGACCAGAAGATGGAAGCGATGGTTTTTATATCAGTGGATATTTAAAATATAGACATGCTGAAACTAAAAACGAAACAGTATTCACTAATGATGGTAGCCTTGTAGAGGCAGATAGAACATCTAATTCTTTAGCTGCAGGATTTAATGTTGGTAAGAAAATTGTGAATTCTAGCAATTTTGTATTTGAATGGTATTTTGGAATAGGAAGATACTTTATTGATGAGGATTCATACTCTGAAGATATTGATGAGTCTTATTTTGATGATTTTCCTAAATGGGATGTAAGGCTAGGAGTATCAGTTGGGTGGAGATTTTAATAGTAATTATTATAAATAATAAATAAAGCCTGTAAATCATACAGGCTTTTTTAATTCTTTCAATAACATTCTTCCTCTAGCGTTTATTGCTGCTTTCCCTTTTAGCATTTCTTCTTCAATTATAGCTATTGCCTCAGAAACTAATTCTTCATGAGGTTTACAAATAGTAGCTATAGCTTGCATACAGTTAACTTTAGCAAAAATAGCCGGTTTTTTATCTGTTAACCAGCCTGTTATTAGATTTAATGCTTCAGCAATTTCATCATCAGTAAGTGGTAAATAAGACATTACTAAACTTAAGTGCCATATTACATTTTTATCATCAATAACATTAGCTGCTGCTAGAATCTCTTTTTTACTGGTGCTTAGTAATATTGGCTTTTCTCGCCCAATTTTATCTAATGCAATTGCAGACCGAAAAGCCACTTTTGGGTTTTTATGAAGTAAGCCTTCTACTAATAAAGGTAAAAGAGAATTATCAGTATAAACCTCTTGTACTACTTCCGGTACTTGCCCAAGACTTTTATAGTCTCCTTCTTCAAGACGGTTTAGTAGTGATGTCATTTAATATCTTACTCTAATGCTTTTGTATATAAAACTTAGTAACCAAGCCGGACCGATTAATAAGAACTGAATATCCTTTAAAAAAGAAGGTTTTTTACCCTCAATTTTATGCCCATAAAACTGACCTAACCAAGATGCAATAAACACCTCTAGGCTTATTTGCCATAATGGGGTAGGAAAATGATGATTAACTTCTTCTACTGCAAATAGCCCTAGCAACAATAAAAAAGTAAGACCAATAGCTATAGAAGCTGATAGACGAATGTAAAATAGAATACTTAAAACTATAGCAACTGTTCCCCAGTGTATGTATGGTGTGATAAAACTTTCAGGGAAAAGCTCTTTTAATGAGGTAGAAGGTATTGATGCTAATAAGCCAATGATACTTAAGACTATAAGAGGAACACATATCCAATGAATAACCTTATTGGTAGGGTTCTTGTGACTTTCTGCGTATTCATCAAACCATAACTGAATTGCTCTCATACTAAGTACATGTTTGCAACTAAATTACTAAAATTATAGGTTTATGAAAATATAGCCTATTACGATATATCTAGCCAGCTTTCCTGTAAACATAAAAAGCAGCACTTTGGCAAAATTTGCTTTTACCAAACCTAAGGCTAAAGCAATCAAATCTCCAACAATAGGGAGCCATGTAAAAAATGCTATCGGAACTCCATATTTTTGAATTTGAAGTTTGGTTTTATCAGCTTTTACTTCAGATACCTTAAGGTACTTAGTAATCCATTTCCATTTGGCTATATAACCCAAGTA
Organism: Flavobacteriales bacterium; assembly: GCA_030149285.1. Lineage (GTDB taxonomy): Bacteria > Bacteroidota > Bacteroidia > Flavobacteriales > JASBRU01 > JASBRU01. Next base: position 165,573 of record JASBRU010000003.1, read on the forward strand.
ATAGGTGCTTACACCTCCTAATGTGTTACCAAGTGTAGCAATGAGTATTGATGGCCATAAGGGTAAACCTGATGCCACAAAAATGGCTAATAAGCCTTCAGAAGAAAAAGGTATAATTGTAGCTGCTAAGAAAGAGATTATAAATAAGCCTACGTATCCCAACTCCACATAAGCATCCATTTAGCTTACAGCTTTTAATCTTCTAACCAAAAATATAGCTATAATACTAGCAGAAACTGCTAATATACCTACAAGGTTAAAGTTATGTAAAACCCCTGTATCATCTTTTGAGATTATTAAACCAGCAGTAGTTGCAGCAAGCCCCATAGTAACATGGGTTACAGCCATATGCACATTCATAAAACTACCGCGGTTTTGTGGTTTTACCAAGGATGTCATTATAGTATTTGCAGGTATCATTCTACCACTAATGAAAACAAACAAACTACCGGTAACAACTAGTGCCAAAGCTATTTTTACAGGGGGTAAATTGGTCAACACTAATAAAGGTATTATAGATATAATAGCCATAATTGTAAACATTTTTTGTCTACCAAATTTATCAACCAGCTTACCAACTATTGGAGATGAAAATACAGTTAAGGTTCCGCCAACCAAATAAATAAATGGTATTTGAGATTGAGAAAACCCAACATTATTAATCATGTATGGAGTAATAAAAGGTACCACTGTAAACTGGCCCAGTACTAATAGAGAAAAAAACAATAGTCCTTTGCGTTGTAGAGGATTGTTAATAATCCTATCAAATGCTTCAAATATTTTTGGTTTACCTTCCAAATCTATATGCCCTTTTAAGGAAGGGATTTTAGTGTAAATAAGAACAGAAACAATTGTAGCCAAACCACCAAGCATAAAGAAAGGTGCATGCCATGATGTTTTATCTGCAATATAAAGTCCTGTAGGTACTCCAACAATAGATGCTACAGAGAATGCTGCCATAATAAAACCCATAGCTTTTCCTCTGCGCTCTAAAGGGATAACATCACCAATAATAGATAGTACTTGTGCACCTAAAATACCCCCAAAAGCACCTGTAAAAATTCGGGCAAAAAGCAATAATTCATAAGTAGGAGCTAAGGCATTACCCAATGTACCTATTGTAAACATTGTATAGGCTACAGTTAGTACTCTTTTTCTATCAAAACGGTCTATAAAAGTTGCTGTTACAAAACCAGATACACCTGCTGTAATAGAGTAGGATGCGACTATATAACTAAACTGACCAGCACTAATATCAAAGCTGTCCATTAGTATGTCACCTAATGGCATGATAATCATAAAGTCCATTATATGAGTGAACTGAATAGCACCGAGAATAAAAAGCAGGAGTTTTTCGTTTTTCATAATAATAATAAAATGCAAGCAAATGTAACAAATGCAGCTACTAATTGTTTCTAAACAAACTGGAATATTATTCGTTATTTTATGCTTGACATTTATGAGTAAAAAATATGGATGAAGATTTTTTTAACAGACTGAAAGAGAGACTAAAAGAAGATACTACTTGGCCGGCTATATATATGTTTAAGTTTATTGTGCCTTCTGATAATCGCAAAATTGCCAGAGTAGAACAGCTATTTAATGCAGAGGAAGCTTCTGTTTCCCTTAGAGAATCAAGAAATGGTAAGTATACTAGTGTAACTGCAAAAGAGTTAATGATTAGCCCGGAGAGAGTAATAGATCGTTATAAAGAAGCGGCAGAAATAGAGGGTTTAATTGCTTTGTAATGAAATCAATAAAGGAAATAGATTTTACGGATGAGCTTAGCTTTAAAGCCAGTAGAAGTGGAGGTAAAGGTGGGCAAAATGTAAATAAAGTTTCTACAAAAGTAGAACTCCGTTTTAATGTAATGGACTCATCGCATTTAACAGAAGAGCAAAAAGAGCTTATTAGTAGTAAGCTGCAAAACAGAATTAATAATGATGGCTTTTTTGTAATCAGTTCTGATGAAAAAAGAACACAACTGGCAAATAAAGAAACTGTTATCAAACGATTTTATGAATTGCTAGATAAAGCTTTACAAAAACCTAAACCCCGTAAGAAGACAAAAATCCCTAAAGCTGTAAAAGAAAAACGCTTGTCTGATAAAAAGAAAAAGTCAGATATAAAGTCTAGTAGAAGTAAGCCTACCATTTAATAAAAAAGCCCTCTTAAAAGAGGGCTTTTTTATTATAAGTTTAATTTCTTTCTTATTTTTTCCGGTATAGCATCTTTGTGTACATAAATAGAAAGTGTTTTGTACTGCATGTAGCTTAGCGATGCATACAAATAACCTTTAGTAGTATTATCAGTACCCCAAGAGTTTTTAACTAAATAGTAGGTGTCACCATTAGATGCTTTTGCCATACCAGTTATATGCATAGCATGGTCATCTGTAGTTTGGTAATTATCATACGCTGTTTGGCGTAACTCTGCAGTAATACGCTTTTGTTTTACAGGGTTGTTAAAAGCGTTTTCTTTCTCTTCAGCAGTCATTTCATCAATATCTTGCTCAGGTACAATTGCTAAGCCGTTTTTGTATGAAAAACCATCTTCACTTACATCTGCAGCCCAAGAAGCAGAATAGCCTTCTTTTAAGGCATTATCTAATACATCAATCAACTCATCTAAAGGAAGGTTGTAAGAGTGTCCAAAACGCCAGTTATCCGGTACTTCTATTGGGAACGTACTGTAATAAGGATGATGTGTAAAAGAAGTTAACTCTACATAATCATTCGGATTAATACCAACTACATCATCTGCAAAAGATTTTGGAGTATACTTTTTTCCTTTATACTTAAATGTTTCAGGGTATTCGCCTAAATAAGCATCTAGCGCCCCTAAAAAGGCATTGTGCCATACAGGAGATAGTTTTTTATTCTTGTTTTTTATTACAGCATTAACAATGGCACTCAAAACTTCATCCATTTCGCCATGTCTATGATTTGCTTCACCTATTAGTAAACCAGGGTACACCTCGTTAGGCACTGCTCCGTAGGTAGCATATATATGCATTACATCTGATAATGCACCACCACCGGCAAAATTGAGCTTACCATGAAGCCTTACATATCTTAATGCTTTCTCAGAATAAGTGTTTCTTACCACAAACATTTCAGATAAATCTATTTCTTCTTTACCTAATCGTAGCATTTCAGACTCTATAAATGAACTCGTAGTAAAACTCCAACAAGTACTAGATGCATATTGGTTTTTTACAGGAGTGGCTTCAACTTCGGCTATAACTTCAAAACCATAACCATCTTGGGCGTAAGAAGCTGTGTTAATGCCTATGAATAATAGTAGGGATAATACAAGCGCTTTTTTAATCATAATGAAATATTTAAATTAAATTCACACAAATCTAATAATTAAAGTAAACCTTTAGCTTAATACTAAGGTTTTAGATACTATGAAGTTTAAAAAAGTAATTAGAAAGATATTTAGTTTATGGACCTTAGCTATACTCTTTGGCTTATTACTGCTACTGTTAGCCAGCACCCGACTAATGATGCAACCAAAAACTATAGCAGATTATAAAGACTTATTTGATAACAATAAATATCCTCCAAAATCATTTTATACTGATTATAATGGACATAAGATTCACTACGTTTCAGTTGGACCGGATACTTTACCATTAATTTTTCTTATCCATGGTTCTCCAGGGTCTTGGGATGCGATGAAAGAGTTTATGGTAGATACTTCTATCTCTAATCATGCAAGAGTCGTATCAGTAGATAGACTGGGCTTTGGTTTTACCGGTGGGAGTGGGGAAGAAGATCTAAAAATTCAGGCAAAAGCTATAGCGGGTATCTTGAAAACTAATAAATCTGGCAAAAAAGCTATTGTTGTATCTCATTCTTATGGAGGTCCTGTAGCAGCTCAATTAGCACTTGATTATCCAAATCAAATAGAAAGCATGGTTATGGCTGCACCAGCAATTTCAGCTAAGCATCAGCCAAGAAAGTGGTATAACTACGCAGGTAAATTCTTTTTGTTTAGATGGATAATGTCTCCAGCGTTTCAGGCCAGTAATAAAGAGATGTGGCCATTGCAAGAGCAATTAACAATACAAGAAAAGAGGTGGGGAGAGCTAACCAGCATGCCTCTAACCATTATCCATGGCGAAAAAGATATGCTTGTTCCCTTTGAAACAGTTGCTTTTTTAAGAGAAAAAATGACCAATAACCCTAATTACAAAGAGGTAATAGAAAAGGATATGAATCACTTTATCCCTTGGTCACATACTGAGTTAATGACAAAAGAAATAAAACTTCAGTTAAACAAACTCTTAAACTAGTTATCCCTTTTTTCAAACTCTTCTTTACTCTTATCGTCTACACGTTTTACAATTAAATAAATGATAATTGCTATGGTGGCTATAATACCAAAGAAGTATAAGAATAATATAAAAATAGGGAATAAGACCATCTTATTTTAGTTTTACAGCAGTACCAAAGGCTAAAATCTCGGCCGCATTTTGCATAACTGCTGAAGTTGTAAAACGAAGGTTTACTATAGCGTCAGCACCTAATTTTTGTGCATCTTGTGTCATTCTATGTAAAGCTTCTTCCCTAGAGTCAGCTAGTAGCTTTGTATATTCAGATATTTCACCGCCAACAATATTCTTTAAACCGGCAAAAATATCTCTTCCAATATTACGAGCTCTAACAGTGCTTCCGCGTACAACACCAAGTGTTTCGCTTATTTCTCTGCCAGCTATTGTTTCTGTAGTAGTAATTATCATCTTTAATTATTTATTTGTATAAAACTTGTTAGTAAATATATCTCATTTTTTGTGAAACATTTATATGATTTGATAGTTTTATGAGAGTAGTAAAGTACTACAGACAGGGAAAGTAGTTTAGATTATACATAAATGAACTCTTTTGTTAAAGTTTAACTAATATGAAAGGAGGGCGGTTAAATGATATCTAGTCCGAAGAAAAATTTACCAATCAATAATAATTCTATAATCCCTAAAACGGATAGGAAATAACACCGATTCCGTTTACGGTGCTAGAATGATTGGTAGAAGTAAACGGATTTAATTATATAAGCCCCGCTATATGCGGGGCTTTCTTATTTAATTCATTTGACTTAACTCTTCTTCATTTCTGAAGATTAGTGTTTCATTTTCTGCATCAATAAGTATAATACTATCACTATTAATATGGCCAGAAAGAATTTTCTTAGATAACTCGTTCATTACCTGCTTCTGGATAATACGTTTTATAGGTCTTGCACCGTATTGCGGATCATACCCCATTTTACTTATTAACTGTATTGCTTTAGGTGTAGCATCAATTGTTACGTCTTGCTTCTTTAAAAGCTGTTTTAAGAGATTTATTTGAAGTTTGGTGATGTTCTCAACATCCTTCTCACTTAAAGGCGTAAACATGATGATTTCATCTAAGCGATTTAAAAACTCCGGACGAATAGATTTTCTTAAAAGAGCCATTACTTGTCTTTTAGCTTCTTCCATTGCTTCGTCTTTATTATTTCCATTAACATTTTCAAACTGCTCCTGAATTAAGTGAGAGCCAATATTTGAAGTCATGATAATAATGGTGTTTTTAAAGTTTACCAAACGCCCTTTGTTATCAGTTAATCTACCATCATCTAACACTTGCAAGAGTGTATTAAACACATCAGGATGTGCCTTTTCTATTTCATCTAATAAGATAACAGAGTAGGGCTTACGTCTTACCGCTTCTGTAAGCTGTCCACCTTCATCATAGCCTACATACCCCGGAGGAGCACCAAGTAGCCTACTTACAGAGTGGCGTTCTTGATATTCACTCATATCAATTCTGGTCATTAAGCTTTCATCATTAAATAAAAACTCTGCCAGTGCTTTAGCCAACTCTGTTTTACCAACCCCAGTAGTTCCTAAGAATAAGAAAGACCCTATTGGTTTCTTTTCATCTTGTAAACCAGCTCTGCTTCGTCTTACAGCATCAGATATGGCTACAATTGCTTCTTCTTGACCAATAACTCTTTTATGGAGCTCATCTTCAAGCTTTAATAACTTCTCGCGTTCACTTTGCAACATTTTTGTTACAGGTATACCTGTCCACCTAGATACAACATCAGCTATATCCTCACTATCTACCTCTTCTTTAATTAAGGGCGAACCGCTTTGTATTTCAGCAATTTTTGCTTTGTAGCTTTCAAGCTTATCCTCAGCTTCTTTAACTTTACCGTATCTAATCTCGGCTACTTTTCCGAAATCTCCGGCTCTTTCTGCCTGTTCAGCCTCATATTTTAATTGCTCTATACTTTCTTTGGCTTGTTGTATTCCTTCTACAATATCTCGTTCTGTTTGCCATTTAGCTTGTATAGTTTTTCTCTCATCATTAAGGTTGGCAAGTTCTTCTTTTAAATATGCTAACTTCTTAGTATCCTTTTCTCTTTTAATTGCTTCTTGCTCAATCTCAAGCTGCATTATCTTTCTATCCAGCACATCTAATTCTTCCGGTTTAGAATTAATCTCCATTCTAAGTTTAGATGCAGCTTCATCAATCAAGTCAATTGCTTTATCTGGTAGAAAACGGTCGTTTATATAGCGTTGAGATAATTCTACAGCAGATATAATAGCCTCATCCTTAATTCTTACTTTATGGTGAGTTTCGTACTTTTCTTTAATACCTCTTAATATTGATATCGCAGAGTCAGTATCCGGCTCATTTACCATTACCTTCTGAAACCTTCTTTCTAATGCTTTATCTTTCTCAAAGTACTTTTGGTATTCATTTAAGGTAGTGGCTCCAATAGCTCTTAATTCACCACGGGCTAAGGCAGGTTTTAAGATGTTTGCAGCATCCATTGCTCCTTCGCCTGCACCAGCACCAACAAGGGTGTGTATTTCATCTATAAATAGTACTATATCACCATCAGAAGAAGTAACCTCTTTTACAACGGATTTTAGTCTTTCTTCAAACTCTCCTTTGTATTTTGCTCCTGCAATAAGAGCTCCCATATCTAAAGAGAATAATTGCTTATCTTTTAAATTCTCGGGGACATCGCCATTTATTATACGATGAGCCATTCCTTCTGCAATTGCAGTTTTACCCACACCGGGCTCACCAATTAATATTGGGTTGTTTTTAGTTCTCCTAGATAATATTTGAAGAACCCTTCTGATTTCTTCATCTCTACCAATTACAGGGTCTAGTTTATTATCTCTTGCTAATTGATTTAGGTTTTTTGCATACTTATTTAATGCATTATAAGAGTCTTCTGCGCTAGCAGAAGTTACTTTACTTCCTTTCCTCAATTCTTGAATTGCTGTTTTTAAATCCTTCTCATTTACACCATTGTCTTTTAATAATTGTGCAATAGTATCCTTGCTAGAAAGTATGCCTAATAAAATATGTTCAATAGATACGTATTCATCTCCAAACTCCTTTAATAGGGAAGAGGCTTTAGTTAAAGCAGTAGAAGCCGACCTTGATAATTGAACTGTACCGCCTTCAACTTTAGGATAGGATTCTATTATTTTTTCTAATGCTTTTTCAAATACGTTCGTATTTACATTTAGCTTGTTTAATAGATAAGGGGTTACATTTTCATCAACTTCTAATAGAGCTTTTAAAATGTGTCCGTTTTCTATAATTTGATGACCATAGCCTGCAGCAATAACCTGTGCTTGCTGTATAGCCTCTTGTGATTTTATTGTGAAATTATTGAAATTCATAGATGTAATTATTCAGTGTTTTTAATTATACATTACTCATATCAAATTAAGTTCCAATTTTAAAAACCTGAAAATATGTCTGATTAAAAGACAAAATGTCTGAAATAAAAAAGCCTCGGCGTTAACCGAGGCTTCTATATTTATATATCTACTAGTTATTTAGTAACAACCATTCTACGTGTTAAAGCAGCTCCTTTATATTCAAAAGTAATAAAATAAATACCACTTTGCCATTCGGTAGAATTAATCTCATATCTGTTACCACCAACACTTGCATTTACAGTTTCTGATACAAGGGGTTGCCCCATCATATTATATACTGTAAACTTCACTTCACCAGCATCAACTAATGAGTAATCTAAGTAAGACACCCCATTTGATGGATTAGGAGTAATTTCTCCTAAGAATATATCTTTTAATATATCTTCTTCAAGACCTATAAAGTTACATGCTGAAACTGCAAATGGAGACTCGTCAAAACAGAAGTCATCAATTGCCCAACCTGGCTGTTCAACAGTGTAATCTGAACCAAATCTGAAACGGAAAATTGTAGGACCAGATAACTGGAAGCTAACATCAGTAAAAGCAGAATCCCATTGACCGCCAGAGCTACCTGTCCAACCTGGGTTTATTTGTTCTAAACTAGTAACAAAGTTTGTGTTATACCAGTTTCCGCCATGACTACCAACCAATTCCCATGTAACACCACCATCTTGTGAAGCTTCAATTAGACCTCCATCATGATAAAGCTCTGTTTCAAATAGGTGCATAAAGCTTATTCTATAACACTGACCTGAATCTACATTGTATACACTAGTAAATAAAGCAGACTCTTCTAATCTTGTATAATCTGAATTTAGCTTTGTAACCCAAGCATTAGGTGGAGAAAATGCAGGACCAATACTTGCTCCGGGCACACCCCATTCCCACGAGTTACTAGGCTTGTAAGTAATAGCATCTCTTGAAAGGAAAGTAGCGCCTCCATCAAAGTTTGTACAACTTGGGAATACACTTGTTGTATCTAAAATTGTAACAGCTATACATAAAGTATCATCTTCAGGTAATAAATCTCTTAAACCGTTAGGGAAACGTGTAACAAAACATACATCATGAGTTCCTGGAGGTGCGTCCCAAACAAATGATAAGGTATCTTCATAAGTACCATTAGTAATTATCTTTTTAAAGCTAAATGCTTCAGTAGAAACTAATGTATTTGGAGCAGGACCAGCCTCATCAATATATAACTCTACAACTACACTATCTAAATCATTAGCCCCAGTATTACGTATAATAAGCCCAAATTGGTTATTTCCTGGAATAGGTAGGGGAGAGATAGTATATGCAGAATCTGGTGAAGCAGAACGCTGTGGAGGTGCTATAATCCCAAGATTATCAATTGCCCATCCATCAGAATTATTTGTAGCCGGATCAGATGCAAATCTAAATCTAGTAACTAATGGTGAAGTGTTGCCATTATAAAAGTTTAATGGATACATAGAGTGAATCCAACCACCTGTTGAGCCAGAGAAGCCATTACCTCCTAATGCACTTACAGGGTTTTTGCTATCATACCAGTTTTGAGTTACTGCAGATGCAGCCCCTTCTAGAGATACCCATATGGCACCCGCTCCTAAATACTCAACTCTACCACCATCTACACCGCCTTCAGATGCCATCCATTGATCAAAATGAAACTGAATATCTTCTAGAGTGTCAACGTACAAAATAGGTGCATATAGCATTTCATTTGCATCATTTCTATAATTACCATCTAAATCAATCTCCCATACATTTGGAGCACTAATAGCAGAGTTTATTGGTCCGGTAGGAGCTCCTAACTCCCATTGTCTTAAACCATCACCTATTTTTGATTTTTGATATAGAGAGGTATCACCATTATCAAAACCATCTACGTATCTAAAATTATTATAGTTAGTTAAAGTATCTCTTGTAAAACCAAAAGTTTCTCTACAAATACTATCATTAAAAGTATTAATATCTCCCGTCATGGTTGTCCAAGCACATAAGTCAAACCTACCTACGGGTGCAGCAATAGTATTTGAAGGAATTGATAACAAATCATCCGCACCAGGAGCAATTGTACCTGTGTAAATAGCTGTACCCGTAACCCCATCGTAGCTATATGTAACAGGTATATTTGTTGCTGGTGTTGTACCAAAGTTTCTGATTCGTAATTGAACATTAGATACATTACCTGCTCTTAAATACTCAAAAGGGTTAACAATTTCCGATACGCCAACATCTACAGCTTGTCTATCGTAAACATGTATATCATCAATTGCAATATCACTATTATCAGATGTTAATGTTCTTCTTGCAATAAAGCGTATAGCTAAAGAGCTATCAGCAAATGCTGATAAATCAACTGACTGATATCTCCAGTCTTCAATTTTACTTGTTTGCTTTTGACCAACTAGGGCAGGAGCAACAATTGGAAACCAATTACCACCATTCATATTATCCGTTTTACCCTGTATAACCAATCTATCAACAGAAGATCCATACATATGGTAATAAAAGTCTAAATGAGGGCTAGTCATGCCTGAGAAGTCAAAACATACAGATTCAAATCTAGCAACTACATCTAGAGTACTTGTTGAGTTATTAGATTCTGCATATAAAAACTGTCCTTTAGTAGTTCCTAAGGTATGATCGTATACAGGACCTGAGTTTTCATCTATAGTAATACCTTGATTTACATAAAATGCATAATTATCATTCGTAGGACTTGCTGTAGGCACTAACTCCCAACCATTTAAATTAGGACCTAATACCCCAGGGTTTTGATTGGCAGGATTACCTCTGGTTGAGTTTTCAAAGTCTTCAATAAAAGGAAATGATGTTATTGGTAAGTATACCTCATATGTAGCAGTAGTACAGTCATTAGTAATGTCTACATCTCCAGTTAAATTAACACAAGTATTAATTGTGTAAGTTCCTGGCGTAGACATATCAACACCTGTATTAAATGTGTAAGTATATGTTTCGCCAGGCTCCAATGAATCTGGTGCAAAACTAATAACCTCATTAACTGTAACTGGGCCACTTGGTCCTGTTATGGTATGAGATACAGGTATAGAGTGTAAAAATGCGCCTCCTTCATTTGTAAATGTAATTGTTACTGAATCATTTGCACTATAAGAACATAGCCCAGCTATGGGAGCATCTATACTATTCATTTCAAGCTCAAATGATGGTGGCTCAAAAATATTTATATCGTCAATAGCTAAATCTTGTAAACTACTACCTCCGGCAGATTCAAATATACCTTTAGCACCTCTAATACGAATAACAACAGGTACATCACTATTACCATATTGCCATAATGATAAAGATTTTTGCTCCCAAGGATCGCTTCCAAGCGTTTGTTTTTCACCACTAATGCTGTTACCATTAATATTAGCATCCCAATTAATAGTACCTGTACTGTTTGTATCAGTACCAATATCAATAGATATACTACCTACATCAGCGCCGTACATATAGTACCAATAAGTCATTTTTGGAGAAACAATATTACTGAAATCCAAACATGGTGTTACTAATACTCCTTGATTACCGGTAGTTTGGTTAGACTCAAGATACATATACTTACCAGCAGGTGTTTTTAATGTATTATCAGCCGAAGGACCTGTATTAGCAGTGGGTGTAGAGCCACTAAATGGTATCCATGTATATCTAGAGGGTATATTGGTAGGTTGCCTATCCCAAAAAGCTTCAATCAACCCAAAGTTATTTGTAGGAGGAGTAGGAATAGAGAAGTTTGTTTCAAAGTCTTCTGCCCATGGCACAAACTCTAAGTTACCTGGGTTAGCACCAACTGCCCCGCACATGGGCGGTAAGCCCGCTCTAATATCGAAACAATAAAAAGAGGTATCCGATGGTAATACGGTTTTATTTTGACATGGATTTGATAAATCTACGGCTACTACTTGATAGCAAATGGTATCAAATACACTTTGAGCAGGTATACTATCTAAATATTGATTAGCACCTTGAGGGGTTAACTGAACTGTATCTGTAACACCACCATTTACTTTATAAACAACATATACAGAGTCTATACCTGATTGAGCATCAGAAGCATTATAGTCTATAGGAAAAGGGCCTGTAACAAAAACAGCATTATTTGGGTTTGCACCTGGGTTACCTGTGTTAGCAGTAAGTACTGGAGGTATAATTTCGCAAGGTGCAGCCTTAACCTCTATATTATCTATATACCAACCAGCCGAAGGTTGTGTGTTACTTTGAGGTGTAATTACAAACCTAACTTTTGCATTTGCAGTATTAGCAAGTAATGTTGATACTTCAAAAACCTCATGTCTCCACATTGTCTGAGTAGGAGGGTCATTATTGCCTGCAGTAGTCCAAGGCTGACCATCTTGAAAATATGATCCTCCATTGAAGAAAAAGTTACTGGCAAATAATGGATCCGTTCCCTGATATTGATTGTTATCCAATTCTTGCCATGTTGTACCACCATCAGAAGAAACTTGAATGACTGCTTGGTCAGTGAACCTAACTTTAGCAATGTTATCAAACTCTAAAAGCACAAATACATTACCAATGGTACTGAAAGTATTTGTCTCGAAGTACAAAGTGTCACCGCCACTCATAGATTGAGCAGGTGTCTGAATATGAATATCAGCAAAATAAGAGTTTGTTGGACTAGTTGATACAATAGTTGTTCTATCCCAATTAAAAATAGCAGGACTTGAAGTACCAATTATACCCTGAGTACCTTGAACAGGAAGTACTTCAAAGTCTTCGTAGTATACAGTTGATACTACTTGTGAAAAACCAGCGGATAAAGTAAATGTTAAGAGTATTAACGAAAGTAATAGCTTTCTCATATTTAAGTGTTTACAGTTTTCATACAATTACCTGACTAACAAATATAACAAAACAGCCGCATTTTTCCATTAACGCGGGAGTTTTATAATCTTTACAATTATTTAAAGTCAATTAAATGTTATTTGCCGTGAAGTTATAATTATTTTCCGATAGAGAAAACCTATTTAACGTTTACTGTAAATACTTCTCGCTCACTTAAGAAGCCTTTTATAGAGTCGTTTTTATAGATTTTACCAACTCCTGCGGGAGTACCGGTAAAAATTAAATCGCCAATTTTTAGAGTAAAATATTTTGAAACATAAGCGATGATTTTATCAACAGAGAATAACATTTCTGATGTGTTGGCAGACTGCACTGTTTTTTCATTAACCTCTAAATGAAAATTTAAATCATTGATATCGAGTTCATTCTTATCTATCATTTTTCCAACAATAGCAGAACCATCAAATGCTTTTGCTTTTTCCCACGGAAGCCCTTTTTCTTTACATTTCTGTTGAACATCTCTTGCAGTAAAATCTACACCCAGTGTAACTTGGTTGTAATATTTATGTGCAAACTCTTCTTGTATGTGCTTTCCTAGTCTGTTTATTCTTACTACTACTTCTGCTTCATAATGCACCTCTTCAGAAAAATCAGGGATAAAAAAGGGCATTTTCTTTGGTACAACAGCAGTTTCGGGTTTTAAAAAAATCACAGGCTCTTTAGGAACCTCATTATTCAGTTCTTTTGCATGATCTGCATAGTTCCTACCCACACATATAATTTTCATACTACTTATTATTAAAGTTACGCAGTTTAATAGCTGTTAAGACTTTTTTGGTATACAATGGGAAATCCGCATTCTGTAACCAACTAAAATAGCCGGGTTCTTGCTCCAATACATCTTCAACAAGTTTTCCTTTATGCTTGCCAAAGCCAAATATTTCTTTACCCTCTTTATTAAAATGTAAGAAACCTGCAAAATCTGCAATTTTACGTTGTGTAGAAAACTCAGAAAGGAATTTAGTGTCGTTTTCAAGGTCATCATACCTATCTAACTGAGCTTTTAATATCTCATATGTAGCTTCAGTATCGGCAGAGGCAGAGTGTGCATTTATTAATTCTTTATCGCAATAAAATTTATACGCTGCAGATAAGGTGCGTTGTTCTTTTTTATGAAATATGTTTTGGATATCTACCGCCTGACGTTTATCCATATCAAAGTCTATATCTGCTCTTAAAAACTCCTCGGCCAATAAGGGGATGTCAAACTTATTGGAGTTATATCCTGCTAAATCAGAGTCTGCAATCATCTGATTAATTTGCGATGCCAACTCTTTAAATGTAGGTTCATCTTTTACCTTTTCATCAGATATACCATGTATGGCAGTTGTAACAGCAGGGATAGGAATAGTGGGGTTTACCAACCATGTTTTACTTTCCTTATTTCCGTTTGGAAATACTTTAAGGATTGAAATTTCTACAATTCTATCTTTAGCAACGTTAACACCTGTTGTTTCTAAATCGAAAAAACAAATAGGACGGCTTAATTTTAATTCCATAATGGTTTAAATAAAAAAGCCTCCAATTAAGGAGGCTTAGTGGTTTTTATATCTCCCTGTTAGGGTCAAAAGCTTCTAAATAGTCAGCTACTCGTCTTACAAACATACCTCCTAAAGCACCATCTACAACACGGTGGTCATATGAGTGTGATAAGAACATTTTATGACGAATTCCAATAAAGTCGCCTTCCGGTGTTTCTACAACAGATGGTTTTTTGTTTATAGAACCTACAGCCATAATAGCTACTTGTGGTTGATTAATAATAGGTGTACCCATTACATTACCAAAAGAACCAACATTTGTAAGTGTGTATGTACCGCCAGAAACTTCATCGGCAGATAGTTTATTAGCTCTAGCTCTTTTTGCTAAATCATTAACCGTTTTAGTTAACCCTAATAAGTTCATTCTATCAGCATTTTTAATTACAGGAACAATTAAGTTACCTGATGGTAAAGCTGCTGCCATTCCCATATTGATGTTTTTATGACGAATAATGTTCGTGCCATCAACAGATACATTTATCATTGGGAAATCTTTAATAGCTTTAACTAATGCTTCAATAAAAATAGGAGTAAAGGTTATTTTTTCTCCTTCACGTTTAAAGAACGAGTCTTTTACTTTGTTTCTCCAGTTTACAATATTTGTAACGTCAGCCTCTACATAAGATGTTACATGCGCAGATGTACGTTTAGACATAGTCATATGGTCTGCTATAAGCTTACGCATACGATCCATCTCTATAATCTCATCATCTGCACCTATCGGAACCGGTGGAGCAGTAGGCTCTGAAACAGCCGGAGTTGTTTTTTGAACAGGAGCAGCCGTTGCTGGCGCAGGTTGACTACCTCTATTAGCAACGTGTGCTAAAATATCTTTTTTAGTAACTCGGCCATCTTTACCTGTGCCTTGTATACTATCTAATTCTTGTTGACTAACACCTTCTTCAGATGCAATACTTCTTACTAAAGGAGAGTAAAAACGATCTCCTGTAGATTCAACTGAAGTAGGAGCAGGAGTTGCTGTGGCTGTTGCATTTGCTACAGTTTGCTCTACTTGAGCAGCAACTTCTTCAACTTTAGGAGCCTCTTCTGCTTTTGCAGCAGGAGCAGCACTTGCTGCGGCACCATCAGTTTCTATCATTGCAATTGGCTGACCAACCTGTACAACATCATCTTCATTAAAAAGGCGTTTTACCAAAACACCCTCAACAGGTGATGGAACCTCAGAGTCTACCTTATCAGTAGCAATCTCTAAAACCGATTCCTCAGCCTCAATAGTTTCTCCTTCGTTTTTTAACCATTTAATGATAGTTGCCTCTGCAACGCTTTCGCCCATCTTAGGCATTATCAATTCTACTTGTGCCATATTCCTATGCTCGTTTAAATCTCGTTTTTTGAGACTGCGAATTTAATAATTATTCCCCGATATTTCTACGACCTAAATGCTTGATGCCTGATAATAGGATATCAAAGTCATACTTAATGTTGTACTCCTTTGCATACAAAGCATTGAGTTTGTAGCTAGTATCGTCATTTATACTCTTAACATTTAAATTATCTGTAGGGTTTAAGATTCCTGATTTTATTTTTGGTAAGGTTCCTTTAAGCGTCAATTTACTATATCCTACCCAAGTATATTTTCCTACTAAAACCAAAAAGCAATTGGCAAGCATTGATAATGGTTTTTTTACTATAAATAGTAAAACAGGGAAGAATACTATTAGTATAAAACTCATTGCAATATCAAAAACTCGCTTATTTCGTTTATTTGCGCTGCTGGTAATTGCATTTACATCTAAGGCATATAACTCACCCTGTGTGTTGATAGAGTTGCTACCTATTATATATAAGCTTTCAGGCGGAGCTATTTTAATAGTAATGTCTTGATTGCTAAGATTTGCCATTTGTGAAATAATATCTTGAGAAGATATATTCTTAGCGCAAAATATAACTTCATCTATTTGGTAAATACTTACTAAATCATCTAACTGGCTTATATCTCCTATATAGTTTGCAGAGTTGATAGGAGTAGAACTAACTGACACAATTCCTGTAAAACCTGTGTCGATAGATGTTTGTCCTAATAAGTTTAACAAACGATTTGTTTCTTCGTCACTACCAATAATAGCAACTCTTCTTTTATGTGCCCTATTATCAAGGATGTTAGATTTTGTTACAACATTTAGTAATAATCGGACTACGGGCATAGCTAATGCTGCCCAAACGGCGCCCAATAATATTAAGGCTCTAGAAAAACGATAGTCTTCACTTAGTAAAGCATAAAAGACAAGAATTACAATTGTACCCGCACCAATACCTCTAATAATTTTTGAAATACGATAAGGTTTATCATAACCACCGCTAAAAAACACGGCAGTTAACCATATAATTATATATGCAGGTACTGCATACATCATGAACTGAATAGGGTATTCTCCACCTTCTACAAACCGGTGATTGTTTTCCCAATAATTTTTGAGATAAAACATACCGCCAAACAATATTCCGGCATCTAACAATGGAAAAGCAATTTTTTTAATAAATCGGTTGGCTATTGCTGCACCTGCTCTTAAATAAATGGCCATATTTATTAAGAAAGCAAACAATTGAGCGTTTGAAGAAGAGAAGTGTTTTTTTGCAAAAATTACCATTGCACGATAAAAAACAAATACATAGTTAATACTACCTTTTTTAGTACTCTCTCCTTTATAATGTATAATGCTTGTCTCTGGGTAATAATAGTTCTTAGAACCTGATTTTTGGATGCGATAGGAGAGGTCTATATCCTCACCGTACATAAAATAGTCTTCATCTAACAAACCTATTTCATCTAGTACAGATTTTCTTAATAGCATAAATGCACCGGCCAGCACATCAACTTCATTTATTTCATCATTGGCTAAAAAGCCTAAATGATACCTACCAAAGGTTTTAGATTTAGGGAATAGCTTTGACAAGCCAAATATCTTATAAAAAGCCACAGAGGGCGTAGGTAAACCACGTTTAGATTCGGGTAAGAAACTTCCTTTTCCGTCAATCATCTTTACTCCTAAACCACCTGCATCAGGGTGTTTATCCATAAAAGATACTACTTTATCAAAAGTATCCTCTTCTACAACAGTATCGGGGTTTAACAGTAATACATATTCTCCTTTAGCTTCTCTAATAGCCTGATTGTTTGCCTTAGAAAAACCAACATTATCTTTATTTGCAATCAGTTTTACATTTGAAAACTTCTCGGCAACCATTTCAACCGAACTATCTACAGATGCATTATCAACCACAAAAACTTCAGCTTCTATAGAGTTTAATGCTTTGTACACAGAGTGTAGGCACTGCTCTAAGAAGTACTTAACGTTGTAATTAACTATAACTATAGTTAGCTTCATGCTTGTTTAAGAGAGTTTTCATAGGGTACTCGGTTGATAATAGATCGTCCAAGTGTAATTTCATCTGCATACTCTAACTCATCGCCAACTGCAATACCGCGAGCAATTACTGAAAGCTTAATATTGAGTTCTTGTAGGCGTTTAGATATATAAAAATTGGTAGTATCTCCTTCCATAGTAGATGGTAACGCAAAAACAAGCTCATGAATTTCACCTGCTTGGCATTTTTGCACTAGGCTATCTATTTTTAAGTCTTGCGGCCCTACACCATCCATAGGAGATATGATACCTCCCAACACGTGATAAGTACCTGTAAACTGACTTGTATTCTCTATAGCCATTACGTCTCTTGTATCCTCAACCACACAAACAACAGTTTTATCTCTTTTATGAGAAGAGCATATTTCGCAAATCTCGCTATCAGATATATTATGGCATGAATTGCAAAAAGAGACATTGTCTCGCACATTTTTTAAGGCTTCAGCCAGGTTATGAGTATACTCATTAGGCTGTTTAAGCATATGTAACACAAGGCGCAAAGCAGTTTTACTACCAATACCCGGTAGTTTCGAAACCTCATTTACAGCCTCCTCAATCAACTTAGATGAATAATTCATAGCCTCAAAAATACATATTTAGCCTAAACAAATTTTGCTTTCTTTGTATCTACTTATAAACAGATTTATGAAGCCTGAATTGATAATTGCCGTTATAACGGCTTATTTTTTAGTACTCATCCTTATCTCTTACTTTACCGGTAAGAACGATGATAATCAAACCTTTTTCTTAGGTAATAAGCAGTCACCATGGTATATAGTAGCTTTTGGTATGATAGGTGCATCCTTATCAGGAGTGACTTTTATATCTGTACCCGGATGGGTAGAAGGCAGTCAGTTTGCATATATGCAAATGGTGCTAGGGTACTTGGTGGGTTACCTTGTTATTGGTACCGTTTTATTACCTCTTTATTACAAGCTAAATCTTACATCTATATATACATACCTAAACACTAGGTTTGGTAAAAGCAGTTACAAGACGGGCTCGGGTTTCTTTTTGCTTTCTCGTACTATTGGGGCAGCCTTTAGATTATACTTAGTAGCCAATGTGTTACAATTAGTCATATTTGATGCCTTAAAAGTTCCTTTTGTAGTAACTGTTATTATTACAATTCTACTAATATGGTTATATACCTTTAGAAGTGGTATAAAAACCATTATCTGGACAGATACATTACAAACCTTTTTTATGCTATTAGCTGTAGGAGTGAGTATTTGGTTAATAACAGATAAAATGGGACTCTCTTTTGATAGTCTTAAAGAAATGATGAGCGATGAGTCTTACACCAAAGCTTTCTTTTTTGATGACTGGAGAGATAAGCGTTTTTTCTTTAAACAGTTTTTTGCAGGAGCCTTTATTGCTATTGCTATGACTGGCTTAGACCAAGATATGATGCAAAAGAATCTAAGTTGCAAGAATATTAAGGACGCTCAGAAAAACATGTTTTGGATGAGCACATCATTGGTAGTGGTAAACTTTTTCTTTTTAATGCTTGGTGTATTATTATATAATTATGCAAAGACTACCGGTATAACAGCAGTGGGGGATGATTTATTTCCTGCGGTAGCTATGAGTGGTAACTTAGGAGTAGCTGTAGCCGTTTTCTTTATTTTAGGCTTAATAGCTGCTGCATACTCTAGCGCAGATTCTGCATTAACATCTTTAACCACAGCTTTTAGTGTAGATTTTTTAAATATTCAGGAAAGAGAACAGAAAGAAAGAGTGAAAATTAGAAAAGTCACGCATGTTACTTTCTCACTACTGTTAATGCTTGTTATACTATCATTTCATTACCTAATTAAAGAAAAAAGTATAATTAGTAAAGTCTTTCAAGCAGCGGGTTATACCTACGGGCCGTTATTAGGGTTGTTTAGCTTTGGTTTGTTTACCAAAATCAACATCAGAGATAAATATGTTCCGTTTGTAGCAATTGCTTCACCTGTAATTTGCTACCTCCTAAACATATTCTCCGAAAAATGGTTTGGTTTTAAATTCGGTTTTGAATTACTAATCCTTAATGGACTAATTACATTTATTGGGCTGTGGTTATTAAAAACAACCAATAAAGTAAGTATTGATAAGCTTGATGAAAAAGAAGTATAAACAGGTATCTACATTTAATCGTTAAATTTGGAAACCTCAAACAGTGCGAAAATTATTTAATTGATGAAAAAACTACTATTATTAGCCTTATCAGGCTTCATATGTACATTTACTTTTGCTCAACAAAAAGACTGGACTTCAAGCCGAATTCTTCAAGAATTAAAAGAATTAAAAATTACTGGTAGTGTCCTATACATTGCTGCACACCCAGATGACGAGAATACTCGCTTAATTTCTTACTTAGAAAACCATTTACAAGTTCGTACAGCCTATTTATCCCTTACAAGAGGTGATGGTGGCCAAAACTTAGTTGGAAACGAAAAAGGAGCCGCATTAGGAATACTGAGAACCCAAGAATTATTAGGAGCTAGAGACATTGATGGAGCAGAACAGTTTTTTACTAGAGCTGTAGACTTTGGTTACTCTAAAACTGCTGATGAGACTTTAGAGTTTTGGGATAAACAAAAAGTATTGGCAGATGTGGTTTGGACAATTAGAAAGTTTAGACCGGATGTTATCATTACTCGCTTTCCGCCTGATGCTAGGGCAGGGCATGGACATCATACTGCCTCTGCTATGCTTGCAGAAGAAGCATTTGATCTAGCAAATGACCCAACCGCTTTTCCAGAGCAGTTAAAGCATGTAAGTTTATGGCAACCAAAACGTCTGTATTGGAATTGTAGTGCTTGGTGGGATAGAGATATACCAAATAAAGCAAAAGACAATCCTGACTATGTAACAATAGATTATGGTTTGTATAATCCTATATTAGGTAAGTCATACTCTGAAATTGCAGCTGAAAGTAGAAGCATGCATAAAAGCCAAGGCTTTGGTTCATCTAAGTCTAGAGGTTCTCAATTAGAGTATATGGTTTACACTAAAGGAGATAGAGCTGAAAATGATGACATAATGAGTGGGGTAGATATTAGCTGGACCAGATACAACTTAAGTGAAGTTAATACTTTAATTGACCAAGCAATCAAAGAGTTTAACCCGGAAAAACCTCAAGCAATATCAGATATTCTATGGAGTATCCGCAAGAAAATTACAGCAACAAAAAACACCCCAAATAACTATAAGCTTTTACGTTTAAATGAATTGATTTTAGCAGTTAATGGTATTTGGTGTGAGGCTTTAGCCAATGACTATAGTGCTATACCAACTGATAAAATAAGTATCTCTGCTCTAGCTCTAAGAAGGCTAGAATCTAATATACTATATACTTCCGTTAAGTTTGGTAAAAACGCATCTGCTGTTTTACCTGAATCGATGAGTACAAATGAAATGGTTGTAACTCAAGATAGTCTAGTAATTGATGATAAAATTTCAAATCCATACTGGTTAAACAACCCGTTTTCAACTACTTATACTGTTGAAAAACAAGAACTAATAGGGTTACCCGAAAATAAACCAGCAATCCAAGTACATTTTACTTTTGCTTATAAAGATCAATCATTAACCATATCACGCCCATTACAATACAGGTGGTCAGACAGGGTTAAAGGAGAGCTTTATAGAGACTTTGTTGTTTTACCAGAAGCAACAATTAATGCCAATGATAAAGTGTATGTATTCTCTAATAATCAGCCAAAAACACTAACATTTAAAGTAAGGGCAAATCATACTGACTTTTCTGGTAAACTAAAGTTTGATATTCCTAATGGGTGGAAAGTTGAACCTGCGGAAACAGATATAGCCATTACTAACAAATACGAAGAAAAACTAATCACCATCCAAGTATTTCCTCCTGAAGGAGCAAGCGATGGATACATTAAACCTTTTATTGAGTCAATAAATGGTAAAAAATTAACAAACAGTTATATAGAAATTGACTACAACCATATTCAACCACAAATAATGTTACCATTAGCAGAGGCCAGATTAGTAAAACTAGATATCAATAAAAAGGGTAGTAAAGTAGCTTATATAATTGGAGCAGGTGATGAAGTACCTGCCGCATTGGAGCAAATGGGTTATACAGTAGATATGCTAGACGAAGACGGATTAGCCGCTTCTGACCTTAAACAATATGACGCAGTAATAGCAGGGATTAGAGCTTATAATACTCAGAAGTACTTACCCAACTATTACGACAAACTAATGGAGTATGTAAAACAAGGTGGTAATTACATTGTTCAATACAATACTAGTAGTCAGTTTTTTAGCGATGGCGTAGGCAATAAATTAGTCGGTCCTTATCCGTTTAAACTATCTAGAGATAGGGTTACAGAAGAAGACTCTGAAGTAAAGTTTATTGACCCTGAACACCCAATACTAAACTCTCCAAATAAAATTACTCAAGCAGATTTCAACGGCTGGGTACAAGAACGTGGCTTGTATTATGCAAATCAATGGGACGAACAATACACACCTATCATATCATGGAATGATAAAGGTGAAACCTCTAAAAATGGTGGTCTTTTAGTAACTAACTACGGCGAAGGAAGCTTTATATACACCGGAATATCATTTTTTAGAGAATTACCGGCTGGAGTACCAGGAGCTTTCAGGTTATTAGCAAATATTGTATCTTATGGAAAATAACCATACTGAAAAACCTCCATTCTTTAAGAACTGGAAAACAATGCATGCTTTTGTTATTCTTTTTCTGGTTTTATTAATGGTACTCTTTTACATTTTAACTAAAACCTACGCATGAGCACTGTAGACCTAATTGTATTATTTGGGACTTTATTTGCCATTGTAGCCTATGGGACATGGAAAACCCGTAAAAATAAAAACTTAGATAGCTACTTAAAAGGTGATAACCAAATGAAATGGGCAACCATTGGTTTATCCATTATGGCTACACAAGCTAGTGCTATTACCTTCTTGTCTGCAACCGGATTAGGGTATGAAACAGGAATGGAGTTTGTACAGTTTTATTTTGGCTTACCAATAGCTATGGTTGTATTGTCAGCTTTTATACTTCCTATCTACTATAAATTAAAAGTTTATACTGCCTACGAATACTTAGAAAGTAGGTTTGACCTAAATACACGGCTTTATACAGCTTTCTTATTCTTAGTACAGCGTAGTTTAGCTGCGGGAATTACTATTTATGCGCCCGCCATTATTCTATCTTCTATTTTAGGTTGGGAACTGAGATACACCTGCCTATTAGTAGGCTCGTTGGTTATTATTTATACTGTTTCCGGTGGCACAAAGGCTGTTAGCTTAACTCAAAAGTGGCAAATGGGCATTATACTAGGAGGTATGGTTATAGCATTTTATATGATTATAAGCTATTTACCGGATAATGTTTCTTTTTCTAGAGCTGTAGATTTAGCAGGAAACCTAGGTAAGATGAATGTAATTGACTTTGATTTAGATGTCAATAGCAGATACAATATTTGGGCTGGTATATTTGGGGGCTTCTTTTTAGCAATGTCATATTTCGGCACAGACCAATCTCAGGTTCAACGTTATTTAGGCGGAAAATCATTAAGCGAAAGTCGTATGGGCTTAATGTTTAATGGGCTTTTAAAGGTACCTATGCAGTTTTTTATACTATTAGTAGGTGTTATGCTTTTTGTGTTTTATCAGTTTACAGAACCACCTATATACTTTAAAGAACATTTAACAGAACAGATAAATCAGTCTGAATATGCTGATGATTTTGAAAATATAGAAAGTAACTTTTCAGAAAACTGGAATCAAAAGAAAGAAACTCAATTATCTTATGCAGACGCTTTAAATGTCGGCAATACTAAACTTGCAGAGGCACAAGCTATAAAAGCAAAAGAATTAGCAGCAAATGAAATAAAGATAAGAGATGAGTACAAGTCCTTAATTGTTAAAGCAAATATTACTGAGGAGACTAAAGACTATGATTACATATTTATATCATGGATACTTAAGTATTTGCCAAAAGGCTTAATAGGTCTTTTAATAGCTGTTATATTCTCAGCAGCAATGTCATCTACTGCGGGCGAATTAAATGCATTAGCATCTACTACTACCATTGACTTTTATAAAACAATCATAAAAAAAGAAGCATCAGAGAGGCATTATTTAAATGCTTCAAAATTAATTTCTGTAGGGTGGGGAATATTAGCTATTTGCTTTGCCATACTTGCTGATATGACTGAAAACCTTATTGAAGCTGTAAATATATTAGGCTCTATATTCTATGGTACCATACTAGGTATATTTGTAGTTGCCTTCTTCTTTAAGTATGTAAAGGCAAAGGCAGTATTGATTGCCGGTATTATGGCTGAAGCTACAGTAATAGTAATGTACTTCACAATGGATATAGGTTTTTTATGGTTCAACTTTATTGGTTGTGCATTGGTAGTAGCTATTGCATTAATCATCCAAGTATTAAGTACTGATGACAGCAATAATAAAGCACTAGACCAACTATAGTTTACCGGTAAACCGTTTGTATTTAATATAGTAGGGGTCTAGTTTCTGAAACCATTTATTAGCCACAACATGCCTTTTAACTTGTTTTTCAAAATTAGGTATGGTTCTTATTTGTTCATCAAATCGTTTTACAGCATAATCATATAACTGCTGATCCATTAACGTATTTTCATTGATAGCCTCAATAGCAGAAGCGGTTAACTCTGGCCTTTGTTGTCTTTTTTCATTGATATTACTAGAGTTGTAAAACGAATGCTTAAAGCCTAACAGATTCTTCATCAATACAACAGACTCGTCTAATCTCTCTGTAATACCAACCATTGTAAAGTGCTTGTCAATATTGTCTTTCGCTATTTGAAGATACTTCTCCGGGTCAGACTCTATATGGTTTTCCCCCGAAATAAATCTGGTTTGAAAATTGTAATTGTATTTACTGGCTGCAAATTCTTCAATGGTCATTTTTTGCACCTCTTCTAAGCTCTTGTTTTCGTAATAATGATAATAATGAGATACGGCCTGTTTAAGCGGTTTTCTCATAAAAGTCACATACGTATATGGTTTTGTGGTAAACTGATGAAAGCCATATCTAAAATGACCTATAACGGCTTTTATTTCATCATTAGCGAATCCTTTTTGGATAGACTCTTCATCATAAAAGTATAGCAATTCTCCCTTTTCATACTGGCGCATCACTAAGTTTTGAATAGTGGTGCCTGCAGTTTTGGGTAAGTGCATGTAAAATAGCATCGGGTCTGTCATTGTATACTTCGTATTGAGCAATTAAATGTACAAAACCTATTCAATACCCATAATCCTTCTAAAGATGGGAGTGAAGCCGCTTAAAAAGAACTCTACAGCAATAACCATTACTATTAAGCCCATTAAACGCATTAAAATTTTATTTCCTGTATCTCCTAAGAGTTTTATAATTCTTGCTCCAAACCATAACACAAACAAGGTTAATGCACATACTACCAATATCATGATAATTAAAGTAGCTTTCATACCAAAGGTGTTTGCATCTTCCATCATTACAATTGCATTGGTTATTGCACCCGGTCCACATATCATTGGTATAGCTAATGGCGTTACAGAAATGTCACCGACATATTCTTTTACATCTTCGGGCTTTATTTTGGTACGACCTAATCGTGCTTGCAACATATCTTGTCCAAGCATAAAAAAGATTATACCTCCAACTATTCTAAAACTATCTACCGAAATTCCAAAAAACTTAAATAGAACCTGTCCTGTAAATGCAAATAACATTAAAGCTCCAAAAGCAACAATCATTGCTTTGATAGCTGTTTTTTTACGAGCAGAACTCTCTAAATTTGCCGTCATTGTCATAAAAACCGGCATAACACCAAGTGGATTGATAAGTGTTATAAATGAAGTAAATACTACCAGAGCAAATTCTACTAAATGATCCATAATATTGCCTTTAAATTTTGGGCAAAATTAGGATTATTAATTTTTACGGTAATAAAATAAATAGATTATTTATAGAGATTTTAGGTGAGCCATTTCTATGGCTGCTGCTGCACATTCTGCACCTTTATTTCCATGCTTCCCGCCAGATCTATCAATAGCTTGTTGTTTTGTAAAGTCTGTTAACAAGCAAAAAATAGTAGGGGTATCATAAAGCACATTTAAGTCTTTTATGCCTTGAGATACCGCTTCACATACAAAATCAAAGTGTTTGGTTTCGCCTTGTATTACACTACCTATAGCTATAACAGCATCGTATTGATTTGACTTGGCCATTTTTTTTGAACCATAAATTAGTTCAAAACTACCGGGCACATCAAGTAGTGTTATATTATCATCTTTAGCGCCTTTAGCTTTTAAAATTTCAACAGCACCTTGAGACAGAGAAGAGGTAATATCATTATTCCATTGAGAAACCACTACGGCAAAACGCATATTGCTAGCGTCTGGTAATGCATCTAAATCAATATCAGAAAGATTATGTTCAGCAGTGGCCATTACTGTGTTTTTGCTGATGCAAAAGCAATGTATTTATCAATGTCTAATGCAAGCTGAGACTTAGGGTATTTTTCTTTAATTGTTTGATAATGCTTTAAGGCTTTATTAAACTCACCTAATTCTTCTGCTGCAATAGCTGCTTTTTTAAGATAAATAGGTGTTGTAACAGAATTGTCTCTAGCATTTATTGCTTTTACATAGTAATCGTAAGCATCTTTAGTTTGACCCTTTTCCATAAAAGCATCACCAATAGCACCCTTAGAAATTGCAGCTAGTACTTCGTCATTAGAGCTAAATTCATCTAATTCGGTAATAGCAGCATTGTAATCTCCTGTGTTTAAGTAAGAAATACCTGCATAATAATGTGCAAGATTAGCAGCTTTAGTTCCACCAAAGTCTTCCATAATCTCTAGAAAACCTGCATTCACACCATCTCCGTTTAAAGCTTGTTGATAGTTATCAGCTTCAAAGTATTCTTGAGCTTTGTACATACTCTCTTGAGCTTCTTCTTCAAGTGGTGCTAGGTAAAACCTAGTATATCCTAAATAACCAAAAACTATTACTACAAGTGCTGTAACAATTATCGTAATTGGCTTCTTATTATTCTCAATATATTGCTCTGTTTTACTGTAGGCTTCCTCTACATTAATCAGCGTATCATCTATTTCATTTTTCTTAGCCATTGCCTAGATATTTCTTAATTAAGCCACAAAAATAATTTTTTTTTCGAAACCAACTACTAATAGTCACTAATGATTAATTTTGAGGCATGTATTTAAAAAATATTTCATTACTTAATTTCAAGAATTACGAAGAATCTTCTTTAGAGTTTTCTAAGAAAATAAACTGCTTTGTAGGCAATAATGGTGCGGGTAAAACCAATGTTTTAGATGCTGTTTACTACCTGTCTTTTTGTAAGAGTTACTTTAATCCAATTGACTCACAAAATATTAAGCATGACACGCCATTTTTTGTAATAGAAGGGGTGTTTGTAAAAGACACAAAAGAAGATCATGTGTACTGTGGGTTAAAAAAAGGACAGAAGAAGACATTTAAAAAGAATAAAAAGGAATATGAAAGATTAGCTGATCATATTGGTTCTTATCCTGCTGTAATAATATCTCCTGCAGACAGAGATTTAATTACTGAAGGAAGTGATGTGAGAAGAAAGTTTTTAGACAGCGTAATATCTCAATCAGATAAATTGTACCTAGATGATTTAATCAACTATAACAAAGCTTTGAGCCAAAGAAACGCTTTACTTAAATACTTTGCTGCTAACAATACCTTTGACAGTGGGACTTTAAGCATATACAACTCTCAAATGGTTGACTTAGGCAATAAAATACATCAAAAACGAATTGGTTTTGTAGAGAAATTACAACCTATATTTGATAGATACTATAAAGCTATATCAAAAGGAAATGAACCTGTGTCATTGCTTTATAACTCTAACCTTATAGATAATAACTATGCTGAGCAACTAGAGACATCTTTACAACGAGACATGACCTTGCAGTACACTACTAAAGGTATACATAAAGATGATTTAGAGTTTACTATAGAAGGATATCCCATAAAGAAAATGGGCTCTCAAGGACAGCAAAAGTCTTTTTTAATTGCATTAAAGCTTGCTCAGTTCGACTTTATTAAAGAATTAAACGGCTACAAACCGCTACTGCTTTTAGATGATATATTTGATAAACTAGACGAGAGTAGAGTAGAAGAGATTATTAAATTGGTAAACGAACACCATTTTGGACAAATATTTATTACTGACACTCACCCTGAGCGAACTGAAAACATTATTAAAAGGATAAATGAAGACTACAAGTTATTTACAGTTGAAAAAGGAGCAGTAGTATGAGAAAGTCTAATGAACAACCCATTGCTGAAGTAATAAAAGACTTGTTATCTGCATACAAGTTAGAAGACAAATACGGAAAAACGGGTATAGTTGATGCTTGGCATAGTATATTAGGTAAGGCTGTTTCCTCTCGTACAGACTCTATATTTATTAAAGGAAACGTACTTTATGTAAAACTAAATTCATCTGTATTGAGAAATGAATTAAGCATGGCAAAAACCAAGTTATTAGAAAACTTGAATGAAGAAGTTGGAAAAACTATTATTACAGATATAGTATTTAAATAAGCAACTGTAACCCTAATCCTAAATAATTTCCTTTCTGAAAAGATATTCCATCAGTATACAAGTTTACTCCTTTGCCTTCTTGGATAACGTAGTGTAAATTTAGCTTTAAGTTATTCTTATTAATATACCAGTTAATACCAATATCATAGGTTTTATCATAGCCAGATAAAGGTCCGTTTTTAATGGTATTAAAGTAGGAGTACATAACAGTAGGCTCAATAAAGTACTTTTTTGCAATTACAATATTGTAACCCATTCTTATATGTCCGGTTTCATAGCTATAAAAACCTCCCTGATAGTTTCGTTCTAATAAGTTAATCTCACCATCTATATTCAGGTTGTCGAAATTAAATAAGAAGTCTCCGCTATAAGTTGTGTTGTATTCAAAAGAATCTGTTTGCCCCTGATGAGCTATACCTCCGGAGATAGTTAAACCCCTACGCTTATTAAAGTAATTGATATTGTAATTAGTGCTATAGTCTTCCATTTCTTCTAAACCAAGTGTAATTCCGGCTCTTGCTACTAATAAAGGACTCCATAGTCTACCTTCAGTATTATTTGTATTAAACATACCCA
This sequence comes from Flavobacteriales bacterium, assembly GCA_030149285.1. GTDB lineage: Bacteria > Bacteroidota > Bacteroidia > Flavobacteriales > JASBRU01 > JASBRU01. The sequence continues at coordinate 194,327 of JASBRU010000003.1, forward strand.
CATTGTAATTAAAGCCGGTTGCAAATTGCTGCTGCATACCGCCAATGTTTACTCCCATAGCTCTACCAGTCCCTCTTCTTACCAAGTGGTTTCGTACATAATTTTGTGAGGGTGCTTTATCAAAAGAGTTTACTGCCCATGGACCTGTAAGACTCTCTCTACTAATTTGAGGTCTAAAGAAACCTGCAGTAACATTTAAGAGATCTGTACTTTGACTAACTCTATATGCTAATGTAGCTTCAAAAACATCAAATCCTATATCATTAGAGTTAGCCCTGATAGAGGTAAACCGATCTTGCCCCAAATTATCATAGGCTAACATTAAGTTGTATGACAAGCCTTTATATGGATTACCTTTAAAACCCAAACGAGCTCCTCTAAAAAATAAATTAGCCCTATCCTGAACTGCTTCTAGTGAACCATTGTTATTTACAAACTTTTCATCCATACTATAAACGCCCCATAACTGAAGCATCGCATAGGGTTTTATATAAGTATAGTTTGTGTCCTCTGATGTGAAGAAGCTTTGAGCATTTATTGTATTAATACCTAGTAATAGTAAGACGGAAGTAATAATTGTTTTTTGATTCATGCAATAGTAACGATTGTTATAAAAATTTGTTTATCTAAGTAATGTGAATAACAACACACAAAATAAATAAAAAAGCCGCATACTATGCGGCTTTTAAAAAGGAGGTTAATACTTTACTTAGACACAGCAAACTTTTGTTTACTAAGTATTTGCCCTTCTTCTTCTAACAAAACAAAATATGTTCCCGCTGACAGGGTACTTACATTAATATTTAACTCTGTTTCTCCCGAATTAATACTCTTAGATTCACTAATAAGAACTTGTCCGTTAATACTAATTACTTTTACAATAAGCGTCTTATCCTCATTAGGCTTAACATGAATATTTAAAACATCTGAGGTAGGGTTAGGGTATAGCTTAGTAAAAAACTTATCATACTCCTCAAGTGATACAGCAGGGATGGGGTAATCTCCTTCTGTTATCTTTACTTTTTGATTAGGAGTTACATTTTCCATCCTATCTTTTATACCGCTAGGCCAGCTTATTACAATAGAGTCTATGACAGAACCTGTTCCTAAACCAAAAATTTGGTATTGAGAATTTTGTGCCTGATAGCCAATAGATGTTTGTGTAAACTTTCTTTGTCTAGCACCATTGGCATACACATCTATCCAACAACCTATTGCATCTCTATTACTTTGTACACCTTCTAAATGAATTTTAATCCAATTATTTGTGCCTCCAGAGCAATCCCATAGATGAGCCCCAAAAGGAGCTTCATTATTTACAGCAATATCATAATATCCATCATTATCAATATCCCCAATTGCATTAGAAAAACTTGATGCTGTATCGCCTATAAAACCTGCTGATGGAACAATAAATGTATCTAAGGGATACATGTTTTCAAAAAACACACTTACATTATCATTAAAGGAACTTTTAGTACCTCCACTAACATATAAATCTAAATCACCATCATTGTCGTAATCAAAAAAGTTTGCACCCCAACAGGTTTGGTTATGTATAACACCTACTGCTGCACCAACTTCTGTAAAAGAGTTTCCTCCATCATTACGGAGAAGTCTATTGCCTGCGGCAGTATTAGTAATGTATATATCTAAGTCGGTATCATTATCATAATCGCCATAAGCTACACACATACCATCCATTCCTAAGTTTGAACCAGACGCAACACTAATATCACTAAAAGTGCTATCGCCATTATTTAGCAACATGGTATTACCATAAAATTTATCTTGAGCTATATAAATATCCGGCCACATATCATTATTGATATCTAAAAATGAAACGGCAAAAGGTCCTTTTAACGAATCGGCAGTACCCGAAGCAAGTGTAGCATCAGTAAACGTTCCATCTCCATTACTTAAATACATATAATTACTAAAATTATAGGCTGTACCTAACACACGGTTAATTATGTATAAATCTAAAAAACCATCTCTATCATAATCTCCCCAAGCGGCACCATAAGTTGGCATTGATGTAGTAGAAATCCCTGAAGCAACTGTAATATCTACAAAACCCAATGTGCTATCATTTCTAAATAATTTGTTTCCCTCTAAGTTAGAGCAAGCGAATAAATCTTTATCCCCATCATTATCAAAGTCAATCCACAATGTCTGTGTGTTCTCGGCTGTTAAATTAACGGGGGGTGGGGTAATTTTTGAAAATCCAGATCCGGTATTCTTATAAAACACCATTAGACTTCCGTTTTGACTTGATAAAGTTAAGTCATCCCATCCATCTCCATCCCAATCACAAAAGTTTGCTCCACCACCAAAATCACCATCACCATAAGTGTGTGATATTCCATAAAAAGCCGCACTGTCAGAAAAGATAATTTGTGCACTGGCACTAGAAAAAATAAATAAAATGGCCACAGCCATTACATTGCGTAAAGTTGTTCTCATAGCTTACTAGTTTGGTTATCAGTAAGTCAAGGTAGTATTTTTTGAGACACAAAATCAACTAGCAACGAAAAAAGGTCGACAAAATGTCGACCTTTTACTATTATATTTAAATAAAGTGTTCTTAGAAACGATTCTTTGTTGAAAAGAAAAAGCTTGCTTCTATTTGTGCATTATCATCGCTATCAGAACCATGTATAGCGTTTGCTGAAATAGACTCTGCGTATAATTTTCTAATAGTTCCTTCTGCAGCTTCAGCAGGGTTTGTAGCACCTATTAAGGTTCTAAAATCCTCTACAGCATTATCTTTTTCAAGCACAGCAGCTACAATAGGACCAGAGGTCATGTATTCTACTAACTCACCATAAAATGGGCGCTCTGCATGAACTTCATAAAAAGTTTCTGCTTGTTTTTTTGACAATTGAGTCATTTCCATTGCAACAATTCTAAATCCTGCTGCATTAATTTTTTCTAAAATAGCACCTGTATATCCGTTTTCTACAGAATCAGGCTTAAGCATTGTAAAAGTTATTTTTCCGGCCATTGTTTTAGCTTTATATTTTCAGCCGCAAAACTATAAAATTTCATTTTATACAAAGTCCTAATAGGAGTATTTATTTGTAATTTAGCCAGATTATGACGAAAAAAGATTTTAATGAGCTTGAAGCTCTATTAAAAAGCAAGCCGAAAAACATTATTATTACTACACATGTAAACCCTGATGGAGATGCAATAGGCTCTTCTCTTGGTTTATATCATGTACTTAAAAAAGCAGGGCACAATGCCTTGGTAATAGTACCTAATAATTATCCTGATTTTTTGAAATGGCTACCCGGAAACGATACCGTTTTAATTTATGAGAGTGACGAAGACATTTGTCAAGACCATTTTGAAACTGCGGATATAATTTTTTGTTTAGACTATAATGGATTGTCTAGAATTGATAAACTAGAAACTCCTGTTGCAAAATCTAAAGCATTAAAAGTGATGATAGACCATCATCCTGAGCCTGAAGACTTTGTAGACTATACTTATTCTTACACAAAAGCCTCATCAACTGCGGAGTTAATATATCAGTTTATAGAAGAGTGCGATTTAATAAATCATCTTGATGCTGATTCTGCTCCTGCTTTGTATACCGGTATTATGACTGATACAGGTTCGTTTCGTTTTCCATCTACATCAGCTTTAACCCATAGAATTACAGCTAACTTAATTGATGCTGGAGCAAATAACTCAGAAATACATAACAATATATATGATACTTCTTCTCCCAATAGAATGAAGTTACTGGGTATTTCGCTAGACACCATGCAGGTTCTTACAGATTATAATACAGCTTATATTGCCTTATCTGATGAACAATTGAAAAATAATGGTTTTAAAAAGGGAGATACAGAAGGTTTTGTAAATTATTGTTTGGCAATAGAAGGGATTGTTTTTGCTGCATTTTTTAGACAGGATAATGATAGAATAAAAATTTCGTTTAGGTCTAAAGGTGACTTTTCTGTAAATAAATTCTCCAGAAATCATTTTAATGGGGGAGGGCATACAAATGCTGCTGGAGGAATAGCATATGGATCTCTTAAAGAAACATTAGATAAATTTGTTTCTTTACTACCGGAATATAAAAAAGAGCTAACCAAATGAAAATAAAAGGAAATATACTCTTATATAGCATTGTATTAATCACTTTGCATTCCTGCTCTTCTTGTAATACAAACAAGTCTACCACAGAAACAAAAGAACCTCTTACTAGAAAAGAAAGAACAGATCAGTTAATAGAATACAATAAAGCTTTTCTAAAAAACGAGCGCAAAGCAATTAATAGATATATTGTAGATAATGAATTAACCATGGACTCAACAGGTTCTGGATTGAGATATCATATCTATGAAACCAATGATAATAAGACAGTACCAGTTGAAGGAAACTGGGTAAAAATTAAATACTCATCTGAGTTACTGGACGGGACAAAATTATACTCATCAGATATAGATGGGGTTAAACAAATCCATATAAATAAAGATAATACAGAGGTTGGCTTACACGAAGGGCTTCAATTACTTTCTATTGGAGAAAAAGCAAAGTTTATTTTACCTTCGCACTTAGCATTTGGTGTGCATGGAGATAATAACAAGGTCCCATCAAGAGCAGTTATAGTATACAACGTTGAATTAGTAGAAATAAATTAAACAAGCATGAAAAAATTATTTTTTTACATCCCATTAATTGCAGCTATTACACTACAAGCCTGCACTCAATCTAATATTGTAACCCTTGACGGGGAAAAATTTGAATTAGAAGATGGTATTTACGCAAAGATAACTACCAATAGAGGAGATATATTACTTGAGCTAGCTTATGATAAAGCTCCTATGACTGTAGCAAGCTTTGTTGGTTTAGCAGAAGGTACTATTGAAAATACTCATAAAGCAATTGGAGAGCCATTTTTTGATGGGTTAAAATTTCATAGAGTTGTTCCGGATTTTGTAATTCAAGGTGGTGACCCTGTTGGAAATGGTAGTGGTGGACCGGGTTATCAATTTCTTCAAGAAATACACCCTGATTTAACTCATAATAGAGAAGGTACACTAGCAATGGCTAATTCTGGACCTAACACAAATGGAAGCCAGTTTTACATTACTCATAAAGCTACCCCAAACCTAGATGGGAATTACAATGTGTTTGGGTATACTGTGCAAAATGACATTAGCATGAAAACTGTTAACAGTATTCAACAAGGTGATGTAATAACTACAATTGAAATTATAAGAGTAGGAGCAGATGCAAAGGCTTTTGATGCTCCTAGTGTATTTAATGATACCCAAGAAACTATAAAAGCTGAAGCTGAAATTAAAGCTGCTAAAGAAGACTCATTAAGAGTAATACAACAAGTTAAAGCCAGAGAATTAATGGCTGAACGTATGGCTGGTTTAGACGATTTAATGGCAAAAGCAAAAGCAGGGGCTGAAGGACTAAAATATATTGTAAATACAGATGCTGGCGCCAACAAACTAATTGATGGTGATGTAGCACAAGTAAATTATGTTTTATATGAAACTACTGAGGGTAGAATGATAGATGCTAGCATTGAATCTGTTGCAAGAGAAAATGGCTTGTATGATGAAAGAAGACCTTACGAACCATTGCAAGTAGGCATTGGTAGTGGACAAGTTATAAAAGGTTGGGAGCTTGGGCTTAAGTATTTTGGAAAAGGAGATAGTGGAATTTTAATTATCCCTCCTAGTTTAGGCTATGGTGAAGCTGGTGTTCCCGGAATGATTCCACCTAACACTACTTTAGTCTTTGAAATTGAAATTGTAGACGTAGCCAGATAAAACCTAACTTATATTAAACTTATTAAAATGAAAAAAGTAGTATTTCTATTTATAGCAATTGCCACTAGTATTACTGTTTCTTCTTGCAGTATTTTTAAAAAAAGTAACTCAACCGTTATAAATAATCAAGAAATGACTTTAGAAGATGGGTTATACGCTAAGGTTAAAACTAATAAAGGCGATATACTTTTAAATTTAGCATTTAAAAAAGCCCCCATGACTGTAGCAAACTTTGTAGGCTTGGCAGAAGGGACTTTAAAAAATGATGTAACTGAATTAGGTACTCCGTTTTACAACGGATTGACCTTTCATAGAGTAGTTAAAGACTTTGTTATTCAGGGAGGAGACCCAAAAGGAAATGGTAGTGGTGGTCCTGGCTATCAGTTTCCTCAAGAAATTCATCCTGACTTAAAACATGACAAAGCCGGTACTTTAGCTATGGCCAACTCCGGACCAAACACCAATGGGTGCCAATTTTATATTACTCATCGTGCTACACCACACCTAGATGGTGGTTATAACGTTTTTGGGTATACACAAAGCGGAATGGATGTAGTAAACAGTATTGCTCAAGGAGACAAAATAGAATCTATTGAAATAATAAGAATAGGTAAAGAGGCAAAAGCTTTTGATGCTCCAGCTGTATTTGAAACTAAAACAGAAGCTATTAAAGCAGAGGCAGAAGTAAAAGAAGCAAAAGCTAAACAAGCTGAACGCGAAAGAGTAAAGAAAGCTGATGAGTTGGTTTTAAAAGCCGAAACCACTGACTCTGGCTTAAAGTATATTGTACACACAAAAGGTACTGGTCCTAAAGTAGAAAAAGGAAACAAAGCAAAAGTAAACTATACTTTATACTTAAAAGAAACGGGTAAGGTTATAGATAGCAGTGTTGAGTCTATCGCTAAAGAAAACAACATCTATACTCCTAATAGAAATTATGCCCCATTTGAACTTACAGTAGGAGCCGGACAAGTAATAAAAGGCTGGGACGAAGGCTTACAATTATTTGAACAAGGAACCAAAGCAACTCTAATCATACCATCTAGTCTTGGATATGGTTCTAGAGGTACTTCGGGCATCCCTGGTAATTCTACTTTAGTTTTTGATATTGAAATAGTGGAGGTTACAAAATAATTACTCAATAATTTTATACTTAGGCATAGCTATTATTTAGTACAACATTGATATTCTTAATATAGCATTTCAAATAGTATTTGTATTTTGGCTGTCTTTAATTTTTTTACTTAAGCATATTTGTTGATTATGGAACAAGGTTTATACGCAAAACTTACAAGTAATAAAGGTGAAATTTTGATTCGACTTGAATACGAAAAAGCACCCATGACCGTAGCAAACTTTGTTGGTTTAGCTGAAGGCAAAATTGAAAATAAAGCCACTCCAATTGGCACTCCTTATTATAACGGTTTAACTTTTCATAGAGTAGTTAAAGACTTTGTTGTACAAGGTGGTGATCCAAAAGGAACAGGTTCTGGAGGACCGGGCTATTTATTTGCTCAAGAAGTTCACCCAGATTTAAAACACGATAAAGCAGGTACTGTTGCTATGGCTAATGCAGGTCCTAACACCAATGGTAGCCAATTTTACATTACTCATAGAGCTACTCCGCACCTAGATGGTGGATATAATGTTTTTGGATATGTAGTTGAAGGGAACGAATTTATTGACCGAATACAGCAAGGAGACAAAATAGAGTCTGTAGAAGTTATTAGGGTAGGGAAAAAAGCTGAAGAATTTGATGCTCCTAAAGTATTTGCAGAAGTACAAGAAGAACTTAGAGACTTACCGAAATCTAGAGCTAAAAAGTTAATGGCATTTAAAGAGAATGCTAAAAAAACTGACTCTGGCTTAATGTATGTGATACACGAAAAGGGTAGTGGAAGTAACCCAGCCCCTGGTAAAAAAGTAAAAGTACATTATGTAGGCTACTTAGAAGATGGTAGTTTATTTGACACCAGTATAAAAGAAATTGCCTTTAAAAACGGTATATATAATACTCAAAGAGAACCATATGCACCTTTTAGTTTTGGTTTAGGTACAGGGCAAGTAATAAAAGGTTGGGACGAAGGTATTCAACTTTTAAATAAAGGAGCAAAAGCAACTGTTATTATCCCGCCTAGTTTAGGTTATGGCGAAAACGGTATTCCCGGAACTATACCTGCAAACTCAAATTTAATATTTGATATTGAGCTGATTGAGTTTGATGAGTAAATAAAATAATAAAACTCTTATAAGTATAAAAAAGCCCCTATTAAGGGGCTTTTTTATTTTTTCTTTAATAACTCTGATAGCTTAGTGAGCTCATCTCTATACTTAGCAGCAGCAATAAAATCAAGATCTTTTGCAGCTTTCTCCATCTCTTTCCGAGTCTTACTAATAGTCTTTTCTAATTGCTCTTTATTCATATACTGAACAACCGGGTCTGCAGCAACATCCATTTCAGCGGTATTACTTTCATAAGTTTTAGCCCCGGCAGCAGAAGTTTGCATTATTATACTCTCTTTACTTTTCTTTAGAGGAGTAGGAGTTATGTTATGCTCGGTATTATAATCTGCTTGCTTTATTCTTCGTCTATTAGTTTCATCAATGGTTTTTTGCATGCTATCAGTAATCTTATCAGCATACATAATTACTAAACCATTTACATTTCTTGCAGCTCTACCTGCCGTTTGTGTTAGTGAACGCTCAGATCTTAAGAACCCTTCCTTATCAGCATCTAATATTGCTACCAATGATACTTCAGGTAAGTCTAGCCCTTCTCTTAATAAGTTTACACCTATCAACACATCAAATAAGCCTAAACGAAGGTCTCGCATTATCTCTACACGCTCTAAGGTATCTACATCAGAGTGAATATAACGACACCTTATTTCAAAACGAGTTAAATATTTTGTCAGCTCTTCGGCCATACGCTTAGTAAGAGTGGTAACTAATACACGCTCATCTATATCTACACGTTTCTGTATTTCTTCTAATAAGTCATCAACTTGATTTAAGCTTGGGCGAACATCAATTTTAGGATCTAATAAACCTGTTGGACGAATTACCTGTTCTACATACACACCACCACTTTCTTCCAGCTCATAATCTGCAGGTGTAGCACTAACATAAATAGTTTGCCCAATAATCTCTTGGAACTCCTCAAACTTCAAGGGTCTATTGTCCATAGCTGCAGGCAACCTAAAACCATATTCCACTAGGTTTTCTTTTCTAGATCGGTCTCCACCATACATAGCTCTTATCTGAGGCATTGTAACATGGCTTTCATCAATTACCATTAAAAAGTCATCGGGGAAATAATCTAATAAGCAGAAAGGCCTTGAACCGGGCTCTCTACCATCTAAGTATCTAGAGTAATTTTCTATGCCTGAGCAGTAGCCTAGCTCACGTATCATTTCTAAATCAAAGTTTGTACGCTCATCAAGTCTTTTAGCTTCTAAATGCTTGCCAATTTCTTTAAAGTAATCAACCTGACTCACTAAATCATCTTGAATGTTATGTATGGCATCCTTTAACCTCCCTTGAGAAGTAACAAATATGTTTGCCGGATAGATTCTTACCTGGTCAAGTCTATCAATTTTTGAATTATTGACAGGGTCAAAGCTTTCAATTTCTTCAATTTCATCACCAAAAAAGTGAATTTTAAATGCTTCATCAGCATAGGCAGGAAAAACATCTACTGTATCTCCTTTAACTCTAAATGTTCCTCTAGATAAATCAAACTCCGTACGAGAGTACAATGATCCCACCAACTGATGCAAAAACTTGTTTCTGCTTATTACATCGCCAACTTTTAATTGAATAGTATTATTATGAAACTCAGTAGGGTTACCTAAACCATATATACATGAAACTGAGGCTACCACAATTACATCATCTCTACCTGACAATAGAGAAGAGGTAGCACTTAAACGAAGCTTTTCTATCTCTTCGTTTATAGACATATCTTTTTCTATATACGTCCCTGATACCGGAATATAGGCTTCCGGCTGATAGTAATCGTAATAAGAGACAAAGTACTCTACTTTATTATTAGGAAAGAACTGCTTAAACTCTCCATAAAGCTGAGCTGCAAGTGTTTTATTATGACTTAATATTAAAGTTGGTTTCTGAACTTCTTGAATAACATTAGCTACCGTAAAGGTTTTACCAGAACCCGTAACCCCTAAGAGGGTTTGGGCTTTATCTCCTCGTAGTATACCTTCTGTCAGCTCTTTAATTGCCTGTGGTTGGTCACCGGTAGGCTTAAAGCCCGAAACAATTTCTAGTTTCATAAAAGCTTATAGCTCATTAATCATTTTTAATTTACTCTTCCAAGTTTCTAACTCTTCTTTGTGACGAGCAATATTTTTCTCAACTTCTTTTACTAGAGGGTTTGTACCTTTTGAACTAGAAAAGAAGTTGATATTTGTTTCTAACTGTATAATCTCCTTTTTTGTTTCGTCAATCTTACGTCTAATAAAATCCCTTTCTTTATCTAACTGTCTATTATCTCCTTGTGCAGTAATATTTTCAAGCTTGTTTTTAAACTTAATCTTAGTGGCTTCTTTTTTACCAAGCTTCAACCTATCAAATAAACTATCTATTGCTTTATTAAACTGATTTTCAATAGCTCTTTTGTCTCTTGGAACAGTACCTGCTTGTTTCCAGTTAGATATATGAGACTTCAAAATATCTACAGATAGAGTAGAGGCATCAACTTCTTTTAAAGCTTCTACTTCTTTAAGCAATGCTTCTTTTTTAGTAAAGTTCTCTACTAATTCAGCCTCTTGTGCTTTAAAGCTCTCATTTAAGTTATTAAAGAAAGTGTTACAAGCCCCTCTAAAGCGTTTCCAAATCTTATCAGAGTCTTTTCTGGGTACTTGCCCAATCTTCTTCCAATCCGCCTGTAAACGTTTCAATCTGTTTGCTGTTTCTTTCCAGTCAGTACTATCTTTTAAGCTTTCAGCCTCTTCAACCAATTTCATTTTCAATTCTAAATTGGTCTTCTGTTCGTCTTTTTGCTCTTTATAAAAAGCATTTTTAGCCCTGTTAAACTGGCTTAAGGCAGCTCTATATCTTTGCCAAATACTATCATTGTCTGTATCAGGAACTCTACCAATAGCTTTAAATTTATCTTGTAAGCCTGATACTTCTTTTATTTTATTTTGCCATTCTTTATGAGAGTTGTGTTCTTGACCAGCTACTGCCTCTATTGCCTCACACACAGCTTGTTTTTCAACTAAATTTTGTTGCTGTTTATCTCTTAGTTCTTTAAAGAACTCATGTCGTTTATCATGTAATTTTTTAGTCGCTTCACTAAAACGCTCCCAAATAGTTTCTCTAAATTCTTTAGCTACGGGCCCTGTTTCCACTTTCCATTTCTTGTGTAGCTTCTGCAATTCCTTAAACGCTTTATTAATGGAAGGTTCTTCCAATAAAGCCTCGGCCTTCTTACAAAGCTCTTCTTTTTGCTCTAAGTTCTTTTTAAAATCCATATCTCTCAACTCTCTGTTGATAGATATGTAATCATAGAAATTCTCTACATGATGATGATAGGTTCGCCATACATCACTAGACTGAGCCTTAGGGATAGGACCACAGTTGCGCCAAGCTTCTTGTATTTGCTTAAACTCATCAAATGTGTTAGACATGCTTTCATCTTTAGTAACCAATTCCTTCAGTTGATCAATAAGAGCAAGTCTTTCCTTAAGGTTTGTGTTTAATTTTTCTTCTAGTTCTGTATAGTAAGCATCTCGCATCTTACGATACTTATGCATTGACTCACCAAAAGTAGGTTTGATGGGTTGAATAAATTCAAAATCTATTTCATTACCACCTTCTTCTATAAACTCAGCTAATTTTTCTTTACGCTCATCACTTAATTGATTGTAAAAACTAGCCTTTATAGCATCAATTTGACGCTTTATATTTTGTATAGGTTCGTTGTTTATCAGCTTAGTTGCTTCTTTCAACAACTCTTCTGGAGATAAGGTATCATAATCTAGAGTCTCTTCATGTTCTTCCTCTTCTGCATCATCACCATCATCATGCTCTTTTTCCTCAACACTTTCTTCTTCATCTTTTACTGCTGGGGTAGCTTTTTCAAAAGGGGTTTCCTCTTTTTTCTCTTCTTCTACCACAGGTTCAGTTTCAGAAACAGTGCTTTCTTTAACCACTTCATCTGTAGTTTCATTACTTTCAGTTACTGAGTTGTTATTTTCTTCAGTAATAGGTTGTTGCTCTGCATTTTGCAGGTTATCTTCTTTTTCAGTCATTTTTATGATTGATTATAGGATAATAAAATTGCCTTGTCTACTAACAAAGGTAACAAACTTTTTAGCCAATATTCCATATTTTCCAAGCCTGTTCTGCTTGTAATACCAGCATTTCTTTACCATTTATTACTTGAGCACCATGTTCCTTACCTAATTTCATAAATGTAGTTAGGGCAGGGTTGTAGGTCATGTCAAACAATAAATGACTAGAAGTAAGTAGTTTATAAGGTATATCAGGTTTAGATTCTGTATTAGGATACGTACCTAATGGTGTAGTATTGATAACTAATTGATGACTATTTATTATTTCATCATTAATGTCTTGGTAACTATAGGTAGAGTCTTGTTTTTCTCTAGATACAAACTGGCAGTCTATACCTAGTTTATGAAGTACGTACTGTACTGCTTTAGATGCTCCGCCTGTACCTAATACCAATGCCTTTTTATGGTGTTTCTCTAGCTGTTTTTTTAGAGACAACTCAAACCCATAAACATCAGTATTAAAGCCTTTTGTGTGTTTATTATGAATATTTACTTTAATAGTATTTATAGCACCTATTTTTTCTGCCTCAGTATCAATTTCATCTAAAAATGGCAGTATAGATTCTTTATAGGGGATAGTGACATTTAAACCTCTAAGGTTAGGTGTTTGAACTAATAAGCCGGGGTATTCATTAATGGACTTCAGCTCAAATAAGCTGTAAGAAGAATCAATAATGTTCTCTAATTGAAACTTGGATTCAAAATATTGTTTTGAAAAGGAATGGGTAAGTGGGTAGCCTATTAAACCATAAGCTTTCATTTCGCTTTCTCAATTTTACTACCATAGTACTCAATTGCCCACAACACTACTATACCTAGTACCATTAACCCTATAGCAGAAAGGTTGTATCCTCCCCATTCAGCAGGGAAATACTTTTCATAGCTTGAAATAATAGGTTCTCCATGTCTATCTAGCTGTAACAATCCATTTATCTCTAAATAAACATCATTTTTCCATGGCCATATAATATATAATGACCCTAAGATAAAGCCCGTTAACAGAGCTATTGTTATGTCTTTATACTTCTTAAGCAAAACAGCTATTACATGAGAAAAAGCAAATAAACCTATTAAAGAACCAACAGCAAATAATCCAAAATAAACCAAGTGATTCATCATCTCTTTATTTGCTAGTGCTTCCGATAAATCTCCGGATAAAGCCATTTTAATAAATTCCGACAAGTAATTAATGGAATCTACCATCAATAATAGATAGTTGCCCATTAGAATAAGAATAAATGAACCTGACAAGCCTGGCAACAACATACCACTAATACCTATAACTCCACAAAGAACAATATAAAATAAGTTTTCATTTTGAGTAGTGGAGGGGTTTAAAAATGCTAAAATTAAGGCAATTGCTAAACCAATAACGAATGACAATATACTCTGTGCATTCCACTTACTAATTGTTTTACCTACATAGTAAACAGAAGCTATTATTAAACCAAAGAAAAACGCCCAAATAAGTATAGGGTGTTCGTCAAACAAGTACTTAAATACTTTAGCTATAGTGAATATACTTACTAAGGTACCGCCAAACACAGCTACTAGAAAACTAAAATTGATGTGTTTAAACAGTTCTTTAAACTTAAAGCCTAATAACAGCTTTAATGCTTTTAAATTAAATGATTTAAGGGAGTTTATCAGTTCTTCGTATATACCGGCTACAAGTGCAATTGTACCACCTGATACCCCAGGAATAACATTTGCTGCCCCCATAGCAAAGCCTTTTAAGGCTATAAAGATGTAATCTTTAGCTGTTCTTTGCATTGTAAAAATTTATTGAGGGGCTAAAATAGTAAACAGATTCGATTAAACTCGATGAGAATTGATTAATTGGTATATAACAGACCTAGTTTTTAAATGTGGGAACACATTTACAATACTTTCTCTATCATCATAATTCAATTCTAATGCCCTGTTTAAAAACTCTGCTGCATCTGTGTCTTCATTTAAAGTAAACAGATAGCCTGCCAAACGATAATGTAAGTCTGATGATTCCGGATTGATTTTAACACCTTGGTATAAAACTTCCAATGCATCATCAATCTCTTCTAAGTCAAATAATAGCTCAGCATAATCTATCCATACATCAGGATCAATATTACCTAGCTCTATTAGCTTTTGAAAAACCATTTCTGCTTCTTCCATCAAACCTATCTTACGATATACATCTGCTAAGAAGAACCAATAATCAGGGTTCTCATTATCTATATCTAGTGCTTTTTTAATGCAGTAAATAGCTTCGTTGTTAAAACCCATTTCATCAGAAATAGAAGCTAACTCATACCAAGCGTCATCTAGCTGAGGGTCTTCTTTAGTTGCTTTTTTGAAAAACTGAAGCGCGTGTTGCTGATTCTTCATTTCTCTATAGCAATTACCTATTTTAAGGTAAGAGTAGCCAGTTGGGGTTTCAAAGGCAAAGGTTTCTAAATAGGTATTGGCAGCTTCTTCAAATCTGCCTTCTTCTTCATAAAGCCTAGCTCTCTCATAGTAGGCCGCTGTAAATGTATCATCAATTACAATTGCGTAATCAATAGCATTTAAAGCCTTATCATTTTTACCAATCTTAGAGTAAATAACACTTAGTTGATACCAGGAAACCTCTGAATACGGGTTCCAGTCGATAATTTGCTCAAAAAACTTAATTCCTTCTTCATGAAGGTTTAGCATGTCAAAACAAAAAGCAATATTATAAACCGCAATTTCATCTTCCGGATTATACTTTAATGCTCTTTTCAAATAAGGGATAGCCTTTGCATATTCGCCCATATTCTGGTATTCATATGCTATATATGTGTCCATTTCCTCAGGGTCATCTGAGGCTTTTGCTGCTTTATAATATAATGCCAATGCTCTCTCAGAAAAACCCTGTTTAGACAAAATGGTTCCTCTGGCTATATATAACTCTACGTTATTTGGGTCTAAACTTTCGGCAGTGTTTAAATCTTTCAATGCTTCTTCCATTTTATTAGACACAGTTAACAACTGAGCTCTTTTAATAGGAAAAGAAACAGAAAAGGGATGTTGTTCCATAGCCATATTTGCGGCTACAAGAGCTTGGTTTATCTTACCTCTTTCGTAGTAATAGTCCGTGATATCTTCAAATTCATGTACATCAAAAAATAGTACTGAATTTTGTTTGAGCATTGCCTCGAATCTTTCGATTAACAAACTCGGATTCCTCTGTTCTTTGTCAAGCATTGAATTGAGTGAAAATTACATTTACCAATGTAGAAAAATCAGTCGCGCAAATGTACTTATTACGCTGCTGTTTTTAACAAATTAATTAACAAATACTTTAATGGTTTCACTACCAATAAGTATGCCTGAAAAATTTATATTTGCTCAACTATTTGATAAATTCTAAACGAGCAAAATGGCATTAATAAAATCAATATCAGGTATCAGAGGCACCATTGGTGGTAAAACCGGAGAGGGATTAACACCAGTAGACGCAGTAAAGTTCGCAGCAGCATATGGCACTTGGTTAACCAGAAAGAACAACAATAAAAAATGTACTGTAGTAATTGGTAGAGATGCTCGTATATCTGGCGAAATGGTTCGTCAGTTAGTAGGCGCTACATTACAAGGCTTAGGTATTAACGTTATAGACTTAGGTTTATCCACTACACCAACGGTAGAAATAGCTGTGCCATTAGAAAACGCTGATGGTGGAATTATACTAACAGCAAGCCACAACCCTAAACAGTGGAATGCTTTAAAGCTTTTAAATGAAAAAGGAGAGTTTGTTGATGGAGCTGACGGTGCAGATATACTATCTATAGCAGAAAATGAAGACTTTAACTTCGCCGAAGTAGATGATTTAGGAAGCTATAAGTTAGATGATACTTATATAGACAAACATATACAAGAAGTACTCAATCTACCATTAGTAGATGCTGAGGCTGTGAAAAACGCAAACTTTACTGTTGCGATTGATGCCGTAAACTCAACGGGAGGTATAGCTATACCTGCTCTATTAAAAGCCCTAGGTGTAACTAATACTGTTGAATTGTATTGCGACCCAACCGGACACTTTCCGCATAATCCGGAACCCTTAAAAGAGCATTTAGGAGACATCTCTAAAGCAGTAGTAGAAAACAAAGCCGATGTAGGTATTGTAGTTGACCCTGATGTAGATCGTTTAGCATTAATTTGCAATGATGGCTCTATGTTCGGAGAAGAATACACACTAGTGGCTTGTGCAGACTATGTATTAGCAAACACACCAGGTAATACAGTTTCTAACATGTCATCTTCTCGTGCCTTAAGAGATGTTACAGAAAAACACAACGGAAGCTATAAAGCCAGTGCAGTAGGAGAGGTAAACGTTGTAAAACAAATGAAGGCTACTAATGCCATTATTGGCGGCGAAGGTAATGGAGGTATTATTTACCCAGAATCTCATTATGGTAGAGACTCTTTAGTTGGCGTTGCTTTATTCTTATCTCATTTAGCCAAAACAGGTATGACTAGTCGCGAGTTACGCGATAGTTACCCAAATTACTTTATGAGTAAAAATAAAATTCAGCTAACACCTGAATTAGATGTAGACAACCTTCTTGCTAAAATGGAAGAGCGCTATGCTAGCGAAAAGCCAAACACAATTGACGGTGTAAAAATTGACTTTGCAAATGAGTGGGTGCACCTTCGCAAATCTAATACCGAACCAATTATCAGAATATATACAGAAAGTGGTAGCCAAGAATCTGCCGATGCTTTAGCTGTGAGAATAATTAACGAGATAAAAGAGGTTGCAGGAATTGCATAAAGTAAAAAAGACTAAATTAGCTATACTGAAATTCTATTGAAGATGAGCAACTTGCAGGACACAGCTATTTCTCTAGAGAAATATTTCGAACCATACCGTAAGAACATTATTGGTAATGGTCAAAAAATTATCACTCCTTATGGTGAGAAAGAGATTATCTATGCCGATTGGACTGCAAGCGGCAGACTCTACAGACCAATAGAAGAGAAGCTAGTTAATCAACTAGGCCCCTATGTAGCTAACACTCATACTGAGACTACTACTACGGGTACATCAATGACTTTGGCCTACAAAAAAGCAAAAAGCATTATCAAAAAGCATGTGAATGCTGATAATAATGATGTATTTATAGCTTGTGGTACGGGCATGACTGGCGCTATAAATAAACTTCAACGCCTATTGGGCTTGCGAATTCCTGATAAAGCAAAATACTTTTCTACAATTGACTCTAAGATAAAGCCTGTTGTGTTTATTACACATATGGAACATCATTCAAACCAAACCACATGGCTAGAAACAATAGCCGATGTAGTTTGCTTAAATCCAATTGACAGCGGAACAGTAGACATAGAGCAATTAAAGATTGAACTGGAAAAATATAAAGATAGAGAGGTTAAAATTGCTTCTATAACAAGCTGCTCTAATGTAACGGGTATTATGACGCCTTATCATCAGATAGCAAAAATTATGCATCAACATGGAGGCTTGTGCTTTGTAGATTTTGCATGTTCTGCGCCCTACGTAAATATTAACATGCACCCCGAAGACCCTGAAGAAAAGCTTGACGCAATCTTCTTTTCTCCACATAAGTTTTTGGGGGGGCCTGGTACACCGGGAGTATTAATATTTTGTGCTGAACTTTATGATAACAAAGTACCGGACAACCCAGGCGGAGGTACTGTAACATGGACTAACCCATGGGGAAAACATAAATACTTTGAGAATATAGAAGATAGAGAAGATGGGGGAACACCCGGCTTTTTACAAACTATAAAGGCCGCTTTAGCTATACAACTAAAAGAAGAGATTGGCGTAGATAATATTTTAGCTAGAGAACATGAAATGATTAGCCATGTTTTCTCTGAGTTGAAAACTTTAGATAACCTGCATATTCTTGCAGAAGAGTTTGAGAGCAGACTAGGGGTTATCTCTTTTTATATTGATGAATTACATTACAACTTAGCGGTAAAAATGCTAAATGACCGATTTGGCATACAAACCAGAGGAGGTTGTTCTTGCGCCGGTACTTATGGGCATTATTTATTACAGGTAAATCCAGATTACTCTAAATCTATAACTGATGAGATAGATAATGGAGTACTTACCAACAAACCGGGTTGGATAAGGATGTCTATAAACCCTACTATGACCAACATAGAGGTTGATTATATATGCCAATCTATTAAAAGTGTAGCCAATAATTGGAGGGAGTGGGCAAAAGATTATGAATACGCCCCGTCTGTTAATGAGTTTTACCATAAAAACTCTCCAACCACAGAAAAGGATTTGGTTGACGACTGGTTTTCTTCTACTGAATAGTCGTAATTTTGCTATATGAAAGTTTATTTTGACAATGCTGCAACAACTCCAATGTTGCAAGAGGTAGTAGACACCATGGTTGATGTAATGAACAACCATTTTGGAAACCCATCTTCAACACATGGTTACGGAAGAGATTCGAGAGTAATTATCGAGCAGTGCCGTAAAAAAGTTGCCAAGTTATTAAACACTTCAGCAAACGAAATTATTTTCACATCAGGCGGTACAGAAGCCAATAATATTGTACTACAATGCTCTGTAAGAGATTTGGGAGTTAAACATATCATTACATCTCCTTTAGAACATCATGCAGTAATACACACACTTGAGTTTATGGCTTCTAAGGGGCTAATTAAACTTAGCATAGTAAAAGTAAATAAGGCCGGAGAGGTTGATTTAGAAGACCTTTCTAAACTTTTGCAAACCAAAGATAAAACCTTAGTATCCTTAATGCATGCTAATAACGAAATTGGTAACCTATTACCTTTAAAAGCAGTTGCTACATTATGCAAAGCAAACGATGCTCTTTTTCACTCAGATACTGTGCAATCTATTGGGCATTATGAGTTTGATTTAGCAGAAACCCCTATTGATTTTATTACTTGTTCATCCCATAAGTTTCACGGACCTAAAGGTGTAGGCTTTTTATTTGTAAGAGAAGGTATTCCTATCCGTTCTCTATCAGTAGGAGGGGCTCAAGAACGTGGTAAAAGAAGTGGTACTGAAAACACTGCAGGTATTGCCGGATTAACAAAAGCATTAGAGCTAGCATATACTGACAATGCAGATAAACAAAAGCACCTAAAAGCCTTAAAAAATCATTTAATAGCCGGTGTTAAAGAAACAATACCAACTGTAAGCTTTAATGGCTTAAGCGCAGATTTTGACAAAAGCTTAAATAAGGTGGTAAATATTCGTTTTCCTGAAACCAGTGAAGGAGATATGTTATTATTTAACCTTGATATTAATGGGGTAGCAGCATCCGGTGGTAGTGCATGCGCTTCAGGAAGCAATCAAGGGTCACACGTGCTACAAACATTGCAAAGCACAGAAGAACAACAAGCACCATCTATTCGCTTTTCATTCAGTAAGCAAAATACTATTAAGGAAGTTGACTATTTATTGGATGTTCTAAAAGAAATTTATTCTAATTAGCCTTCTCTTTATGAGGCTCATAACCGAATAACTGATTATCCTTTATAATGTTATCTACATAAGTAGGCAACATTTCTTCCCAGCCTTCTTCACCATCTTTAATCATCCTCAATACCTCTCTAGAGAATATTTGCAAGATAGATGGGTCATAATTATCCATATCTACAATTCTACCATTGTAAATAAAGTAATCATATAATGGTTTTATACGTGGATGTACTTTTAATGAGCTAGAAGTTTGTACAGAATCTTCTGCGTCAGGCTGAGATGGGTATACAAATATCTTTAAGTCTCTAGAGAATAATACTCCAAATGCTTCTAAAATACCGCCATTTAGATCTCTATAATATCTTTCATTAAATATTTCAACCAAATTGGTTACGCCCAATATCAAGCCCATTCTGGCTTTTGTGAAAGTAGAGAAGTACTCAACCAGCTTATAGTACTGCTGGTGATTTGAGATTAGTACCGTTTGCCCTAATGAGCATAAAATATCCGCTCTATCAATAAAATCTTGTTCATCAATCTCACCATCCATACTCAGGTTATTCAAAGTAATCTCAAATAACACCTGAAGATTGTCTTTATCTACACGCTTTTCATTGATAAACTGTCTGTAACCATTCTTAATCATGTCAATATTCACCTTGGTTACAGGCCTAAAACTACCTCTTAAAGCAAGTATATTCTTTTTATAGAGTAGGGCAGCAGGTAGTAAATTTCTTCCATCAGGACCAAATATTACGGCATCCGTCATACCATTCTTCACTAATTGAAGACTTAGCAAACGATTATCTACATCTTCAAAATCAGGACCTGAAAGATTAATCATATCTATCTCCAGTCTGTCCGGATCTAGATTATCATATAAAGACTTTAAAAGCTCTTTTGGATTATCTGCTAAATGAAAACAAGCATAAACCAAGTTTACGCCAACCTCGCCAATAGTTTCTTGCTGAAGACGAGCTTCATTCTCACGCAAACGAACGTGTACTATTACTTCATTAGGTTCTTTTTCAGGGTTTAACTGAAACTTCATTCCTAGCCAACCATGCCCTTTAAACTTCTTAGTAAAGTTGATTGTGGCTACTGTATTGGCAAAAGAAAAGAATTTACGGTCAGGGAAATTCTCTCTGTCCAAGCGCTCCTCCATCAATTTATATTCATGGACAAGCATCTTCTTAAGTCTAGACTCAGTTACATACCTATTGTCTTTTTCCTTGCCGTATATGGCATCACTAAAATCCTTATCATACGCAGACATAGCCTTTGCTATAGTACCAGAAGCACCTCCTGCTCTAAAAAAGTGACGAACCACTTCTTGACCGGCACCAATTTCGGCAAAGGTTCCGTAAACATTAGAGTCTAAATTAATTTTTAGTGCTTTCTGCTTGGAAGTCAGTATTATACGCTCCATGAAAATGTCTTATATCGTATGATCTATTTAGTTTCTAGCAAAGTTAAACAGATACTTTGATTATCTATAAAAAAAGTACTTATTTTAAGCTTTCTTCAAAAGAATAACGTTAATTCACGCATGCAAATTACATTTCTAGGTACAGGAACATCTCAAGGCATACCCGTTATAGCTTGTGACTGTGCTATTTGTAAATCTACAGACAATAGAGACAAGCGTTTACGAACCTCTGTAATGGTTGAAGTAAATGGCAAGAATTTAGTTATTGATACGGGACCGGATTTTAGGCAACAAATGCTTAGAGAAGATGTGCAACAATTAGATGCTGTACTCTTTACACACGAGCACATGGATCATTTAGCAGGGCTAGATGATGTGAGAGCCTTTAACTTTAAGCAAAGGCGTGACATGGACTTGTATTGTGATGAGCGTGTTTACAAAAGACTATTAGAGCAGTTCCCTTATGCATTTGATGAGTTTAAATACCCCGGGGTACCTGAGTTAAAAACCCATATTATTGACGGAACTGCTTTTGAGCTTGATGCAATTAAAATTCAGCCTATTGAAGTATTGCATTACAAACTACCGGTATTGGGTTTTAGAATTGGCGACTTTAGTTACATAACTGATGCCAACTATATATCGGAAGAAGAACAAACTAAAATTAAAGGCTCTAAGATATTGGTGATTAATGCACTTAGACAAGAAAAACACATTTCTCACTTTACATTAGAAGAAGCGTTAGAAATGATTGAAAGACTAGAAGTAGAGCAAGCATATTTAATTCACCTTAGCCATCAAATGGGTTTCCATAAAGAAATTGAGGCTAGCTTACCTAAGAATGTAAAGATTGCTTATGATGGATTAAAGCTTAATCTATAGAGGCTACAAATTCTCCTTTATTAATAATCCCAACTACCTTACCCGTTAACTCTGTACCTACAAATGGTGTGTTTTTAGAACGAGACGTAATGTGCTTATCCTCAACCGTCCACTTTTTAGTAGGATTAAATAGCGTTAGTTCAGCAACTTCACCTTCTTTAAACTCAAGGCTAGGTAAGCCCAGTATGTTTCTAGGTTCAACAGCAATTTTACTAACTATTTCCTCTGGTGTAAACTTTAAAGCTGTGTTTAAAATAGCATAAGCGGTATCTAATGCTGTTATACCAAAAGCTGCATTATCAAACTCACACTTTTTGTGTTCAATATCTTCAGGTCTATGGTCAGAGCATATTGCATCTATAGTTCCTTCTTTTAAGCCCTTTTTAAGCGCTTTTATATCATCTTGTGTTCTAAGAGGTGGGTTGACCTTATAACGAGTATCATAAGAGCTTAAATTAGAGTCATCCGCAAATAGCTGATGTGCTGCAACGTCGGCAGTTACTTTTACACCTTTCTTTTTGGCTTCTTTAATTAAGTCTACCGAGCGTTTAGCTGAGATAGTTGAGAAGTGTATTCTTGAATTGGTATACTCTGCCAAATAAAGGTCTCTGGCTACCATTACTTCTTCTGCCAAAGCCGGCATGCCTTTTAAACCTAGTGTTGTACTATTATCTCCCTCATTCATTACTCCATTGTGAGTAATATCTTGGTCTTCAGCATGGCTCATCACTAGGCCATTAAAGTTTTTAGCATAGAGTAATGCTATATTCATTAAAGCAGCATTTTGTACTGTCTTTTTATCATCTGTAAAAGCTACGGCACCGGATAAGTGCATATCATACATCTCTGTTAATTCTGCACCTTCTGCATTTCTGGATAAAGAACCTGTAGGGAAAATATTGATTGGTAAGCCTTTTGCCTTATTCATCAGGTATTCTATATCCGACTTATTTTGAAGTACAGGTTCTGTAGAAGGCATAACCACTACAGAAGTAAAACCACCATTGGCCGCGGCTCTGGCTCCGGATTTTAAATCCTCTTTAAACTCATAACCCGGGTCGCAAAAAGAAGCTCTTAAATCTAGCCATCCCATAGAAACGTGCAAATTATCTGCCTCTATAAGCTTTGCTTTATCTGCTTTTATAGATTTTGCAATTTGCTTAATGATACCTTTTTCAATTAAAATATCATTTTTTGTACCATTTAAAGGGTGGTTGGGATGTACTATTGTAGCGGACTTTACTAGTATCTTCATCTATTTCCAGAGTTTAAGAATCAGTGTTTCCAGTGCTAGGAATATAAGTGCGAATATAATACACAATTTCCAATAGCGCTTACCTTGGTTCAATTCATTTATTGTAGTAGACAACTCAGTAACTTGAGCATCAATAACATTTATATCAGCTTGACTTTTTTCTTTAATTAAAATTTTTAAATCATTTTCATTCAGATAGTTAACACTACTTTCTTTTCGGTCATAATTAAATGAAACCGAACTACTGTTTTCACTATTCTTAGTTATGTAATAACTGCCTGCTTGTGTTATTTGATCGTACACAAATAAATTTGTGGTATTAGCAATAGTGCGTTGTTCAGGTATTACGTCTATGTCTGTACCTTTCAAATGATAAGGTATTTCAGCATCAAAAGTAGCATTACTTACTTCTATACTCTCATCTTTTCCTAAAGTATAATAAGCTTTTTCTTGCGACTTACTATATAAAGCAATATTGTATAGTGTAGGTAAAAACAAAGCATGCTTGGTAAAATTGCTAAAGCTTTTATCTAAGCTTACTGTGCTTAGGTATAACTTACCCTTACCGCTTGGGTATGCAGCCATAAACGGGCTATCATCCTGAAGCATATAGATTACCTGTTGTAGGTTATTTGTACTTCTTTGAATAGGGTAGTGTTTATACACAATTGGTAAGTCTAGGTTTTTAGGAGTCTCTTCAAATACGCCCTCAAATAGCGGCATATTAATGTTTATAGTGCCTACAGACTGTTTGGCAGTATCAATTGCTTTCAGCAAATTAGCATTGAAAGAAGCCAACATAGTGTTGTATGAGTTGATATCAGCATCTACACCAGGAAAAACTGCGACACTATTACCTGCATCCGTAAACTTCTTTAACTCTTGACTCAAGCCAGATGTAACCTCATTCAAATTTTGTAGGATAATCAATGAATACTTATTGAAGTCAGCGTAATTAATATTATTCTTTTGTGCAGATTCTAAATTGAAATAATCATCATTATATACTGCATCAATAGCCGAGCTTAGTTTATCTTCATAAATAACCAATACATCTTGTTTCTCAGCTACTTTAAAAGACAGGTAAAATTGGTCGTCAAAGGTAATAGGGTAGTCTTGTATCTCTAAAACAGCATTAAACAAGCCTGTTTCAGCAGGAGTGAAGCTCACTTCGGTTTCTAACTGCGTATTGCCATCTATACTTATTGAGTTTAGAGCCTTTTGCTTGCCATTAACCATTAACTTTAAGGGAATGTCTTTTCTGGCATCTAATCCATGATTAGTTAAATACACCTTTAATACATCCGGTTTATTTAATTGCCTAACGGGAGAAACGAACTTACAACTGTCAATACTAATGTTTTCTGTATTAGTTCCTGTAAGGGCTAATAAATTAATTGTTAATGTAGAGTCTGCCTGAATGTTAGCTATATCAGTAGTGTTTTCCTGAAAATCAGATACAATATAACTAATCGCACTGGCTGCTTCTGAGCCAGATAATGCATCTTTTTGTCGGGATATTATCTGAGAACTATTTTTAACAGCAGGCGAAAGATCTATTTCATCAATTAAGTCATTGGCCTCTTGTTTAGTAACCATTCGTTGATGCCTACCTTCAAAATCATTCGTCAGTATCTGAAATTCATCTGTTTCAGCATAAGCATCAAGTATCTGTCTAGCTTTTATTTTTGCTTCATCTAGTAGTCTACCGCTTTCTCCGGTGGCATCCATACTAAAAGAGTTATCTATAAATATGCTTACTGCTTTATCGCCAACTACTACTTCATCATCTAGAGGAATGTAAGGTTGAGCAAAAGCAAATACTAAGGCTGTGATAGCCAATAAGCGCATTAGCAGTGCTAGTAAGTGCTTGAGTACAGAGCTAGAGCGCGTTTCCTCTTTAACGCTCTTTAAAAAGCGAACATTGGTGAAGTATATCGTCTTGAAACGACGGAAATTGAATAAATGAATTATGATTGGTATCGCTAAAGCGAATAGGGCGTATAGAAACTGTGGGTTCTGAAACTTCATCAAAGCGCAAAAGTACTAATAATTACCATATCTAATTTTAAAAATTCTCAAAAGCGCCTAATCCAAACAAGGCGAAATCATATTTCACCGGATCAGTAGCATCAAAGCTTCGTAAAGAAGCATCGAGTTCTTCAACGGCTTTCCAATCGTTATTGTTGCGTTTCAGTATTCCTAACTTTCTAGCAATATTTCCGGTATGTACGTCTAAGGGGCAAGATAGCAGGGCAGGAGAGATGCTCTCCCAAATACCAAAATCTACTCCTTTATTATCTTTTCGCACCATCCAACGCAAAAACATATTGATGCGCTTTGCCGCAGATCCCACCATTGGATTCGATAAATGCTTTTCGGTTCGTTGTTGATGCTCCAAATCAAAAAACACATTCCTGAAATTGTATATAGACTCCTTCATATCTACTGCATCAGCCTTCGGCTTAAACAAAGACTCCATACTTTCATAATCGTTGTATATCCTCCTTAATGACTGCACAAAAAACAGCAAGTCATCACCGTTAAAAGTTCTGTGCTTAAAGTCTTTTAATACCGTAAGCTCATCATTAGTGGCATTCATTACAAATTCATGGGGTGATAAATCCATCCATTCCATCAACTTATTTGCATTATTGATGATGGTCTTGCGTTGTCCCCAAGCAATTGTAGCCACTAAAAAAGCAGAAATTTCTATATCTCCTTTTTTACTAAACTGATGTGGAATTTGAATAGGGTCGGTTTGTATGAAGTCAGTAGTATTGTACTGCTCAGCTTTTTTGTCTAAAAAGGTTTTAAGGTCTTCTTTTGGTAGCATTTACACAATTTTACCATCTACCATAGTCAACTCTCTATCGGCCATTTTTGCTAAATCCTCATTATGGGTAACAATAATGAAGGTTTGGTTAAACTCTTCTCTCAACTTAAAAAACAAGTCGTGTAATTCTTTAGCAGTTGTAGAATCTAAGTTACCTGAAGGCTCATCGGCCAATATTACATCCGGATTATTAATCAAGGCTCTGGCTACAGCCACACGTTGCTGCTCACCACCGGAAAGTTGAGAAGGTTTATGGTGCTCTCTATCTTTTAAACCTAAAAAGGCCAGCAGTCGTTTAGCCTCCGTTTCTACTTCAGCTTTTGGGCGTTTAGCTATAAAACCCGGTATACATACATTTTCTAAGGCATTAAACTCCGGTAATAAATGATGAAACTGAAAAACAAAACCAATATGCTTGTTTCTGAAAGCCGAAAGCACTTTATCATTTAAGCCATCAATTTTATTATCATTTATGTATACCGATCCTTCATCGGGCTTTTCTAGCGTGCCTAATATTTGCAATAAAGTAGTTTTACCGGCGCCGGATGCACCTACAATAGATACTACTTCGCCTTTTTTCACCTCAATATCAACACCTTTCAGTACATGTAAATCGCCATAGGAGCGGTGTATGTTGCTTGCTTTTATCATCTTTTTAATTTGGTATTGCGAATATAAGATATTGCCTTAACAATATCAGTTGATAGATTAATCAATAGTTTACTTGAATAGGTTTTTTATTTCGGCTCAAACATTTACTTTTGTGCATCGAAAATTAGAAAATCATGAACATACACGAGTTTCAAGGAAAAGAAATATTAAACAGCTTTGGTGTAACTATACAACGTGGTATTGTAGCCCAAACTGCTGATGAAGCTGTAGAAGCAGCAAAAAAACTAAACGAGCAAACCGGTACTGAATGGTGGGTTGTAAAAGCTCAAGTACATGCAGGTGGTAGAGGTAAAGGCGGTGGCGTAAAGCTTGCTAAGTCTTTAGATGAAGTAAGAGCACATGCTGATGCAATTATTGGTATGGACTTAGTTACTCCACAAACATCTGCAGAAGGTAAAAGAGTACACCAAGTTTTAATTGCTGAGGATGTATACTATCCTGGTGAAACAGAAACAAACGAAATATACATGTCTGTTTTATTAGACAGAGCTACCGGAAGAAACATGATTATGTATTCTACCGAAGGTGGCATGGATATTGAGCAAGTTGCTGAAGAAACTCCGGATAGAATATTTACAGAAGAAATTGATCCTAAAACAGGTTTAATGCCTTTCCAAGCACGTAAAATTGCCTTTAACTTAGGTATGGAAGGTGCTGCATTTAAAGAAATGACAAAGTTTGTGACTGCTTTATACAGAGCATATGTAAATTCTGACTCTTCTTTATTTGAGATTAACCCTGTATTAAAAACATCAGACAATAAAGTATTAGCAGTTGATGCTAAAGTTGCTTTAGATGATAATGCTTTGTACCGTCATAAAGATTACGCAGAAATGCGTGATACTCGCGAAGAAGACCCAACTGAAGTAGAAGCAGGCGAAGCAGGCTTAAACTTTGTAAAGTTAGATGGTAATGTAGGTTGTATGGTAAATGGTGCAGGTTTAGCTATGGCTACTATGGACATTATTAAGCAAGCGGGTGGTAATCCTGCAAACTTCTTAGATGTTGGTGGTACTGCAGATGCTAAGCGTGTTGAAACTGCTTTCCGTATTATTTTAAAAGATCCGGGTGTAAAAGCAATTCTTGTAAATATATTTGGTGGTATTGTACGTTGCGATCGTGTAGCGCAAGGTGTTGTAGATGCTTACCAAAACATTGGTAATATTGATGTACCAATTATAGTTCGTTTACAAGGAACCAATGCTGTTGAAGCTAAAAAGCTGATTGATGACAGTGGTTTAGAAGTACTTTCTGCAATTATGTTGCAAGAGGCTGCTGATAAAGTACAAGAAGTATTAGCATAAATTTCTTAAAACAATATACTTTTCATGAAAGGCAACTCTATAGGGTTGCCTTTTTTTGTAATTTGGCTACCCTAAATTTATTGAAGAATGAAGAAGATTTTAATAGCAAACCGTGGTGAAATAGCTTTACGTGTAATGCGTACAGCAAAAGATATGGGCATAAGTACTGTAGCAGTATTCTCTGAAGCAGATAGAAATGCGCCCTTTGTAAGATATGCAGATGAAGCTGTATGTATAGGTCCTGCACCTTCAAACCAGTCTTATTTATTAGGAGAAAAGCTGATTGAGGTGGCAAAAGAGTTAAATGTGGACGGAATTCATCCGGGCTATGGTTTTTTATCTGAAAATGCAGGCTTTACCAGAAAAGTAACTGATGCAGGTATTACTTTCATTGGGCCTTCGCCGGAAGCAATGGAGGTAATGGGTAGCAAGCTAGCAGCAAAAGCAGCTGTTAAAAGCTACAACATTCCTATGGTGCCTGGTACAGACGAAGCTATTACTGATGTAGAAGCTGCAAAAAAACTAGCTACTGAAATTGGTTTCCCAATATTAATTAAAGCTTCTGCCGGTGGTGGTGGTAAGGGAATGCGTATTGTAGAAAGAGAAGAAGACTTTGTAGAGCAAATGGCCTTAGCTGTAAATGAGGCTGTATCTTCATTTGGGGATGGAGCAGTGTTTATAGAAAAGTATGTAGGCTCTCCTCGTCATATAGAAATACAAGTAATGGCCGATACACATGGCAATATTGTACATTTATTTGAGCGTGAGTGCTCTGTACAACGTCGTCATCAAAAAGTAGTAGAGGAAGCACCATCTGCAGTATTGACTCCTGAAATTAGAGAAGCAATGGGTAAGTCTGCAGTTGATGTGGCTCGTGCTTGTAATTATGTAGGTGCTGGCACAGTAGAGTTTTTATTAGATGAAAACAAAAACTACTATTTCTTAGAAATGAATACACGCTTACAAGTTGAGCATCCTGTAACAGAAATGATTACTGGTGTAGACTTAGTACGCGAACAAATAAATGTAGCTAGAGGAGAAAAATTATCTTTCAGTCAAGAAGATTTAAAAATTCATGGTCATGCTATGGAGGTGAGGGTATATGCAGAAGATGCAGCAAACAACTTCTTACCAGACATTGGTCATTTAAGCACCTACAGAAGACCTACAGGCCCCGGCATACGTGTAGATGATGGTTTTGAAGAAGGTATGGATATTCCGATTTACTATGACCCAATGATTTCTAAACTCATTACACATGGCGCCACTAGAGAAGAGGCAATGGATAGAATGGTGAGGGCTTGCGAAGACTATTTAATCTCCGGCGTAAAAACCACCTTACCCTTTGGTAAATTTGTTATGCAACACGAGGCTTTCCGCTCGGGTAATTTTGATACCCATTTTGTTAGCAAACACTTTAGCCCAGAGGCTCTTGATCGCAATGATGAAGCCGAGGCTTTAATTGCTGCAATTATTGGCACGAGTTTGGTAGATGATAAGAAGAAAGCAAGTATAACAACAAATGCTTCCTCTACTAAACAATCCAACTGGAGGCGTAATCGTTAAGACTATATGAATCGGAAATGGAACATCTTATGTTTATTGATATGTACTACATATTATGTAAGTGCCCAAACCGTAATTAAAACTGATACTGTAGATAGCAGTAGTATTTCATTATCAGCAGATACTACATTATTAGATTCATTAGTAGTAGATGAAAATGATACACTAGACATTCATTTCCTACAGGATATTGTGCTTACTGAGATGCCGCACTTTGAGGATTATGCTCAGCGAAGGGCATATTACATTTTGCGCAGAAAAGTATTAAAGGTATACCCTTATGCAAAATTGGCTTCAGAAAAACTAACTGCACTTGAAAAAGAGCTTGAGGGCATTAAGAGCAAACGCAAGCGCAGGAAGCATGTAAAGAAAATGCAGAAGTACTTGGAGGAGGAGTTTGAAGAAGATTTAAAGAAGTTTACCAGAACTGAAGGACAAATACTTTGCAAGCTGATTTATCGTGAGACTGATAAAACTACCTATGAAATTGTAAAAGAAACACGTAGTGGTTGGACTGCCTTTTGGTGGCAAACTACTGCTAAATGGTTTGACATTACTCTAAAAGCAGAGTATCACCCCGAAACTGACGAGCAAGACGCCTGGATAGAAACCATAATTGTAAGAGCAATAAACGAAGGACTTATAGAGCCTTAATGAGTATTACTGAATACTTGTATAACATCACACCAGAAATAATCAGCTTTAAACCTGTACTAAGTAAAAAGGCTACAAAAGAACCCATTGCTGACCTTAATGCTTGGGAAGATGTTCTTCCTGCTGACATATCACCAATATAAGCACCTACAAATGGCCCGAATATCATTCCGAGTGGACCAAAGAAAAAACCAACTATCAAACCAATCGTTGAACCTCTGACACCTGCTTTAGTACCTCCAAACTTTTTAGCGCCCCATACTGGTAATACATAATCTAGCACGGTTACTATAACCACAAACACAGCTATTACAATAAGGTAAGTACTAGAGAGCTGAAAACGCTCAGTGAAATGGAGTAGGAGTAAGCCAATATAACCAATGGGCGGCCCTGGTAAAACCGGAATAACCGCCCCTATAACTCCTACTAATAATAGTAGACCACCAAGAATGATGAGTACTATATCTACCATTATATATTATTTTGCAAACTGCTTAGAAAGCTTAGCAGCTTTTAAGCCTTCAGAATAGTCATAAAAACCTTCACCTGATTTTACACCTAATTTACCTGCGGTAACCATATTTACTAATAAAGGTGATGGTGCGTATTTAGGATTACCAAAACCTTCATACATTACATTTAATATTGATAAACATACATCTAAACCAATAAAATCTGCTAATTGCAATGGTCCCATTGGGTGAGCCATACCTAATTTCATTACGGTATCAATCTCTTCAACACCAGCTACACCTTCATGTAAGGTAATAATAGCCTCATTAATCATCGGCATTAAAATACGGTTGGCCACAAAACCTGGGTAATCATTAACCTCAGTAGGGGTCTTACCTAATTTTTTAGATAAATCCATAATCAAGTCTGTTACTTCATCAGAAGTAGCATACCCTCTAATTACTTCTACCAGCTTCATAATAGGCACAGGGTTCATAAAGTGCATACCTATTACTTTATCCGCTCTATTGGTTACAGAAGCAATTTTTGTAATCGATATAGAAGAAGTGTTACTTGCCAAAATAGTATTCGCATCAGTAGCTTCGTCTAATTGCTTAAATATCTTCAGTTTTAAATCTATGTTTTCAGTAGCAGCTTCAACAACTAAATCAGTTCCTTTTACTCCTTCTTCTATACTCGTATAAGTAGTAATATTTCCTAGTGTTTCTGCTTTATCAGCTTCAGTAATACGCTCTTTAGCAATCATTCTGTCTAAGTTCTTAGAAATAGTCCCTAAGCCTCTGTCTAAAGAATCTTGAGAAATATCTATTAAAGCTACTTTATAGCCACTTTGTGCAAATGTGTGTGCAATACCGTTACCCATTGTACCGGCACCAATAACAGCTACGTTTTTCATAAGTGATTTTTTGATTATTAAGGTTCGTGCCTCAAAAGTAATTATTTTCCTCTTCCTTGTAAAACAATCAGCACAGTATATATCAGAACCTTTACATCATTATAAAGAGACATGTTTTCAATGTAGATAACATCATACTTTAAACGCTGTACCATTTCATCTACATTTTCTGCATAACCATATCTAACCATTCCCCAAGAGGTAATACCCGGGCGAACTTTTTGCAGGTGTTTTTGATACGGGGCTTTTTTCTGAATTTGCTCTATATAAAACTCACGCTCAGGTCTAGGGCCTACAACGCTCATTTCACCAATAATTACATTGAAAAACTGTGGAAGCTCGTCTAACCTAAACTTTCGCATGATTTTTCCCCATGGAGTAATTCTATCATCATTTTCGCTAGATAGTTGAGGACCATCTTTCTCAGCATCCTCATACATAGACCTAAACTTCAGTATATTAAAGGTTTTCCCATTTAAACCAACCCTTTTTTGTTTAAAGAATATTGGTCCTTTGCTGGAAAACTTAACCATAATGGCTATAAAAATGAATAGGGGAAATGTGAGTAAAAGTACTAAGGAAGAAAAAACTAAATCGAATATACGCTTTGCTACTCTTTGCCACATAGGCATTAGCTCATGGTTAATTTCAACAAGAGGGGCGCCAAATAAAGAGTGCATCCTTACTTTACCCGAAATAATATCATAAGTATCTGGAATCATCTTTATAGTAACGTTAGTTCCTTCAAGAAGGTTGATTATTTCTTCAAGTTTTGTGTGTTCCTTAGATTCTATAGCAATAATTACTTCTTCAACCTCATATGCTGCTATAATTTCTTCAACCTTATCATAGCTCCCTAAATAGTCTAAACTTTTTTCTACTAAGTACTTAATATTATTGTCTACACTTACAAAGCCTATAAATCTATTACCATTAGAGCGCTTACTAGTTTCTAGTTCATTATACAGCTCTACAGCGTTCTCATTACTACCAATTAGTAATGTGTTAAAACCAATAACTCGGTTTTGAATTTTATGAGCAGTATTAGTAGTAATAAACAACCTAAGTACGGATGTAATTACAAAGTGTGAGCTAAATAAAATAAAGAAAGAACTGTAATAGTTTTTATAAGAACCTACAGAATCATTAAGCAATAGCGTAAAGAAAATAATGATTGTACCAAGAATAGACAACCAAAAGGTTTGCGCTAATTCTTTTAAACGTGAGCGTCTATAAATATTTTTATAGGTGCCGGTTATGTAATATAAACTCAACCAAAACAAGCCAATAAACACAATACCTAAATAATAGCGCTGATCTAACTTCCATTCTATATCAATGCCAAATTTTTTAGGCTCAAGTACTTCTTTACGGTACACAAATAATATGGTCCAGCTGGTTATAGCCGACAATAAATCTACCAATACGTACTTAAGTACCTGTATGTTCGTCTTTTTCTTCATTTACACAAGCTAGTGTATAAGCTTTATGTTATCTAGGTATATCTTCTTTTCACCAACCTCGGTAGTGCCTTTTACAGCACCAATAAATATTCTGAACTCCGTTGCTGCTACATCACTACTAATTTCATTCACTAGGTTGATATATATCTTATTCCATTCATCTGATGGATTAACTGTAACAGTTGGCACCTGATTTACTTGACCTCCGGAACGGATTCCGAAAACACCAACTACAAAACGATGTTCAGACTTATAATTCAATTCAAGGAAAACATTTGCTCCAAATTTTGGTAAATCATCATAGGCGTCTATAGTCTGTAATTCAACTATAGTAGAAGATGAGTCTGTTTCTCTCAATGTAATTTCATACGAACTTGTATTTCCTGCTTCCGGGAAAATCAAGTTAGGATCAGTTACAATTACACTAGGAGATAATGAATCTGATTTTGAAGTTCGCTCTATAGAAAGCCCAGATTCAAAATCTTCAATAAAATCAAAATCTGCTTTTGTGTTATAGGTAGTTGTAGCCATAGAATCGTTGGCCGCATTTACATAATGAACTTCATTTTGAGTCAAAAATATATCTTCCTCATAATCTGTATAAAAAGGGTAGGGCGATCTAGTGGCAGAAATACCATTTACTTTTATTCCCGGGCTGAGTCTTATCTTATGTGTTCCTGTAGTGGTAACTATTGGTACAGTTACCGGTACCTCATATACACCTTGTATTTTGCCATCTACATACAGCCACACAGTACTAATGTTGTGAGATGGAGAGCCTTCTGTACCGTTATTTGTAGTAAGATTAAATCCTTTGATGTGCAAGTAAGCAGCTGGCTCAACGGCCAAATCATCCTCACAAGCAACTAATATCAATCCCGCTAATACTGTTAAGTATAGTAGATGTTTCTTCAAAAATTGTAGCATTTAGTTTAACACACTTGATGTATGCTTAAAGCAATCAACTATTTGAGTTGCCACTTTTAAAGCATTGTATCCGTCATCTAATGTAACGTTCGTTTTGTGGTTTTTATTGATTGCATTTGCCAAAGAAATTAATTCTTCTTTAATAGCATTGCTTGGATGAACATCCGGATTCTCAAAATAAATTTGCTTTTGCTTGTTATCAGCTAGATTCAAGACCATTGCATACGGGTCATCAATTTCCCCTTGTACATCTTTCATTCGTACAACTTCAGTCTTTTTCTCTAAGAAATCTACTGTTATATAAGCGTCTTTTTGAAAAATACGCGTCTTACGCATATTTTTTAAAGATATTCTGCTAGCAGTTAAGTTTGCCACACAGCCGTTTTCAAACTCTATACGTGCGTTTGCAATATCTGGGCTATCGCTAACCACAGAAACCCCACTTGCACTAATATTTTTAACCTTAGATGGTACTATATGCAATACAATATCAATATCATGTATCATTAAATCGAGTACCACAGGTACATCTGTTCCGCGAGGATTAAACTCAGCCAAACGATGTGTTTCAATAAACATTGGGTTATTACAGTATGGCTCTGCAGATACAAAGGCAGGATTAAATCGCTCTACATGACCTACCTGTGCTTTCACATTCATTTCATTTGCCAACTTTATCAGCTCTTCTGCTTCTTCAACAGTGTTGGTAATTGGTTTTTCAATAAAAATATGTTTCCCCTTTTTCAGGGCTTTTACAGCACAGTCGTAATGAGATAGGGTAGGTGTAACAATATCTACAACATCTACAGCATCAATTAGCTCTTCTATTGTATTAAATACTGTGTAACCAAACTCCTCAGATACTTTTTGAGCGTTGGTAGCATCAGGGTCATAAAACCCAACTAACTGATACTCTTCAGCTTCGTTTAATAATCTTAAGTGAATCTTGCCTAAATGCCCTGCTCCTAGAACGCCTATTCGTAACATTGTGAAAAATTTTGTCCAAAAATAAAGTTTTTTAGGTGAAAGCCTACGGATTTGAGCCGTAATATTGTAAACTCATTTGGATACAGAAAGAAATTGATGAAAGACTTACCAAGACATAAAGGAAAAAGAAAGCAATTAACCGATTTATTAGCCTCTAAAGGCATTAAAAACAAAGCTGTTTTAGCTGCTATAAATAATGTGCCGAGACATTTGTTTTTAGAGTCTAGCTTTGAAGAGCATGCCTATCAAGATAAAGCCTTTCCTATTGGTGCAGATCAAACTATTTCTCAACCTTATACTGTAGCGTTTCAATCTGAGCTACTAAAAACCCAAAAAGGGCATAAAGTATTAGAAATTGGTACAGGCTCTGGTTATCAAGCATCTGTATTAGTTGAGCTAGGTTGTAAGGTTTTTTCTATAGAAAGACAAAAAGAGCTTTTTGATAAAACCAGTTTACTACTTAAAAAACTAAACTATAAACCTTATTTATCTTACGGCGACGGTTACAAAGGCTTACCTACATATGCTCCCTTTGACAGAATAATAGTTACTGCCGGAGCACCATTTATACCCGAAGCATTAAAACAACAATTAAAAGTAGGGGGTATTATGGTTATTCCGCAGGGTGAAGGGGATACTCAAACCATGTTAGAAATCATTAAACATGCGGATGATGACTTTGAAATCATTGAACATGGAGATTTTCGATTTGTCCCTCTATTAGGAGATAAGAACTAACTACTTGTATTTATTTACTCTATCTAGCTGACGTTTCATGTCTTTATCTTTGATAGAGTCTCGCTTATCATGTAGTTTTTTACCCTTACCCAAAGCTATTTCCAGTTTAGCCAAGCCTTTATCATTTATAAATAAACGAAGAGTAGTAATAGTCAATCCTACATTCTTCATTTTATCTCTTAGCTTTTTAAGCTCACGCTTTGTAAGCAATAGTTTTCTATCTCTCTTCGGTTCGTGGTTATAATGGCTACCATGCGAGTATTCTGCAATATGCATATTGCGCACCCAAAGTTCATCATTCATAAAAATGCAAAAACTATCTACCAAACTAGCCTTGCTATCTCTCAACGATTTTATCTCCGTACCGGTTAATTGTATTCCTGCTACATAAGTATCAATCAGTTCATACTCAAACCGCGCCCTCTTATTCTGTATGCTTATATTTCCTTTTGCCATAGAAAAGCAAAATTACACATTTTATAAGTTTGATTTTCTCACTAAATTCGCGGAAAATTAATTTATATGTACAAGCTGCTTCTTAGACCCATTTTATTTTGCTTTTCACCGGAAGCAGTTCACCATTTTACCTTTTCAGCAATTAAGTTTTTCAATAGAATACCTTTGGTATCAGGAATTACCAGATCTATTTACAAGATTAGCAACAAACATTTAGAAACAGAGGTAGCGGGTATTACATTTCCAAACCCAGTAGGTTTGGCTGCAGGTTTTGATAAAGATGGCAAGCTGTACAACGAACTTTCTAACTACGGTTTTGGTTTTATAGAAATTGGAACTATTACCCCGAAAGCTCAACCCGGTAACCCTAAACCCAGATTATTTAGGTTAAAAGCAGACAGTGGTTTAATAAACCGAATGGGCTTTAATAATGAAGGAGTAGAGGAGATGGTGAAGCGTTTAAAAAAGACACAACCAAAAGTTATTATTGGTGGCAACATTGGTAAAAACAAAGTTACCCCAAACGAAGAGGCTGTAAACGACTACATTATTTGCTTTAACAGCTTGTTTGATTATGTAGATTATTTTGTGGTAAATGTAAGTTCGCCAAATACGCCTGACTTAAGGCAATTACAAGATAAAGAGCCTTTATTAAAGCTACTATCTACATTACAAGATTTAAATGATGAAAAAGAAAATGCAAAACCCATTTTCTTAAAAATTGCTCCGGATTTAAATAATGAGCAGTTAAATGATATTATTGATATAGTTGCTGAAACTCATATTGCAGGTATCATAGCTACCAATACTACTATAAGTAGAGAAGGCTTAAAAACAGACAGTAATACTGTAGAGGCTATTGGCAACGGTGGCTTGAGTGGAAAACCTGTAACAAGTAGGTCTACAGAAGTAATTAAGTACCTTCACACCAAATCTAATGGTAAGTTTCCAATAATTGGGGTAGGAGGTATACATAGCGAAAATGACGCTATAGAAAAGCTAGAGGCCGGCGCCAGTTTAATACAGTTATACACAGGCTTTATATATGAAGGCCCCGGTTTAGTAAAAAGAATTAATAAAAAAATTATAGAACATGAAGCTAATCGAATGCCCTAGAGATGCAATGCAGGGCTTACACGATTTCATTCCTACTGAAAAAAAGATAGACTATATAAATAGTTTATTAAAGGTAGGTTTTGACACCATAGACTTTGGGAGCTTTGTGTCGCCAAAAGTAATACCTCAATTAAGAGATACTGCGGAAGTATTAAGTAAGTTAGATTTAAGCACAACACAATCTAAATTACTAGCTATTGTAGCAAATACCAGAGGCGGAGAGATTGCCGCGCAATATGATGAGATTAAGTATTTAGGCTTTCCGTTTTCTATATCAGAGGTTTTTCAGAAAAGAAATACCAATAAAACCATAGAACAATCATTAACTACTGTTGATGAGCTTTACAATATCTGCGAAAGGAATAATAAAGAGCTTGTAGTATATATTTCTATGGGCTTTGGTAATCCATATGGGGAAGACTGGAATGTAGAGATAGTAGAGAAATGGGCTAGTAAACTGGCTGATATGGGAGTAAAAATTCTTTCTTTATCAGATACTATAGGTACCTCTAACCCAGAGAGTATCAATTATTTATTTACCAGCTTAATACCTGCTTTACCATCTGTAGAGTTTGGAGCTCATTTACACACCACACCAGATACTTGGCGCGAAAAGGTTGACGCCGCTTACAAAAGTGGTTGCATGCGTTTTGATGGTGCTATAAAAGGCTTAGGCGGTTGCCCAATGGCAAATGATGACTTGGTTGGTAATATGCCCATGGAAAAGCTATTGAGCTATAGTAATGAGCATAAGATTGATACAGGTATCAATATGCTACATTTTGAAAGTGCTTACAACAAAGCACTACAAACGTTCCCGATGATATAAGTGAAAAATTAAGCTCTTTGCTTAGTAGCTAGTTGTGGCAATTGCTTTTGGACTAAGTAAAAACCTCCAAATAATACGCTTGAGTAAAATAAATCTCCTGCAACAGAATTTAAGAAGAAGTTGCCCATTACACCATTATTAGCAAATGCTAATCCGGCTGCATAAGACTCTATAATACCAGCAAAGTTTTGTGGGTATAAACCATTGCCATACCAAGCTGCAAAATTGGTTACCAAAAAGAATATTACTGAAGATGCTAATGAAGCACCTAATACCTTACCGGTAGATATTTTATTTCTTAGGCTAAGCCCTAAAAGAGTAATCATTATAAAGGTCATGTATACTACCCACATACCCGAGTGGAAGCCCAATACTAAGTCAGATAAAAACATAATTACCAAAGGAGCTAAAAATGCCATATACTTATTGCTCAGTTTTGCTGCACCAAATAAGGCTATTGCAGCAATAGGAGTAAAGTTTGGAGGATGAGGCAATAACCTTGATGCAGCTGCCGCTACCAAAAAAGCAATAATTAATCCTATCCTGTTTGTTTTTTTATCTTCTGCCATAACTTGTTGTTCTTATCACTGCAAAAATAGCAAATCTTTTAGAAGCAAAAAGATTGTTTATTGACATGTTTCACACTATATTGGTGTTTAAGAAAATAAAGAATGATAAAGAAGTATAAAAAAGACGATATAACAGTAGTTTGGAAGCCAAGATTATGTGAGCATTCTAAAATTTGCGTTCGCGGTTTACCAAATGTATTCAATCCTAAAAACCAACCTTGGGTAAACCTAGATGGTGCTGATGCCGATACTATTATAAACCAAGTAAGCCAATGCCCATCCGGTGCTCTATCCATAGAGGATAGCAATAAACCAGTAGCAGCAAACGAAAGTAGTACAAGTGTTAAAATCACCATTAAAAAGGGGGGTGCTATGCGTATATCAGGCCCTGTAGAAATTATTGATGCAAATGGTAATACCATCACCCGAGATAGAGTATCATTATGCAGGTGCGGTCACACTAAACTACAACCGTATTGCGATGGAAGCCATAAAACCTTAGAAAACTTCGAGTAATTAGTTTTGTCTTTTCCAGAACTCAATTAAATCACCATAAGCCGTGTCCACAGTAGTCCCGTTTTGAATAGGGATAGTTATACTACTTACTGTACCTGTAAGTGTAGAGTCGCCTACAGTAAGTATATAAAACTGGCTAAATGAGGTATCAGGCAATGTAAAATCTAATGTTACTACTGATTGTTGATTGCTAAAGCTCCAGTCAAAATTATTGTCTCCAAAGGCTGTTCCAACAGTAGAGCCTGTTTTATCAGCATTAAAATCTATACTCCAGTTTGATACTCCTACAGGCATAACCGTATAAGTACTATCAATAGTATCGGTAGTATTAAGAATATTTACAATCATTATAGTTGAATCTATCTCCCATACTTTATTTGTTAGTATTGGGTTATTGTTTATTGGAGTAGGGGTTGGGGCAGAATCGTCATCATCCTTACAAGAAACCAAAACTGTACTTATGCCTAAGAATAACAAAACAATTAATTTCAACTTTTTCATATGACTGTATATTTATTGCCCAAAAGTAAGTAATTATTTAAACAAAAAAAGCCTCGCTAAATGCGAGGCTTTATATTAATTTAAGGGATTATCTTATTGTCCCCAGAATTCCGTGAAAGTTCCAGGAATTTGAGTAGTACCAATAATTAGTACTCCATTCCAAGATCCTACTAAAGTCTTGTCAGCGTCAGACCATGCGTAATCCACAGTAACATCACCACTAGTGTCTTTATAAATAATAGATGCTATAGTCTCTGCAGTATTAAATGACCATGTATGACCAGTACCGCTAAATGAAACAGTAGTACCAGTTAAAGCAACTGTACCATTAGTAGAGAAATTTAATCCCCAAGTGTGAGAACCAAATACACTATCAGGTAAAGTAATAGTAGTAGGAGGTGTTGCCTGATCAGTAAACTGAATAGAATCTATACCCCATACTCCTGTAGAAATTCTATCTGTGTTTGTTGTAGGGTTGTTATTTCCACCACCAGTAGTCCCACCATCAGAATCATCATCTTTAGAACAAGATGAAAAAGTAGTTACTGCACCTATAGAAACGATAGCAAGTAATAGTTTTAAATTTTTCATAATTATAAACGTGTTTGAAGTTAATTAAGCGCCGAATATATTAAATAAATATAAACCTTGCGACTATAAATTATTGAAAGCCCTTAATAACAGACATTAAAAAACTGATTATCAATACATAAAACTCTGTATTAAATTAGTAATGACTAGTAAGCTCTAAAGTTTTATTATCTATTTTTAAACTGTAAACTATTACTCAACTTTTAGTTATAGATACTTAACTAATAACGTTGTAACATTTTTTTTCAATAAGCGTCTTCTTTATAAATGACCCAGAAAGAATTTTTAGATATCATCAATCCGATTAAGGACAAATTGTACCGATTCTCAAAAAGAATTGTAGGTATTAGCGAAGAGGCAGAGGATATTGTGCAAGAGGTGATTATAAAATTATGGGAGACAAGAGAAAAAATGCATACGTATAAAAACATAGAGGCTTTTGCTGTAACGGTTACAAAAAACCGAAGCTTAGATAGATTGAGGTCTAAACAGTTTCAGAATGTAAGCCTTACCTATGAAAGCATGAATAACGCTGACACAAGTTTGCAAAAAAAGATTGAAACAAATAATGACATAGAGAACATTCAATTAATTATTGAAGGTTTACCAGAAAAACAAAAGTTGGTTTTTCATTTAAGAGATGTAGAAGGGTATGACTTTGAAGAAATAGAAGAAATGCTGGAAATGAACCCAAATGCAGTAAGAACAAACCTTTCTAGAGCAAGAAAAACAATTAGAGATACGCTACGAGAATACCACTATTATGGACTTGAAAAAAATTGAAATATTAATAGATAAGTATTACGATGGGAAAACATCGATACAGGAAGAAAATGAGCTTATAAACTTTTTCTCCTATAACGATGTACCTGAATACTTACAGGCAGAAGCCAGCTTTTTTAAAGGACTTAATTCTTTAAAAACTGAAACAATGCCTAAAAGAACGCTTGTTTTAAATACAAAAAAACAAAACAAAGCCAAAGTATACAGATTATATGCAAGTATATCTGTAGCCGCTACAATTGCCTTAGCAATTGGTATTACTCTGTTTTTAAACGATAACAAAGCAGGAGTAAATACGCATAACGAAGACAATATTGTAATGGTTAAAAACTCGGTAGAGTCTG
This sequence comes from Flavobacteriales bacterium, assembly GCA_030149285.1. Taxonomy (GTDB): domain Bacteria; phylum Bacteroidota; class Bacteroidia; order Flavobacteriales; family JASBRU01; genus JASBRU01. Next base: position 235,694 of record JASBRU010000003.1, read on the forward strand.
CTGATAAAGAAGCGGCATACCAAGAAACCAAAAAAGCATTATTACTGGTTTCTACTAAGTTAAATATCGGAATGAAAGAGATGGGACGCCTCTCTGAGTTTGATAAATCACAACAGAAAATAAAAAAAGGAAGAAATAATAAAAATGATACAAAATGAAAACAATAAACAACTCTAAATTCTCAGCGGCATTGCTAGGCATTGCCCTATTTATAGCCCCGGCATTTACTTATGCCCAAACTTTTACCGATGCTTTATTTGATAAATACGGCGTTGATGAAGACTACACTACTATACACATTACTCAGCATATGTTTGAGTTATTTGCCGAAGTTGACTCTGATGAAGAAAATGATGAATTTTTAGAAGCAGTAAAGCAAATAGACAGAATTAAAATTCTAGTAACTGAAGATAAAGCTAAAGCTAAAAAGCTATATGAGGAGGCTATTAGTGAGATGAAAAAGTCTGGCATTGACTATAAAGATCTGATGATTGTAAAAGAAGGCGATGAAATGATTAAATTTATGGTCCATAAAAAGAGTAATGCAAAAGTTGCTGAGCTTTTGATGATTATGTATGATGGAAAAGAAGCAGTTATAATGAGTATTTATGGTGATATTGACCTAAAGAAAATTGCAGCTTTATCTAAATCAATGAACATCAATGGTTTTCAGCATCTAGAAAAACTTGAGGACGAAAAGAATGAAAAGTAATCCATATTATAATTTTTTAAAATCACTATCAGTAGCATCTATGTTATTGGTAGTGATTTCTTCTTGTAGTAACAGTCCATCTATAGAGCGATACATAGTAGAAAATGAAAACACACCCGGTTTTGACTACACAGTTATTCCATCAAGTATCTTAGATGTTTCTAATGTAGAAAACCCACGCTCAAAATCAAAAGGCACAGAAACCGCTTCTTTATTAAAAGATATTGGTAGTGTATATGTTCTTACTTTTAATGAGTCGTTGGCCGATAGTACTATTACAAGAGAAGAAAAACTTAATGAATTAAAAGCTACTTTACCGGATACAAAATACAAAGACTTGCTTCAGTTTAATGTTGGCGGAGGAGTAAGTACCCATATAAAGTTTAGAGGCGAAAAGGCTGTTGCCAAAGAAATAGTACTCCTTTATGATAACCCAAAAGAAAACGAGTTTATAGTAGCCCGTATTGCCGGAAATATTGATATTAAAAAGTTTGTGATGCAAAGCTCTAAACTAAAAATGAGTGATTTTTCAGAGCTAAGAGAGTTCTTTGAAAAAGGCGGAATGGACTACCTAGAAAAAAAGGCGGGTACAGAATATAATGAGCAAAAAGAGATTAATCTGTAAGCTCATATAACAACCAAGTATCAGGGTCTAACACTACATTCACCGGTACACTTGGCATATCAGCTTCAAAACTATTTTTCTCACCATCAATTCTATAAGTATATAGCTTTGTTTCTCCATTTTCCATCTTTACAGCAACTTGTATAGGAAACTCAAATACCACATCGGTTTTTTGAACCTGCTTAAACTTCAATTCTAGTTTTTTATCTCTCTCATTGTACTTATAAGAAAAGTCTATAACCGGATGTCCCGGATTATACAACCATTGCTCAAAAAACACGCCTAATTGCTTACCAGAAGCATCTTCCATAGCTTTTTGAAAGTCTATAGAGGTGGCATTACTGTTTTTATAACGCTCATAATATAGTTGTATCCCTTTCCAAAAGTTCGTTTCGCCTAGCTCAAATCGTAGCATATGCAATACCCATGCGCCTTTTTGGTAACTGTAAGGATTTAGTAGCTGATTTAAGTCTGCAGGACTGTACACTATTATAGCCTCCGGTTTACGGTAATTATAGCTCAACACCTTTTCCTTATCGCTTTTAAGCGTCTCTACAAGCTTTTTTCTACCATACTTATCTTCTAGATACAAAGCAGTAAAATAGGTTGCAAAACCCTCGCTTAACCATATATGCGGCCATTCTTTCTCTGAAGCTGAGTTACCAAACCATTGATGAGCAACTTCATGAGCTATAAGAGCCTCACTACTTCTGGTACCCGTAACCGAGTTCTCGTTGTAAAAAATTGCACTGGCATTTTCCATACCACCATATCTGGTTTTAGACTGTATATTAGCTAGCTTTTCGTAAGAGTAGGGGCCAATACTCTTGCTAAAGTAGTCCACAACATCTTTAGCAAGCTCATAGTCATAAAAGCCTTTATCTCTATCCTGTGGGTACACCCATGCAGAAACAGGAATATTACCTGAGTAGCCAATTAATGTTTGAGAAAACCTTGCTACACCAATTACCATCACCTTGGTAGGTATCGCAACATCCGTTCTCCAATGCGTTAATCGTAAGTGATTATCTATATCAGTTATTTCAACTTGGTAACCATTAGAAACTACCTGGTAATGGTTGGGCGCTGTAACAATAAACTCGCAAGTGGCTTTATCAGAAGGATGATCCTCAACAGGCAGCCAGTATCTGGCTCTGTTAGGCCAATTATCAGCAAAAAAGGTTCTAGATCTGTACTTATTGTCGCTAATAATCAATCCATCAGAAGGAACTCCTTTATAATAGATGGTAAACTCTTTTTCTTCACCTAAACCTGCAGGCGTATTAAAATAGATAAGTAAACGTCCTTTTTTGTGCAAAAAGTCTAGGGTAGAACCATAGGATGTAATAGAATCTACCTCCATACCGTAATTGCCGTAATCATCGCCCTTCCCAATAAAATCAAGCACTAACTTTAATACTCCGGGCTCATTAAACTTGGCTTTAACGGTAGTTTCACCCTCAATAAGGTTAGTTGCGTCATATATATTAAGCTTAAACTGATAATGAAGTATATCTACCTTATCCTGAAACTTATCTTGTGCATATACATAACTACTCCCAATACATATAAGTAGGGATACTAACAACATCTTCTTTCTCATACAACAAAGAAAACGAATTTTATGAATTTTAATTACCCTTGTATATATCAAAGGTTTTATCGGTGTAAAAAACCACAATTTTTTCTACCTCTTTCTGTTTAGAGGTATTTGCTTTAGGTAGAGTAGGGGTAGACTTTAAAATAGTCTCTGCTTTACTTACTTCAGTCTCTTTTTCAGTAATAATAGGGCTTTCAGGCTCTTTATTTTTAGGGTTTACATTTGTAATTACATTTGTAAACATTTCATTCTCACCTGTAATTAACCAATGCGTATTTACATCGGTAAAAGAAGCTGTTATTTTCTGAATCAAGTCTAAGCTAGGCTTATTTCTTCCGGATAATATATGCGACACGCTAGAGGGTTGTATACCTATTTTATGAGCAAAACCAGCAGATGTAAGCTGATAATGCGCTATAATTTCTTTTATTCTAGTTGCTATATCCATATTGTATATTACAGTTTACAAATGTAACAAATAGATGTGTTTTATGTGAGATTTATGCATTAACATTTGTAACTATTTTGGATTTACTTTTGTAACCAACGACTCATGAACCACCTATTTCTGTAATAAACCAAGCTTTATAATTATTAAATAAAAACTTCACATAAGTTATTTAAATATTTGAATTACAATAATTTAAATTAATTAATATAAATATATTTGCATCTACTAAATTGTTACTACAGACTCTATTCTTACCTTAGCGAACTAATTAAGCATAAAAATGGATTGGTTTTCAGTACTAGATGAACGATATGACTCTTACAAAGAGACAGCAATTGAGCAGAGAAGATATTTGTTTTCTGATGTAGAAAAGCTGTTTGATAACTACAATTTGACCAAAACCGTTATTGGAAAGTCTGTTAGAGGACAAAGTTTATATAGCTTAGCCAAAGGCAACGGAGACAAAAGAATATTGTTATGGTCGCAAATGCATGGCAACGAACCTACTGCAACCTTAGCATTATTAGACGTATTTCGCTTTTTATCAGCTAAAGACGATTCTTTTACTGAGTTAAGGCAAACTATACTGCAAAACTGTTCATTATGCTTTTTCCCCATTGTAAACCCAGATGGAACTGATGATTACACAAGAAGAAATGCAGTAGATATAGACTTAAACCGAGACGCTCTGCGCAAACAAGCACCGGAAACTAAGGCTCTATTTGGTTTAAAAGACACATTTAAACCCCATTTTGCATTTAACCTGCATGACCAACGTACTTTTTACAATATAGGAGACACGGCTATACCTGCCACAATATCCTTCCTGGCGCCTTCTTATGAGGTAAGCAGAGCCATCAACGCTCCTAGAGAACAATCTATGAAGCTCATTGCTAGTATCAATAAAAAAGTACAGCAGCTGATACCCGGAGGAGTAGGCAAGTACTCAGATGAGTTTTATCCTACAGCTACCGGAGATAATTTTCAAAAAGAGGGAATATCAACTGTACTTATAGAGTCTGGGCCATTCCCTAATGATCCAGAACGCCAATATGTACGTAAGCTTAATTTCTTATTGATTATTCAGAGCTTATACGAAATCGCTACAGACACTTATCTATCGGCTACAATTGAGGAATACAAGGCTATACCTGATAATGGCAAGCAGTTTTTTGATGTACTGATTAAAAACATTTTAATAGATGGTTACCAAGTAGACTTAGGAATTAACCTAAATGAAAAGCCAACAAAAGAGTTGGGTTTAGAGTATGATGCTAAAATTGAAGATTTAGGTGACCTATCATATTACTTTGGTCATACTGTATTAGACTGTGAAGCACAACACACACCGGAAAAGCCTTTGAAAGTAGGGGATAGTGCTACTTTTACAATATTAAAAGACGAAAAAGCAAAATACAAACTCACAAACGGAGTACTTACTGAGCTTTAGAATTTGATATTCAACACAAAGCCTGAGTGTTCTGTGGTTTGATAAGGTAGTATACTAACTCCACTACCATCTTTAGTCCTGTTTTTATGAAAATGCGGAACCAGAATACCAACAGATGCTCCAACCAATAGCCCAGTAAATGTATCGGTAAAAAAGTGTTCGCCCGCTCTATTACGCAAATACCCCATAACTACAGGTGGCACAGTAGCTGAGCCAAATAACCAATACTTTTTATTACCTAGTTCTGGATGATAATCTGAGTACACTTTTGCCATAAAAAAAGTACTTACAGCTAAATTGGCCGTATGCCCACTATAAAATGAGCTTCTGGTACCTGAACGCAAACGTTCTGAAAGTGGTTCATTGGTTTTGTATACAACAGGCCTATATCTATCAATATTTCCGGCAGCACCCCAAGCATAAAGCACTCCTGCAACTGCATGTGCCTCTAAATACATCAAACCGATGTCCCAGCCATCTTTTCTAATCTCATCATCAAACAATAAAATTGCAGGCACCACAAAGCCAGCCTGAAATATAACATCAGACAAGGCATCGGCATCTCTTGCTTCTTCAGGAGAAAAATCCAGTGCGTACCTATCTATTCTAGGAATATCATTTGGGTCTAAGGTCAATAACTCAGCCTCTGTAAGTTTTGGCTTATCCAACACACGTCTTACACCAAAGTAATTAGCCACAATACCACCAACAGTAATAGAGTAGTCTACAGGCTTATTGATGATGTATACTTTTCTGTCCTTATTTACAGACTCATTACTTTCTTGTGCAACACAATTGAAAGCTAAGATTGAGGCTATTAATGCTATAATTCCTTTTTTCATCTAAGAATTCGGGCTGTTAATAAAAAGCCAAAGATACATATTGCCCAGTATATGAATTGCATAGGTTGCAAACATGGAAAAAACCAACGAATACTTTAAGGGCAGGGGAGCGCAGGCCAATACAAAAAACCCGTATTTAAAAAACCAGTATGTTGCTGAACACATAGAAGGTATTGATGAGGAAAAACTAGAAAACAGTGCAACCAAGTACTTTTATGAAAGCCCTAAAAAAATAATCAACAAAGTAGATAGTCCGGATATTGGCTTGGGGTATTCTATGAACCCATACCAAGGTTGTGAGCACGGCTGTATTTACTGTTATGCCAGAAACACCCACCAATACTGGGGTTTTAGCGCAGGCTTAGATTTTGAGCGCAACATTATAATTAAAAAGAACACCGTAGAAGTACTAGAAAAACAGTTGAGCAAGCCCTCATGGAAACCTATGACTATTATGCTTTCTGGTAATACCGATTGCTATCAGCCAGCCGAACGAAAAATGAAGCTCACTAGAGGTATACTGAAAACATTACTAAAGTTTAAGCACCCTGTAGGTATTATTACTAAAAATGCACTGATATTAAGAGATTTAGACTTATTAATTGAACTAAACAAACTCAATTTGGTACATGTAAGTATTTCTATTACGTCCTTAAACGAAGAGTTGAGACGTATGCTAGAACCTCGTACTGTCTCATCTAAACGGAGATTACAAGTTGTAGAAAAACTATCTGAGGTAGGTATTCCGGTAAACGTAATGGTAGCTCCTTTAATACCCGGTTTAAACAGCCACGAGGCTCCTAAAATTATTGAAGAATCTGCCAAAAGAGGAGCTCTATCTGCGGGTTATACTATTGTTAGGCTCAACGGTTCTATTGCCGCTATTTTTGAGGATTGGATAAGACAAGCTTATCCGGATAGAGCTGATAAAGTATTAAACCAAATTGCAGATTGCCATGGCGGGCAATTAAATGATAGTAGGTTTGGTATAAGAACCAGAGGAGAAGGAAACATTGCCGAAATGATAAGGAATATGGTGCAGCTAGCTAAAGCTAGATATATGAAAGGAAGAAGTATACCCCCGCTAGACCTCACAAAGTATAATCATCAATACGGTAATGACCAGCTGAGCTTATTTTAGTTTGAAATTACAGCAGCTTCCTCTAAAACAACATGCTGATATATTTCTAATAAGTCGTCAAACGTTGCTCCTTGTGTAATAAAGCCTTTTACAGCAACAACATCTCCCACTTTTAGCTTGGCAGCACCAGTGTTTGTTTCTTTAGTAAACTTAGCCTGAACACCTGCTTTTGAGTCATCATCCATCAGTATAACAGAATAATTATTATTTAAGTCTTTTGTAATGCTATGTACAATACCCCTCACTTCTAATACCTTATTTTCACCATCAGATTCAAAATACTTATTCTTAGCCATTTCAAAATCTGTTAAAAACTCATTTACCAATTCTTTTGCTTCTAATTTTTCAAAAGCCGTTGTGCTCTGCACATCTCTCTTTGGCATAAACAACATATACAATGCATACGAAGCAATGATAATAATGACAAAAGTAATGGTGATAAATATTTTCTTTTTCATGTTTTTATTCTTTGGTTCAAATATAAAACCATATAAAACACATCTTATGTCCAATTAATGACATTTGAGGCTTTTAATGCTGGCTATATTTGAATAAAATTTAAATTCCTATTAATAATTAAAGAATAAAAACATGAAAAAAACAGCACTTATTGCTATCGTATTAGTTGCTTTCAGCACATCTAGTTTTGCTCAAAAGCTTATTACCAGAAACGGACAATTCACCATTTTCTCTCACACAGTAGCAGAAGATATTACCGCTGTAAACAATACAGCCACAGGAACCATTGACACTCAAACAGGAGTAATAGCATTTTCTGTACCTGTACCCGGTTTTGAGTTTAAAAAAGCGGCTATGCAAAAGCATTTTAATAACAAAAACTTCATGCACTCAAAACAGTACCCAAACATTACATTTAAAGGAAAGGTCACAGATTTAAGTAAGGTAGACTTTACTAAAGATGGAACCTATACTGTAAATGTTACCGGAGACTTAACTATTAGAGATGTAACCAAGAGAAATACCTACCCAATAACTATTTCAATAAAGGAAGGCATTGTTACTACTTCATCTAAATTTGTGGTTAAAGATATTTTTAATTACAATGTAGGAAGACCTAGTAAGAAGAGTAAGAAAAACAATGTTGCAGAAAATATTGAAGTAACTATGAAAGCTGTCTACCATAAAATGTAGAAACTTGTTTTTCTAGTAATCCAATATTTCTCTTTTCTCGTAAATTTGTGTAGATGATAAAAGATGGATCTATAATCATATTAGCATGGCCTCAAACTAAGGTCAAAAAAGCCGGTGCTTGGTACGATAAGCCAGCTTCTTGGTTCGGGCTATGCAAGAACAACTACTATGAGGTTGGTCATTCTGCTTGTATATTAGTTAACCATACAACAGGAGAAACTAATTATTTTGATTTTGGGAGGTACCAAACTCCAAAAGGAATGGGTAGAGTAAGGGATAAGGTAACTGACCCTGAACTTACACTACAAAATTATGCATCTATACGCTCCGGCATGATTATAAATACTGATGAGATTTTATTAGAAATAGCTGCCAATAAGTCTAATCATGGCACCGGTAAAATGATAGCATCTGTATACAATGGGCTTAATTATAATGAAATGTATACAACTGCTAAGCGCATGCAGGCTAATGACAGTATGCATTATGGCCCTTTTGATGTAAGAGGCACCAATTGTGCAAGGTTTGTTGCCAATGTAATGCAAAGCGGCAAACCCGATTTATTGGCTCGCTTATTTATTAATTACCCCTATACTATTTCCCCAACACCTGTAACCAATGTGAAAATAGGCTCTAATCAACCCTATTACTATACAGTTGAAGATGGAATAATAAAACTGGAGAATGATTTAATATTGAGCTTAAGGCAATTGTTAAACCCAGAAAAACAAGAAATTATACAGCCAAACTATCGTTAATCATATGAGTTCATTACAAAAAATAGAAAAAGGTAGTCAGTGGTTAGATGGAGAAGGAGCGGGAGCATGGTTTCATTTGTCTAAGCCAGAAGAGGAAAATTTAGGTGAAAAAGAATTTAGAATCAAACGCTACTCAGAAGAAGGTGAATTAGAGTGTGACAGGGTTTTTACTGTAAAAAACCAAGCTTTATTTTATATAGAAAAGCCCTATAAATTTACACACATCTCGCACTGCGAAAAATGCTCAGTAATACAGAATGGGAAGGTTTTTATTTTTAAATATATACCGAAAGAATAATAGTATCTTTCGTAACTATTTACAATACCAACTTTTATACTTCTTATTATGAGTTCTAAAAGCAAGCTTTGGCATTTAGAAAACTTCAATCTTTTTAAGGGTTTAACAAAGGAACAATTTGATGAAATGGCCTATAAAACAAAGATGAGTAGTGCCACAAAAAATCAATATGTATATTTTCCTGAAGAGCCATCAACTTCAATATTCTTATTAAAAAGCGGGCGTATAAAAATTGGAACTTACTCTGAGGGAGGTAAAGAAATTATTAAAACCATATTACAACCAGGCGATATTTTTGGCGAATTGTCATTAACTGATGAAGGTAAAAGAACTGACTTTGCACAAGCTATGGAAGATGATGTACTTATTTGTGCTATGAGTAAGGACTATATGGAAAAACTTATGAGCGAAAACCCAAAACTAAGTATGCAAATAACGAAGTTAATAGGCTTTAGGCTTAAAAAAATGGAGCGTAGACTTAGCGATTTGATATTTAAAAACGGAAGAACTCGTATTATAGATTTTATTAAAGAATTAGCCCAAGAACGTGGGCAAAAAGTAGGAACAGAAGTACTAATAAAGCATAACCTTACACATCAAGACATAGCCAATTTAACAGCTACATCAAGACAAACAGTAACTACTATTTTGAATGAATTAATACAAAGCAATCTTATTTATCAAGAACGAAAAAAATTATTGGTAAGAGATTTAGAAAAACTAGAATGACAATAAAGCACGACACCCAAATATTTGTAGGTAAAAACTGTATTAGTTGTAATAGAGTAGTGGCTTACCTAAAAAAAACTAAAACCAACTATATAGTTACAGACATACATGAAACCAATAGCAATTGGGCAAAAAAGCTATTTACAATTCCGGCATTGGTAGTGAATAAAAAACTGATGGCTTATGGTGAGGAAGATATTATGAAATACTTAAAAAAAAGCAATTGACAGTTTTTTTGATAAAAGCTCTAAATTATTTAGCTGCTAGAGTAGTGGTGCTAAGTTATCTCATGCTTATAATTTTGATGTAATCTGAGCTTCAAATTCCTTAAAATCTTCTTCCAATTTATCTAACACTTCTTTTTTCTCAATGCTATTCATAAAAGAGTACTCAATAGAGTTCTGCACTATGTTTTTTAGTTCCTCATAACTTATACTTGGGAAATACTTGAGCGCTAGCAAATATTGACTGGTAATATCGGTACGCAAAACACCGGCATCATCTGTAGATAAACATACCGGAACTCCAGCATTTAAATAGTCTTTAAACGGATGATTGGTAGCGTTTTTATCCAGAATAACTTCGTTACTCCTTAAGTTTATTTCTATAGCTATTTTCTCTTTCGCCATGTGAGCAAATATAGAGTCCTTATTGGCTTCTTCGTTGATATCTACACCATGTCCTATACGCATAGAACCCGCAGTATACAAAGCATCATTGATATGGTAAGTTAAATCATTAGTAGAAGCAGAGCCTTTACCCAATACTAGCTCTCCGGCATGTAAACTAACACTAACTTTAGGGTACTTTTCTCTCAAAAATCGGAACATTTCCATATGCTGTTTATAATCCCTTAAGGCTACAGGATTGTCTTCAGGCGCAACAAAGTTTACACCCACCACATTATCTGATAATGCTGCGGTTTTAAAGCATAATACTAAATGGGAGAATACGGCTTTGGGGCTTGGTATAACTCGTAAACCAAAAGTTAAAAACTTAAGTTGAATACCATGTTTATTTACATTAGCGTAGATATAATCTAAGGAATCGGCGTTTTCTTGGGCTAATTCATCTATACCCAAATTTTCAAGCTGATTATACCAACTAGACAACCCCATTGTTTTTAGCTCATTTCCTAATGAGAATGCTTTTGCAGTAATAGCGTCCATACCAATCATGGTCTCTAAATACTGTACATTTTCAGACTTCGCGCGCTCACAAAGCTTAGACAGTATACTTATTTGATGTCCATTATATGCCGGAGAAAACTTATCAAAGGTTACAAAAAACCAATCATGTCCATTACGGTTGTATTTAACATAATTACGTACAGACCAATAATCAATCATAGAATCTCGCTCAAATGGCTTCATTTTAAGCAATAGATTAATTTCTATGAGCTCTTTATACAAAGCATGCTCATATAACTGATAAGTAGTAGTATCTATATATAAACTATCTAGTAATGCATTTTTTATATAAGTTTCAGCCATTACAGATCCTCTGGAATGATGATGAATATCGCCGCCTTTGGGCATCTGTTCAAAAAAATTATAAATACGCGCGCTATCAGATTTTATAGTCTCAAAATATTCTGCGGTAATTTGTTCATCTGTAATTTCTATTTCCTTGGTATTTGTACAAGAAGAAATTAAAACAAGAAATACAGCCGATATAAGTAGCTTATTTATTTTCATAATGGAATATGGGCTTTATAATCGCTAAATAATTAAAAATAGCTCAATAAGTCTCATATATGAGCTTATTTTTTAAATCGAATTATTATCATATAATTAATATTATGTTAAATAGAGTATTTAATAAATAAGGCAGGTATTACCCTGCCTTTGTATTTATTGTGCGTTTAGTTCAGCTAAACGTTTAATCATCTCTTTGTTCTTTTCCATATTCTTTAACTGATAGTACACAGTTTTTAAAGCTTCAACTGTAGAAATATCATCTGGGTCTACTTCGTATGCTTTCTCTAAATATGGTAAAGCCGCTCTTAAATGGTCTTTTTGTTTTTTATCAAGCTCATTGTATTTCTTTTGCTGACTTAAGCTTAGCTTATCCATTTCACGAATAATATCATTAGATTTCTCTACCTCAATATATCCTAGCATATAGTTAGCATCCTTATTATTAGCATCAACCTCAATAGCTTTCTTTAAAATATCTACAGCTTCTGCTTTTTTATCTAAATGGTTGTAGTACAAGTTACCTTGTATAGAATAATAAATAGAGTTATTTGGGTCTTGCTGTATTGCTAAAGCAAGATTATCAGATGCTTCTTTGTATTTCTTAGCGTTTAGGTAATAATTAAACTCCTCTACAATTAAAGAGTTGCTATTTGGATACTTAGCTCTACCTTTTTTAATTACCTCGTTTGCTTTCTCAGTATTTCCTTGCGTTTTGTAAACATTAGATAATAAAATATACAAGTTATCAGCACCTGTTACTTTAGAGCTAGGCTCATTATGAGTACCGGTTGCAATTGCATTATCAAATACCTTTTTATTATCAAACTCTTCTCTTTCTCCGGTAGATACATTTACTGCAGTATGTACAATTCCTTGATAATCAAGGTCAATAAGCATATTGTAATAGTTTATTGCATCCTCATACAATTCTGCATTATTTGCCATTAGAGCCGCATTAAATAAAGAGGCCGTATCTGTATAAGATATACCCTCCATTAGCTTTAACTGATAAGACTTAAAAAAATCTTTTGATGCAGCAGCAAAATCTTGTGCGCCTATGTGTTCATATGCTCTTGATCCATAACCACTTGCGCAATATCTTAAGATATTTAATCCTTCTTCACTATTACGTTGTTTTCCAGATTGTTTTTCGTGTGCAATTAAATCTTGCAACGCTTTTGTTGCAATATCTAGTGCTTCATTGTTAGGATCTAATGCAGATATAGTTGAGTCTTCACTTACATGAATTCTATAATATATCTGACCTAAGTAAAAATAATACTTACTTAAGTTTTTCTCAGACATATCACTCACTCCTAGCTCTGTTGCTTCATCAATATATGCCTTAGCAGTTACATAGTTTGGCTTTCTAAAATCAATAATTGCTGATTTTAGTTTTGATACTGCCTGACCATAAGTACTAGCGGTAAATACAATAAATGCAAATAATACAATAAGCTTCTTCATAATATAATTTGTTTTGTGCAAAGAAATTGTTCTTGGCAAAATTAACAGTTAACTAAACATTAACAAATTCTTTGCCATTTATTCTGTAGCAGTGTTTTCTCCTTCATTATCAACACCTTCTACACCCTCTGCTCCTTCTATCTCTTCCTCTTCTATTTCTTCATTCCTGTCAACCTCCACTTTAGCTACAGATGCTATACTATCATTGGCTTTCAGGTTAATTAACCTTACACCTTGTGTAGCACGCCCCATTACTCTTAAACCATCCATACCTAAACGAATAAGTACACCTGATTTATTAATAATAATTAGGTCGTGATCATCTGTAACATCTTTTATAGCTACTAAAGCACCTGTCTTTTCAGTAAGATTTAAGGTTTTTACACCTTTACCACCACGGTTGGTTACACGGTAATCTTCCAGTTCAGAGCGCTTGCCGTAACCATTTTCAGAAACCACCATTATAGTAGACTCCTCAGGGTTATCAACGCAAACCATTCCTATTACTTCGTCTTTATCGTTTGCCAATGTAATACCTCTTACACCCGAAGCATTTCTGCCCATTGGACGTGTTGCACTTTCGTGGAAACGAATTGCCTTACCTGATTTTACTGCCAATAGTATTTCACTATCGCCCGTAGTTAACTTTGCTTCTAATAACTGGTCTCCATCACGTACAGTAATTGCATTAATACCATTTTGACGTGGACGAGAGTATGCTTCTAAGGTTGTTTTCTTTATAACTCCCTTTTTAGTACACATAATAATATAGTGATTATTAATGTACTCTTCATCCTTCAAGTCTTTAGTATTGATATATGCCATTACCTTATCGTCTTGCGGAATATTGATAAGGTTTTGTATTGCTCTACCTTTACTAGCTCTTGCTCCTTCCGGTATTTCATATACTCTTAACCAGAAACATTTTCCTGCCTCTGTAAAGAACAACATATAATCATGGTTAGAAGCCACAAAAATATGTTCTAAGAAATCCTCATCTCTTGTAGTAACCCCTTTATGCCCTACTCCTCCTCTATTTTGCTTACGATACTCAGTAAGTGGCGTACGCTTTATATAACCTGCATGAGAAATAGTAATTACTACTTCCTCATTAGGTATCATATCTTCTATACTTAAATCACCTCCGGAATATTCTATATTACTTCTTCGGTCATCGCCATACTTTTCTTTTATCTCTTCAAGCTCTTCTTTAATGATGTTCATTCTTAAGCTCTCATTCTCTAAGATTTCTTTTAAGTGTGCAATGGTTTTCATCAACTCATCATACTCTTCCTTAATCTTATCACGCTCAAGACCAGTAAGCTTTTGTAATCTTAAATCTAAGATTGCTCTGGCTTGTATTTCAGAAAGGTTAAAACCTTCTATCAAACCATTACGTGCATCTTCCGGTGTACGAGAAGATCTAATTAGGTTAATAATAGCATCTAAGTTATCAAGTGCTATTAATAAACCTTCTAATATATGTGCACGCTTTTCAGCTTGTGATAGCTCATACTTTGTTCTTCTTACAACTACATCATGTCTGTGCTCAACAAAATAATGGATAAGGTCTTTCAGATTTAACATCTGAGGACGACCATTTACCAATGCAATGTTGTTTACACTAAAAGAAGATTGTAATTGAGTATACTTAAATAGCATATTCAATACAATATTAGGTACCGCATCGCGCTTCAACACATATACAATACGCATACCGTTACGGTCAGACTCATCTCTGATGTCTGATATACCTTCGATCTTCTTATCATTTACCAGTTCAGCCGTTTTCTTAATCATTTCGGCTTTATTCACTTGGTAAGGTATCTCGGTAACAATAATGCACTCTCTACCGTTTACCTCTTCAATAGTAGCTTTACTACGTATTACAATACGTCCTCTACCTGTTTCAAAGGCATTAATTACACCTTCGTAACCATATATAGTACCACCTGTAGGAAAATCAGGAGCAGAAATATGCTGACTTCTTAACTCTTCTATGGTAATATCTCTATTATCAATGTAAGCATTGGTTGCATTAATAACCTCAGTAAGGTTATGTGGGGGCATATTGGTTGCCATACCTACCGCAATACCAGATGCACCGTTTACCAATAATTGAGGCACTCTGGTTGGTAGCACTGTAGGCTCCGTTAATGAGTCATCAAAGTTTAATTGGTAATCAACAGTTTCTTTATCAATATCGGCTAGCATTTCCTCTGCAATCTTCTCTAATCTTGCTTCAGTATAACGCATAGCTGCAGGGCTATCACCATCTACAGAACCAAAGTTACCTTGCCCATCTACTAATGTGTAACGTAAAGACCAAGGTTGGGCCATACGTACCATTGTATCATATACAGATGTATCACCATGTGGATGAAACTTACCCAACACCTCTCCTACTATCCTAGCAGACTTCTTGTGAGCCCTGTTTGATAGTACTCCTAACTCATGCATACCATACAATACCCTACGGTGTACCGGCTTCATACCATCTCTTACATCGGGTAATGCACGAGATACAATCACAGACATCGAATAATCGATGTATGATGATTTCATTTCTTCCTCTATGTTAATCGGGATTATTCTTTCTCCGTCAGCCATAATGTCAGTCTATTATCTAAATTTAACCTAGAATTAATAAAGGACGAATATACATAATTAAGCCCCTTAAAACACGTTATAAGTCTAGCAAAAATGCTGATTTATAAACAAAATTCTGTTAATAAATACACCTATTTAAACAGGTGTTTTGAAAATACCATTGGCTACATTTGGTTATAAACCTTTTTGGCATAACTTTGGTTTAAAGGATAGTAAATAACAATCTTATATAATGGACGAAAATTTTTCACCACGAGTAAAAGACGTAATCAGCTTCAGTAAGGAAGAGGCCCTTCGTTTAGGGCATGATTATATTGGTACTGAGCACTTAATGCTTGGGCTGATACGTGAAGGTGAAGGTAGCGCTATTAAGATTCTGGAAAATTTAGATGTAGACTTAAAGACCTTTCGAAATAAGATAGAATCAATTAGTGTTAGTGATATTCACCAACAAGCCGGTAGAAAAAAGAATTTACCGCTTACTCGACAAGCCGAAAAGGCTTTAAAAACAACTTTTTTAGAAGCGAAGCTTTTTCAAAGCAGCATTATACGCACCTCTCACCTATTGTTGTGTATTTTAAGAAACGAGGATGACCCTGTTTCTAAAGTACTAAGACAAATGAAGGTAGACTATGATGTTGTAAAAAATGAGTACCAAACATATTATTCTGATGATTTAGGAGACGATGCAGGCCCTAGTGCTGAATTGCCTTATGATGATGACGATGATTCTTTTGAAGAGCGCAAAGACAACCCATACGGAGGTTCATCAGCGGGTGGAGCTAAAAAAGCAGATGCAAAAAGCAAAACTCCGGTATTAGATAACTTTGGTAGAGACCTAACAAAGGCTGCCGAAGAGGACAAACTAGACCCTGTAGTTGGGCGCGAAAAAGAAATTGAGCGTGTGTCGCAAATCTTAAGTCGTAGAAAAAAGAACAACCCCCTTTTAATTGGTGAACCGGGTGTGGGTAAATCTGCTATTGCAGAAGGACTTGCATTACGTATCATCAAGCGTAAGGTATCTCGTGTGTTGTTTGATAAACGCGTAGTTACTTTAGACCTTGCTTCATTGGTTGCCGGTACAAAATACCGCGGTCAGTTTGAAGAGCGTATGAAAGCTGTAATGAACGAGCTAGAGAAGAATGATGACATCATCTTGTTTATAGATGAGCTACACACAATTGTAGGCGCAGGTGGCGCAGCAGGTTCTTTAGATGCCTCAAACATGTTTAAACCAGCCTTAGCGCGCGGAGAAATACAATGTATTGGTGCCACTACCCTAGACGAATATCGTCAACACATAGAAAAAGATGGTGCCTTAGAGCGTCGTTTCCAAAAGGTAATGGTAGAACCTACCAGTCCAACGGAAACGATAGAAATACTTAACAACATTAAAGATAAGTACGAGGAACACCATAATGTAAACTATACTGATGAGGCTATAGAGGCATGTGTATCTCTTACTTCTCGTTACATTAGCGACAGACACTTACCGGACAAGGCTATTGATGCTATGGACGAAGCAGGTTCGCGCGTGCACATTACAAACATCAATGTTCCGGAAAATGTGATGTCTCTAGAAAAGCAACTAGAGGAAATCAAACAAAAGAAAATTGATGTTGTAAAAAGCCAACGTTACGAAGAAGCTGCTCGCTTACGTGATGATGAAAAACGTTTAGAAGATGAGCTTGCCAAAGCACAAAAACTTTGGGAAGAAGATGTAAAAAATCATCGTGAAACAGTTACCGAAGACAATGTTGCTGAAGTTGTAGCCATGATGACAGGAATACCTGTACAACGTATTGCTAAAAACGAAAGTAATCGTTTAAAGCATATGGCTGAAGACATGAAAGGCAGAGTTATTGGTCAAGAAGAAGCTGTAGACAAAGTAGTAAGAGCTATACAGCGTAACCGTGCCGGATTAAAAGACCCAAACAAACCAATTGGTACTTTTATATTCTTAGGACAAACAGGTGTTGGTAAAACGCAATTAGCAAAAGAGCTTTCTATTAACATATTTGATAGCCCAGATGCATTAATCCGTATTGACATGAGTGAATACATGGAGAAATTTGCCATCTCTCGCTTAATCGGAGCGCCTCCGGGATATGTAGGTTATGAAGAAGGCGGACAGCTTACTGAAAGAGTAAGACGTAAGCCCTACTCTGTTGTGTTGCTAGATGAAATAGAAAAAGCACACCCAGATGTATTTAACTTGTTACTACAAGCTATGGACGATGGGCAAATGACAGATAGCTTAGGCAGAAAGATTGACTTTAGAAACACAATCATCATTATGACTTCTAACATTGGTTCTCGCCAATTGAAAGATTTTGGTAGTGGTGTTGGTTTCGGTACATCTGCCAAAACAAATGCAAGTGATAGCCATGCCAGAAGCGTTATAGAAAATGCTTTGAAAAAAGCTTTTGCTCCTGAGTTCTTAAACCGTGTAGATGATGTTATCTTATTCAATGCACTTGAACGTGAAGATATTCATAAAATCATTGATATTGAATTAGAGAAGCTTTACAAGCGTATTAAAGATTTAGGATACAACCTTACTTTAAGTGAAGGCGCAAAAGATTATATAGCTGATAAAGGCTTTGATAGACAATTTGGAGCACGCCCATTAAACCGTGCAATACAAAAGTATATTGAAGATCCTTTAGCAGAAGGCATCATTAACTCCGATGTTTCTGAAGGAGACGATATCTTATTGGAGTACGACAAAGAAAAAGATAAGATTGAAGTAAAAGTCACCAAGCCTAAAAAGAAAAAGGCTACTCCTAAAAAGGCTACAGAAGAAAAGCCCGGAGAAGAAGAAAAGAAAGATGAATAATCAAAAAAGGGAGCTAATTAGCTCCCTTTTTTATTTCTATAATTCATCAGAGTATAACACCGCCGCCTTATCTCTAAGGTTGTACTGCGAAGCCATTACTTCGCCATAAGCCGCAGTGGTTCTAATTGCAATTAGATCTCCTCTTTTAGTGGTAGGCATTGTTACTGCTTTTCCAAAACTATCAGAAGACTCACAAATAGGACCTACAACATCATACTTCTCTGTACCTTCATGTGGCGTAATATTCTCTACTTTATGATAACTCTGATACAGCGCTGGTCTTATCAACTCTGTCATCCCGGCATCTACAATCATAAAATTAGATTTAATCCCTTTTTTTACATAAAGTACTCGTGTAAATAAAGTACCACATTGCGCTACTAATGAACGACCTAGCTCAAAGTGCAATTGCTGATGTGGGCGTAAATCTAAATGCTCTTTAAAGATCGCGAAGAAGGTCTCAAAGTCCGGAATCAGGTTCTCATCCGGCTTGTAATAATCTACCCCTAAACCACCCCCTACATTAATATGAGGGATAATCAGGTTGTGATTGATAAACCACTCTTGTATAGTGTTTACACGCAAGCACAAGCTTTTAAAAGCAGATAGGTCATTAATTTGAGAGCCTATATGAAAATGTATACCCGTTAACTCTATATTTTCACACTTACCAAGTACTGTTAGTAAATGCTCTAGCTCCCATAAGTTAATGCCAAACTTGTTTTCATCTAAGCCAGTGGTTATGTAATGGTGCGTGTTTGCATTTACATTTGGGTTTATACGTAAAGCAATACGTGCAGTTTTACCTTTAGTTACTGCCAACTCATTAATTACGTTCAATTCTTCAATAGACTCAATGTTAAAGCAAAATATATCTGCATCTAAGGCATCATTAATCTCCTTATCTGTTTTACCAACTCCTGCAAAAACTATATCCTCCTTTTTAAAACCAACTTCAACTGCTCTTAGCACTTCGTTACCGCTTACACAGTCGGCACCAAAGCCGGCATTCTTTATTATTTCTAATATCTTATGATTTGCATTTGCTTTTAAAGCGTAATGCACATGGTATCCGTATTTTGTTGCTTCTTTTGAAGCCGCATCTAATGTGGCCTTTAATATCTCTAAATCATAGTAAAATAGAGGAGTTTGCAACTTGTCCTTTTGTTCAATTATTCTTGTAAAATCCATTGTAATCTCTATTTAAACAAATGATTATTCAATGAATTCAAGGTCTCTTTCTTGTAAGAAGAGTCTACAAGAATAGTAACATTGTGCTTACTCCCACCGTATGATATCATTCGGATAGGCACATGGCTAACTGCTGTAAATATTTCAGAAGCTAAGCCACTGTTTTTAGCAATAAAGTTACCCACCACACAAATAATTGATTGATTAT
The DNA here is from genome assembly GCA_030149285.1 of Flavobacteriales bacterium. Classification (GTDB taxonomy): domain Bacteria; phylum Bacteroidota; class Bacteroidia; order Flavobacteriales; family JASBRU01; genus JASBRU01. Next base: position 255,467 of record JASBRU010000003.1, read on the forward strand.
GATCTACCTGAACCACGCCATACGTTTCTAATTCAGACACAATTTTATCTAAGTGCGTTGTATCATCTATGGTTAAAGATATGGCCACCTCTGACGTTGTAATCATATCTATAGAGGTTTTATAGCTTTCAAAAACCTCAAATACTCTGCGTAAAAAACCATAAGCCATCAGCATACGGCCCGACTTAATTTTAATAGCCGTAATACCGTCTTTTGCTGCTACCGCTTTTACAGATGATTCACTAGAAGTAGAAGAAACCAATGTACCTGGCACTTCTGGCTCCATTGTGTTTTTTAAACGTACATTAATGTTTGCATTTTGCGCTGGCAAAATACTAGCAGGGTGTAATATTTTAGCCCCAAAATAGGCCAACTCCGCTGCTTCATCAAAAGATAAAGCTGATAAAGTGCGGGTGTTCTCTACAAAACGAGGATCGTTATTATGGAACCCGTCAATATCAGTCCATATTTGTATCTCATCTACTTTTATGGCTGCTCCTATTAAAGAAGCAGAGTAATCACTTCCCCCTCTTCTTAAGTTATCTACTTCACCGTATGCATTTCTACAAATAAAGCCTTGTGTAATATATATACCCGATGGGCTTTCGGTTTCTAACTCTCTTTTTAAGTTCTCCTCTATATAATAGTTGTCAGGCTCACCCTCTTTATCAATACGCATAAAGTTTAGCGCACTAATCAATTGGTTTTGATGCCCTTGCTCTTCTAAGTAATAACTTAAAAATGCAGTAGACAGTAACTCACCCTGAGCAAGTACCGCTTTCTCTTCATATAGCGTAAACATATCCAAGGTAAAAGAACGGATATACTCAAACCTGTTTTTCACATAGTCCTCACCTATTTGCAAGTACTTATCAGTGCTCAACAACTGCTTAACGGTATCTAAATGTTTTCGCTCTAGCTCAGTTATTTGCTTATTGGCAACATCCTTTTTGTTGTTGTATAAGCTTTTTGCAATTTCCACTAAAGCATCTGTGGCACCAGACATTGCAGAGCAAACCGCAATCATAGGTTTTTCTTGCTGAAGCAATAGTTCAGCTACCTTTTGGATACGCTCTGCAGAACCGACTGAGGTTCCTCCGAATTTTAAAACATTCATTTCTATCGTTTTTATTTACACAAAAAAAGGGGCAGATTTCTCTGCCCCTCTAGGTGAGAAATCTATACTTAATTTATTCCTTCTTATCTTTCATAAACTCATCCATTACAGCATCACTAACACCTACGTTAGAAAAACCACCATCATGGTATAAGTTCTGCATTGTTACTTTTCTGGTTAAATCAGAAAACAAACTAATACAGTATGCAGCACAATCATCAGCATCTGCATTGCCTAAAGGCGACATTTTATCAGCATAGCTGATAAATCCGTCAAAACCTTTTACACCACTACCTGCGGTAGTCATGGTTGGCGATTGTGATATCGTATTTACACGTACTTTGTTTTTCACACCATAGTGGTACCCAAAACTACGTGCAATAGACTCTAAATAAGCCTTATTGTCTGCCATGTCATTATAATCCGGGAATGTACGTTGCGCTGCCATATACGTAAGCGCTAATACAGACCCCCATTCGTTTATTGCATCCATTTTGTATGCAGTTTGCAATACTCTATGGAAAGACATTGCAGAAACATCAAATCCTTTTACAGTCCAATCGTAATTCATATCTGTGTAATGCTTGCCTTTACGCACATTTACAGACATACCGATTGAGTGTAATACAAAATCCACTGGTCCACCCAATATTTCCATTGATTTGGTAAACAAGTTTTCCAAATCTTCCATGCTTGTAGCATCAGCCGGGATAATTTCGCTACCTGTTGCCGCTGCCAAGTCATTTATCTCTCCCATACGCATTGCTATAGGCGCATTGGTCAATACAAATTTTGCTCCGTGAGCATGAGCTTGTTCAGCAACTTTCCAGGCGATGGAGTCTTTATTCAATGCTCCAAAAATAATCCCTCTCTTACCTTCTAATAGTTTCGCAGACATATTTAGTTTCTTTTGATGGGCAAATATAAAACTTTTAGGCTTTTAATAGCTCTTTTGCATTTGCTAAGGCTGCATCTGTCAATTCTTCACCGCTCAACATCTTTGCAATTGCGTCAATACGTTCATCTCCAACCACTTCACTCATAGCAGTTGTAGTTACTCCATTCTCCTCAGCCTTAAATACTTGGTAGTGTCTATTTCCTTTTCCGGCAATTTGCGGTAAATGGGTAATAGCAATTACCTGCATAGTCTTGCCCATTTCTTGCATTATCAGTCCCATTTTACCTGCAATTTCACCCGATATACCGGTATCAATTTCATCAAAAATAATGGAAGGCAAATTGCTGTGTTTAGCCAATATCGCTTTAATACTCAACATCAAGCGAGATAGTTCACCACCCGATGCTACCTTAGCTATAGGCTGTAATGCACTACCTGAGTTGGCTGTAAATAAAAAGTTGATTTTATCTATACCTGTTGAGCTCAATTCATTACTAATTATTTGCTCAACTTTAAATTGTGCCTTTGGCATTCCTAACTTTACTAATGAGTCTTGAACTTGGCTTTGCAGTTGAGGAATGGCTTTTTTACGATTTTCTGAAAGTGTTTTTGCTTTCTCCAATAAATCACTTTCCAGTGTGTTTATCTCAGAATTCAGGGCTTTTATTCGCTCTTCAGAGCCAATTACTTGTTGTAATTTATCGGATAAAGCCTCTTGAATTTCTAATAACTCTTCAATAGAGTCTACCTGATGCTTTTGTTGTAAACGGTAAATTAAATCGAGTTTTTCATTCAACTGATTAATTCTATCAGGCTGATATTCTGTATTTTGTTCTAAAACTTCTATTTCAGAGCTAATGTCTCTCAGTTCTAATAAAGCACTTTCTATACGCTCTGCTATGTTTCTTAAAGCCGTATTGTAGTCGGCTGCTTTTTCTAAAGACGATTTTACTTCTCGTAAATTAGAAATCACACCCATTTCTTCTGCATCTAACAAGCCAAAAGAATTCACAAGCAATTGTTTAATCTCCTCTGCATTACTTAGGGTACTCAACTCCTCTTCCATTGACTGTTGCTCAGAATCTTTGAGGTTTGCTTCTGCCAATTCTTGGTGCAAAAAGCTGTTGTAGTCGAATTCGTTTTGCAGCTGTTCTTGCTCCCCTTCTATTTCTGTCAATTTTTGTTTCAAAACAGATAAGTCATCGTACCCATTTTGAAATTCTTGCACGTTTTTATGGTTACCTGCCACTGCATCTAGCACATTTAACTGAAATGATGCACGATTTAGGGTTAATGTCTGATGTTGGGAGTGAATATCGATTAAAAAGGCTGCAATTTTATTCAGCACTTCTAAGTTTACGGGGGTATCATTTATAAAAGCGCGCGATTTTCCGGATGGAGTTATCTCTCTACGTATGATTGTTCGCTTTTCGTAATCTAAGTCTTCTTCTTCAAAAAATCCTTCCAACTGATACTTAGTGATATCAAATATGGCCTCAATAACACATTTAACTTCTTTATCTCTAATACTGTTTAAATCGGCTCTTTGTCCTAAAACTAAACCCAATGCACCCAGCAAAATAGATTTACCCGCTCCTGTTTCGCCGGTAATAGTAGAAAAACCCTCAGAAAAATCAATTTCTAGGGTATCAATTAAGGCATAATTTTTTACAGAAAGTTTACTTAGCATCTCAAAACAAAACTACGAATTAGTTCGGTTTTATTTGATTCCATTTACCGGAATTTGATGCATCTATAGATAGTAGTGTTTCCACCATTTCAGCAGTTTTACCGTTAATTCCGCCACTAAATATGTTTAAAATCTCATCAGCTTTCGCATCAAAAAAGGCCTGCATTAAAAAAGAGTTTGGTCTACGACGGTGTACTTCGTTTAGCTCTTGTATACCTTTTTTGATATTTGCTTTTGCTACATCTTCCTTTGTAGCTAACAAATCCATACCTGTTCTGTGGTAGGTATACATAAACTTACGCAAGTTTACAAAAGCCGGATTCAACAGGTTTTCTACAAGCCAAAAACGGTTTTTATTGCCATCAAATGATTTCCATCCTGTAGCATTATTATCGTTTTGCGCATTATTTACAATCTGCTGAGCCTTATTATAGTAAGGCGTTCCGCTTTGCATCTGAAAAGAATCATGATCTAAACCTATAACCACATATGCATAATAGGCCAGTATAGATGTTAGGTTAGATATGTGTGTATTTTGGTCAAAATCTAATCGTTGAAACTCTACATACTTAATTCTAAAGTTATTATCCTGAAAATTAAGTATTGGTGATTTATAAGAAGTACCAAACACAGGTCTAGTAGACTGAATTTGTAAGGTGCCACTAAAATCATCTACCGCATTTTGCTTGGTAATATTGATGACAATAGTACACTCTATACGTTCTTCTAATTCATAGGTCTCAGTAGTCCACCTTGTGTTATTCATAAACTCAAGAATGGCTGTTTCTAAGGTTTTAAATATCTGTTTATTAGTATTTTGAATTTGTGGAGAAAGAATTTGTATAGTACAATTCAGCTCTTGCGCATTTGCAAAGCTTCCCACAAATAATGCTATAATAAACAAGTATTTTTTCATGAAATAGAACTGATGATTTTGTTTATGATATCTACTGCTACTTCTTCTTTAGACTTTAACTCAAACTCTTCAATTTTATTGTTTTTGTCTATCAAAGTAACCTTGTTTGTATCATGCTTAAAACCTGCTCCTTTATCATTTAAAGAGTTTAACACAATCATGTCTAGGTTTTTACGCGCAAGTTTACCTTTTGCATTTTCTAGCTCATTATCTGTTTCTAAAGCAAAACCAACCAAAAACTGTTGTTTCTTTAATTCGCCTAAACTCTTTAAAATATCTTTTGTAGGTTCTAGTTCAATATCTAATGAGGCATCTTTTTTCTTAATCTTCTTATCTACCACATTTTTTGGTCTGTAATCTGATACTGCTGCAGATGCAATGGCTACATCTACATTCGCATAATGCTTATGTGCTGCATTGTACATTTGTTCTGCAGATGTAACTCTTATTAAATCAATATTTGGGTGTGATACAGACAAATGAGATGGTCCGGAAACTAAAATTACTTTAGCTCCATTTCTAGCCGCAGTTTCTGCAATACTATAACCCATTTTACCCGATGAATGATTACCTATAAAACGCACAGGATCAATTTTTTCATAAGTAGGGCCTGCGGTAATTAAAAAGGTTTTACCGGATAATGGAGAATTATTTCTAATATCGTCTTCAACAAAAGCAACAATCTCTTCCGGTTCTGCCATACGCCCCTCTCCTACCAATCCGCTTGCCAGCTCGCCAGAACCCGCAGGAATCATTTTATTACCGTAAGAAAGTAAGGTGTCAATATTAGCTTTGGTAGAACCATGCTTATACATATCTAAATCCATTGCCGGAGCAAAGTATACAGGGCATTTGGCAGATAAGTATGTAGCTAGTAATAAGTTATCAGAAGTACCATTTGCCATTTTAGACATGGTATTTGCTGTAACGGGTGCAATAATAAATAAGTCTGCCCATAAACCAAGATCTACATGGTTGTTCCAAACCGCATTTTCATCCTCTTCATTAGTGAATTGAGATAAAACCGGATTTTTAGACAGTGTTGAAAGTGTAAGTGGAGTAACAAAATCTTTTGCTTCTGGGGTTAAAACAACCTTTACTTCTGCGCCTGCTTTTACTAGTAAACGAACTAAAAAAGCAGATTTATATGCAGCAATACCGGCTGTTACCCCTAGCAATACTTTTTTTCCTTCAAGCATACTTATTCAGCTGCTTTTTGCTCTTCCGGCTTACGGTGGTAAATTTTATCATTCAACCACTCGTTTACAGCAATAAGAGTTGGTTTAGGTAAGCGCTCGTAAAACTTAGAAACTTCTATTTGCTCTTTGTTTTCAAAGATTTCTTCTAAGCTCTCTGTATTAGATGCAAATTCTTCTAACTTCTCTAATAATTCTGCTTTTAAGTCAGAATTGATTTGATCAGCACGTTTCGCTAAAATCGAAATCGTTTCGTAGATGTTGTCAGTTCCTTCAGTTAGTTTTTCACGGCTTAACGTTTCTGTTGAGCGTGAAGCTTCTGTTTTCTTGTAATCCATTTTATGGTACCTGATTAGTAATTAAATTCATCTGATTATTAATGCGCTTCAGTAGCTTATTAGCTTCCTCTAGCTTTTGGCTTTCTGGAAACTCATTATAAAACTCTTGATACGCTATTTGCGCTTCTTCTAAGCGCTCTTGTTTTTTTACCTCTACACTATTTATAGCTATTTCATAAGCTGCGCGTAGTTTCAAAAACATAAGTTCTTCTCTGTATTCCGTATCCGGAAAATCATTCAATGTGTTCTCAAAAGACACCAATGCCGCCTGATAATAACTTGTTTTGTAATACATCTTACCTGTTTCGTAAGACTTGCGTTCTAACTTATCTCTCAACTCCTGTATCAACTCATTACACTCAGTCAGTCTTTCACTATTTGGGTATCTGTTTACAAACAACTGCAACTCATCTATAGCTCTTTGTGTATTCGTTTGATCCAACTTATATACCGGAGACTCTAAGTAATAGCAGTAAGCTGCCATATATGCCATCTCTTCTCTATGCTTTCCTGCCTTAAAGGTATTGGTATAATTTTTAAAGTGGTATGCAGCTATTAAATAGTCGCCCATCCCATAGTTACAGTATGCATAATAGTAGTATACTTCCTCTGCTTTAGAGTTGCCACGGTACAATATAAGCAATTGATCGAACAACTGATAAGCCCGCACATAATCATCCTTCTCGTAATACTCAACGGCTGTGCTATATTTTAAATCAGCATTATTGCTTTTAAATGCTTTTTTAAAGTCGCTTGTACAAGCACTTAATAATAGCAAAGCTACAATCGGCACCATCAAAAATTTTGCTTTTCTAAACATCCTGCAAAAGTATAATTTTTATAGAAATCTATTAGTATGAATTGCTAACGTATTTCAGCCCACAAAATTACATCTATTTTTACTGCTGATTAAATATACTTGCTATAATCTGAGCAGTATCATCGGGGTAATTTACTTTCACAGCTTTTCCACTTAGCACCCATTGCTTTACATCCCTAATAGTAGTACTGTTTAAGGCAGTTGCATATGAGGCTCCTAACTCCTTTGCTCCTAAGGCATTACAGTATTGTTCGTACTGCCCTTTTATAGGAATTACAAACAGTTTTTTACCCATAAAAAGAGCTTCTGCAGGGGTTTCAAAACCTGCAGATGTAAGTACACCTGTACATGTAGTAAAACTTTTTACAAAGGCAGTATTATCTACTGGGTGTACAGTGCAATTTTGCTTTTGGTACTTTTCTTTAGTCCGTTTAGAGAAAATATGCCACTCTGTTTCCGGTATTTGGCTTAATAAAGCAATTAACTTAGCATCATCATAAGCCGGTAAATAAACTGTGTAGTGGTTTAATTTTTCTGTCTTTGCCTCACGAATGGGTTTTCTGATAACAGGTTTATGGATAAAGGTATCAAACTCATCAAAATGAAAGCCAATTGGCCTTGTACAAGGCGCGTAGTGTTTTAATATTAGCTCCCCTATCCAGCTTTTCTTTTCGGGTCTGGGTGTTTTATTAGATAAAAATGAAGCCTGATGCCCCAAGCCAACTACTTCTTTCCCTTTTAGCTTGGCAGCCCAAGCCGTAATACTCTCAAAATCATTAATGATAACATCGTAATCCCTTACAGGGAAAGTAAAAACCTCTCTTAGTATTCTAAAAGGATTATTGGTAATAAGAGTTTTGAAATAGCTTATGCCGCCAGACTTATTGTATTCAAAGGTTAAGCCTTTGCTTTGGTATTTAATAGGATATCCTAAATCTACCTGAGATTTATTGCCGCTAATAAAAATAGCTAAATCTCCGTATTGTTGTAAAAGAGGAATTATATCTCTGGCGCGTGATACGTGCCCGTTACCTGTTCCCTGTATTGCGTATAATACCTTCATAAATCAATGCCGGCTCCACCTCTATATTAGTTACCTTATTGATAAGGGTTTGTATATCTAATTGCTCTTCATAATCTTCAGGCTTAGGGCTCTTGTCTTGCCTCTCTTCTTTATGGGTATACATACTCCACTCACCTTTGTTGTACTCAAGTGCTGTAAGGTTTTCTATCCAATCACCTGAATTTAAATACATCACAGAACCTTTGCGGTTTTTAATCTCTCGCATTTGTGGCTCATGTATATGTCCGCAAATTACAAAATCATACTTATTATCAATTGCCAATTCTGCAGCAGCTTCTTCAAAGTCCCCAATAAACTTCACTGCTTTTTTTACACTGCTCTTTACCTTTTTAGATAATGAGTATTTCTCTTTACCCATTTTTTCTAAACCCCAGTTTAATAAGCGATTCAGTAATATCAACCAATCGTAACCTATACCTCCTAGCTTTGCAACCCACTTGGCGTGATTAATAGAAGCATCAAATATATCGCCATGAAAAAACCAAGCTTTCTTACCATCAATCTTCAATACCAGCTTATCTAACAGGTGTAAATTACCTATTGAGAAATCTGAAAACCTACGTAAAGCCTCATCATGATTACCTGTTAGGTAATACACTTTTGTCCCTTTAGAGGCCAAACTCATAATCTGCTTTAGTACTTTGATATGAGATTTGGGGAAATACCTTTTCCTAAACTGCCAGATGTCTATAACATCTCCGTTGAGTATTAAAATTTTAGGTTCAATAGTTTTTAAGTAACTAACCAGCTCTTTTGCGTGACAACCGTAAGTACCTAGGTGAATATCTGACAGCACTACAATCTCTACTTGACGTTTTTCCATTAATTGTTAAGCATTTTACTACTTAACAAAAATGAGTAAATGCCTTAACACTAAGGTTGCAATACTATTATGTATTTATTGTATTTACTGTTAGTAAATCTGTTGAAAGCAACATTTACTTAACATTAAATATATCAGCAACTTACAAACAATTATAGGAAGTGATTAAATCTTCTTTTCAAGCATAGAGTAAAACTCTTTCAACTCCTGCTTACGCTCTTTAGAAAGCCCATGCCACCTAATGCCCTGTATAGCACCTTCTATTGCATACAGCATATTTAAGCAAGCACCGCTATTTTTTATTGTAGAGATTTTGATGATAGCATCTTCACTACCTAGTTCTTTTAGCTCATCTAGGTTATGAACACCTACCTCATTTAATAAGTCATCAATTACTTTACCAATATTTACTACTTCGGTAAGTGAGCTGATAACGTCACTATTTAATTATTAAAGACTTTGCATCTCTTTTTGAATAGTAGCGTACAATTTATCTGATATGTTTACCAAAGGCAAACGCATTGTGTCGCCACAAACATCAAGTTCTTTTAATACTGCCTTAATTCCGCCCGGGTTACCCTCTGCGAAAATCAAATCAGTCATTGTAGTTAATTTATAGTGCTTACGTTGCGCTTCAGAAAGCTCGCCCCTCAGTGCATGACGAACCATATCTGAGAATGTTCTTGGGAAACCCTCTCCTATTACAGAGATTACTCCGTCTCCACCACATAATACCATTGGTAAGGTAATCATATCATCACCTGAGATTACTAAGAAATCATCCGGACGATTTTTAATTAACTCCATAGCCTGTACAATATCTCCTTTAGCTTCTTTAATCCCGATAATGTTCTCGAAATCATTTGCCAAACGAATTACCGTGCTTGGGTCCATATTAGAACTGGTTCTACCCGGTACATTGTATAAAATAATATCTACAGGACTGGCTTCAGAAACCGCCTTGAAATGCTGATAAATCCCTTCTTGTGTAGGCTTGTTATAGTATGGAGATACTGATAAAATGGCATCAATACCTGTAAAGTCAGTATTTTTTATTTGCTCTACTACAGCAGCAGTATTATTACCACCAAGACCTAGTACAACCGGTAACTCTCCATTATTTACATCTAAAATATGAGCAACCACCTTTTTCTTTTCTTCTGCATTTAGCGTAGCACTTTCGGCAGTTGTACCTAAAGCCACTAAATACTCTACACCACCCTCTGTTACGTGGTTTATTAAATTAGTCAATCCATCATAGTCCACACTACCATCAGCATTAAATGGGGTTACTAGTGCTACTCCTGTTCCAACAAATTTTGTATTACTCATTTCCTATTGTATTCAAATAATGTTTTACTTGTTTTAAATACTCCTCAATACCTTCTTGCCCTGTGGTTTTAATCATTAAATCGTAAGGCGAATTATCTTTTACATAGCGCCCTACTTTAAAACCTGCATTAGAACCTAAACTTATGAACTTCAATGGTCTTAGGTTTAATGGCGATAGGTCTATCAGTATATCAAAGTTCTGTTTTGCAAAGGTATTACTTATTTGGATAGATGGCTTTAAATACCAGTTTAAATCATTCCGTGTAAAAAAAGGAAATGGATAATTAGGCTCCGGCTTTTTCTTCGTAAACTTCTGATTGACAAAACCCAGTATTTTCACCTCTACTCCAGCATCTTTCAACTCTCGCTCAAAAGCCTGTATAGGTTTATGATTAGCTATATTGGTAGCCTCAAACAACAACCCTACCGTTTTTGCCTTTCTTAGACCAATTAGCTTAGGGTCTCTTAGCGTGTTTTTCTTTTCCTCTTTGGCTAAGTAAAAATCTGCTACTCTTTGTTTTATTCCTCTACTCATGAAATCATTTCTATAAAATCGTCTTCAGATATAATGGGTACACCTAAACTCTCTGCCTTTTGCAGTTTACTAGGTCCCATGTTCTCTCCTGCCAATACATAGCTGGTTTTTTTGGAGATTGAACCTGTGTTCTTTCCTCCGTTTTTTTCTATAGCTTTTTTCAGCTCATCTCTGCTAAACTTGCTAAACACACCTGATACTACAAAGGTTTTTCCTGCTAGCTTGTCCGTCATGTCGGCTTGTTCTTCCGCACTAATCTCAAGGTTTAAGCCGTGTGCTTTCAGGTTTTCAACTACCTGTCTATTGCGCTCATCAGCAAAATAGTCTATCACGCTTTGGGCAATTTTCTCGCCAATTTCATCTACATCTACCAATTGCTCTAGTGTAGCATTCATTAGGTTATCAATGGTTTTGTAGTGAAAAGCCAGCTTTTTAGCCACTGTTTCACCTACATAACGAATACCCAAGCCATACAATACTCTCTCAAATGGTATTTGCTTAGAGGCTTCTACACCTTCCAGCAAGTTGGTTACAGACTTTTCTGCAAAGCGTTCTAAGCCTAACAATTCATCATACTGCAATTGATATAAATCCGCAACAGTACTTGCTAGTCCTTGGTTATACAATAATTCTATAGTCTCTGAGCCAATGCCATCAATATCCATCGCCTTACGGCTGATAAAATGCTCCATCTTCCCTTTTATCTGAGGCGGACATCCATATTCATTAGGGCAATAATGCTGTGCTTCGCCTTCCTTTCTTACTAATTCTGTATTGCATTCAGGGCAATGTGTTATATATTCAACTGGAATAGAGTTTGGCGGACGTAAAGTTTCATCTACTCCTACAATCTTTGGGATGATTTCTCCTCCTTTTTCTACAAAAACGGTATCTCCAACTCGTAGTCCTAGCTTTTCTATCTGATCTGCATTGTGCAATGAGGCACGCTTTACAGTTGTACCTGCCAATAGCACAGGCTCTAAATTAGCTACCGGTGTTATTGCCCCTGTTCTTCCTACCTGATAAGTAATTGAATTTAAAGGCGTAGCGGCTTGCTCTGCCTTAAATTTATAAGCAATTGCCCAGCGTGGAGATTTAGCTGTAAACCCCAACTGTTCCTGCAGATTGTAGTTGTTTACTTTGATAACAATCCCGTCAATCTCAAAGGGTAAATTATGTCTTTCTGTATCCCAGTAATTGATGAATTCAAAAACATCATCAATATTTTGGGCTTTGGCTATGTATCTTTTTTCCTGTCTTGGAATTTTAAAACCCCATTCACCTGCTTTTATAATACTATCGTAATGCGTCTCCGCACTATGCCTGTCTTCCATTACATAATACAAGAACGAGTCTAATGGGCGTTTTGCTACAATAGCGCTGTCTTGCATTTTCAAAGTACCTGATGCAGAGTTACGTGGGTTAGCAAATGGTTCAAAACCCGCTTCTACCCTATCTTCATTCAGTTTTTTAAAGCCTTCCAGCTTCATAAAAATCTCTCCGCGTATCTCAAACTCAGGTGGATAATCTCCTTTTAAGGATAACGGGATGGTTTTAATGGTCTTTACATTGGTAGTTATATTATCGCCTTGTGTACCATCCCCTCTAGTTAAAGCCTGGGTAAGATGACCATTGGTATAAGTAAGTGATATAGCCGCACCATCGTATTTCAACTCACATACATACTCTATGTCTCCTTCTATTAGCTTTTTTATACGCGCATCAAAATCTTCCAATTCTTCTCTTGAATAAGTATTACTCAAAGAAAGCATAGGGTATTTATGTTTGATGGTCTCAAAACTCTTGGTAACCGTACCGCCCACACGCTGACTTGGAGAGTTCGGGTCATTAAATTCAGGGTGTTCTCTCTCCAGTTTTATGAGCTCTTCCAAGAGCATATCAAACTCATAGTCGCTTATGGTAGGCGCATCTAACATATAGTAGCGATGATTGTGTTCTTGCAATTCTTTGCGAAGCTCTAGTATACGGTCTTTAGCCTGCTCTTTACTCATACAAATGCCTTTAACATTCTAAAATTATCACTTAAATCTTTACTTAAAGTATACTCTTTAAATTCTTTTTTATCAATCAGTTCAGATAATTCTTTTTCTAAATACTGATTCGTTTCAAAGTACAATCCACCACCTTCGTTTAAGTGTTGCTTGGCGAAAGTACTAATCGCCTCATAAAACAACAATGGATCTTCGTCTTTCACAAATAATGCAGTGTGTGGCTCATAGTCCAATACATTTTTGCGCATCATTGCCTTTTCGCTTTCTCGGACATAGGGCGGATTACTAACAATTATGTCAAATTGGCCTAATGCTTCTCTCTCTACAACAGCCAAAATATCCAATTCTTTAAACTCTACCAATGCATTTAAGTCTTTTGCATTTTCTTTAGCCATAGCTAAGGCTCCCATAGATATATCTACCGCTGTAACCTTAGAATCCGGTAAATTAAGAGCTAATGAAATAGCAATACAACCCGTGCCCGTACCAATATCTAGTACTTTTAAGCCTCGCTTTCCTTTATAGTCGGCAATAATCATTGCTACCAACTCTTCTGTTTCAGGTCTAGGTATCAAAGTATGCTCATTTACCCTAAATCGGTTGTCGTAAAAATCGGCATAACCCAATACTTGTTGCAAAGGTTTTTCAGTGAGTAGTTCTTCTATTATTGAGTTGTAGCGTTTTAAAACAGCATTATCCACAACTTCATTATTATTCAACACACGTTGGGCTCTTCCCCATCCCGCCAACTCTTCCCATATAATTGAGAGTATGCTTTCTGCTTCGTTTTTACTGTAAACCTGCAGTAATTGGGTTAAAGATTGCTGATGTATTTCTTGCACTTTTTGCATGCGTCTAAAGTACATCAAAAAACGTAATTTTGCCGCCGTGAGTATTCATGAAAAATACATGCTTCGTTGTTTAGAACTCGCCCAAAACGGCTTAGGTTCTGTCGCTCCCAACCCTATGGTGGGTTCGGTAATTGTTTACAATGATGAAATAATTGGTGAGGGTTGGCATCAGCAATACGGACAAGCACATGCCGAAGTAAATGCGATTAACAGCGTTAAAGACAAAAGCTTACTATCTAAAGCTACGCTATATGTGAGCTTAGAGCCTTGCGCACACCATGGAAAAACACCACCCTGTGCAGACTTGATAGTTGAAAACAAAATACCAAACGTAGTGATTGCTTGTAAAGACAGTTATGCAGAAGTTGCGGGTAAGGGCATTGAAAAGCTAGAAAAAGCAGGTATTAATGTAACTCTAGGGGTATTAAAAGAAGAAGCGAAGCACTTAAATAGACGCTTTTTTACTTTTCACAAACATAAACGCCCTTATATTATATTGAAATGGGCTGAAACTAAAGATGGTTATATAGATATTAATAGAAATGCTGCTAGCGCTACGGGAGTCAACTGGATTACAGGCACACACACTAACACATTAGTACATAAATGGCGAAGCGAAGAAGCCGCTATACTGGTAGGCACTCGCACAGCTATTAACGACAATCCTAGCTTAACTACACGCAAGTGGCCGGGTAAAAACCCATTACGAATTGTTATTGACAAAGAGTTTAAGGTGAGTACAAAGAACAATTTGTACGACAACTCTACACCTACTTGGGTTGTAAACAACTTAAAAGACGAAACATCCGGCAATATTCACTTCAAAAAAATGGGGATGGGCGAAGCACTTATCCCGCAATTGATGAATGAACTATACAGAGCAGGTATGCAATCTATCATTATTGAAGGTGGTAAAACTGTACTGGAGAACTTTATCAAATCAGGTTTATGGGATGAAGCCAGAGTATTGATTGGCAATAAATACTTTGAAGACGGACTAGAAGCACCCAAACTACACAAAACACCTGCATCAACTACTGAGTTTGCTGGAGATACCATAACAATCTATTATAATAACTGATGATATACTTAGCACTCAGTATAATCACATCAGCACTTATTTATGTGGTGTTTAAGCTATTTGAGCGCTTTCAAATAGACAACTTTCAGGCAATTGTAGCCAATTACTTTACAGCATCTACGCTTGGTTTTTTATTAACAGCTGGCGGACACAGTCCTCTTGAAGTTAATCAATACCCTTGGCTACCTAGCGTTATTATTCTTGGCTTTCTGTTTATTACCTTATTTAATGTAATGGCCTTAGTATCACAGAAAATAAGCATTTCTGTAGCATCTGTAGCCAATAAAATGTCGGTGGTTATTCCGGTAATAATGGCTGTCATCTTATTCGAAGACAGCATGAACTTCATTAAGGTAATAGGTATTATACTGGCATTAGTAGCCATTTACCTAACCACTGTACGGAAAGAGAAAACAAAAAAAGCCAACAACAAACATTTATGGCTTCCGATTCTCCTATTTTTAGGTAGTGGCTTATTAGATAGCCTACTAAAATACAACCAACACCATTTAATAGCAGAAGGAGACTTAGGGTTCTTTACCTCTTCAATATTCGGAGTAGCTGCCATAATGGGGACTATTATATTACTCTTCCGAAGAAGAAAGTTAAAGCTAAAAAACATTATTGGCGGTATAGCGCTTGGTATTCCAAACTTCGGTTCTATTTACTTTTTAATGCATACACTCAACATCAAAGGAATTGAGAGCTCTGCCATTTTCCCTATTAATAATATGGGTGTAGTGGGTTTGTCGGCCATATTTGCTTTAGTGTTATTCAGAGAAAAACTAAGCACAAAAAACACTATTGGTATTATTTTAGCTATTGTTGCAATAGGACTAATTGCCTATGCCTGAAATAAACGACACATACAAAACTATTTCCAAGCCTACAGAGGGGTTGTTTAAAGACAGAGGAAGTAAATTTATTGCTTACGCCTACCCTGTTAATAGTGAAGATGATATAAAAGAAGCCTTGGAAGCTGTAAAAAAAGAACATCATCAAGCCAGACATCATTGTTATGCTTATTACTTAGGCCCCAGAAGAGAATTATACAGAGCAAATGATGATGGAGAGCCCTCTAATTCTGCAGGAAAACCAATACTGGGTCAATTACAATCTTATGATGTTACCAACCTTATAGTAGTAGTTGTACGTTATTTTGGTGGAGTGAAGTTGGGTGTTGGCGGATTGATAAATGCTTACCGTTCTGCAGCTGCTGATGCTTTAGAGAAAGCCAAAATTGTTGAGAAAACTATTAACGCTACATACAGAGTTGATTTTGCTTACGACAACACTAGCGAGGTGATGCGTGTTATTAATGAACTAAACCTAAATATTGTAAAGCAAGAGTTTGAAATTGCTTGTAAGCTCTGGTTTGAAGTAAGAGAAAGAGATGAAAAAAGAGCAACAGATGCTTTTGAAAAGCTAGAAAACTGTATTTTAGTAAAAGAAAAATAAAACTAGATGAGACTTAGAATCCTCCTTATATTATTATTTACTTCTACTTTTTGTTTTGCACAAAAAACAGGAGGCATTCAGCGTGAAGCCCATCCTATAGACTTACGCAAAGCAGAAGTAAAATTTGTAAATATCCCTGTTTCTACAAACTCAGCAAATGGTGTAGCAGAGATTTTAAAAACTAAAGTGAGTAACCTACAAGATTGTGGCTTGGTACTCACTTCTGAAAAAGTAAGTAAAACAGGTACGCACTATATCTATCAGCAAACTTACAACGGAACTAATGTTTTTAGAGGACAGGTAAATGCATTGGTAGATAATAACAATGTCATCCGTAATATAGCACACCATACATTTAGCTTGGAGTTAATTGTTGACGGCACTTTCCCCGATGAGAATAAAGCTGAATTAGTGTTGATGTTATTAAGTAACACTAATTACCAAGCTTATTACGCCAATGTATACTTCTTTGAGAACAACCAATTAATACCTGCGCTACACACTAGAGTTGAAGTTGATGACAGACACTTTGAGTTTGTTGTGGACGATGCCGGAAACGAGCTTTATTACAACGATTTAAATTCTTATTATCATCAAAGTGGTCCCGATAGCACTGTAACCGTAAACGTTTTCAACCCAGACCCGCTAACAACTTCTAACAACACATACGGCGGTGCATATGTAGATAATGGTGATGCCGATGCGCCTTCTCTAAATAATGAGCGTGTTCAGCTACAAGTAAAAGCAAATTTCACAGGAGGAGTCTTCTCTTTAGAAAACGACCATATAATTATTACAGAGTTTAGCGGACCAAATATACAACCCGTTACCTCTACTACACCTAACTTTAGTTATACACGCAACCAAAGTGGCTTTGAAGATGTAAACGCATATTACCATTTAACTACCTATCAAAAATACATGCAAAGCTTGGGCTTTAATCTGGCAAGCGATACAATTGAAGTAGACGTACACGCACTGAGTGGAGCAGACAACTCTATGTTTTCTACTGGTGGGGGTGTTGGGAGGTTATTCTTTGGCGAAGGTGGTGTTGATGATGCAGAAGATGCTGATGTGATTTTACATGAATATGGGCATGCAATTGCTGAAAGTGCTGCCCCTGGCACAAATAATGGTATTGAAAGAAGGTGTTTAGACGAAGCAAATGGCGACTATATTGCTACTTCCTACTCTAGACTAACAAACCCGTTTAACTGGCAAGACATGTTTAGCTGGGATGGACACAATGAATTTTGGTCAGGCAGACAAGCTACTAGCCTTAAAGACTACCAAACCTTAAGCTTTAGTTTTATTTATGACCATACTGATATATGGGTTTCTTGCCTAATGGAAACATGGGCGGCAATTGGTAGAGATGCAACAGAGGAAGTTTTACTAGAATCATTACATAGTTATGTTTCTAACCTAACGATGGTAGACGCTGCTAAACTTTACTTGCAAGCAGACACATTATTAAATACCAATGCTAATGCGTTTATTATGCGCACCGAATTTGCCAGAAGAAATATATTAAGTGCGCCAATTAGTATAGATGAACATTCAACAGAGTTTGGTATAGATATATTAAATACTGTTGGCTTTACAAACGGACAACCAGCCACATTAGTGCTGAGTAACTATAGGAGCGCTTCTGCTGCACTATATAATAGTACAGGTGTGCTTGTTGAACAATACTTAATAAATTCAGCAGAGACCGCTATACCATCAGAAAACTTAAAAGCCGGCTTATATATTTTAGCAGTTAAAACTAACGAGGGCTTGTACACTAAAAAACTAGTACGCTACTAGTTTATATACTTTCTAATTGCATCTACTAGCTTAACAGGCGGTTTACAGGGTTTCATTGTTTCTCTATCTACACATACCAAAACTATTTCGGCTTTGTTTACAAGCTCTCCTTTTTGGTTGAAAAGCTCATGCTCAAATTTAAGCCGAGAGGAAACCATCTCTTTTATATAAGTTTTAATAGTTATTAGATCATCATAATAATTAGGTCTTATATATTTTATATGCATTTCTAGCACCGGAAGCATAATTCCTTCCTCTTCCATTTGCTTATAACTCACTCCTAAATCTCTAAGTGCCTCAACCCTACCTACTTCATAATATTGAGCGTAGAATCCGTAATACACATACCCCATTCTGTCGGTCTCTCCGTAACGTACTCGTACCGTGCTTTCTTGCAAATACATATAAAAAATTTTATCTTTAAAATATTGTTAATCAGTTAATTAAATAAATCTGTAGGAATTAACTTACAATGATGAGGGCTCCATAAGTTGAGTAAAAAAAAGTTAAAAGTCAACACCTATTTCATTTTTTTTTCTACTTTTTTGTTCACACATTTGTCTCTCGAAACTATCGGAAAATCATCCCAGATTTAGACCAAGTATCGACGATATCAACTGTTTGTTTAACTAGCTAACTATTAGGGCTTTAATGGAAGTTACGGCGAAATCTGTATGGAATAACTGTCTTGAGTTTATAAAAGACAATATTAGCAGCCAAAGTTTTAAGACTTGGTTTCTCCCTATAAAACCTTTAAAATTAAATGGTAACGTACTTAGTATTCAGGTACCCAGTAAATTCTTTTACGAGTGGCTTGAAGAACATTACATTAAATTGTTAAAAACAGCTATAACTAAAGAACTGGGTGAAGACGCAAAGTTAGTGTATAGCATTGTAATGGAAAACACATATGGCAATTCTAAGCCATATACTGTAAAAATACCTAGCTCTAATAGAGCACCCATCAAGAATCAAAAAGTTTCAATGCCTGTAGAAGTTGCAGGTAATGGTGTAAAAAACCCATTTATAATACCCGGATTAAAAAAGGTAAATGTTGAGTCTCAACTGAACCCTAACTATACCTTTGAAAACTTTATAGAAGGAGATTGCAACCGTTTAGCTCGTTCTGCAGGTTATGCAGTATCAAACAAACCGGGTGGCACCTCTTTTAACCCACTAATGATATATGGTGGTGTAGGCTTAGGAAAAACACACCTAGCACATGCCATTGGTATAGAAATAAAAGACAAATACCCTGATAAGACTGTACTATATGTTTCTGCTGAAAAATTTACGCAGCAGTTTATAGAGTCTATTAGAAATAATACCAAAAATGACTTTGTACACTTCTATCAAATGATAGATGTATTGATAATAGACGATGTACAATCTCTTGCAGGAAAAGAAAAAACACAAGATGTTTTCTTCCATATATTTAATCACTTGCATCAACATGGGCGACAGGTAGTACTTACCTCTGACCGCGCTCCAGTAGATATGCAAGGAATGGAACAACGTTTACTTTCTCGTTTCAAATGGGGCTTATCTGCAGACTTGCAAAAGCCAGACTTAGAAACCCGTATTGCTATCCTAAACAAAAAATTATATGCTGACGGTATTGAAATGCCATCAGATGTAATAGAATATTTGGCTTATAGCATTACTTCTAATGTAAGAGAACTAGAAGGTGCTTTAATATCATTGTTAGCTCAATCATCTTTAAACAAAAAGAAGATTACGCTTGAATTAGCGAAGCAAATGATAGATAAGTTTGTGAAAAACACAACCAGAGAAGTATCTATTGATTACATACAAAAAGTAGTTTGCGACTATTTTGATATGCCTATTGAGCTATTAAAATCTAAAACTCGTAAGCGCGAAATTGTACAGGCTCGTCAATTAGCCATGTATTTTGCTAAACAATTAACCAAGTCTTCATTAGCTAGTATTGGTGCGCAGTGTGGCAATAAAGACCACGCTACCGTATTACATGCTTGCAGAACGGTAAATAATTTAGCAGAAACTGATAAGCGCTTTAAGGTATATGTAGACGACCTTACCAAAAAGCTTACATTAAACTAAATTTACCTTAACTCATTTAGGGTTTGTGTTCTAAGCACATTTGATTATTTTTGATTTAAATCAATGATGAGATAATGACGAAAATATTGATGGTGTGCCTTGGCAATATATGCCGTTCTCCACTTGCAGAAGGCATCATGCAACACAAGATTGAAGAAAAGGGATTGAACGCTACTGTTGACTCTGCTGGGACTGCCGCCTACCATATTGGCGAACCTGCTGACAGACGAAGTGTTTTAACCGCAAAAAAACACGGAATAGATATTACCAAATTACGCGGAAGACAATTTGAAGTAAGTGACTTTGATGAGTTTGACCTAATTTACGTAATGGATGAGTCTAACTATGAAAACCTAAAAATAATGGCTCGTAATGATGCCGATATGGCTAAAGTAGACTACATTATGAACATGGTGTCTCCCGGAGAAAATAAAATAGTACCTGACCCATACTATGGTGGCGATATGGGTTTTGAAAACGTATATAATTTATTAGACGCCGCTGCAGAAGAAATTACAAAGAAACTAGAACAATAAAATAATGGATGAGCCTAAAAAAGGTAAACTATACCTTATCCCTTCTACCATTGGCGAAATTGAACCATTAGAAGTACTACCATTGGCCATTAAAAAGGTTATAGATATGGTAGATGACTATGTTGTTGAAAATGAAAAAACTGCTCGTGCCTTTATAAAAAGGGTGCATGGCGGTAAATCTCAAGATAAATTAAACCTCTTTACCCTAAATAAATATACCGAACCTGAAGAGTTGGAAGGTTTTTTACAACCTGCACTAGAAGGTAGAAATATGGGGGTTTTAAGCGAAGCTGGTGCTCCGGGCATTGCAGACCCAGGGTCTGAAGTGGTAAGAATAGCACACCGAAAAGGTATACACGTAGCCCCTTTGGTTGGCCCCTCCTCTATTCTATTAGCTATGATGGCTAGTGGGCTTAATGGGCAAAATTTTGCTTTTGTAGGTTACTTACCTATAGATAAACAAGAGCGTAAAAAGAGAATTAAAGAATTAGAACGCACATCTAAACAACTTAATCAGAGTCAGATTTTTATAGAAACCCCTTACCGTAATATGCAATTGCTAGAAGACATTATTAAGTCTTGTAACGATGATACAGACCTATGCATAGCTTGCGACATTACCCTTTCTACTGAACTGATACAAACTTTTACTATTGCCGAGTGGAAAAACAGGGTTCCGATTTTAAACAAAAAACCCACTATTTTTATTATACATAGGCACTAACACACAACATTATGCTTTGCGTAATTAACAACAATACAGATCCCCACCTAAACTTAGCCACCGAAGAATATATTTTAAAAGAGTTTGATGAGGACTGCTTTATGCTTTGGCGCAATGCAAATGCCATAATTGTAGGCAAGCATCAGAATACCTTGGCAGAAATAAACATACCTTATGTTGAGGAAAAAGGAATTTCTGTAGTAAGAAGGCTTTCCGGTGGTGGTGCTGTTTTTCATGATTTAGGAAACCTAAACTTCACCTTTATTATGAAGGGTGAAGATGAAAAATTCATTGATTTTAAAAAATACACACAGCCTATTATTGATATTCTTAAAACATTAGATATAAATGCTGTTTTTGAAGGAAGAAATGATTTAACCATTGGTGGTAAAAAGTTCTCTGGTAATGCAGAACATGTGCATTTAGCTAAAAAGAGAATACTTCATCATGGCACCTTGCTCTTCTCGTCTGAAATGAAAGACCTCTCAGAGGCTTTAAAGGTAAACCCGCTTAAGTTCCAAGACAAAGCAGTTAAGTCTGTTAGAAGTCGTGTGACTAATATTAGCGAACACCTTCAATCACCTATTACAGTTGAGGAATTTAAAGAGCTGATACAAGACTACGTATTGAAAAACTACGAGAGCGCAACCCTTTATGAGCTTACTGCTGATGATTATAAGCGAATAGAAAAGATAGCTGATGAACGCTACCGTAAATGGGATTGGAACTACGGCTACTCACCAGAATACGGGTTTAAAAAAGGTATTAAAACTAAGGGTGGACATGTAGAATTTCATTTGGATGTAAAGAAAGGTATTATTGAAAAAGCAATGATATTTGGAGATTTCTTCCATACTTATGATAGTACAGAAATTGCAGAAGCCTTGGTAGGTTGTAAACATGAATCTAATGCAATTAGAGAGTGTTTAGCCAACTACAACATCAACAACTACTTTAACAACATTACTATAGACGAGCTCATAGAAGCTATGTTTTAAACAAAAAAGAGCGGCAAAATAGCCGCTCTTTTTATATCCAATTATTTGGTTTTATTCAGCCATAACCGGTTTTTCATCGGTTGCAGTTTCCTCTACTGCCTTAGTATCATTGGTTACCAAAGTCATTTCATCAATTAAATAACCGGCACCTGCAAACTTATCTACAATAAATAATACATAACGTATGTCTACCATAATGTTTCGGCATCTGCTAATATCATAGTTGATGTCACTCATAGTACCTTCCCAGCCTCTATCAAAGTTCAAACCTATCAATTGTCCTTTTCCATTAATAGCAGGACTACCGGAGTTACCCCCTGTAGTGTGGTTAGAGCCAATAAAGCATACTGGCATCTTCCCATTTTCATCTGCATAAGGACCATAATCTTTACTCTCATACAACTCAATTAACTTCTTGGGTAAATCAAACTCATAATCGCTGGGTACATACTTTGCCATTACACCATCTAAATAGGTTTGATAACCATAGCGTACAGCATCTAATGGCTCATAACCTTTAACTTGTCCATAAGCTATTCTTAAGGTACTATTTGCGTCAGGATAAAATCTCTTTTCAGGGAAAACCTCCATCAACCCTTTCATATATACACGCTGATTTAGAGCAATCTTATCTTCCAGCTCACTATACTTAGGAGCTATCTCGCCTCTATAATGATCTAACATTGCCTTGTATAGCATATAAGCCGGATCTTTCTTTAGTTTCTTTAATATCTTTTTAGGCTTCATTGACAACAGCTCTTCCGTTCTCTCTTGGCTTACTAAATATGAATCTTCAAACATTACCTCTGCATAACGGTTAAAGTCTCCATCAAAAGTTTCATAAACCTCTTGCAAGTACGGAGTATACTGCCCAGGCTTTAAATCATTGTAATAATGAGATAGTAATTCTCCTACTACCTTTTGATCAATTTCAGCATCGTAGTTTTTATAATGCCCTTTTATTCCACTTTTCAGTTTTTCAATTACTACATTTTGATCTTCCTCTGATGTTACTCTAAATAAACCGTTAAAGTTTGCAGCATAGGATATAACATCTGGTGATACAAAAGCTACTTCTATTAGATAGTCTCTTGCCTGCGCATAATAAGCTCTTTGTTTATACAAATCCTCAAACTTTAGCAACGCTTCTCCATACTCCTTTTGGTCGTCAGTTAGTTTAGCTAAAAATGTCTTTTCAAGTTCTTTTTTACGTTTTATAGCATTTGTTTGTTTTAAACCTATGTTTTCGCCTATCCATTTTTTCCAACCATTAGCTATACTTGCATAGGTAGAGGCATATTTAATACGCGTAGCATCATCCACACGCATCTTTTTATCCATAATATTTAGGGCAGTTTCTCTCAACTTAATCTTAGCAGGATTTTGCACATTCATTATATAATCTACTGCATAAGATGGCAAATACTCATCTGTACGACCAGGGAAACCATAAACCATTGTAAAGTCTCCTTCTTTTATACCTGATGTAGAAACCGGTAAATAGTGCTTTGGTGTATAAGGCACGTTCTCTTCAGAGTATTCTGCAGGCTTATTATCCTTACCCGCATAAATTCTAAAAATAGAAAAGTCGCCCGTATGTCTTGGCCATACCCAGTTATCAGTATCAGAGCCAAACTTACCAATTGATGATGGAGGTGCTCCAACTAATCTTACATCTTTAAATACCTCTGTAATAATTAAATAATATTGATTACCGTGATAATAGGGCTTTACAATAGCCTCGTAATGCGTTCCTTCTATAGCGGCTTCTTTTATAACTCTAACATTATCTTTTATAACATTATTTCTTTCTTCTTCAGTCATTTCTTCAGTTACTCCTGCTAATACCTTATCCGTAACTTCATCAATACTTTTAATTAGAGTGGCTGATAAATTAGGGTTTGCTAATTCTTCTTTTCTAGACTTAGCCCAAAAACCATCTTTCAAATAATCATTCTCTACACTACTGTGAGACTGAATACTACTGTAACCACAATGGTGGTTAGTTAAAAGCAAACCATTTGGCGATATTAACTCTGAGGTACAACCACCATTAAAATGCACAATTGCATCTTTTAAGCTAGAGTTATTAATGTTATACACATCTTGTGCAGAGAGTTCCATACCCATCCCCTGCATTTCTTCTTCATTTAACTGCTCCAGTAAACTAGGAATCCACATCCCTTCTTGAGCCCTAACAGTACTAAAACTTATTAGTACCATTGCAATAAGTGTAATTAATTTTCTCATGATATAATTCTTATTAATAGTAATATTATTAAGGTGCTACAGCTTGCATTAACAATGCACATCCATAGGCAGCATAGGTTCCTAGTGCATAACCAAATACAGCTAGTAAAACACCAACTGGTGCTAATGATGGATGAAACGCAGAAGCTACAATGGGAGCAGATGCTGCCCCACCCACATTTGCTTGACTACCAACAGCCGTAAAAAAGAACGGTGCTTTTATCAGTTTTCCAACCGACAGTAGTATTATTACATGAATAACCATCCATACTGCACCAATTAAAAATAAGCCAGGTGTTTTTGCTATGGCAGTCACATCCATTTTCATACCTATGGTTGCTACTAATACATATAAAAACAAACTACCAAATTTAGAAGCCCCTACTCCTTCCAGCTCTCTTGCTTTTGTAAAAGACAGAATCAATCCGCCTGTAGTTGCAATTACAATTAGCCAGAAGAATGGGCTTGTTAAACTAAATTTTGCTAACTGAGGAGCATTATTTTGAATAGCAGGCGCAATTAAATCTGCACCAAAATGTGCTATTGCTGTAATAGCAAAGCCAACACCTACTACCACCATCATATTGGTAAGTGTAGGGATTTTAGATATACTACTTTGATAGTCTTCTATACGTTTACGCACATCTTTAATGGCCGATGAGTCAGCCTTAAACCAAGTATCCACTTTATCAGAAATACCTGCTCCATAAAGTAAAAATGCCATCCATACGTTAGCTACTATTACATCTACAGTAATCATTGCACTAAACAAACCATCACTTGCTCCAAAAACTTCTTTCATGGCAGTTTGGTTTGCGCCGCCACCAATCCAACTTCCTGCTACGGTAGATAAGCCCCTCCAAACAGCTTCTGGTCCTGCACCCCCAACTAAGTCAGGATTAAAAGATGAAATAATCATAATTGCTAAGGGACCACCAACAACTATACCTAGTGTTCCTGCTAAAAACATAATTATTGCCTTTGGACCTAAGCGTTTAATTCCTTTAAAGTCTATACTAAGTGTTAGTAACACTAAGCTGGTAGGCAATAAGTAACGAGATGCCACAAAGTACAAGCTAGATTGCTCACCAGATATAACTCCTAAAGAGTTAAATATTGAAGGTACAAAGTAGCACAGCAACAATGAGGGTACGTATTTATAAAAGGTTTTAAACTTAGGGCTAGAAGAGGTGTAAAATATTGCCGCTAATATGACCATTAATAGACCTAATACAACAGCATCATTTGTAATCATTGGGGTATTCTCTACAACTTCTTCCATATTTTTTGTTTTAAGAAACCCAAATAAAAGAAATACTGCACGCTTGAACAAGTTTTTGTAGGGTAGCCGACATTTAATTACTCATTAATATTATTATTTTTGTTTGCAACTAAATTTTAATGATGATGAAAAAAATAATGCTTGTAGCCATTAGCGCTATACTTATCACTTCTTGTGGTGGTAAAAAAGAAACTCCTTCTGAAGATGCCCTAACTCCTGAAAATGCTTTTTTACTTAAGCTCTTAGTAGAAGGAATTGACCAAGGAGAAGTGCTTGTAAACAAAACTGTAAATAATGAATATAAAACCATTGATACAGTTCAAATAAAGCAAGGTATTATTACATATGAAAAAACCTTTGACGGTTTTTCGGAAATCATTTTTTTCAAATTTGAGAATATAGAAAAGCCTTTGAAAGTAATAACTGAACTGGGTGAAGTAGAAATACAAGTTGACCCTACTGATGTTTATTCTACTATTGTTGTAAATAGCGGAGAATACAATGATCAGCTAGCTGTTTTTTATGAAGAGTACCAACAATATGACATAGCTATATCATCTCTTTCAGATAAAGAAAATAATGCTGTGGCAAATGGCAATGAAGAGGATTTAGAGAATATAGAAAATGAGTACTTAAATATTGAGAATGAAAAAGAAGAGTTTATAATAAATTTTGTGAAGGAAAACTCCACTACCCCTTTAGGACCTTATATAGCAGACAGGCATTTATATATGCTAAACTATGAAGAATTACATACTATAGTTCATAGCTTTAGTGGCAATGCAGAAAAATCAAAGTCAATTTCCTCATTAAAATCAAGGCTATCTATTCTTGAAAAAGTGATGATTGGTGCTCAAGCACCTGATTTTACACAAAATACACCTGACGGAAACCCTGTGTCTCTTCATTCGCTTATAGGTGAGAATTATATATTAGTAGACTTTTGGGCTGCTTGGTGCGGACCATGCAGAGCTGAAAATCCAAACTTAGTGGCTATTTATAATAAATACCATGACCAAGGTCTTGATATTTTAGGAGTCTCTTTTGATAGAAAAAAGGAAAACTGGATTAAAGGAATTGAAGAAGATGGTTTAACCTGGACTCAAATTTCTGATTTAAAAGGCTGGAGTAATGAAGCTGGCAAATTGTATGGTATACGCTCTATACCACAAAATGTTTTACTGGATCCTAACGGAATAATTATAGCTAAAAATTTATACGGCAATGATTTAGCTGAAAAAGTAAAAGAAGTGCTTGCAAAAAAAGAGTCCTAATTGGACTCTTTTTTTTATAAAAACATATAGAATACTGAAGAACTATAAGTCAATTCTTTACCGAATTATATGACTGAACTAAATACGCTTTTACAGTCTCTTCTTTATTTTCATATTTGAGTAAATCTTCTACACTTAAAACAATTCCTTTCCAGCCCTCCGTATGCCAATGCCCAATGGCTGTTTTTGGCAAATCATCATCTTCATCAGGTGCTGGGTGAGGATTACAATAAAAATAAGGTTCTGTATAAGAGTCATCCCCGGGAGTCATTCCAACACCTATATATGTAGCATTATCTCCTTCACCAAAAGTAAGGAGAGTAGCAATATCAAAATGATGAGGCCAACAACGTACAGGTGAAGCCTCAGGTTTATCAGTAATAAAATTCCTTAAAACCAAATTTGCATTCGAAAAATAAGCAGCTAGCTCTCTTAAATGCTCTTGATTTGGATTTAATGCTTGCCCTTTTTCTACAGAATGGTATGGGATTTCAAAATGTAAGTCTTTAGAAAAATTGGTAACATCTAGTTTACGCTCTTTTAAAGCTCCTTTTAACCATACAAATGCTTCATCAATGGTTCTATTTTTTAAATCAAACCTTGCTAAGGTATCATCATTGCCTATCACCAACAAAAATATATCAGATATTCGAAGCGCCACCCTACTTACTTTACCAGCATTTATAGGATTTGTAGCCAATGCACTCCAATCCTCAACCCATTCTAGGTTTGTATGACTGTCATCCTCTTTTTCAGGAATAAACCCTTTTGCAACCATCGTTAATAACTGTACTGCATGATGTAATTGCAGTCTTGTGTCTTTTAACTCTTTAGGGTTAGATATACTTAATTTTTTCCAAGCCATACATACTTCAATTTGATGATAAGTTTAACTTTTTCACAAGCTTTCCTATAGTTAATCCTTGTAATAATATAGAAGTTACAACTACTGTATAGGTAATAAAAATAAACAGTTCTTGGTTTACATCTTTGCCCAGCGACAAAGCCAATGCAACAGATATACCTCCTCGCAAGCCACCCCATGTTAGAATAGAAATGGTAGCCTTTGGTGAATGCTTTTTATGTCTTAACAAAGAAAATGGTATACCTACCGAAAAAGCTCTGGCAATTAACACAGAAACATATACCATTAAACCCGCAATTAGGTAATCATGTTCATAAGTAAGGGCATGGATTTCTAGGCCTATTAAAACAAATAATACAGCGTTGAGAGTATCATCTAGCATATCCCAAAACAAATCCAAGCTAATATTAGATTTTTCATGTATAGTATCCATTTTATTACCAATAATTAAACCTGCAACTACCATAGCCAATGGTCCTGACACATGGATTACTGAGGCTAAGGAATATCCTCCGGTAGCAATGGCAACTGTAATTAACAATGCTATTTTAGGAGTGTCTTCAATAGATTTAAGCATAAATATCCCTAAGAAACCAAGCACTATACCATAAGCAACACCTCCAATAGCTTCGCCTACAAACAATTTTGCAATTTCCATTGCATTAAAATGCTCTTCTCCACCCTGTATCAACATCAATATAGTTACAAAAACAACCACCCCTACCCCATCGTTAAACAATGATTCTCCGGAGATTTTTAATTCTAAATCCTCACTTATATTAAACTGTTTTGTGATAGCTAAAACAGCAACAGGGTCTGTTGGAGAGATAAGCGCACCAAATAATAAGGTGTGTAAAAAAGGTATTGAAAAACCTAGTCCGTTGAGAATTAAATATGTTAACCCTCCTACAATAAACGTGGAGATTAAAACTCCTAAGGTTGAAAACAGAATAACGGGAATCCGCTCTTTTGTTAAATCTTTTAAATTGACATGGAAAGCTCCTGCAAAAAGCAAAAAACTTAGCATTACATCCATTAATAGCGATCGAAAATCTAAGTTTGTAACAGCCCTACTTATTTCGGTAAACGCCGGTTCATTTATATATTTTACTCCTATAGAAACTACTGACAACAATAGGGCTAAAATCATAAGCCCAATAGTTGTAGGCAGCTTTATAAATTTATGGTTGATATAGCTAAATAATGCTGCTAAGGATATAATGATAGTAAATGATTGAAACATCTTAGTCCGTTACTTCAACACCTTTCCAAAATGCCACATAGTTTTCTATGTCCTTTGCCATTTGTGATGCTTGTGGATAATACCATGCTGCATCCTGATTAGACTGTCCATCAACCTCAACGGTATAATAAGAAGCTGTTCCTTTCCATGGACAAACTGTATGTGTCTCACTCTCCTTAAAATACTCTTTATTAATAGTGTCTGCAGGAAAGTAATGATTGTTTTCTACCACAATGGTTTGATCACTCTCTGCTAATACTTTTCCGTTCCAAATTGCTTTCATATTTCTTGTATTTATTATTCTTTTATTCGTTCAATATCAATTTTAGGGTTCAAATAAATTAAGCTCCACTCTCCAGCTTTTAACTTACTTCCTGTAAGCTTTACTGGGTCTGCAACATAATCCAGCACCTCTTTATTTATTGCCTCTCCACTCTCTCCTAACACTATATAATAGTCAAAAGTTCCATTCTCATTTTTAGCAACCATAAAGGGTGGTATCCCTCCGGATATACAACGTATAGCACAAGACCTGTGGGGTTTGCTATGTCCTGGTTTCATCACCCCAAAATAACATTTTGGGTCTACTATTTGCCCTTCTAAAGTTATATTACCAATTCGGTTGGGTTTATTGCTTGGCCACTCACTTGTTCTGGTTATTTTTTTATAGTCTAGTAGAGACTTTGCTCCTTTTGTTAATTCAAATAACGTAACACCATCATAGTAAACTAATGTTCCCGCTAAGGTTACTTCGTAAGTATCAATTTCACTTTCATTTAGCTGGCTCTCTATTTCTTCTAAAGTAGACATAGCACCATACTTACCATAACCAATCAACAACACATCTTTATACAGTGGATTGCCAAATATATCTTTACCCGTTTTTACCTTTAAAAAGGGTTGTGGAGTTAAATATATTTTACCGCTTAACTCTGATACATTTCCAAACTCAAAAGTACTGTTTACAAAACCTCTTTGCCCTATTGCTATTAAACCGGCTACTAACACAATAAGAATTGTAATATGCCACACAAAACGCCTACTTAACTTAGATATACTCTTTGGAGCTTTATCTATGTAGCCTACATAAAAATCATCTTTCTCTTCTTCCTTACTCATAGCTTAAGGGTTCTATGTGGGTTCCTTCTGGTTTTGGGTTTGGATTTACATATACCTTTCCTTCTTTCAACCTCAAATCATAAGTGTGAAGCTTCTCGGTAAAGGGTTCCGGTGCACACCCATCATTTGGCTTGTATTGATATCCATGCCAAGGACAAGTAATACATCCATCTATAATTTTTCCTTCGCCCAATGGTCCATTTTGGTGTTTACAGGCATTATGAACTGCTGATAACTTACCCTCATATTTAAACACCGCTATACTCTCATTAGCTATAGTTACTACTTTAGCTCTATTAGGCTTAATGTCTTCTAAGTTTGAAACAAATACAAAGCCTTCTTCTTCAATATTCTCTTTTGTATCAGCCCTATGCGTTTTGTAGGCTGCCACAAGGTGCAGTGTAATAATGGTAAGCATACCTACTGCTAGCATACCTATCAATAATGGTGATTTCTCTAATTGGATTACGCCTAGCATTACATGCATAATAATTAATGCATAAGCTACATACACCAACATATGTAAGCTTTTCCACACCTTAGGGCTAAGATTGTTCAGCCAAAAATCATGACTTGTAGCTGCCATCAATAAAATGATGATAAATGCATAAAAACCCAGTACTTGAAAAGGAAAGTTTACAAAAGAATCGTAATGTGTATTACTGGCAAATAAGGATACAAATGCATTTACATTGCCTAAGGAATGAAATTGAATGATGCTAAACACCACATGTATGGTAGCTACCAAAAACATGCTTACACCTAAATGCCTACGGTTATAGAGCAAGGGTAAAAACTTTGTATTGATTCTTGCCATTGGACCAATAGCTAATATTACATGTAACATTAGTAAAGCCAATGTTGCTGTACTTCTTACCAATAAGGCTTCGGGGCTAATTGTAGGATGAAGCAATACGTTAAACCCAACAAAAAGTACTAGGTATAAAATAGCTAATAGAGCAATAGTTTTATCGTATCGCTTTTTTTGTTTGTTCCATAAGACACCTACATATTTTACACTCATTCCTCTACTCTTATGGGGTTATAAATCTGTTTTTGCTTGATGGGGTCATATATAACTATAAAGTTATGGTGTGGCTCTAGGATTTCAGGTTTGACGGTAAATGAATACTCTCCCGCTCCATTAACTGTTCCAATCAAATACCCATTCTTTACATAATCATTCAACTCAATATTTGTAAGGTATACTTGAGCTGCAACAGAAGACTCATACTCATTAACATACAATCCTAGATGATAAGCACCTGTTTCACTCTTAGTTAACCAAGCCTTCATAGGAAACTTTAGAGTAATTAGTGACTCATTAATTGTATTTGACGGGCTCTCTTGCAATTGATACTTAGGAATACTTGTGTAAGCCGCAATAAACAATAATGGTAATACTACAGCTATTACAAGCCATACCCTGCGATGTCTCTTTCTTAGTTTTGTAATCATTTGGCTTTGGCTTTATAGTTTTTCCACAGAAAAGGCCACAACAGTATTGTACCCGGTAATATAAGCAGCCTAAAAGACAAGGGGACTCCAATGGTCCCTTCATCTAGTTTATAAATACGCTTACCCACTACAAACCAAAAGTAAAACACAAGCCCTATAAACAAGTACAAGGCTAATATCAATAACTTAACACTGACCACCTGCTCTACTATAGCTCTATTTAAAACTAATAGACTCATATTAAGCCTAGTTTATCGCTAAATACTGATAAAAATTTTCTTTTTATTTTCATGATAAGTAATTGAATTTCAGCAAAAATATTGTTTACAATGTCTACTAAATGTCATCTTTATTACATTTAAATTACATTTGTCATAAATCTAGTAAAATCCATTGGAACATTATTTATGAGCAAAATACCTTATTCTTACGAAACCTCGTTAGGCAACCTTACAAATAAAGCATCTAAAGCATTAGGAAAAAGATTAGTGGCAAATTTTAAAAGCATTGGTTTTGATATTACCACCGATCAATGGGTAATACTTATGGGCTTATGGATTAAAGATGGTCAAAACCAACAAGAATTGGCAGAGTTTTCTGAAAAAGATAAAACCTCTATTACAAGAATAATTGACAGCCTAGAAAAAAAGGGCTTTGTAACCAGAAAAGTAAATAAGCAAGACCGCAGGGTTAATTTTATATACTTAACTCAAATGGCAAACGACTCTAAAGCTATACTATACGCCCAAGCTGAGAAGACACTAGAAGTTGCTTGTCAAAATATATCTGATGAAGACATTGAAAAATTCTCTGGTTTTTTAAATACAATTTGCCTAAACCTTACAAGCGTTTAGCTAGTATGCCCCATTTCTTTTACGTAAAAGCCACTCTAGGCTTAGGAAAACTAGTAATAAAAAGAAAATCCATTGCTGATTGATGAGCTCTTGCAATTGGCTTTTGTAGTAAGATACCGTTTTAATATCATCTCTGGCAGCTATTAAATTATTTAGCTTAGCTACATCTGTAGCATAAACCATTTCGCCTCCGTTATTTTTGGCCAATGCATACAACAATTGATGGTTAGCAACTGTATTTGCATATTCCACCCTTAGAGGATTTACACTAAACTCCCCTACTTGGGTATATTGTTCGTCATTAAAGTTGGTTTTAGCAATGTATTTATAAGTACCTACGGGTAATACGCCTGCATTTAATGTATAAGCATTACCTGCTTTTGAAAAGCTATACTGAAAATCATTCCCATCAGTATTACTTATTCCTATAGTTACATCAGCAGTATTTACAGGTTCTAAGCTCTCATTATATAACTCTGCTCCCATAATAATGGGTTCGTTTTCCTGAAATATGTTCTCACTGGTTACTCTAAACTTACTCTTATCATCAGATAAAGCCAAGTATTGAACAGTTTTACTAATCAGTTCATTAAAAGCCTCATGGTTACCATTCTCACCAAAATCATATAACCTCCAACGCCATATTCCTTCTCCTGTAATTACTGCTATTTTTTGTTCGTTATTCTTACCAAATACAAACAAAGGTTTATCGGTATTTACCAAACCTACTTTTTGATAGAATAAAGTATTTGCAGAGAGCCCTAGCTTATATTCGCCATACGGAACTGTTAACGGAGGAGCTTTTACAAATAGCTGCTTTGCTTTATCTGAAAACTGAAACAAAGAGAAGTTCTCGTTTACAGTAGCTACCACTTCATCTACATCTACCCTACGAGACTCTATTTTCAATACGTTTTGTAAATCACTAAAGTTGTTTATACTGCTTTGTGAGCCAAGCACATACAATACCGGAATTTTACCGGCCATAATTTCATTGGGTAAGCCCTTTTGCCCTTTAGTTGGTATTTGATGAAGTATTACTAAACTATATGCATCTAACGGCTCAGTAAAATCATCTTTTAAATAGGTCTCCACCTCATAGTGTTCATGGCTTTCTATAGCACTGCGTATGGCAAACACATCCGGATGTGGGGCATTTGCCAATATCAATACTTTTTTTCTACTGTCTAATACATCAATAAAAAAGGAGGTATGATTATTTACATAGCTAACTTCTCCTTCAATATCCGTAATATCAACCTTATATTGTTGCACTCCTACCCTGTCAGCATCTAATAAAAATGCATATTTCTTCAGTTCATTTTTATTGGTAATATCTAAAGTTTCGGCAGCAAGTTTTTGCCCATTTTTACTAATGGTTAACACCGCCTTATTACCACTCAATGATTTTGCATCAATTAATACCTCTACAGGAAAAGAATTGCCTAAATACGCTAATCTGTTGTGCTTAATATCTTTAATAATTAAATCTCGCTGAATAGCAGTGTCTCCCATTGCAATAGTATAAATGGGAACATTCAATTTTTTTGCAGTAAAGTCAGGGTTAGCACCTTTGTTATACAGTCCGTCTGAAGCCAAGATTATAGCACCTACATTACGATGACTGTATTTATTATAGATTTCATTAAACAGATTAGAAATATCTGTTTGTTTTGCTGAGTATGATTGAGAATAGTTTTCTTCAACTTCATTACCAAAAGAGAAAGTACTTACTTCATACTCTTCATTAAAGCCTTCTTTAAGCTCATTTAAACTACCTATAAACTCTCCTTTGTAAAAAACAGAATCTTTACCTGCAACCACAGATTGTGATGCATCCTGAGCTATAACAATAATAGGCTTTTCTAGCTCTCTAAAACCATATCTTAAAAGTGGTGTCAGCAGGAAAAAAGCCAATACCGACACCACAAAGAATCGTAACACACCCATTAATACTACCAAAACCTTAGGAGACTCACTAAATCGTTTATCACGATAATAGAGCCACCCGGCATATAATGCACCTAATAAAAGGCAGAAAAATGTATATCCTATTGGTAGCTGGGTAATTAGTTCCATTAAGTAAGCATTGCGCCATCAACATTTATAACCTGTCCGCTGATGTAAGAAGATAGGTCTGATGCTAAAAACAATGCTAAATTAGCTACGTCCTCGGTTGTACCACCTCTTTTCAAAGGAATAGCTTCTCTCCAGCCTTGTACAGTTTCTTCGGGCAAAGCTGCAGTCATTTCAGTTTCAATAAAACCGGGAGCAATAACATTACATCTAATGTTACGCGAACCAAGCTCTAGTGCAATAGATTTACTAAAACCGATAACGCCTGCCTTAGAAGCAGCATAGTTAGACTGACCAGCATTCCCTTTTATACCTACAACAGAGCTCATATTTACAATAGAGCCAAAGCGTTGCTTTAACATAGTGCGTTGTACAGCCTTAGTGATATTAAATATAGATTTCAAATTAATATTCATTACGGCATCCCAATCTGCTTCAGACATACGCATCAATAAGTTATCCTTAGTAATACCTGCATTGTTTATTACGGCATCTATTGTTCCAAAGTCTTTTACTACATCAGCAATTAATTGCTCTGCAGCTGCATAATCAGAAGCATCAGAACGATATCCTTTAGCTTTAACGCCATAAGCTTCTAATTCTTTTGCTAGTGCTTCTCCTTTTTCTACAGAAGACAAATATGTAAATGCAACGTTGCATCCATTTTTTGCAAACACTTCTGCTATACCTCTACCAATACCACGTGATGCACCGGTAATAATTGCTGTTTTTCCTTCTAATAATTTCATGTTAGTTATTTAAGCGATTCTTTCACTACTATTTCACAGTAGCCAAATATAATGATTAGAAACAAAAAAGGCACCGCAAATGCAGTGCCTATATTTTATGTTTGTAAAAGTATTAAGCAGTAACGCCTAAAACTTCTGCCATTTTCTGACCAATTTGTGCAGGAGACTCTACAACATGAATACCACACTCGCGCATGATAGCCATTTTAGCTTCAGCAGTATCTTCTGCTCCACCAACAATAGCCCCAGCATGCCCCATTGTACGTCCTTTAGGTGCCGTTTGTCCTGCAATAAAACCTACAACCGGCTTTGTGCCGTTTTCTTTAATCCATTGTGCAGCCTCAGCTTCCATCTGACCACCAATCTCACCAATCATAATAATACCGTCAGTGTCAGGGTCATTCATCAATAACTCAACAGCTTCTTTTGTAGTAGTACCAATAATTGGATCACCACCAATACCAATAGCTGTAGATTGTCCCATACCTTGTTTAGTAATTTGATCTACCGCTTCGTAAGTAAGTGTACCCGAACGAGACACAATACCTACTCTACCCGGAGTATGAATAAAGCCTGGCATGATACCTACTTTAGCCTCTCCCGGAGTCATTACTCCCGGACAGTTAGGACCAACTAAACGAGTATCTTTATCAGATAAATACTCTTTAACTAATACCATATCCTTTGTAGGAATACCTTCTGTAATACAAATAATTACTTTAATACCTGCATCAGCTGCTTCCATAATAGCATCAGCTGCAAATGCCGGTGGTACAAATATTATAGATGTATCAGCACCTGTTTCTTTTACAGCACCCTCTACAGTATTAAATACGGGCTTGTCTAAGTGAGATTGACCGCCTTTTCCGGGAGTCACACCACCTACTACATTTGTTCCGTATTCAATCATTTGGCTAGCGTGGAAAGTACCTTCACTACCTGTAAAACCTTGAACTATAATTTTTGAATCTTTATTTACTAATACACTCATATCTATAATTTATAAAGAATTGTCGTTTGTAAGTGGCGCAAAAATATGCCATTAACAGGGATTTGACAAGTATTTTAAATAATTTCGCCATATGGTAACATCCAACAAACAAGATACTATTTGTGCAATGGCTACCCCATCAGGAATGGGAGCTATAGCAGTCATTCGCCTTTCCGGACAAGAAGCAATTTCTATTTGCGATTCTGTATTTCAATCGCATAACAAAAGTAAAAAGCTTGCAAATCAGCAAACTCACACCCTTCACCTAGGCTTTATTAAAGATGGTGAGCATATTGTTGATGAAGTATTGGTAAGTCTATTTCACGGACCAAACTCTTATACAGGAGAAAATGTGGTAGAGATATCTTGCCATGGCTCTGTATTTATACAACAACAATTGATACAACTGTTTATAAGAAGTGGTGCTAGAATGGCCAAACCTGGCGAATACACCCTGCGTGCTTTTGTAAATGGTAAAATGGATTTATCACAGGCCGAGGCTGTTGCCGATTTAATTAACTCTGAAAACGAAGCCTCACATAAAGTAGCCTTGCAGCAAATGCGTGGTGGCTTCTCTAACCAAATAAAAGACCTACGCCAACAACTCATCAACTTTGCATCTTTAATAGAACTAGAGCTAGACTTTAGTGAAGAAGATGTAGAGTTTGCAGACAGAACAGAGCTAAATAATTTATTACAAAAAATAACAACAGTATTAAAGAAGTTAGTTGATTCATTTGCTGTTGGTAACGTAATTAAAAACGGAATACCTGTAGCTATAGTTGGAGAACCCAATGCTGGAAAATCTACCCTATTAAATGCTTTGCTAAATGAAGAGCGAGCCATAGTATCAGAAATAGCGGGTACTACCAGAGATAGTATAGAGGATGAATTGATTATTGACGGTATCTCTTTCCGATTTATTGATACTGCAGGGATACGAGAAACAACTGATACCGTAGAAAGCATAGGTATTAAAAGAACCTATGAGAAAATCAGTCAAGCTGATGTGGTTTTATACTTGTTTGATGCTACAGATGATGTTAATCGCCAAAAAGCAGAGATAGAAAAGCTGAAAGAAAAAACTGCTGATAAAAAGCTCATCATTATTGCTAACAAAATTGACTTAGCAGATGAAAAGGCTATCAATAAAGCTTTTTCTGAGCAAGAAGACTTTTATACTATTTCGGCTAAGCAACAAACCAATATCCCCGAACTAACCACTGCCCTTACCTCATTGGTAAACACAGGCGCATTAAATAACAATGAAACTATTGTGACCAATAGCCGCCATTACGAGGCATTAACTAAAGCCTTAGAAGCCATTACCAATGTACAACAGGGCATGGAGAGTAGTATTAGCGGAGACTTATTGGCAATAGACATCAGGCAAAGCCTTTACCACTTAGGAGAGATTACTGGCGAAGTAACCCCGGATGACCTGCTTGGTAATATTTTTGCAAACTTTTGCATCGGTAAATAGTTATTACAGTTAATAGCCCTATAGACTTTATTAGTATTCCTCTAAAACAGAAAACAACATGAATAAATTAATTATGGTGTTTATTTTATGCATTTTAGCCTCATGTAATTCACAGCTAAATAAAACACAAAACAATGCTGTTAGCGTAGATACTCTTAAAGCAAATGATGAGCATATCACCAATAGAAACTCCTCACCTAACTCAAACCCTGTATATGCTGTTGTAGATACTCCTGCTATTTTTCCAGGTGGTGAAGGAGGTTTATTAGACTTCTATAAAAACAATTCTATAAAAGCAATTGCAAAGAAGGGTGAAAAATATAGTGAAGTAGTTTATCAGTTAATTATTGATAAGGATGGATCACCTGCTCACATTAACATCTTATCTTATGATGATGAGAAGTTAATTGATGTCACTGTAAGATTAGTAAACAAAATGCCTAGATGGAGGCCAGCTATTAAAGATGGTAAAGCAGTTAAAATGTCTAAAATTTTAGATATTAGATATGCGCTGGATAATTAACAGTAATTGTTTTGCGATTCTACTAGGAAATTTTTGTTCTCATTTTGTGCCTTAAATACATCAACTAACTGAAAAACAAGACTACTTTACTTTCTGCATCGGTAAGTAATTTTTTAATATTAATTAAATGAGAGACTTAAAACTAATAATATTAACAGCTACATTTCTTAACATTCTTTCATCTTGTCTTAATGAAGACAATAATGTTTCCTTGAACACAGAAGAAAGTGCAACTAGAGGTAACTCAACTTATGCAGAACAAATAAACACCTTTAATCAGAATACTGAAAATATAAAAGAATTCGCTTTTGATGGGTTTAGTTTAAAAACTAATGAAACATGGGACAGAATCTCTACAGAAAAACTAGTAACTTACAACAAGCAAAGAAAAGAAGACGGGCAAACTGTTCCCGAACAGTATTATGGGGAATATACAAATGCACGTCCTGTAATGTTAGAGCGCTTAAGATCACATATGGAAGAAGAAGAAGACTAATAATGAATAAACCATTAACCTATTTGTGTTTAGTACTATTTTTAATGAGCTTTTCTTATATGAGGAAAGGTAAAGTCATTTATAGTAATTGTGACAATAGTAACTTTAAGATTGATTCCTTATTTTATGCTGAATTTATTAGTTCTTATGATATAGACTTATACAGTGATAGTGATGTTGATATTCTTTTAAGTATTGCTTTTACTGATTCAACATGGATAGACTTCACCTGTGGTGTAGAAATCATTAATGGAGATTCTACATATTTAATGCCCATAATTAAATCTATTATTCAAAAAGAGTCTTTTTCTAATATTATGCAAAATGAGTTTGTACCTATTCAAAAAGATGTTAACCGTTTAAGGAGTGGTCCATATTTTTATATTAGAGTATGTAAGCTTACACGTAAAGAAGTAAGAAAAATTAATACTAAGCATTAGCTTCAAAAAGCAAAATAAAGACACACTTAAAAACATAATTTATAGTACGCACAAAAACCAAAAAGCTCTATTTAGATAGAGCTTTTTGGCTTTATTTTGTCCTCAATAAGACATAAATAATTGATTATCAACATAATTTTACTTTCTGTATCGGTAAGTAGCCTGCAAATATGAAACAAGAACCTATAAATAAAACTGAAGCCTTCTGGGACAAAATGGCTAAGAACTATGACCGAGAAGAAAGAAGTGACGTAAAAACCAACCTGTCGATTACAGAAAAGCTTAAAAGCTTGGTATCCCCTTCCGATGCAGTATTAGATTTTGCCTGTGGTACAGGTTTTTTCTCAACTAAAATTGCTAGCTCAGTTCATCATATTGATGCAATAGATATAGCGTCTAAAATGATAGAACGAGCAAAAATCAATTCAGAATTGCACAATATTTCTAATATCAACTATCATCACACCAACATCTTTGATGAAAAATTAAAACCTGGTACTTACGACTGTATTATGGCGCTGTATATATTTCATTTACTAGAAGACTCTCCTACTACTATTCAAAGAATAAAAGAGTTGCTAAAATCAGGTGGCAAACTTATATCTGTAACACCATGCATGGGCGAAAAGCCTTTTGTATATAATTTATTATCCCTTATTAGCAGACTTGGACTTGTCCCAAAAATTAAAGGTT
Organism: Flavobacteriales bacterium; assembly: GCA_030149285.1. GTDB lineage: Bacteria > Bacteroidota > Bacteroidia > Flavobacteriales > JASBRU01 > JASBRU01. The sequence continues at coordinate 295,563 of JASBRU010000003.1, forward strand.
TTAAGAGGTATAATTTAGAACAAATCATAAAACAAAATGGCTTTGAAATAACAATAAGCGAAAAATTAGTGGGGACTTCAAATCAATATTATATTGTAGCAAATAAATAGTACAGAACTTGATTTTTTACAGGCCTATTTCTATGCTTCTAATTAAGTAGTTTTTTCGATTTGAATTTAAAGAAACATCTACATGCTAGGCTTTCCTTTTTATGCGTGGTTTTATATTTATGATACTTCACATAAATGTCATAATTTTACATGGCTTATAATTAATTATAAGCCAAACTATATGAGACAAAAGGGAATAAATATAAAAAGCAATAATTTTCTTCTTACATTTATTTGTATGATGACGGTTTCTGTTTTTTTTACCAACATTATTCCGGAATATAAAAACCTTATATCTAAATGTGATGTTGTTGAAGTTGAAGGAAATGACGATAATGAAGAAAGTGAAAAAGACCACAAATTAGACACCTATTTTATCCTTTTAGACAAAGTAGTTACTATTGTAGATTATTACCCATCAACTTTTATTGAACTTGATTTATACATCTTTAATGCTCACCAAGATGTATTAAACCCTCCTCCGGAACAAGTATAATACATACTTCCTACTCCATTTAAGGCTTTATGCCTCAATAATTATTATAATATTAATTTGCTCCTGCACATTGGGGGCTATAACAGATGTTTATATATGAGTTCTCAACAAAAAGGTTTTTTTTCAAACCTCAAAAATGATTTACCTGCTAGTTTAGTTGTATTTCTTGTAGCTATGCCGCTATGTTTAGGTATAGCATTAGCATCAGGCGCACCTCCATTAGCAGGAATAATAGCAGGTTTTGTTGGAGGTATAGTTGTTACAGCATTTAGCGGGTCAGCAGTTGGCGTAAGCGGTCCGGCAGCTGGCTTAATAGCAATAGTTTTACCTGCTATTACTACGTTCGGTTTTGAGGCATTTTTGTTTGCAGTAATTATAGCAGGTGTTATTCAGTTAATATTGGGTTTTCTAAGAGCCGGTATAATTGGCTATTACTTCCCATCCTCAGTAATTAAAGGTATGTTATCAGGTATTGGTATTATTATTATACTAAAGCAAATACCACATGGTTTTGGTTTTGATAAAGACCCTGAAGGTGACATGGATTTTGCTCAGCCTGATGGCGAGACTACTTTCAGTGAGATCGTAAATATATTCAGTCATCCAGAACATATAAGCATCAGTGCAACCATCATTACATTGGTAGCTCTAGCCATTTTAATTTTATGGGAACGCCCTTTTATGACAAAGCTTTCATTTACTAAAATTGTTAAGGGGCCTCTAGTAGCAGTTTTAGCCGGTATAGGGTTGAATTTAGCATTTAAAAATATAGATGGTTATAGTTTAACTAGTGAGCATTTAGTAACAATACCTGTTGCCAGCTCCATTTCAGATTTCTTCGGTCAATTTAAAACCCCGGATTTTAGCATTTGGAATAATACACAAATATATGTTGTAGCTGCAACAATGGCTGTTATAGCAAGTTTAGAAACACTGCTTTGCGTTGAAGCTACAGATAAACTAGATCCTCATAAAAGAGTTACACCAACTAATAGAGAGTTAAAAGCACAAGGTATAGGTAATATAGTATCTGGTTTTATTGGCGGTTTACCAATTACTCAAGTAATTGTAAGGAGCTCTGCAAATATTCAATCTGGTGGAGAAACAAAAGCTTCGGCATTTTTTCATGGCGTATTACTATTAGTTAGTGCTATGGCTATACCCGCTATTTTAAACATGATTCCCTTAGCTAGTTTAGCAGCAATATTATTTATGGTAGGCTTTAAGTTAACTAAACCGTCATTATTTAAAGATATGTTTAGCAAAGGTACTGAACAGTTTTTACCATTTGTGCTTACTGTAGTTGTTATAGTGCTCACAGATTTACTTGTGGGTATTGGTGTAGGACTTGTAGTAGCCATATTCTTCATTTTATGGAAGAATTACAAAACTCCTTACCATTTCGAAGAAAAAGACATTGAAAAAGGTAAATTCATTACCATAAAACTTGCAGAAGATGTAAGCTTTTTAAACAAAGTAAATATGTTACAAACTTTAAGTGGTCTTCCTAACAATGTTCATGTAATTATAGATGGTTCTAAAACAAAAAGCATTCATCTTGATGTAATTGAAATTATAGAAGACTTTAAAATAAGTGCTGAAGAAAGGGAGATAAAAGTAGAAATCATTGGTTTAGACCAAATTTCTAATGAAAATAAAAACCCTGTTAAAGACTTTGAGAAAGCCATGATTGACAATGGGCACAAATAAATCTCATTAGTAAACAACAAAAAAGCCCCGTAGAATTTACGGGGCTTTTTTTATTTATAATATTTAGTTTTTACTCTATCATTATTCGGTGCACTTCTTCTACCCCATCTCTACTAACTTTCAGTAAATACATTCCTTTAGCAATACCTGAAACAGAAATTCCTTGCTCCTCAACTCCATTTATATTAAATGCTTGAGCATATAATACTTGCCCTGTAATAGAAACAATTTGCACATTAATCTCTTCATCATTTATGCTTACATTTTGAAGCATAATAACATCTTTAGCCGGATTTGGATATACTTTAAACCTTTTTTCAGCCTCATTCTCATCTATGCCTATAAAACTACCTTGAACAAAGGTAATTACATGTGATGATGTTGCTCTTCTCTTTTCCGGACCAGAAGTTGCTTCTACTGTCCATTTAAATGTTGCCGACTGACCATTTTGTACCCCAAGGTTTTTCAGCACATTGCGGTAAAACAAATAGTTATTAGTAAGAGCAGTATCTGTTCCTAGGCTATTAGATTGGATACTTATTAAAGGAGCAGAAAAGTCTTTTCCTATACTATCTAACATCCAAGTATAAGTAACTGATCCTCCACCAGGTAAAGATGATGAATGCCATTTAAATATTAAATTTTGATTTCCGTTTTTACCTTGCATCGTAATAGTAGCATTATCAACCGGATCAATCAAGTTATATAAAGCTAAAGGCGAATTATTTACTGTATCTCCTAAAATATACTGTCCTTCAGCTTGGTTAGTTTTAGTTAGTGTAGTTGTAGGCACATCTAGTGTTGTACCTGCTTTCGCCCAAGGCGTATTTACGTTTGGTCTATATCCAAAGTCCAAGCTATTAGGGCTTGTTATCCCCGGAAAACCATTATAGTTATAGCTAACTGTATAATTTACCGCAGATATATCTCCTGCATAAACACCCCAATAACGAGCCGTTTCTAACTCTTTTAAATCATTAGGACCAACAGAATCATTAGGTGTATCATCTACTCTATAAACATGTACATATGAAGGAGAGCCTACAATTGATGAAACAGTAATACTATCACCATCTGGGTGAGACAATGATACTGACTGACCAGACCATGAGTTTGTATACAAGTAATCACTCTCATCACCTATAGGAGCATTAGAAAAATCTCTTACCGGAACAAATGAGTTTGTTGTACCATTGTTTGCATTGGGTGTGGCATCAATAACAGCAGTTCCTGTTAATTCATCCATTCTGTAATAAGCTACCAAACCAGCTTCTGTACCGGCTAATTTTTTACACATATTTGCTCTAAGTTCTGCTTGAGTTCTAGCTACGTTCCAAACTCTCACTTCATCAATTTTACCATCAAAATACCTATTCTGAGAAGTTTCAGGTAAATTTCCCAGCAATAATTGATTAGTATTAGGTGCTATAGTACCCACATATGACTGAGTCCCTACTATTTCTCCATTAATATATACTGTTAAAAGAGAACCGTTATATGTACCAGCTACATGATACCATTTGCCAGTAGACATTGTTGCAGGCGAAGTGGCTTCTCTCCATGTAGGATTAACACCAAAGTTAAAAGACAATGTTCCGTTTGCACCACAACGCAAGGTGTAACCAGACTCTCCTGATGATGTTGACCACGAATCTTTTCCAATGATACTACTACTCCATGGGTTTGGTCCCCATGTGTCAGCATTTATCCATGCCTCAAGAGTTATAGCTGTTGTTGGGTTTAAAGCGGATGTATTGGGTATAGTTACTTGTTCCGGAGAGCTAAAATCCATTGCCTGCCCTGCACCTTGAGCATACATACCTATTGAATAAAATAACGCACAAGAAAGCGTTATATATGAATATAGTTTTTTCATGGGGTAATTTTTGGTTAATTAATCAATCTAATTTACTAAATAGTATTTAAATCCATGTTTATCAGATAGATTTGTTTTTATCATGAGTATTTTATTATCTGATAACTATAAACTAGATTCGCACAAATGTTTTTTTAAATGCGCTTATTAGGCATAGAACTAAATAACAAAAGAGTATTTGGCTTAGATATACTACGTGCAATTGCCATTTTAACAGTTGTATATGTACATGGTAAAGAATATGCCTCAGAATTTATCCCTATAAAGGTTTATAACTTTTTTAGGTTTGATGGGGTTACCGCTTTTTTTGTTCTGAGTGGCTTTTTGATAGGAGGTATTCTTATCAAAATAATGGAGAACACTGAGTTTAGAACCAGAGACATATTTAATTTCTGGATTAGAAGGTGGTTTAGAACTATACCCAACTACGTACTGATACTGATTTGTATTGTAATTATTTATAAAGTCACAGGGCAAACCTTACACAACTATTATTTATATCCTTTTTTCTTACAAACAGCCTTTAAGGCTCAGTATTTATTTTTCCCGGAATCATGGAGTCTTACTGTAGAAGAATGGTTTTACTTCTTAACTCCTTTGTACCTATACACACTTATTCACTTTTTTAAGTTTAAACGAAAAAGTGCACTCTTATTCTCTATCATTACCATTATACTTGCATCAACAATAGTAAGGCTATACAGATACTATCATTTTGATATTGATACAATATCAGAATTAGGAATATATACCCGTAGGGTATTGATAGCAAGATTAGATAGTATTATGTATGGTGTGTTTGGTGCGTATGTTTTCTATTACCACCCTGCTTTTTGGAAAACAAACAAACTTGTCTTATTAATCATTGGCCTCCTACTCTTGTTTTCTGAAAGAATAATTGGAGCTGCTTTTCCAGACCAATTTCAACATGAAATTGATTTTAATACAGTTGTGCTAAAGTTTAGCCAAACTTCTATTGGTGTATTATTTACAATACCTTATTTAAACTCTATAAAAACCGGAAAAGGCATACTGTATAAAGTAATAACCTACATAAGCCTTATATCTTACGCCTTATATGTAGTACATTTATCTATAGTTAAATCTACTATTATACCAATACTAGAAGACTATATAGAAATTACTAACTCTTTACTAATATATGTTTTATACTGGGCTATAAGCATTGTATTAGCCACCTTATTATTTAAATATTACGAGAAGCCTATGACAAACCTAAGGGATAAAGTTTCTTTTGGTAAGACTAAAAGCAAAAAATAGAGACAGAGTTATAAGTACAAAAAAAGCCCCTTAACAGGGGCTTTTAGAATTATAGTAAACTATAAAATTTATTTCTTCTTAGCCAATGATGCTAATAATTCATCATTCATTTCTACGTAAGCCATGTTTCCTGCTTCTGTTGCTACAGCCTTAGATTGTTCAGCCATTTTTTTAGCCTCTTTTGTTTTTCCTGCTTTTGCCAAAATTTTAGCTTTTGTATGCATAGCCCAAAATTGACCTTCTCCCATTTCGTACATATTAATCCATGTTAAAGCTTGATTAATATCTCTTTCTGTCTCTAAATAATAGCTAGCTGCAGAGTAATAAGAGAAATTATTTATTTCTTCTTTTGCCATTTCTGCTTTAATAGCAGCCATTACTTGGCTATCACTATCTACACCAATAGCAAACTCTATTCTTGTGTTTTCCCATGCCATGTACATTGTAGCACCTGTATTGGTAAAGCTTTCAAAATCAATTGTAAAGCTTTCTACCATATCAGCTGTTTTAGTTGGCTTTACAGTAAAACGTACTTTATCTAAAGCCTCATCATAACTACCTGTACCAGATTGCTTAGTATTTGTATTTAATATTACTGTCCATTCGTTTTCGCCAGGTATAGTAAATATAGCATAAGAACCTGCCTCAACTTTACTTCCATTAACAGTTACATCATCAGAAAAAGTAATTACAGTAGCCATATTAGCGCCTGTTCTCCATAATTCATTATATGGTAATAAGTCACCAAAAATAGTACGTCCTTTTACACCAGGGCGACTGTAGTTTACAGTAACATCAGTCAAACCAATAGTTTGAGTATTCTCTGTTGTAGGACTTGGGCGCGGAGTAGAGATTTGCGCAGAGACTACTGTAGAAATTGCCATTCCAGCAGCTAAAGCAAATAGTTTAAAATTTTTCATTTGTTTCTTCGTTTTGTTTGAATGTTATTTGTGTAAAAGTAATTAAAAGTTTAAACACTAAATAATAAGCTTGTAGCAAATATTATTAATTGTACAATTGTTTAAAAGACCATTATGAAAAGCCTTTTTACCAAGCTAATTGTATTCTCTGTACTCGTTATAATTTTTGAATCATGCCACGTTGGACGCTTCTTCTATTGGAATACAGCCGATATAAATGATCATAAGCGTTTTGATAATAGACCCCTTTCTCCTTCTGACAAAGTATTTAACTTTTATGAGAATACAGGCAATCATCAATTTAACATACCTGACACTCTGTTTTACAAAAAAAAGCCTGTAAAGCTTGAGCAATTGCTTGACAAAAGTGGAACAGTAGCCTTTTTGATTATAAAAAACGACACTGTTTTTTATGAAAACTATTTAAACAATCGAGAAAAAGAGGATGTAATCCCCTCTTTCTCTATGGCTAAATCTTTTGTGTCTGCATTAGTGGGTATAGCAATAGACGATGGTTTAATAAACAGTGTAAACGATCCGATTACAAATTACTTGGAATTTGAGAATGAAGGGTTTGACAAAATAACTATCAAGGATGTATTAGATATGCGTTCAGGAATAAGGTTTAATGAAAGTTATATAAACCCCTTTGGGCATGCTGCCAAATACTACTACGGTACTAACTTAAAAAAGTACGTTAGAAAATTAGAAGTTGAGGGAGAGCCTGACAAAGAGTTTAATTATATAAGCGTAAACACACAAATACTAAGCTTAATTGTAGAAAAAGTAACCGGTAAAACTATTGATGCCTATTTTGAAGAAAAAATATGGAGTAAAATTGGCACTCAGTACGATGCTTCTTGGAGTATTGATAGTAAGAAAAATGGAACAGCTAAGGCTTTTTGCTGTGTAAATGCTACAGCAATAGATTATGCAAAAATGGGTAGGTTATTCTTAAATAAAGGAAACTGGAATGGAGAACAATTGGTAAGTAAACAGTGGGTTGAGGAATCTACTACATTTGAAAAAGAAAAAAATAGGTTCATATATTCTTACCAATGGTGGCATACTGTTGATTATGATATACTAACTGACACTACCGATACATCGGGCTTACACTACACCTTTGATTATGAAATAGAGGGTGAAATGAAAAAAATTATTGCAAAACCATCAGGAGACTTTTATGCAGAAGGAATTTTAGGGCAGTATATATATGTTTACCCGCAAAAGAATATAATTATTGTAAGGCTTGGTAAAAAACAAGGTAGCGTAAACTGGAATGAGTTATTTAAGTATTTAGCTAAAAACAACTAATCTTTTTTAGCCCATTTAAATTTTACATTCTGTTTAATATCCGGGTGTAAGCTTTTTGCTACCGGGCAATTAATAGCTGCACGCTCTAGGCTATTACGTGTTTCTTTATCATATACAAGTGGTATTCTAATTTTCAGCTTGATTTCACTAATTCTTCGAGGATTTGCAGCCATTATCTTTTCAACCTCTACTGTTGCTCCACTAAACTCTATACCCAAATTATTGGCTTTAATTCCCATTAGTGTAAGCATACATGTGCCCAAATTAGTGGCTATCATATCTGTTGGAGAAAAAGCCTCGCCCTTACCATTATTATCAGTAGGCGCATCTGTAATAAACTTTTCTCCAGATTTTAGGTGTGTACACTCTGTACGTAAATTGACCAAATACTTAATAGTAGAAATCATATAGTGGTTCTGTTATGAGTGCACTAATATAGAAAAACAACTATCAAAACAATCAACAGCTTTAAACGTTTATTCTTTACCTTTAACAGGAATATATGCACGGTTTTAGATACACAAAATATATGGGAGAGGGCCAAAGTCCTTTCGATAAACTCTTAGGTATTTTCAAAGAGTTATTAGTTCATACATCTGGAGATTTTGATGAAGCATGGAGATGGCTAGAAGAATTAGATAAGACCTACGAACTAACAGATGATGACTATACACTAGATGACTTTTATAACGACCTAAAGAAAAAGGGCTACATAAAAGATAACGAAGATAGAGGTGGTGGCGTTTCTATAACTCCAAAAACAGAGAAGAGTATTAGGCAAAGTTCATTAGACCAAATATTTGGGAACTTAAAAAAATCTGCTGCAGGTAACCATAAAACTAAGTTTACGGGTAAAGGAGATGAGCCTAATAGCGACTTGAGACAGTTTCAGTTTGGGGACTCTATAGACCAAATTGCTATGACAGAGTCTTTTAAAAACGCTTATCATAATCACGGAATTGGAGAGTTTAGGATGACCGAAGATGACTTGGTTGTTAACGAAACACATTACAAGGCGCAGATGTCTACTGTTTTAATGATAGATATCTCTCACTCTATGATACTGTATGGCGAAGACCGTATTACACCCGCTAAAAAAGTAGCCATGGCTCTTTCTGAACTAATAATGACTCGATATCCAAAAGATACTTTAGATATTATTGTTTTCGGTAACGATGCATGGAAAGTGAGCGTAAAAGACTTACCCTACTTGCAAGTTGGTCCGTATCATACCAATACAGTTGCTGGCTTAGATTTAGCTATGGATTTACTAAGGAGGAAAAAGAACAGTAACAAGCAAATTTTTATGATTACCGATGGTAAACCCAGTTGTTTGGTAGAGCCTGATGGTAGTTATTACCAAAACAGCTTTGGACTGGACGATTATATCGTAAACAAATGCTTGAATAAAGCTGCGGCTTGCCGAAGACTAAATATACCTATTACCACTTTTATGATAGCACAAGACCCTTATTTACAACAATTTGTACAAGACTTTAGTGCTGCAAATAATGGAAAAGCATTTTATACAGGTTTGAAAGGCCTAGGAAATTACATTTTTGAAGATTACACAAGAAACAGACGTAAGAACGTAAGATAATGACAGAGATTAAAACTTTAGGAGAATTAAAAAAATCGGGATATACACCGAAATCTATAAAAGATGAGTTGAGAGACAACCTCATTGAAAAATTACAAAAAAATGAATCGGTATTTGAAGGAATATTAGGCTATGAAGACACTGTAATACCGGATGTAGAAAGAGCAATCTTATCTAAGCACAACATCAACTTATTAGGACTAAGAGGTCAAGCCAAAACGCGTATTGCCCGTTTAATGGTCAATCTTTTGGATGAATATATGCCCATAGTTGAAGGCTCTGAAATGAATGATGATCCCCTACTCCCACTTTCTCGTTATGCAAAAGATATTATTGCTGAAAAAGGAGACAAAACACCAATTACATGGGTACATCGTTCTGAACGATATGCCGAAAAATTAGCGACACCTGACGTTTCTATTGCCGATTTAATTGGCGATGTTGACCCTATAAAGGCTGCTAACCTTAAACTATCTTATGCCGATGAGCGTGTTATTCATTATGGTATCATACCTAGGTCTAACAGATGCATATTTGTTATTAATGAATTGCCTGACTTACAAGCGCGTATACAAGTAGCTCTATTCAACATACTACAAGAAGGCGATATACAAATTAGAGGGTTCAAGCTAAGAATGCCGTTAGACATACAGTTTATGTTTACTGCAAACCCTGAGGATTACACCAACAGAGGCTCTATTGTAACTCCATTAAAAGACCGTATTGGTAGCCAGATTTTAACACACTACCCCAAGAGTAGAGATATTTCTAAGCAAATTACTTTACAAGAAGCTAAATTAACTCCTGAGCAAAAAGAAAAGGTAATTGTAACAGACTTAGCTCATGATCTATTAGAACAAATTGCCTTTGAAGCAAGAGACAGTGAGTTTATTGATGAGAAAAGTGGAGTTTCTGCAAGACTTACCATCACTGCTTATGAAAATCTAGTAAGCACTGCAGAACGCAGAGCCATTATTAATGGTGAAAAACAAACACATGTTCGCCTTAGCGACTTTATGGGTATTATACCTGCTATTACCGGAAAAGTAGAAATGGTATATGAAGGAGAACAAGAAGGCGCAGCAATTGTAGCCGAAAACTTAATTGGAGATGCTGTAAAGCAATTATACAATAGCTACTTTCCTGCTTTAGATAAGCTGAAAACAGCCTCTGAAGAAAACCCTTATAAGACCATTATAGATTTCTTTGCCTCTAGTAATGAAGTGGATATTATGGCTGATGCTTCTAATGAAGCATATGCTGATAGTTTAAAGCAAATAAAAGGCTTAAATAAATTGGTAAAACGCTATCAACCACAAGCATCAGGCTTTGAGCAACTGTTTTTAATGGAGTTTGTATTAACCGGTTTAGCAGAATATTCTAAGCTAAGTAAAGACAAACTAGATAAGGGATATAGCTTTAAAGACTTATTCTCCTCTATTGTAGATTTTGACTAAAGTTTAATCAATTTAAACTTATGGTAGCGAAGCATACAATTGTATGTATTGCGATACCCTCCGTCCTCTACTTTTTGAAAATCAAAGCCGGTGTTTATTTCTTCCGCTTTGATGTAGTCAAGAGATGGTATTACATTGCCATAAACCTTTAAAAGGTTTAAAAAGTAATAACTTACATCAAAACCTTGTAACGCAAATACTGATGGCTCTGTGAGGTTTAGCTGACGATACTTATTGATAAAGCATATGGTAGCAGTGTCTGTATAGTTGGTATTAGTATTAGATGGTGTATGTAGGTTAAGGTTTACAAAATATCGGTTCTCAATGGTCTCTACATTTCTAAGCTTAGACAATCCATATAAAAATACATTACTACTATCGGCATAATCATTCATCTTTGTAAATAAATCAGACATAAACACCTGATCTTTAGATGGAATAACAAATATATTTTTACGGTCTTTCTCCATCATTTGCAGCACCTTTGCTTTATCAATTCGTTCTGTCTTTACAATGTACTCTTGAATTGAAATAACAGAATCAGATTGCGTAAGCAAATTAGATTTTAGGCTCTCCAAACTATTCTTTTCTTCCTCTATATTCTGGCATAGCAAAATTATATTGTCTTTAGCATAATTTGCATTAATATGATTAGCTATTGCTAATAACTCCGCATCCTTGCTTGGTAAAACCTGTATTAAGTTGGTTCTCTTTTCTGTAAAATCATTATTAGCAAAAGGAGAAACAACTGGTATATTATCTTTTTGTAGTGCTTCTGCCACCATTTCTACACTACTGGCAAACAACGGACCTATTACTAAGTCCATGGTTTCAAACTCAGGCTTACTTATTATTTCATTAATGGTTTTCTTATTATTATCTGTATCATATACATGTAAGTTTACTGTAAGACCTTGTTTTACTAAACTATCTACAGCAATTTGCAACCCTGCATAAAACTCTAATGCTACTTTTGAGCGATTGTATATCTGTTCATCCTCTCCAAATTCAGTATTAAACTCTATAGTATCATTTTGATTTAAATACAGTGGTAACATAACTGCCACATTATACTCTCTTATCTCCTTTACAGTGTCTGGTAAATGAGCTGCTTTAAGGGTATCTTTTTTAGATTTAAATAAGAAGTCTAATAAGCTAGGCTCATCTTCTTCTACTTCTGTGGCTTTTTCTTCAACTTCAGGAGTAATTGTTTTAACCGTTAGCTTTTTCTTACGGATTTTTATAACCTGACCAACTTTTAAACCATCTTCTAACTCTGGGTTTAGCTCAATAAGCTCTTCTTGGGTAACATCATACATCACCTTTAATCTGTAAAAGGTTTGTTGTGGTTCTACTGTATGTAGCACATACAGTACACTATCAGGCAAGGTATTATCAATGGTTGGTTTCGGCTTATTGGGTAAAATTAAAACGGTTCCATTTTTAAGCTCATCTACCTTTACATCCGGATTTAGGTTTAGTATCTCATCTACTGTTACATCATATAGTTTAGAGATACTGTATAGCGTCTGCTCTTCTTCTACAGTATGAATACGGTACTTCTTTTTACTGGTATCGTCTTGTGCGTTCACAAAAAATGAACATAGCAACAAAAGGCCAGTAACAAAAAACTTAGCTATATACTTGGTCATGTGATAAATATAGTAATTATTCCCACTCAATTGTGGCAGGTGGCTTAGAGCTAATATCGTATACAACTCTATTAACGCCTTTTACATTGTTTATTATCTTATTAGATACTTTTGCCAAAAACTCATAAGGCAAGTGTACCCAATCTGCAGTCATACCATCAGTAGACTCTACTGCTCTTAGCGCAACTACTTTTTCATAAGTACGTTCATCGCCCATAACTCCTACAGAGTTTACCGGTAATAACATTGCTCCGGCCTGCCATACATCATCATACAAACCTGCTTCTCGCAAGCCATTAATAAAGATATAATCTACCTCTTGCAAAATGCGTACCTTTTCGGCAGTAATGTCTCCTAAAATACGAATAGCTAAGCCCGGTCCTGGGAATGGATGACGACCTAATAAGCTTTCTGATATTCCCATTGTACGCCCTACTCTTCTTACCTCATCCTTAAATAATGTATTTAAAGGCTCTACAACTTTCAATTTCATAAAGTCAGGCAAACCACCTACATTATGATGTGATTTAATAGTAGCTGATGGTCCTTTTACAGATACCGATTCAATTATATCCGGATAGATAGTACCTTGAGCTAACCATTTTACATTTTCTATTTGATGTGCTTCCTCATCAAAAACCTCAATAAATACTCTACCAATGATTTTTCGTTTGGTTTCAGGGTCAGATACATCTGCTAATTGGCTGTAAAACTTATCTTTAGCATTTACGCCTTTTACATTTAAACCCATTCCTTTATATTGCTCCAATACGCTTTCAAATTCATCTTTACGAAGCAATCCATTATCTACAAATATGGCATATAAATTATCGCCAATTGCTTTTTGTAATAGCACAGCAGCAACAGTAGAGTCTACACCACCAGATAAACCTAATACTACTTTATCATTACCTAGCTTTTCTTTCAATTCAGCAACGGTAGAGTCTACAAAAGAGTCCGGTGTCCAGTCTTGGCTACAACCGCAAATTTCTACTACAAAGTTTTGCAATAAGGTTTTACCATCTGTAGAATGGTATACCTCTGGGTGAAATTGAATAGCATACGTCTCCTCGCCATTTATACTATACGCAGCACATTCTACATCTTCTGTGCTAGCTACAATCTCATAATTATCAGGCAGTTTCTCTATTGTATCACCATGTGACATCCACACTTGAGAACCTACAGGAACACCTTTTAGTAACGCATTATCATTATGAACCATACTTAAGTTAGCACGACCATACTCACGCTTATTAGATGGCATTACTTCGCCACCATAATGTTGAGCCATAAATTGTGCTCCATAGCATACACCAAGTAATGGTAACTTGCCTTTAATGTCAGATAAATCCGGAACAGGTGCCTTTTCATCTCTTACAGAGAACGGGCTACCAGAAAGGATAACTCCTTTTACATCTTCTGTGATTTCCGGGAAATGATTGAATGGGTGAATTTCACAATAAACATTAAGCTCTCTTACTCTACGAGCAATTAGTTGTGTATACTGCGAACCAAAATCGAGGATGAGAATTTTTTCTTGCATGCGCAAAAATACTATTTGTATTGAATATAGCCAGCGAAATTATAAGAGGTTTTTTAACTATTATTAGATAATACCTATACCTAATAAAATTGCTAAAGCAATCATCATTATCCCTACTACTATTTGTACAGTACGAATAGTGATTTTATGCATTACCTTTTTACCGATGTATGCCCCTATAAATGCTGATGCTGTAGCTATAACTAAGGGTTGCCAATTATCCGTAATTCCTGTTGAAGTCATTCGGGCAAAGTAAACTGGTAGTCTAGTAAAGTCTACCAGTACTGCAATAGCTACTCCTGTAGCAATAAACATTTCTTTTGTTAAGCCTGCTTTTATTAAAAACATAGTACGTAATGCCCCTTGGTGTCCAGAGAGCCCTCCAAAAAATCCACTAATGGCGCCACCGGGTAATAAATACTTCTTTTTAAACGAAAAAGTTTTAATTGTAGGCACTAACTCTGTTATAGCAAAGAATATCATCAATACAGCAACAACTAGCTTTATTGGGGTAATTAGATAAATGTGTTCTCCATAACTCCATGAATGAATAACCGATAGATCCTCTAAACGCAATAACAGTTTAGCCCCAAAAAAAGCACCTAATATACCGGGAACACCAAACCACAATAAAGTTTTTCTATCTACATACGTATAGAGCAAACCAATTTTAAAAACATTATTGAGTAAGTGTACGATACCTGTAAGGGCTATAGCCACTTCTACAGGAAAGAATAAAATAAATACTGGCGTAAGAATAGTGCCTAAGCCAAAACCCGATATAAGTGTAAGCAGTGATGCTAAAAGGGCGGCTATAGCTATAATTATCTCCATCTATTCTTCTGTGAGAACTGTAAATTTTAGTTCAAGTGGGTTTAAATTTTTCAGCAATGAATTTATAAACTCTTCGCCATATTCCAAGTAAAAAGGAATTAAATTATCATGTCGTTCTTGTAAAGAACCATTCGGAAATAACTCATGCTTTATAGCTCGTACACGCTCTACTTCATCTCCTAACCTTCTTTTTTCTGCTTTCAGCAAGCGCTTTTCTAAATTCTTTAAACCCTTAGTTTGCTTGGTATGTTGTGCTTTTACAGCACCGATAAAGCTCTTATCTGTTCTTTCGGCTATCTTCTCCATATCAGAGAACATATTCTCTAGCATTTTGTGATACTCATCAAACTCCAATTTTTCATTAGAATTGTTAGCTACATAATGTTTTACCAATTCTTCTTCTTTCAAGAAAATGGAATCTGTAATGCCTAGTTTCTCCAGTTTCTGCCCTTGGCTTTTATTGATCCATAAAACAGAGTCTCTAGCCATTATAAATGGAAATGGTACTTTATAATAATCAAATACACCCTTTAGCTGACACCAATAAGCAACCTCTGCCCCACCACCTATATATGCTATATTAGGTAATATCATCTCTTGATATAAGGGTCTAAGAATTACGTTTGGACTAAATCGCTCGGGATAAGAGTCTATCTCTTTTTCTAATTCTTCTTTTGTGAACGAAATACTTGTTCCTACTACTTTATACTGATCTCTCTCAAAAACAATACGTTCTCTTACTTCATCAGTCAAGTAAAACAAGTTAATTTCTCTTGGGCTTACTTGCTCCTTGTATCTTTCTATAAAGCCTTTGGTTGTCTCTGTAACCTTTGCATGTGAAGTCTGTTTAAACAACTCATCTTTCACAACCGGAATAAATGCTTGCTTAAGTTGTGCAGCATCTGCATCAATAATTACTAAGCCGTGAGCACCAAAAAGTTCATGTACTATATATCTAGTCGCATCTGCATAATTATTATGCTTGGTATAAGCTCTTTCTAATAAATCTATCAATTCATCAGTACGGTATTGCTTACCTAGTACAGACTTTAATTCTGCTATTACTTTATCTAAACCTTCGGTAGAAAATCGCCCAACAGCACCTGTTTGTTTTGAGTCCCAAGTTACTCTACCACCAAATAGGTTGATATGGTTTACTTCTTCAAAATCATGATCTTCAGAAGCCATCCAAAATACCGGCACAAAATAATACGAGCCAAACTTATCCTTTAAAGTCTTCGCAAGGTTGATTGCACTCACAATCTTATAAATAAAGTAAAGCGGCCCTGTAAACAAGCTTAACTGATGGCCTGTAGTTACCGTGTAAGTATTACTATTACCAAGCTTTTGAATATTTGCTAGAGATGCCTCGATTGAAACTGTAGGATTTTGTATTTGGCTGTATTGTTCTTGTAATACCTCTACTAATACCTCTCTATTAATAGGGTCTTTAGCTTTTTCTTGTAGTTGGGTTTCAAACTCCTCTAGTTGAGGAAAACGATTATAAAAAGGTTTTAAAAATGGGTCTTTATTAAGGTAATCGGCTATAAATGATGAGAAATAGCCCGTTTCTTTAAATGGTATGGAATGTTTTTTCAACAGCATTCTTCTTCAGTTGGTATTCCATGCAAGTCATATTCACCTGCATCTGTAATTTTTACATTCACAAAACTCCCAAGAGGCATATAATGTTCTCTGGCGTCTACAAGCACTTCATTATCAACATCCGGAGAATCAAATTCTGTACGCCCCACAAAGTATTCACCATCTTTTCTATCAAACAATACTTTAAATACCTTACCTACTTTCTCTTCATTTAGTTCTAAAGAAATACTTTGCTGAACTTCCATTATTTGGTTTGCTCTATCTTGCTTTACATCTTCAGGTACATCGTCCTCTAAATTGTAAGCATGGGTATTCTCTTCATGAGAGTAAGTAAATACACCTAAACGATCAAAACGCATTTCTCTTACCCACTCTTTCATCGTTTCAAAATCCTCTTCAGTCTCACCTGGGTAACCTACAATTAAAGTAGTACGGATGGCCATACCGGGTACAGCTTCCTTAAACTGCTGTAATAGCTTTGTAGTTTTTTCTTTTGTTGTACCCCTGCGCATAGATTTTAGCACTGAATCTGCTATATGCTGTAATGGAATATCTATATAATTACAGATATTCTTTTTCTCTTTCATTACCTCTAACACATCCATAGGAAAACCTGTAGGGAATGCATAATGCAGGCGTATCCATTCTATACCTTCTACATCAGATAATGATCTTAGTAAATCAGCTAATTTGCGCTCTTTATATAAGTCTAATCCGTAATAGGTTAAGTCTTGTGCTATTAATATCAGCTCTTTGGTTCCATTAGCGGCTAACTTCTTAGCCTCAGTAACCAACTCTTCAATTGGTTTAGAAAGGTGTTTACCTCTCATTAATGGTATTGCACAGAAAGAACAAGGTCTGTCACAACCCTCAGCTATCTTTAAATATGCATAATGTCTTGGTGTTGTGGTTAAGCGCTCCCCTACTAACTCATGCTTATAATCTGCGCCTAAGGCCTTAAGCAATAATGGTAAATCTCTTGTACCAAAGTATTGGTCTACATCCGGTATTTCCTTTTCCAAATCCGGCTTATAGCGTTCAGACAAACAACCCGTAACAAATAACTGATCTATCTCTCCGCTTTGCTTTTTATCAGCATAAGCCAGTATAGTGTTAACAGACTCTTCTTTCGCATTATCTATAAAACCACAAGTGTTAACCACAATAATGTTACCTCCTGCAGCCTCGTGCACTACATCCTTACCATTGGCTTTTAACTGCCCCATTAATACCTCCGAATCGTAGATATTTTTAGAGCAACCAAGGGTTACTACATTAATCTTATTTTTTTTGAGTGTCTTAGTACGCATACAATTAGTTGGTCTTAAAGAAAGAATCTACAAACTCCATTTTATCAAACACCTGCAAATCTTCCATGGCTTCGCCAACACCTATGTATTTTACGGGAATTTTAAACTCATCTGATATACCTATAACTACACCGCCTTTGGCTGTACCATCTAGCTTAGTTATCGTTAATGATGATACTTCTGTTGCTTTTGTAAACTGACGGGCTTGTTCTACAGCATTTTGCCCTGTTGAGCCATCTAATACCAACATAACCTCATGCGGTGCATCGGGTATTACCTTTTGCATTACACGTTTTATCTTAGTCAACTCGTTCATCAAGTTTACTTTATTGTGTAAACGTCCGGCTGTATCTATAATTACTACATCTGCATTTTGCGATACTGCTGACTGTAAGGTGTCAAAAGCAACTGATGCAGGGTCTGAGCCCATAGCTTGCTTTACAATTGGTACTCCTACTCTTTCCGACCATATTACTAATTGGTCTACAGCAGCGGCTCTAAAAGTGTCTGCAGCACCTAGCACTACACTTTTTCCTTCGCTTTTAAAACGATGTGCTAGTTTGCCTATAGTTGTGGTTTTACCAACACCATTAACGCCAACCACCATAATAACATATGGGGTTTTAGTTTCAGGTATCAGTACTTTATTATCAGTTGTTTCATTTTCAGCAAGTAAGCCAGCTATTTCTTCCTTTAGTATTTTATTGAGTTCGTCTGTACCAAAGTACTTTTCTCCCGAAACACGCTCCTCAATTCGTTCAATAATTTTTAAAGTAGTATTTACACCTACATCAGATGTAACTAAAACCTCCTCTAAGTTATCTAACACCTCTGCGTCTACGGTAGATTTTCCTGCAACAGCTTTAGCTAGTTTAGAGAAAACACTTGTTTTTGTTTTTTCTAAGCCCTTATCTAAAGACTCCTTGTTTTTACCAGAGAAAATGTTCTTAAATAATGCCATTCGGTTTCAAATTTAAGCTGCAAAGATAATTAATATATATGCAATAAGCGGTTTTACACTAACAGTTAAAATGATAGTACACTTAACAAATATGTAATAACACAAACAGCTGATAATAGTTGAGTAGAGAAATTATTTATATATTATTGCATATAGTTTAATAAAACATACATAGCAATCTAATGAAGAAGTACTTTTTTGTAACTCTTGCTTGTGTATTATTGCTTAATGAATCTTATGCACAAGACTCATTAGCACAAAATAAAATACACAAAAGCAATATTAACTACACTCCGTTTGAAGCCGAAGGACTAATTCCCCCAGATTTTATTGAAGAATACACCTCTAAGCTTAGAGGCGACATTGGTAAAATTGACGAAAGTGACCGACGTAGGGTAAGGAAATTACAAGAAAAATTTTACACTCGAAGTAATTATTATATCAATCAGATTTTACAAAGTGGCGATGTGATTTTTGGTGGTCCTGTACTAGATTATGCAAATAGAGTATTAGATGTTGTGTTAATTGATGATCCAAAATTAAGATCTGAGGTTAGAGTATATTTACTAAATGAGCCCTATGCCAACGCTACTACAACTGATAATGGTATTATATTTTTAAATACAGGCTTAATTGCTAGATTAGAAAATGAAGCACAGCTTGCTTATATATTATCGCATGAGGTAATACACTACAAAAACAAACATGTTGTAAACTCTTATGTAAAAAAAGATGATATAACAAGTGGTGATAACATCTTTAAAAAGTCGCTTTCGTTTGAGCAAAAACTATATAAAATAAGTTCTTATTCTAAGGATTTAGAATTAGAGTCTGACAAGTATGGGCTTAAAGACTATTACTCTAAAACCAACTATTCATTAGACGCTATAAATAGCTCTTTTGACATGTTAATGCACTCTTATTTACCCTATGAAAATAAGAAGTTTGAAAAATCATTCTTTGAAACGGAGGCATTTGTTTTCCCTGACTCTTATTTTCTTGATGAAGTAAAAGCTATTAGTACTACAGAAGAATACGATGATACATTAAGTACTCATCCGAATATGAAAAAACGAAAAGAGAGTCTTGTTGAACAAATTAAAAAGTATAATAATGATGGTAAGCAAGATTTCATTGTATCTAAAGAGGACTTTTATTCGGTAAGAGATTTAGCCAGAAAAGAGCTCTTAAGACTGAATTTTAGAGACTTAGACTATATAGATGCATTATATAACGCATATATGCTTAACCAACAATACCCAAACGATAAGTATATAGAAACCTCTATCATACGTTCATTACTACTTATTGCTGCCTATAAAAATGATGAGGAGTTAGATGACCTCAAATCATCACATTATAAAATGGAGGGCGAACAACAGCAACTTTATTATTTAATCTATAAATTAAAAGGGAAAGAACTTAGTTCGCTTGCACTTAAGGAGGCTTGGAAGCTTCATAAAAAATACCCTAATGACAAATATATTGAAGAGTTAACTGATATTGCATTTCATGAAATAACTGTTGAGAATAAGCTAGGTCCTGATAATTTCATCTATACAAAACCAGAGATTATTGTTGACTCATCATCATTAGATTCAGCAGTCACTGAAGAAAATGGAGATACAATTGATACAGAAGGCTTAAGTAAGTATGAGAGGATTAAGCTTAGAAAAGCATCTGTATCTAAAACAGAAGTAAAAAAGAATAAAGACTTTTATAAATATGCATTTGTAGACTACGCTAATGACTCCGTATTTATGGAAACTTTTAAGAAGATTGACAAAGAAGCTGGTAGAAGAAGAAAAACAAACGAAGATGAGGAGGAATTATATGCATCTACCCCTTTCAAGAGAAAAAATCTATCCCTAGGCATTGACAAGGTTATATTTATGAGTCCAAATTTTTTAAGACTTAATATTTACAGTGATGATGTGATAGAGTATAAAAAAACTATAAAGAGAACTCTTGCTCTTGAAGATATGATGGAGCAGACTGCAGCTATTGCAAAATTAGATTATGAATTATTAAGCCCATCTAAGTTTAGCAATTTAGATGTAGATAAGTTTAATGACCTTATTTTTCTATCTAATTGGCTTGAAAGCCAACTAAACCCTACCAATAAAGGTGTTTCTGAAAACATTGATGATAGAATAAATGAAATTATTGAAACATATGACACTAAGTATATTGCTTGGGCTGGCCAAATAACTTCTGGGCCATACCCTGATGGACTTCTTTTTGCGTTTGGAATTCCTGCATATACTCATTATACACAATACTATTTCTTCTTATTCAATTTAGAAACCAAAGAAATTGAAATGCTAGAGTTTTATAACAATAGAGGAAAAGGCAGAAATGACTTTGTAAAGTCTAGACTATATAACACATTTCTACAGATAAAGCTTAAGAAAAAAGGAAGTAACGAATTTGAATATAACTACTAATGAAAAAAGAGACCCTACATAAAATTATTATCCTATCAGTATCTACTTTCTTTTTTAATGTTACTACACATGCTCAAAGCAGAGTCCCGGGTTATTTAGGGAAAAAAGATATTATTTCTTATCAAGCACACTTATACTTAAAAAGTGATGTTCAAAGTGAAAAATTAGGCTTATTAAATAACATAACCTATGAGCGCGTTTTATCTAAGCGTTCTGCATTAGAGTTAAGTGTGGGCTATGATTTAAGTACTGTTACACCTGAGGAGTCTTTAAATGGTGGTCTTACTGTTTATCCGACCAGAGCCTCAGATGATTGGAGCATTAAAACTTACTCTTTCGGTTTACATTATAAGTGGTATAACAAACGCCGTATAGCTCCTTTAGGAGGATATACAGCCATTGGTATAAATATGTTTAATTCAACCCCAAATATAGATGGAGTTACTTTTACTCAAAATAGAGGGAGTGGGCAATTAGTTGAAGTAGACTTTACTGACCAAGCAGAAAGTTATACTGTATACTCCTTATTTTTTGGAGTGGGTAAAACTAGAATAATTGCAGATAAGTTTTTAGTAAATTATGGTATTAACTTTTTAATAAATCTTTCTGATAATGAATCGTCTACAGATAATGATTACATAAGACCCTTGATGGAAGATAATGTAAACTACCACAATGTTCTAGTAACCTCTTTTACAATAGGCTTTGGTTTTCTTCCATAACCAACAGTGATAATAAAAAACAATGCATAAAAAAAGCCGCTATAAATAGCGGCTTTTTTATATCAAATAAATTGAGATTAATTACTCAAAAAATCTTTTACTGCGTCTTTAGCTACCATTTTTTCTTCAAAAACGTATGCTCCGTTCTTATCAGATTTTACCATTTTAATTACTTTGGTAAAACTCTTAGATGCTCCGGTTTGTAATGTTGCTACTGTCTTCTTAGCCATGGTCTAAATTATTTAATTTCTTTATGTAAAGTTACACGTTTAAGTATAGGGTTGAATTTTTTCAACTCTAAACGATCTGGTGTGTTTTTCTTATTCTTTGTACTGATGTAACGAGAAGTACCTGGCTTGCCAGACTCTTTATGCTCTGTGCATTCTAATATTACCTGTACTCTGTTTCCTTTTTTTGCCATTTCAACAAGTGTTTTATAATGTAGCCGTATTACTTAGTTAAAAAGCCTTTTTCTCTAGCTTCTTTAATAACGGCAGAAATACCTTTTTTGTTAATATTTTTTAACGCAGAAGTAGATACTCTAAGTGTTACCCACTTATCTTCTTCAGGAATATAAAAGCGTTTGCGCATTAAGTTGGCGTCAAACTTACGTTTTGTTTTACGGTTTGAGTGCGACACATTGTTTCCAACCATCGCTTTCTTTCCCGTTAATTCACACACTCTAGACATTTCTACTCTCTTTTAAAGTGATTTTTAAAATTGGCTTGCAAATTACGTGAATTTATCTGAAACTATCAAACACATTTCACTAAAAAACTTACAGTTACTTACCAAAAAGTAAATGTTAGTAAAAATACAAGCTTTAGGTTGACATTAAATGATTTTAACTCAGTGCTTTTCTAAGCATATCTAAAGCCATTAAAGCCGTTTTCTTTATATTCCTTTCCCTACTCTTTCCAAACTGAAACTTCTTTGTAATCACATCATTTGGTGTAGCAATAGCTATCCAAACAGTACCAACCGGCTTTTCTTCTGTTCCACCATCTGGCCCTGCAATACCGGATGTAGCAATAGCATAGTCAGTATTCATTTTCTTTTGAACTCCTAAAGCCATTTGACGTACCACCTGTTCGCTAACAGCCCCAAATTCCAATAAATCTTTTTCACTTACATCCAAACTCCCATGCTTCACAGTATTATCATAAGACACAACTGCCCCCATAAAATATGCCGAACTACCCGGAACACTAGTTATTTGATGCGCAATATAACCTCCAGTACAACTCTCTGCAGTAGATAAGGTTTTACCTTGTTGTTTTAACATCTCACCTACTACTTCTTCCAGCTTATCATCATGGTATCCAAAAATAGCATCGCCAATTAATGGTTGTAACAAAGCTATTTGCTCATTTAAAGCTGTATTCAACACATCTTCATCTGTACCTCTAGCCGAAAGCCTTAGACGTACAGTTCCTGCCGATGGCAAATACGCCAACTTGATAAAACTTGGCAAGCTCCCCTCCCATTTCTCTAATGTTTCTGCTAAATAAGATTCCGGAATACCTTGTGTCAAAACTGTACGATGTATGATAAAAGGAGTATCATACTCCGCTATAATTTTCGGGATAACGAAATCTGCCATTATAGCCTTCATTTCGTACGGCACGCCTGGCATTGATATATATTGTACTCCACCCTCATTAAACCACATACCCGGGGCTGTACCATTCGGATTTCTTATAGGATAGCAACTTTCAGGCACCTCTGCCTGCATTCTATTTAAATTGGTAACTTCTCTACCAATTGCATCAAAAAGCTTTTCTATGTCCTTATACAAGTCTTCATTAAAAACCAGCTTAGTACCAAAATACTCTGTAAGTGTATTCTTAGTAATATCATCATTAGTAGGACCTAATCCTCCGGTAATAAAAACAAACTTAGTATCTGTATGCAATGTACTTAAAGCCTCAAATATATGCTCCTTACTATCAGATATAGACCTGATTTGATACACCTCTACTCCAATCTTATTCAGTTGCTGCCCCATCCAAGCAGAGTTTGTATCAACTATCTGCCCAATTAATATTTCATCTCCTATTGTTATTATCTCTGCTTGCATCTTTTTCTTTCAAATATATTTACAGCGTATTACTGCACATAAAAAAAGCCTTGTAATACAAGGCTTTTCACTATCTAATATCTATTTTTTAAAGCGTAAAAACACTTTCAAATTGCTTTTTAGAAGGCGTTATACTCATTACAGGTATTTCTGAATGATATATTACTTGTTGAGAGTCACTACCTAAAAATACATCGGCAAACGTTGCGCTCTCGTCTTCAATAATCATAATCAAGTCTCCGTTGTTCTTGTAAGAGAAGTCTAACACGTTATTTACAACAGACTTATCGCTATCAGGCTTAATCAACTCTGCACTACACACAATTCCTTTAGAAGCAATAAATTTACTTACTTGCTTTAAGTTAGCTTTAAGTGTTGGCTCTTCAGACTTAACTGTTGCCACAGAAACCAACTTAATATTTGCGTTAAATAAGCGCGCAAAGTGTAAAGCCGGCCCTACCTTTTCTTTAGAGTTTTTATCAATAACTATCGGGAAAATAATAGTATCAATCTTATCAATTTTTCTAATACCTTGTATTGTAATTACTGGTGGCTCTACCATACCTACTACTCTATAGGCATTAGACCCGATAAACCTTTTTCTAAAGTTACTTGGCTTACCGTTAGTACCCATAATTACTAAAGTAGCAGATATTAGCTCTGCAACTCTACTTACCTCATCATAAACAGTTCCTTTAGCAACCATAGTTACAACTTGTAAACCATGCGCTTTTCTAAGGTCTGCTGCTACTTCTTCTAATTTCTGTTTAGTTTGCTCTTTTACCTGCTTTTCGCTCTCATCAGATGAGAATAAACGTGCAAATAAGCCATGATCTTCAACCACACTTAAAAGTGTTATTTCAGCATTCATTGCTTTTGCAAAAATTACTGCCTCATCTAAAGCAATTAATGATTGCTCTGAAAATCCGATTGGTACTAAAATTTTGTTAGCGGATGTGTCGCTCATAACATGAATGGGTTTTATTAATTTTTATGCAAAAATAATCTTTTAATTCATTCAACAACAGATTGATGCTAAAGTTCTTACTTAGCTATGTTTACTGCTCTTGTTTCTCTAATAACAGTAATTCTTACCTGACCTGGATAAGTCATTTCTGTTTGTATTTTTTGTGATATATCAAAAGACAACTTAGCAGCCTGCTCATCTGTTACTTTCTCGCTTTCTACTATTACTCTAAGCTCTCTACCGGCCTGTATAGCGTAAGACTTGGTAACTCCAGGATATGCCAAGGCAAGATTCTCTAAGTCTTTTAAACGCTTTATATAAGCCTCCATAATTTCTCTACGAGCACCTGGCCTAGCTCCTGAAATAGCATCACATACTTGTACTAATGGAGAAATAAGGTTATTCATTTCTATCTCATCATGGTGGGCTCCAATTGCATTGCATACATCCGGCTTCTCGCCATATTTCTCTGCCCACTTCATACCCAAAATAGCGTGTGGTAATTCCGGCTCATCATCCGGTACTTTTCCAATATCGTGTAACAGGCCTGCTCTTTTTGCTAATTTTACATTTAAGCCCAGTTCTGCAGCCATTGTAGCACAAAGGTTTGCCACCTCTCTAGAGTGTTGTAATAAGTTTTGCCCGTAAGACGAACGGTATTTCATACGACCTACAGCTCTAATTAGCTCAGGGTGTAAACCATGTATTCCTAAATCTATAGTTGTTCTTTTACCAATGTCAGCAATCTCTTCATCCAGCTGCTTCTTGGTTTTTGCCACTACTTCTTCAATTCTAGCAGGATGTATACGACCATCTGTAACTAACTTGTGTAAAGATAAACGTGCTATCTCTCTTCTTACAGGATCAAAACAAGATAAGATGATTGCTTCTGGTGTATCATCAACAATAATTTCTACACCTGTAGCAGCCTCTAAAGCTCTAATGTTACGCCCTTCTCTACCAATAATTCTACCTTTAACATCATCACTTTCAATGTTAAATACAGATACCGAGTTTTCTATAGCATGCTCTGTTGCAACACGCTGAATAGTTTGTATCACAACTTTCTTGGCTTCTTTATTAGCATTTAGCTTTGCTTCTTCCATTGTATCTTGGATTAAAGCCATCGCCTCTGTCTTAGCTTCATCACGCAAAGCATCTATCAATTGTTTCTTTGCATCCTCACCAGACAAGCCAGAGATTACCTCTAACTGCTCTACTTGCTTTCTGTGAGCCTTATCCAGTTCTGCCTGACGAATTTTATTTACCTCTAGCTGACGCTCTAGGTCTTGTGTTTTAGAGTCTAGAGATTTTTCTTTTCTTCTATTCTCTTCTATAGTACTAGAAAGCTTAGATTCTTTGTCTTTTATTCTCTTCTCTACTTCTAATATTTTGCGTTCACGTGAGTTAATTACTTTCTCATGTTCTGCTTTTAACTCTAAAAACTTCTCTTTTGCCTGAAGTATTTTATCTTTCTTAAGGGCTTCCGCCTCTTTTTCGGCTTCTTTCAGTATACCGTTACCTTTCTTCTCTAAGCCTTTTTTCATTACCACAAAGGCAATAATGAAGCCTATGGCTAGTCCTGCAATACCGGCTATAACCGCTACAATATCCATTTTTCTTTTCGTTTAGATTATCAATAAAAAAACCCACATTAATTCTAGGCCTGATTAAACCCCTGAATGACAGGATTAAAATTTGCCAAAATATTTCGAACGTCCTCCGGCCGGTCTTACCAATGCACCCGAAGGTTGAGGCCTGTTCTAGATACTCCGAACAAATCTACTAATTTAGTAGTGTTGAGTTTAACAAACATTAGAACTAATGCGGGAATATTTTTGCATTAATGTTATTTAAAGAACGTTTATTCGTCTAAAATCCCTGAAACCATATTATTCAGACGTTCAAGCTTTTCTATTACATCAAAATCTTCTAGCACTGCTTTACCATCTAAAGCTACTAATTTTGTAGCAAATTGCAAAGCACTCATCGCTAATAAATCTTGTTTATCTCTTACAGCATAGTTTTGCTCAAAAGCCTTTATGGTCTCTTCAATCTCTTTGGCAGCTTTTCTTATATTCTCTTCTTCTTCTCTCTTAATCGTTAAAGGGTACACTCTGTCTGCAATAGAAACCTTTATTTTCAGTTTATCATCCACAATCTATCCCTTTTCTTATTCGTTTAAAAGCGCCATACACTTATCTATTTCCCGCACCAACTCGTTAATCATTGCTCTTGTAATTTCGGGATCTTTGTGCTGAACCGAAATTGTTTTTGCAACTTTTATCAACTTGTTTTGTTCCTCCAACTCGCGAATTAACCGTTTTTGTTGCTCAATAGTTTCTTTAAGCATGTGCTGTTTATCCAATAACACCTGCTTTTCCTCGTTCAAGTTATTGAACTTAAAAAGCAAGCTTTGCAGCTTAACTTCTAATTGACCAACAATTTCGGATATGTTATCCATAATTCACAAGAGGGTTTATACAATCAACAAATGTAACATGCCAATAATGAACAGGCAAACTTTTTAGTTTTTTTGTGTAATATTGGCACAATTATTACACTGCAAAATAAGGTTTCCTGCTGAATTTATAAAATTATGACGAAAATAAAATGTAGAAAAATTACCAACTTTTTATTGTTAACTATTCTATCCATTTCGGGTACTGCTTTTTCTCAAAACAGCTACCCTACTGATTATTTTCGTTCGCCATTAGACATTCCCTTGGTGCTCTCCGGTACTTTTGGCGAATTACGCTCTAATCATTTTCACTCAGGTATAGATATTAAAACTCAAGGTGTTCAGGGTAAAAAAATTTATAGTATAGCTGATGGCTATATCTCTCGTATAAAAGTATCTCCTTGGGGCTATGGAAAAGCACTATACATAAGACACCCAAATGGTTACACATCTGTATACGGACACATGAAGGGTTTTAATGAAAAGATAGACCAGTATGTAAAAGAAATGCAATATAGCCGAGAAAGCTTTGATATTGAATTATATCCTGATGCAAACAGGTTTCCGCTTACCAAAGGAGATATTATAGGTCTTTCGGGCAACTCAGGTGGTTCTGGTGGTCCACACCTGCATTTTGAAATAAGAGACACTCGCACCGAAAAACCCATAAACCCTATATTATTTGGTTTTGACATTGCAGACTCTAAGCCACCAAGTATCGGCAATGTATACATTTACCCTGTTACACCAAGTAGTACCGTAAATAGTAAAAATGAGCGCGAAGGGTTTAATACAGTTTATAAAGGTGGCGGAACTTATGTTTTAAAAGGCACAAAGCCAATTGTTGCCGGCGGAACTATTGGTTTTGGTATTGAGGCATATGACCAATTAGATGGAGCCTATAATAAAAACGGCATATACTCTATAGAGTTATTTATTGATGATGAACTTCACTACTCTCATAAAATGGAAACATTTGCCTTTGGAGAAACCAGATACATAAATTGCCTAATAGATTATTCTGAAAAAGAATGCTGTGGAAGAAAAATTCAGAAATGCTACATAGAAGATAACAACCAACTAAGCATTTATGGAGAGAAGAAAAATAGAGGTTATGCTTTTTTTAATGATAATGAAAAACATCATGTTAGATACTTAATAAAAGACACTAAAGGAAATACCTCTACGGTTCAGTTTGATATACAATCAACTTCTTTTACACCCCCTACTATTGTTGATACTACTGAAGCTATAGATAGCAACCTTATCACCTTTCAGTTTAATAAAGTAAACCATTTTAAAACCAATCAAGTTGAGCTTTATTTACCTGAAGATGCGCTGTATCATGATATAGATTTTGAATACCATATGTCTAATGAGGTATACGAAGACCATTACTCACACCTGCACACTATACATAACAGTGCAACTCCTGTACATAAAAAGTATGTATTATCTATACGCGCAGTAAATATTCCTAAAAAGCATATTCATAAAGCCATAATAGTATCTAAAGATTCTAAAGGTTCTATAGCCAGCGAAGGCGGCAAATGGGATAGTGGTTTTATTACTACCAGCACCAGAACATTTGGAGACTTTTATATAACAATAGACTCTATACCACCTACCATTAAACCCATAAATATTTATGCTGGTAAAAACATGAGCAAGAATACCCAGTTAATTATGAAAATTGGAGACAATTTATCGGGAATTGAAACGTATCGCGGAGAGGTAGATGGGAAATGGATTTTAATGGATTATGACGCCAAAAATGCTCGTTTAACCTATTATTTTGATGAACACGTGCAAAAAGGCAAACATACTTTTACACTATATGTTACTGATGGTAGCGGTAATAAAGCAAGTTATGAAGCAAAGTTTACACGCTAATTACAATAATCTTCTGGAGTATCTGTTTATAGGTTAGCTAAAAACGTTTTACTTTGCACAACTAATTTGAGAAGGATCTAATGCAGTTAGCTACGAAAAAGCATTTTTTTACACTATTACTCACTACCTTTTGCCTACTATCTAAGGCTCAAGAGGCTACAATATTTGGTCGTGTTACTGATATTAAGGGCACACCTATTTATGAGGCTAATGTAACTTACGGTACAAATGGCACATTTACCAACAAAGACGGCACCTACGAACTGAACATACCTGCAGATAAGGAAGTTGCAATTGAAATAACTCATGTTCAGCATAAAACCGAAGTCATTAGAGTAAATCTAAAACCAAGTCAACGATTAGAGCAAAATGTGGTTTTAATTGAAGGAAAAACAGTATTAAACCCTGTTCAACTTGTAGATGAATCTGATCGCTTTACAACAATTACCAAGCTTGACCCAGCCGAAATAGAAATGTTATCGGGCCCTGTAAACAGTGTAGAGAGCTTAGTTAAAACATTACCTGGTGTTGTTTCAAACAACGAGTTAAGTTCACAATACTCGGTTCGTGGCGGTAATTTTGATGAAAACTTAGTTTATGTAAACGGTATTCAGGTTTATCGTTCCTTTTTACCAAAGACAGGGCAACAAGAAGGTTTAAGCTTTATCAATCCCGATATGGTAGATGACATTACCTTCTCTGCAGGTGGTTTTCAAGCAAAGTACGGAGACAAACTATCATCCGTATTAGATATTACATACAAGCAACCCGAAGAGT
The DNA here is from genome assembly GCA_030149285.1 of Flavobacteriales bacterium. Classification (GTDB taxonomy): domain Bacteria; phylum Bacteroidota; class Bacteroidia; order Flavobacteriales; family JASBRU01; genus JASBRU01. The sequence continues at coordinate 325,585 of JASBRU010000003.1, forward strand.
TTGGCGCAACAGTTCAAGCAGGTTTACAAGGAACTAGCTTAAGCTTGGAGTACTCAAAAGCTCGCTTTTCAGGCATTACAGGCTTTAGGTACCGTACCAACAGGCGTGTGCTAGGTAGCTTAGATACCGAAGCCGACTACACCCCTACTTTTATAGACTTACAGACTTATTTAACCTATCATATTGATGATGAATGGGAATTGAACTTCTTAGGAAACATTGCCAGAAACACCTATGATATTGTTCCTAAAACTCGTCAAACAGACTTTGGTACCGTTGCAGAAGCATTACGCCTTACCGTATTTTTTGACGGACAAGAAAAAGACCAATACCAAACGTATTTTGGAGCATTAAGCACGCTATACAAACCTAATGATCGTACAAGACTACAATTTACTGCATCCGGTTTTCAAACTATAGAGGAAGAAAACTTTGATATACTAGGACAGTACCGCATTAATGAACTAGACCTAGATTTAGGCTCTGATAATTTTGGAGAAATTGCCGGACAGCGTGGCGTTGGTGGCTTTTTAAATCATGGTAGAAACAACCTAGATGCTATTATTTTTAATGTAGAGCATAAGGGTAGCATTATTAAAGGAGATAGAACATATAGCTGGGGAGTACGCTTTCAGCACGAAGATATAATTGATGACTTAAAAGAATGGGAGTATATAGATTCTGCCGGATACTCCGTACCACATAACGATTTTGTAATCGATACAATAAACAACAGACCTGTAGATAATACTGCCGGTATCGAGCTTTTTGAAAGTCTAGACTCTGAGGTAAACCTAATTTCTAATAGAGTTAGTGGTTTTATACAAGTTGAAGACAAATATGACATTAAAAGTGGTACAATTTTTTACAGCGCAGGACTTAGAGCTAATCATTGGGACTTAAATGAGCAAACGGTCTTTAGCCCCAGAACAACTTTATCCTATAAGCCTAAGTGGCAAAAAGACATGGTATTTAGAGCTTCTGCCGGTTATTACCACCAGCCACCATTTTACCGAGAATTGAGAAACAGAGAAGGTATAGTAAGCACCAATGTTAGAGCACAAGAATCTATACACTTTGTATTGGGTAACGATTATGAGTTTAAAGCTTGGGGACGACCATTTAAACTGGTAACAGAAGTATACTATAAAATCTTGAATGACATAGTACCTTACGAAGTAGAGAATGTAAGAATACGCTATCTAGGACAAAACAATGCGCATGGTTTTGCAAGAGGTATAGATATGCGCGTAAATGGTGAGTTTGTAAAAGGTGTACAATCTTGGGCTAGTGTATCTGTCTTATCTATACAAGAAGATATTGATGGTGATGGACATGGTTTTATTCCTAAACCTACAGACCAACGTGTTACTGTAAACCTTTTCTTCCAAGATTACTTACCCAACGACCCTACTGTTAGAGTAAGCTTAAACCTTACCTACGGATCTGGCTTACCGTTTGGCGCCCCTAAAACAGAGCGCCATGAGCAAATAAGACGTATACCTGCTTACCGTAGAGTAGATATTGGTTTTTCTAAGCTGATAAAAGCGAAAGATAAAACCTACAAAAAAGCAAAATTCTTAAACAACTTTGAAACTATTTGGGTGGGCGTTGATGTTTTCAATTTATTTGAAATACGCAATACGGTATCTTACTTGTGGGTAAGAGACATCTCTGCAGAAAACCAATTTGCAGTACCTAACTTCCTAACAAATAGATTGATTAACCTAAGAGTAGTTGCTAAAATCTAAGTAGTCACTGTGCTTAAAAGCTCTACAAACTCCTTTTGCATAGTTTGCCCTTTATCTTTGGCGTACCATAGGTGTATATCTTTGCTAAAATCATCATACACCAAACCTTCATTGCGTTTTTGCCAATAATAGTCTTGTACCGGTTTAGGTCTAGGCCCCCATACAGCTTCTATTTCTAGTGTGTCAGCATTTAAGATAATTACTATAGGTATGGCTCTACCTCCATTGGTTAAAAACTGATCCATTAAATCTAAGTTTTCATCCCTCAAAACCAACCTTAAGTCTATATTCTCATTCTGCTCTGCCAGTTTATTTAATACCGGAATATTTTGTCCCGCATCTCCACACCAGCTTTCTGTAATGGTAAGCCATATTTGTTTATGACTTATATTTTTAACAGTCTGTATTGCTTCTTCGGAAAGCTTTACAATCTTATCCCACTTCCCCATTCTTTGCTTAGAGAGTGCAGTATATTCAACAGCTATATCAGTTTGCTTACCTGTTGTTTGTTTTGCTTCTACCAATTTATCCATCAAGTGTGTATACTCTTGATAAGACATCGATTTTTCTATTTTTTCTTTAAAAAGTGCTTTCATGTTTTTATGTACGCAATAATTATAATGTAAAATTACTGCCCTACTAACACTAAAAATTTAAAATAGTTGAAACACTACCTTTTTAAAGATTGTAGACGCTTATTGATATGTATCACCTCTTTTAAATTAGAGGTTAAAGATTTAGCTTTTTCAAATGCTTGCTTCGCATTTGTTATATCACCAACTTCTACCAGCAACTCCGCTTTAATAGCATAAAGCAAATGATATTCTTGCAAGTATTTATGGTCTTCTAGATTTTGCAGCTCTGTTAAAGCCTGCTTGGCTCCTTTTACTTTACTAAGTGCTACAAGACGATTTAAAGCTATTACAGGTGATAAATTGGTTGCTACCTGAAGATTGTAGAGGTTTAAAATGTTTTCCCAGTTAGTTTGCTCAAATGTTGGAGCTATACAGTGGTTATAGGCTATGCCAGCCTGAATATGATAGTCTGATACTTCATCCTCATTATCTGAGGCTTTGGTTAGGTAATAAAAACCCAACTGTATCAACTGTTGATTCCAAATGGTGCGATCTTGATTTTCTAATGTAATTATATCACCATTCTCATCTTCTCTGGCATCAAACCTAGAAGCATGAAAACACATAAGTGCCATTAAAGCATTTACACTTGGGGCGTTAAAGTATTTATTTTCTGCCAACATTTTACAGAGCCGTATGGCTTCAAAACAAATGTCTTTTTTAATAACTTGTTCTCCTGTTGTTGCGCTATAGCCCTCATTAAAGAGTAGATAAATAACCTTTAAAACAGACTCTAATCTATCTTTTAACTCACCACTAGCAGGAACATCAATACTGCCTACCTCCTCTTTCATTTTTTGTTTAGCCCTAGTTAATGCTTTAGCTACGGCCTCTTCTTTTTTCAATAAAGATTTTGCAACTTCTTTGTTACTAAAACCCGCTAAGAGCTTTAGTGTAAGCATAATTTGGCTATCGGGTGATAATGTAGGATGACAACAAGCAAACATCATTTTTAATTGCCCATCTTGTAATTCATCATCTAATACAACGTTTGCAGGATTGTCCTCAGAACTCTCCATATTCATATATAGAGTTTCTTCGTCTTTAGGTTGTATTTTTTTATCTCTTCGCAAGGTATCTATCAAGTAGTTGTTGGCCACTCTTACTATCCAACCCGACGGATTATCGGGCACCGGATTAAAAGCCCAGTTATTCATGGCTTTATACAAAGCCTCTTGTACGGCATCCTCTATTTGTTCAATATAAGAGGTGCCAAATTTTTTAGTGAGGTAAGAGACTACTTTTCCGTACTCATGTCTAAAAAAGTGATCTACTACAGCATTAGGACTATCCTTAACTTGCTCCTTATTATCTTGCATAGTAGCAAATTAAATAAAAAAGCCCGGACTAAAGCCCAGGCTTTGTTGGATATATTTTACAATTACATAATTGGCATTATCTCACGTACTTCTACATTTCCTTCGTGCTCAAATATTGGGCACCCTTTAGAAATCTCTACAGCGTGGTTTAAATCATTGGCTTTTACTATTAAGTAACCACCCACTACTTCTGCACCTTCTGCAAAAGGACCGTCAGATATAACTGCACCGGCCTTTTCTACTACTTTACCTTCATTGTTAAGAGGTAAACCGTCTACCAAGATGTCTTGCTCTTTTAAGCCACCCATCCATGCGCCCCACTTTTGCATATGCTCTTGCATTTCTTCCGGTGATTGATGAATTCTACGGGCGTCTCCGCCTCTAAATAAATACAAAAAATTGCTCATTGTTTAGTTAATTTAAGGGTTATATGTTTAATTATTATTTACTGCTTCTGATTTAAAAGGCTGACCTAAACCTGTTTCTACGTAACTTTTAAGGCTTGCCATAAAACGCCCCCAGTGATAGCTACATACTCCAAAATAATCCGTTTCTTCTTTCCAATTATTATGATAGAACCTTAAATCACTTTTTCCATCATTCTCCATTATTTCAAAGGAAAAAACTGTACCCATCCACTCTTCATTCCCATCTACAAACTTCCAATCTACTCTTTTACCCTCTTCAAGATTAGTCACTTCAATGTATTTACAATAACCTTTGTCAAACCTAAACTCATTTATAAAACCTATTTCTGGTTTAATACTACAGTCATCTGTCCACCAATTCTTAATTCCATTTTCTGTAGTTATTGCTTCGTATATCTTTGATGCACCTGCATCGATAGTAAGATAATTTTTAATGTTTGCCATTTCAACTATTTTTTTAATGTTTTCATGGTAATGACGAACCATCTATTTTTTATTGGACATGATTTTTGAAAAAATTACAAAAAACAAAAAAGCCCGCTATTAGCGGGCTTTCAAGTCGATAAAATAGTATTATTTATTTCTGAAACTCAGAAATTGTTGTCTTAATAATAGAAATACATTCGTGTAATTGCTCTTCAGTCATTACCAAAGGTGGTGCAAAACGAATAATATTGCCATGTGTTGGTTTTGCCAGTAAGCCATTATCTCTAAGCTTTAAGCAAATGTTCCATGCTGTATCGCTATCTTCAGTATCATTAATTACAATTGCATTTAACAAGCCTTTACCTCTAACTAACTTTACTAGGTCATTAGTAGCAATAAAGTCATTCATCTCCTTACGGAAGATTTCACCCATACGCTCTGCATTATCAGCTAAGCTTTCATTAGTAATAACCTCTAGTGCAGCAATAGCCACTTTATTTGCCAATGGGTTTCCACCAAAAGTAGAGCCATGCTCACCCGGTTTTATCACCATCATTATATCGTCATTTGCCAATACTGCTGATACAGGGAACACACCTCCGGAAATTGCTTTACCTAAGATTAGTACATCTGGCTTTACATTCTCATGATCGCAAGCCAATAACTTTCCTGTACGAGCTATACCTGTTTGCACTTCATCTGCAACAAACAATACATTGTGCTCTTTACATAATTTATAGGCTGCTGCTAAATAACCTTCATCCGGTACAAATACACCTGCCTCACCTTGTATAGGCTCTAACATAAAGCCAGCAACATTATTATCTTTCAATGCAGTTGCTAATGCATCTAAATCGTTATAAGGGATTACCTCTAAGCCTGGAGTATAAGGTCCGAAGTTTTTCTTAGCATCAGGGTCTGTAGATGCAGACACTATTGTAATGGTACGCCCATGAAAATTATTTTCGCAAACAATAATTTTTGCTTGGTCAGCAGGTATGCCTTTCTTTTCATAGCCCCATTTACGAGTCAACTTCAAAGCAGTTTCAACGGCTTCAGCCCCTGTATTCATTGGTAATAGCTTATCAAAACCAAAGTATTTGGTTGCAAATTGCTCATATGCTCCTAAAGTATCATTATAAAATGCACGAGAAGTAAGTGTTAGCTTCTCTGCTTGTTCTTTTAAAGCATTAATAATATACGGATGGCAATGTCCTTGGTTTACTGCAGAATATGATGAAAGGAAGTCGTAATAACGTTTACCTTCTAAATCCCAAACAAAAACTCCTTCACCTTTTTCTAACACTACCGGTAGTGGGTGATAATTGTGTGCGCCGTACTTATCTTCAAGCTCTATAGCCTGAGTAGATGTTAACTTTTCCATTACATGCATGGTTTAAAATTTTTATTAGTTAAGAAAAAACAGAAAAGTTCCTCTTAAGGGGAGAAATCACCCATGTGAAGTACAAAATTAATGATTTATAGCCGAGATTAAAAATTATCTTTGCGCCATGGCAAGAAACAAGAGACAACAACTTACCTACGAACATATAGTACTTACTGATGCAGGTGCTAAAGGTAAAGCCGTAGGTAAAACAGGAGATGGTAGAGTATTATTTGTAAAAAATGCTGTACCCGGAGACGTAGTAGATGTAAGAATACGTAAAAAAAGACGCAATTATTTAGAGGGTGAGGCTACTAAAGTTCATACCTACTCTGATAAAAGAACTGAACCAAAGTGTGAGCATTTTGGTATTTGTGGTGGCTGTAGTTGGCAAAATATGGATTATAAATACCAATTGCAGTTCAAAGAAAGTGAAGTACTGAATAACCTGAAGCGTATTGGGCATATAGAGCTACCCGAAACTAGCCCTATTTTGGGGTCTGATGATATATACTACTACAGAAACAAGATGGAGTACTCTTTTTCTGATAACAGATGGATTACTCAAGAAGAAGTTGATGCAGGAAAAACTATAGAAAGTAGAAATGGACTAGGTTTTCACATGCCCGGTATGTGGGATAAAGTACTAGATATTGACACCTGCCATTTACAAGCAGAACCAGGAAATAGTATCCGCTTGGCCTTAAAAGCTATTGCAGAGAAACACAATATACCGTTCTTTAACCTTAGAGAGCAAACAGGTATGCTGCGCACCGTTATTATTAGAAACACTTCTATTGGTGAATTAATGGTATTGGTACAATTTAGAGAGTATGATCAACAAATAGTTGAGACTTTACTAGATGAGCTATATACACAGTTTCCACAAATCACTTCCTTGCTTTACACTATAAACGGTAAGGGAAATGATACTATTTATGACTTAGATATTGTGACCTATAAAGGTGCTGACCATATTTTTGAAGAAATGGAAGGTTTGCGCTTTAAAATTGGACCTAAGTCCTTTTACCAGACTAACTCTAAGCAAGCTTATGAACTGTATAAGGTTACTAGAGAATATGCAGCCCTTACTAAAGATGATGTTGTTTATGACTTATATACCGGCACAGGTACTATTGCACAATTTGTGGCAAAAACTGTAAAAAAAGTGGTGGGTATAGAGTCTGTGCCAGAGGCAATTGAGTCTGCAAAAGAAAATGCTATCAACAATAAGATAGATAATACTGTTTTTTATGCAGGAGACATGAAAAAGGTATTAAACGATGAGTTTATTGCTGAAAACGGTGCACCTGATGTAATAATTACCGATCCGCCACGTGATGGAATGCACAAAGATGTTGTAGAAACCATTTTACGTGTAGCCCCAAAGCGTATTGTATATGTAAGTTGTAATTCTGCTACACAAGCAAGAGATTTGGCACTAATGGATGAATCGTATAAAGTAATTAAAGTACAGCCTGTAGACATGTTTCCACAAACACACCATGTAGAAAACATAGTATTACTAGAAAAGAGATAATGAGCGAAATACCGGATTTAGGACAAGAATATTGGGATAGCAGATATGAAAGCAGCCAAACAGGTTGGGATATTGGCTACCCTTCTACTCCATTAGTCGAGTACTTTGACCAATTGAAAGATAAAAGCATTAAAATATTAGTCCCAGGTGCCGGTAACGCTTATGAAGTTGAATATTTACATAACAAAGGTTTTAGTAATGTTTATTTACTGGACTTCTCTCCAAAAGCTTTAGAAAATTTTAAAAACCGTGTACCGGATTTCCCTGAAGATCATTTAATTTTATCTGACTTCTTTAAGCATATTGGGCAATATGATTTAATCATAGAGCAAACTTTCTTTTGTGCTTTAAACCCTGATCTACGACCAGAATATGGTTGGCACGTAAATAGCCTATTAAAAGAAGGCGGTAAACTTGTGGGACTGTTATTTCAGATACCTTTGTATACCGAGCATCCGCCATTTGGTGGAGATAAAGCAGAGTACATCAACTACTTCCGCCCTTACTTTGATTTTAAAGTATTGGAGACTGCTTACAATTCTATTAAACCTAGAGAAGGGAATGAGCTTTTTATTAACATGGTAAAAAACTAACTGTTTATTTTACTGATAATATGTTAATTACAGTTAACAATTAATCAATTTATTGTAGTTTAGCTCAAAGTAACCTCAAAAACTTACAATAATGAGCGACTCAAACTTTATCAAACCAGATTTTCAAAGAGAAACTACTGTAGAAATTCCTCATGAAATTCTAGAAAACTTAAAATCTGAACAGAACTTACCAAAAGCTATTATATCAGGTATTGCTGCAGGAATAATCTGCGCCATTTTATGGGGTGCAATTACAGTTATTACAAATTATCAAATTGGGTATTTAGCAATTGCATTAGGGGCTGGTGTTGGATTCACGATACGCTATTTTGGAAAAGGCATAACTGCTATTTTTGGTATATCAGGTGCTATAATAGCTATTTTAAGTACTGTGCTTGGTAATTTCTTAAGCATTATTGGATACGTTGCCAACTATGAAGGATTAGGTTATTTTGAAACCCTAACATTGTTCGATTACTCACAACTAATACCTGTTATGACTGAAACCTTTAGCTTTATGGATATTATTTTTTATGCCATTGCCGGTTATGAGGGCTATAAGTTTGCTTTTAGAGTTATCACAAATAAAGATTTGGGAATAAACACAACCGAAACAGAGGGAAATTAATCTATTCCTAAATCTGTTCCATAAGGCACCTCTGGCAAATAATAATCATATGACACCTCATAGTTATCCAATGATTCTTGATCATCCCACTTGGCTTTAACACCATAATAATCACTTTTATCTGTAAAACGAATTGTTTCTCCAGCTAAAACAGTATCCTCATAAATAACGTAGTATTCATAACGCCTATCTGTTTTGGTGTTATACATTCTGATTTTAGCATTTAAACGAGAAAAACCTATCGAGGATTTATTTTTTGCCTCAACATAAAGTATCCTTTTATTACTTTTATTACTAATAGCACGCTCCCCTCCCTTTTCAAACTCCATTTTAACTAATTTGACATCATAAAGTTTTTCTCTAATCTTACTTTCAAATTCCAACTCCCTTTTTCTATAATCTAGTATATCCTGATAGGTCTCAGCAAATATCTTGTCATCTCCTTCATATTCACTCCACACAATAAAGTCTACCAAAATATTATAATCATCTTCACTAATATGTCCTTTAATAGCTTTCAAGTCCTCCTCTAAACCTACTTCTAAATAAACTTCTTGCATTGGGTCTGAACAAGAAGCAAGAATTAATGAGACTAATAATAATGTGACTATTTTTTTCATGACTATAAGTTTTTATTTTTTCAGCTATGCAACATATAAAATTCTAAATTTACTTTCGCATGAAATCTCTATTTAAATACTAAATTTGCCAAAAGCACATAAGATTATGCCTAACTCTAAGACTCTTATTTTAAACAAAAAACAAATTGAACAACGCCTACTTCGTATTGCATGGCAAATTTGCGAAGACAATTATGGCGAAAAGGAAATTGTTATTGTAGGAATAGCTCCTAGAGGTTATACCTTGGCAGAAAGAATTATAAAGCTTTTAAATGATATAGCCCCGGAAATTGATTTTACATTCGGAAAAGTAGAGTTAGATAAAGACAACCCTATTGATAATGAAGCTACAATTAATTTAACGGAAGATCAGTACAAAAATAAGCCTGTAATCTTGGTAGATGATGTATTAAACTCCGGCAAAACACTTATTTATGCTGTAAAACTATTTTTAACAGTTCCTATAAAAACTTTTAAAACTGTAGTATTGGTAGATAGGAGCCATAAACGTTTTCCTGTAAAGGCAGACTACAAAGGCATATCTTTAGCTACTACCCTCAAAGAGCATGTTGCTGTAGAGTTAGATGGCGAAGAAGCTGTATACCTTATCTAAGCTTTTTTACCAGCTCGTTAACTTCTAGTTTCTCAATATCAACTATCAACTGTGCTTTATTGTAAAAACCGGAGCGCTCAAATAAATGCTTGGCTATAAACTCAGGTATTTCATCATCGGGTAAATGGCTTATCATTGGGCGGTTTTTCTTCTCACTAATCAACCTACTGGCCAAAGTACCTACTCCGCCTCTTAGGTAAATAGTTTTGCCATTTTGGTTCATTAAATCCATATTATCGTAATAACACGGTGTACCACCACCAACAGCAATTACACAATTTTCGGTTTTAAACTGCTCTAAAAGGGCTTCTCTCTCTAATTTTCTAAAATAGATTTCGCCTTTTTCCGCAAATACTTCTGAAATTGTTTTTTGAGCCTTATTTTCAATAAAAGCGTCTAAATCAGTAAAGTCCATATTTAGCTTTTCAGCCAATTGTCTTCCAACCGTGCTTTTTCCGCTGCCCATATAACCAATTACAAACAAAATCATAGCCACAAAGGTCGGTTTTTTTACACAAAATCATGCGGAAAACTTCATATACAAAGGACTTAAAAAAAGCTTGCCAGTATCTTTGCTAATAAAAATAATGCTTTTATATTTGCACCTCCAAAAAAGGAACTGACTTGGTAGCTCAGCTGGTAGAGCATCTCCCTTTTAAGGAGAGGGTCCTGGGTTCGAGCCCCAGCCAAGTCACTCAAAAAGGGTTGCAATTTGCAACCCTTTTTTGGTTTCTATACACCTCACTCATTCCCTTCATTCCTATTTCTTCTTTAACTAATCACTCCTACTCTAAAAATATTTGCAAAAATATTTGCGTAGCTAAATGACTACATATATATTTGTAGCCAAATAACTACATAATGAATTTAAGAAGAGACATATTTCAAGCTATTGCCGACCCCACTAGAAGATCTATACTAGTACTACTGGCAACACAAACATTATCTGCCGGTGCTATAGCCAGCAACTTTGATGTAGCCAGACCCACCATATCAAAACACATACAGATACTTAATGAATGTGACTTGATTGAATCTAAACAAGAAGGACGAGAAATTTTCTACTCAATAAAAATTGAGAAAATGAAAGAAATCGACCAATGGATAGAACAGTTTAGAAAGATATGGGAAACCAGATTCAACCAGTTGGACGATGTATTATTAAAACTCAAAAACAAAAAAAATGAACAGTAATCTTCAATTTGACTTTACAGTTGATAAAAAAAGAAACGCTTTAAACATCAAGCGTGAGTTTGCAGCAAATCAGCAATTGGTGTGGGATGTACATACAAAAAGTGAGCTGCTAGACCAATGGTTTGCACCCAGACCATGGAAAGCAAGAACCAAAACAATGGATTTCAGTGAGGGCGGTTATTGGCTTCATGCTATGTGCGGGCCTGAGGGCGAAGAACACTGGGGAATCATCCGTTATGAGAAAATCAACCCGATTAATAGCTATACTTCCTCTGCAAACTTTTGTGATGATGAAGGAAACATTATTAATGACTTACCCGGCTCTTCATGGATAACCACCTTTAAAAGCTTAGGAGACACTACACTTGTTGAAGTTGACATTACTTATAACTCTCTTGAAGATTTAGAAACAGTGATGCAGATGGGAATGAAAGAAGGGTTTACAATGGCACTAGAAGGCTTAGACGAACTGATAGAAGAACTAAAAAAGTAATGAAAAAGAAAGAAATAGATTACCTGATGGAAGTATTCAGGAAAATATGGGAAGCCAGATTTAAACAATTATACAACTTATTATCAACACTTTAAAACAATAGAAATGAACAGTAATCTACAGTTCGACTTTATAGTTGATAAAGAACAGAAAACGATAACTATACGACGAGAGTTTGCAGCAGAACAACAACTAGTATGGAATGCCTACACAAAAAGCGAACTACTAGACCAATGGTTTGCGCCAAAACCATGGCAAACACAAACAAAAACCATGGACTTTACAGAAGGTGGTTACTGGTTGTATATTATGAAAGGGCCTGAAGGCAAATATCATTGGGGACGTATGGACTATGAAAAAATAAACCCGATAGATAGCTTTACTTCTTATGATGGCTTTTGCGATGAAGATGGAAATATTGATACCAAAATTCCTCGTACTAAATGGAATACAACTTTTAAAGCCATTAACAAAAACACATTGGTAGAGACTGTAGTCATCCACGACTCAGTAGAGGATATAGAAACTGTGATGAAAATGGGAATGAAAGAAGGCTTTACTATGGTATTAGAAAATTTAGACGGACTACTAGAGCAATTGAAAAAGTAACAATAATTAAAGAATTAGTCCTCCGATTAGACAACGTATTATTAACACTCAAAAACCAAGAAAAATGAACAGTAATCTACAATTCGACTTTGTTGTTGACAAAGAAAACAACACCATCACTGTAAAGCGAGAATTTGCAGCAGACCAGCAACTCGTATGGGATGCTTACACAAAAAGTGAACTACTTGATCGATGGTTTGCCCCAAAACCATGGCAAGCAAAAACCAAAACTATGGACTTTAGCGAAGGCGGAAGCTGGCTATACTGTATGTGCGGACCCAATGGCGAGGAACACTGGGGTTTTATGTCCTTTGAAAAAATAAACCCAATTGACAGCTACTCTGCTACTGATGGTTTTTGTGATGAAGATGGAAACATAAACCCTCAAATGCCAAAAGCATCATGGGACTCTTACTTTAAAAGTTTAGGAGACAACACCCTAGTTGAGACAATAGTTACATATGAGTCATTAGAAGAACTGGAAACAGTTATAAAGATGGGAATGAAAGAAGGATTAACGATGGCGATGATAGGCTTAGACGAGCTATTAGAGCAATTGAAAGAACAAAAAGCATGAAAAAGAACATTCTTTTGGTTGTAAGCCTATTGTTTGGACTGATGTTCATCAATGCAGGGCTCAATAAGTTTTTTAACTATATGCCTGTTCCGGAAACAATGCCTGAAGAAATAACTAAAGACTTCATTGCATTTATGGAAATAGTATGGCTGATGCCTTTACTGGGTTTAGGAGAAATTTTAGGCGGATTGTTATTCATCTTCCCGAAAACCAGAGCCTTAGGCGCGGTTGTTATCTTCCCGATAATGATAGGCATTGTACTCACGCATCTATTTGTAGCCCCTTCGGGCTTACCCATAGCGACTGTATTATTTATAATCAACTTATGGGTGGTATATGAAAACAGAGCCAAGTACAAACCAATGATCCGCTCATAAATCAAAACACACCATAAACATATCTAAGCGGCTTTGATGGAGTATCAAAGTCGCTTTTTTTTATATTTGAGCTTAATTGAAATAACATGTTTGCAGTACTCTACTCCTTTACGGTAAAACCTAACAAGCAAGAAGCCTTTGTAAAAGCTTGGGCAGAACTAACTAAACTCATTTATAAATATGAAGGCAGCCTAGGCTCTCGCTTGCACCAAAAAACTGATACCAAATACATTGCCTATGCACAATGGCCTAGCGAAGCTGTATTTAAAAACTCCGGAGGCAACTTACCACCATCTGCAGATGCAGTGAGACAAACTATGCGAGATTGTTGCGAGAAAATAGAAGTACTACACGAATTAGAAATGCTTACAGACCTGCTGAAAAGCAACACAAAAAACGATTAGCCCTTTACCCTATTTATTTTATCTTTGCCCTCCTACTTACTACCCAGGTGGCGAAACTGGTAGACGCGCAGTCTTGAGGGGGCTGTGTCTTCGGACGTGCGGGTTCAAATCCCGCTCTGGGTACTATTTCTTTTCGTTTTCTGCTACCCTAAATTTTACAATCTCAGCAATAAGCTCATAAGGCATTGGTTCGTTTAGTGGAAACTGAACAGAACCCTTCCCCTGCTTATACTTAGCCAATTGTTTGGCAAACTGCTCATGCCCTGTGGGAGTGGCATAAAAGCCAATATGCTTATCATAGCCTGCAAAATAGACCAACGGCTTATTATGGGTTTTATAGGCAGGCATCCCATAAGAGATGCTTTCTACAGCATCGGGTGCATTTTGGGTAATGGTCTTGCGTATGGTTGCCAGTATCTCTTGGATATCGGTTGGGAAACTTTGTATATACTCTTCTACAGTGGTTGCTTTTTGTTTCATGATGGGGTTTGTTTACACAAATGGGGATTGATACTAATTCTTCTTAAACTTTATACACTTTTTACTCATTTTCTTTTATCTCTCTGAATTAAGTATATTTCAAGAAATAATTTAATATGATTGAAAAAATCAAACATAACCTACCATTATTTTCAATTGTATGGATATTAATAGGTGGTATTCATGAAAGTATGTATTATTCCTATTTTGGAATTAATATTTTATCTTATTTAAATTTACCCCAATTGCTAATTTTATTTTTAAACTCAATTCTACCTATACTATTTGGAATAGCAATAGCAATATCAAGCAGTTGGTTATTGATTTATTCATTAAAAAATATGAATAAATATAAATATGGAGCTTTTATATTATTAGTAGGAATAGGTTCACTTCTTATAGGATACTTTTTAGTTAGTTTTAAAAACTATTTTGTGAACTTACTATCGATATCATTTTTCTTCTCTTTAGCTTTAATATTCAGTTATGTCTTAGCACCAACTATGTATATCAAGAAGGATTATTCTAATTATTCAAAAGTAATGATGAAATATTATTCAATAAGATTGTATAAATTACGTAAACAGTTTATAATGTTTTCTATAATAATTTCATTAATAGTAATATTATTTGATCCAGCTCATAAAGCTAAACATTTAATAACTTATGAAGTTGCTGATTTCGTAATCACTCATAAGAACTTTGACTATACTAATAATTCATATAGAATAATCGGGAAAACGAAAGATGAAATTTTTATTTATGATATTAATTGTCAAGAGTCGATAATTCTAAAATACTCTGAAATTGATATGATTAAATTTCACAAAAAAATTGATCCTATTATAAAACCTGAAACTAATATTTTTAAACTTTTTAAGTAATAGTTTCAATTTTCAAAATCAATCGTTTGCTCAATTTCTAAAGCAGTTTGCTTACTAGCTTCCTCATATAGATCAACGGAAGTGCTAATTTTATTTAGTAATAAGCTATTCATGAATAGAATTAAAATCTGTACTTTCGAACAAGAATAACACATACCCTGTTATGTGCTAAAAGCACCAAAAATTGAGCAAAAACAATAAAAAATCCGGTGTAGCAGCTAGCCGTTTCATTAGCGCCACTTTTTCTGTATTAGAAACCATTGCACCACCACTGGCAAAAAAGCTTGCCGTACGCTTATTTTTTAAGCCTATGCGCTTTAAAGCGCCCAGTAAAGAGCAAGAAGCCGCCAAAACTGCCAGCCTTAAACATTATGAGTTTGAAGGAAGCCAATTGCCCGTACATATTTGGGGCAAAGGCAAAAAGGTATTACTAATGCATGGTTGGGCCGGCAGAGGTACTCAAATGGGCTTTGTAGCGCAGGAATTAGCCAATAATGGTTTTCAAGCTATAGCATTTGATGCACCCGGCCACGGTACGGATGAAAACGACACTCACCTACTTAAATTTAGAGATGCCGTTGTAAAGGTCAACCAAGAGTTTGGTCCGTTTAAGCTAGCCGTTGGGCATTCCTTAGGTTGTGTAGCGGTATTTAATGCCATTAATGCAGGCGTACCGATAGAGAAAATGGTAAGCATCAGCTCGCCCAGTAGTACAGAGCGGGTAATTAAAGATTTCTGCCGACTAGTTGGTGCGGGCAAAGTAGCCGCCAAAGGCATAGCGCAACATCTGCAAAAACACTATGTAGACGATATTGAGGCTTTCTCTGGGCTTAGAAATGTAGCTTCTGTTAACGCTAAGGGTTTAGTGATACACGATGAGGATGACTACGAAGTACCTGTAGACAATGGAAAAGAAATACACCAAGCTTGGGAGGGATCTGAATTACATCTTACCAAAGGCTTAGGGCATCGTCGTCCGCTTAAAGACAAAGACGTAAAGGCGATTACAGTCTCTTTTTTAAAGAAATAAAAAGCTTACTTCATCCAAAGAACTCTTTGTAACGTATATTGTTATAAAAGCGATGAAAATGTATAAAACAATATTTGTTTGTGGTGCCCTAATGCTATTTAGTGGTGTAGCTTGTACGGCACAAACCAACACAAACGCAGAACAACCACAAGACACAACAGCAATGAAAGAAGAGTTTAAAGTTCAGAAATCAGACTCAGAATGGAAATCTGAGCTTACAAAAGAGCAATACCGTGTTTTACGCGAAAAAGGCACTGAAAGCCCACACACGGGCGAATACAACCTTCATTTTGAAGATGGTATTTATACCTGTGCGGCTTGCAACACGCCCTTGTTTAAATCGGATAGCAAGTTTGATGCACATTGCGGATGGCCAAGTTTTGACAAACCCATATCTGCAGACCGAATTATTGAACATAGAGATACTTCTCATGGGATGATTCGTACCGAAATTATTTGTGCAACATGTGGCGGACATTTGGGTCATGTTTTTAATGACGGACCTACAGAAACCGGATTGAGATATTGCATTAATTCTGTTTCATTGGACTTTGATGATGCCGATTCTACCAACACGGAAACCGAGCAAAAAGCTAAATCTGAAGAGTAATTTTTAGACTTCAATAAAGCACAAAGAGGGCAATTGCCCTCTTTTTTTATGTCCATATGTAAGATTATTTTTAATTAAACTAAAAATTTATATAAACAACATATATATTTGGAAAACAATATTTTAAATACAAAACATGACAACATGACAACGAATATATTTAAGCATTATTGATAGAAAATACCGTACATTTGCCCGCATGAGAATAGACATACTTACAGTACTACCCAAATTACTTGAAAGCCCATTTAACGATTCGATTTTGAAAAGAGCGATTGAGAAAAAATTGGTAGAAGTACATATTCATAATATCCGAGACTACTCTACCCAAAACCAAAAACAGGTAGACGATTATCAGTTTGGCGGAGGTGCCGGAATGGTGATGACTATACAACCCATTGCAGATTGTATTGATAAACTACAATCGGAAAGAACATACGATGAAATTATCTACATGACTCCGGATGGAGAACAATTTAATCAGGCTACAGCCAACACTCTATCTTTGAAAGAAAACATTATTATCCTTTGCGGGCATTACAAAGGCGTTGACCAACGCATTAGAGACCACTACATCACCAAAGAGATTTCTATTGGTGATTATGTGCTTTCTGGTGGCGAATTGGCCGCTGCTGTGGTAAGCGATGCCATCATCAGACTACTACCCGGTGTTTTAAACGACGAATCCTCTGCCCTTACCGACTCTTTTCAGGATAATTTATTAGCACCACCTGTATACACTCGCCCTGCAGACTACAAGGGCTGGAAAGTACCGGAAATACTACTATCCGGCCATGAAAAGAAGATAGAGGATTGGCGCCATGAACAAGCTATAGAGCGCACTAAACAACGTAGACCGGATTTATTGGATGAAAATGAAAAATAATATTGTGATTTTTTGGTTCTAATTGCTTGAAAATTTGTAATATTGCGCCCTGTTTCAAGAAACCGAAACAACGGTAACTAACCTCTGGCAAAAACTGTGAATGTTGCTTATCGGAAAACAAGTAAAGAAAGATAATCATGGATTTGATTAAACACGTACAAGGCACTTATAACAGTGTAAATGACGTTCCGGAATTTGGAGCCGGAGACACTATAACAGTGTATTACAAAATTAAAGAGGGTGCAAAAGAGCGTACTCAGTTTTTTAGAGGTGTTGTTTTACAACGCCGTGGTAGTGGTACTACAGAAACTTTTACAATCCGTAAAATGTCTGGTAGTATTGGTGTAGAGCGTATCTTCCCTATCAACAACCCAAGCATTGAGAAGATTGAAATAAACAAACGTGGTGTTGTTCGTAGAGCTCGTATCTTCTATCAAAGAGAGCTTACCGGTAAGAAAGCTCGTATTAAAGAGAAAAGAGTTTAATACAATATACTTGCTTTTAGCAAGCTTAAAGCCCCGCAATGCGGGGCTTTTTTATGTCTATAATTTATTTACTAGGGATTGCTTCTACTTTCTTTTGCTACCACCAAAAGAAAGTACCAAAGAAAACTCACCGCTCGCCGAAAAAACACTACAAATCATGTCGCTTCGCTAAACGAAGAAAACTCGCCTTTCAGGCTCAAACAGTTCTTCATTCTTAACGCTCAGCTTTGATGATTTGCTTTACGCATTTTTTCAGATGCGGGCTTTATTGCTTTCATAGAAAGCAATAGATGAAGTGTTTCCAGAAATAGCTGTAAATCGAGTGGAATTGCGCCGACCAAAGAGAGGTAGGGCATGTAGCGGTAGATTTAGCAGCAGTTCTGCTTGCAAAGCAATTCTAAGTCACAAACTATATGATTCTTAATATATGCTATATTTGATTAGAATATTTGGAATAAATCATAGGGGCTCTATTAAATAAAAAACATTATGAGAGTAAAGCATTTGATTTCGGTTTTATGTATTTTGATGATATCATCATGCAATTCTAGTGTAAGAAATGAAACGATAAAAAAAGAAGAAGCAACTGACTTAGAAAATTTTAATGAGCAAATAAATTCTGTATTAAAAAATTATTCTATTTCTGCACAAGTAAACACTACTGTTATTAATCAAGAATTATATGTTGATTTGTTTATTAATTCAACACCGTTTGGTGACGATGAATCGCAAAAGCTTTTTTTATCACTTTTACTTTATGAAAAGTATCCATTATTTATTAAAAATAATAAGGTTCATTTTAAAAGATATAATGATGAAATAAAAGGAGTGTATAATTCATACAATAAGCAAGAGGTCGAGACTTTTTATAAATATTATTCAAACAATAGCTATTTTGTTTCATCTATCCAATATGTTTTTAATAACATGAGTTTAGGAGAATTATTAAGAATAAATCTTTTGATTAAGAGATTAAACGAAAATTTACCTGACCTTTTTACTTTTAATGGTTCTTTTTATGAATTCATAGAAGGTTTTACAAAGTCTACAAGTGATAAAGACAGTATATTTTTTACAGAATTTGTCAGATTTTCTAAATTTATATCTAAAGATCCAACATTAGAGATTCCTCAGAGGCATTTTGATGAAATTTTTAACATATGCGGTCTTGATATTGATTTATATATAAAAAAGTAATTTACATCTTACTTTCCAGTAACCACAAACACCGTACGACGGTTTTTAGCACGCCCTGCTTCGTTATTATTAGCAGCAATAGGCTTGGTGTCTCCATAGCCCTTATAAGACAATCTAGAGGCCGGGATACCATTCGCTACAAGATAATCATAAACAGCCTTCGCACGGTTGTTAGAAAGCGTCATATTAGCCGCAGAACTACCTACATTATCAGTATGCCCATGTATACCCACCTTTACATTGGGGTTTTCCTTTAAAAAGCCCATAAACTCTTTAATTACATCTATGGCAATATGGTCTAGCTGATAAGAGTCGGTAGCAAAGTTGATGTTATTGATACGGTACTCCTCACCTACTTCAATAGGTTTTACTTCTAAATCTACCTCAACCACGCCATCCATATCATCATCCTCTTTGGCAATGTATTGCGAGTTAAAAGCAGAGCCTTTTTTCTTTACAGTCATAATCATGTCTTCATCTCGCTTTACAACCGCTACATACTCACCGGAAAACTGATCTACCTTAATCTCTTTTACCTCTTGTGTTTTCAGGTTCTTTAGTTCAATTTTTGCATCCGTTACAGGGTCATTGTTTTTATCTTTTAAAGTTCCTTTCAGTAGAGACACCTTTTCAGGTCTAGCCTCTTCATACAGCTCAAAGCCATACATATCCCAACCGCCGTTACCTTTTATTTTATTAGAAGAAAAGTAAGCCATCTTGCCATCTAAACTCACAAATAAACCCAAATCATCATCCTGAGAGTTTATAGGATAACCTATGTTTTTAGGCTCTGTCCATTGTCCATTCTCAAATTTGGTAAGAAATATGTCATAACCACCTAAGCCTGTATGCCCCCTAGAGGTAAAGTACAACGTTTCACTATCAGAGTGTATAAAAGGGGTTTTATCACTTTCTGCTGTGTTTATTACAGGACCTGCATTCTCTGCTTTTCCCCAAGAGCCATCTAGGTTTCTTCTAGAAAAATAAATATCCAACTCACCCATGCCGCCCTTACGGTTACTGGCAAAATAAAGTGTTTGTCCATCGGCAGATATACTAGGTTGTGAGTCCCAAGCATCAGAAGCATTTACATTTGCCCCTAAGTTTTGTATCGGTTGCCATCTACCATCTACCTTGCTGGTATAATAGATATCACAATTGCGATAGCCATTTGCATCATCTTTACAAATGGTAAAATAGAGTTCTTTATTATTTGCAGAAACTGTAGGTCCTCCCTCATTATTACCGGGCTCATTAAACGGATAAGGCATAGGTTCTCCTCCATCAAAAGCTCCATTTTTACCATTACTAACAGTAAACTGCTCCACCATTTTTCTCCCTCTAGATATACTATTCATATCCTTTTGAGGTACTTTTCGGGTATAAAAAGCCCATTCTTCATCGGCAGATATAATACCTAAATACTCATCGTTTCTGGTAGAAATACCTCTAACAGGTTTAGGGTTAAAAGGAACAGGGTTAGAGAGTATTTCCTCTAATATTGCTGCTTCTTTTAATGCTTTTTCAGCTTGTTTATCGTAAGTGCGATCTCGTTCATCAAAGGTTAAAAACTTAGAAAGATACTCTGTAGCCGTATTCATTTGTCCGGCCATTTTTGAGCGCATTCCTAAAAAAAAGTAAATCTCTGCCTTATAATCAGGGCATACAGCTATTACCTTCTTCCAAAACGACTCTGCCGCTACGCCATTTCTTTTCCTAATTCCTATCTCTGCGAGCATATGCAGTGCATGTGCATAGTTTTGCTCCTGGCGCAAAGCACTATTTAAGTAGCGCTCTGCCTCTTGAAGGTTATTATCATTAAAGGCCTTTTTTGCCTTCTCAAAAAAACGTTCTGCAACCTCACTCACCTCCTGCTCACACTCGCCAAACTCTATATCTGTTATTATGCCTTGTGCATTAACAGACATCGTTCCTAGAGTTATCGCTACTCCTACTATCCACCCTACAAACTTCGCACTACTTCTATTCATCAATTCTTAATTCATTTAGCCGTTTTCAGCCTTTTTTAGTAAATCTGCTGCTTGCTGTTGCGCTTCTGCCTCTAGCTTATTTGCTTCAGTATCTGCTTTTTTATTTAAATCTGCAGCTTTGTCTTTTGCAGCATCCTCTAGTTCTTTAGCCGTTTTTTGAGCCAACTTCTTCTTAATAGGATTACTTCCGGCATCTTTTACCAGTTTATCTCCCTGTTTTTTAGCCTCAGCAATTAACTTATCTCCTTGCTTCTTCGCTTCTGCACGTAAGTTGTCACCTTGTTTTTTGGCTTCGGCAATCAATTTATCTCCTTGTTCTTTTGCTTGTTTAATAGCTTCTTCACGCGCTTTTTTCTTTGCATCATCTACAGCATCTTTTGCTTTATTTACCAACTCATCTTTTACTTGTGTAATCGCATCGCCGGCTATATCACCAATATCAGCCTTTACCTTAGGATCTTTTACTGTTCCTGTAATTTTAACCCCAACATCTACAGTAGACTTACTCAATGCATCTGTTTGTATAGAAGTTATTTCTGATGCAGGGAACTTCATTTTCATTTTATAATCTAAAGTTTGATCAAAACCATTAGACCCCTCTACTTTGGCAGTAATCTTATCTGTTACTTTTAAGTCAAATGGTTCTACCCATACTCTACCATCTCTAAACTCATAGGCTATATTGGTATTATCCAACTTCAGCTTCTCGAGCTTCTTATTTTTCACAGCATCTGCAACCTTTTTCATGGTTTTAGATTCTACTACTACATTTTTGGTTACCAACTTACCGCCACCTGTTAATGAGTTCATATCAGGCATCATATCATCTTGCAATAAAGCCTTAAAAGTCATATTGGTAGAAAACTTACCGGTAGTACTCTCTGCTACAGGAGCTATCTGTTTAAAAGAATTTAGCGTTGTAAATGCCTTTTGCACATCAAACTCTCTGATGTTCATCCCGAAGTCTACATTAGGTTTACTAATATCTTTGGTATCATAACTACCATTCATGGTCATGCTACCATCAAATAAATCCATGTTTAACTGGTTCATATTGATAGCCTGATCTCTTACCATAATACCACCCTTCACATTCTTGATTTCCATATTATCGTAAACCAAGGTGTTGATATTGGCATTTAATACGAAGTCTACATTTGCAGGCACCTCTATTACTTGCATTGGTGCAGCCTCTACTTGCTCTTCAGTAGTTTCTTCAGCCTCTACCCCTTCTTCTGCAACTGGCATAAACTCGTTTACATCAATCAAGTTAGAGTTCAATGTAAATGTTCCTTTTAGGGTTGTATCCTTAAATACATACGAGAAGATATTGTCTATTCTACCGTTTGCTTTAAAGTCAGACTTACCTACTTTAGAATCAAAGTTCTCTAGTGCTACATATTGCGGAGAGAATTTCATTGCTAAGTCATTAATCAATACATCATAATCCATTACCGCAGAAGTATAGGTCATACCTGATACATTTAGGCTACCCTTAGCATCAAAGGCATCATAATTACCTGCTTCTACATCGCTTATATTTCCTTTAGCTGAGAAATCAGAAACAATCTTTCCGTTTAGCTTATCTCCACCCTCTAGTGGCATTACATCTCTTACAGAAGCTAAATCTAGGTTACTCTTCACACCCATGTCTACAAACATATCTGTCATAGGCTTACGCACCTTTAAAGTAGCGTCTATAGGGTTCCCTGCAATCTCCATATGGAACTTATCCATATCTACCGTTGTCTTGTCTAAATCTCCATCAGGGTTATTTACTTTTAAGCTTATATTAATGTTGTTTACTGATTTTGGCAAATCAGGGTATTTAAACATCGCGTTATCTACCGCTAGGTTTACACCAAAACCAGGCATAGTAGTCTCATTATACACACCTTTCACATGACCATTTAAGGCCAGCTTCCCTTCTGTTTGCACATCGCTAAAGCTAGTTGCATATACAGCCGGAATCATTGATAAGATGTTTTTAAACTCTGTTTGCTTTGCCTCAAAGGTTATATCCATAGAAATATCTTCGGTAGGCATTGCTATCACACCATCAAATCCTAAAAACAATTGATTTACTCTTGCCTCATTTTCTTTAAACGTAAAAGTCATATTGGGCATATCCATATCCAAATCAGCATCTAAGTCAAGGTTAGCTTTATTTACATACCTAACTCCACCATAGTCAAATGTAGCCTCTTCAATATCCGTTTTAGTGCTTAATACAAACAAGTCTTGTGTAAAATCTCCTGTACCAGTATGGTTTAAGCCTTTTACTGCAGTATATACTCCCATAGAGGCATCGTCATATACAAAGTCTACATTCTTTGCATAGTACTTCTTCAGCTTAATGTTATACTCTGCGGGCTCCGAAGCCTCATTGATCTCCTCTTCTTCAGGTTCTTCAGTAGCAGTACTATCTACCTTTGCAATATCATAGTTAGCCGTACCGTCTTCTAACACTTGGATGTATATTTTGGAGTTTACCAAACCTACAGAGCGTACTCCTATTTGATCACCGCTAATCACACTCATCAAATCAATGCTTGCCTCAAACTCTCCAATTTCTGCCAAACGTACTCCTTCAAACACATCTACTCCATCTACAGTTACATTTTCTATGCCTAATGAAAAGTTGGGGAAGTTTTTAAACATACTCAAGCTAAAATCGCCAAACTCAACTTTGGCGTTTACACTATTGTTAATCTCTTCTTTTACCATTTTCACAATCTTACCCTTAAAAACCATAGGTAGGATAATGAGTAAGGCTAGAATAATTAGAAATGCGATTCCTAGTCTCTTAAAGAATTTTTTCATCAGATAGGTATTTTAGTTTTTTACAATTTCTTTATCAATTACTACACCTTCAACGTCATTTAGTAGTCCTTCAGTATTTGCTATAAAAGTAGAAACAGTTGCATCGCCCGTAACGTTCACAACCGTACGCATCATATCTAAAATACGATCTACAGGAAAAATAATTGCAATCCAAGCTGGGTTTAAGCCAACTGACTGTAAAACAATTATTAACATCACTAATCCAGCACTTGGTACTGCCGCCGAACCAATAGAAGCTAAAGTTGCGGTTAATACAATAGTTAATTGTTGTCCCAGTGTTAAATCTACCATATGCATTTGCGCCAAAAATATAACTGCAACTGCCTGATACAGACTTGTGCCATCCATATTTACGGTAGCGCCAATTGGCAATACAAAACTGGTTACTTTCTTATCTACACCTAAGTTATCTTCTACACACTCCATAGTTACAGGCAAAGTTGCTGCACTAGAGCTGGTAGAAAAAGCCAGCATTTGTGCCGGACTTATCCCTTTTAAAAACTGCCCGAACTTCATTTTTTTTACAAATAGAGCTATAAACAAAGGGTAGAAAATAAAAACCATAAATATTAAACCTGCTGCTACGGTTAATGAGTAGACACTTAAGCCTTTAAATATCTCTCCTACTTTTCCAATATCGTCCCCTGCCATTTTAGATACTACCCCTGCTAATAAGGCAAACACAAAAAAGGGTGCTGCTCTCATGGTTATATCCACCATCTTTAAAAACACCTCATTAATGCCATTAATAAATGAGATAACAGGCTGCGCTTTGTCTTTTGGTATAAATAGTAAGCTAATGCCAAAAAAGATGGCAAAAAAGATAACCTGCAACATTAAACCATTGTTGTTCAGAGAAAAGAAGATATTACTAGGCACCATATCCACAACAAACTGCAAAGGGCCTGCTTCTTTGGCTTTCTTAGCATCCTCCATCTTTTTTTGTACCGCCTCATCCGGTGTCTGTGTTTCCATCTGTTTAGCAACACGTTCTGTTCTAGTTGAATTTTCTTCTAAGCAACTATAGCATTCATCATCTAGTACTGCAACACCTTGATCTTGAGCCCATAGTTCGTAAGCTATTCTATTATCTAAACGAGCATCATTATCTAGAGATTTACCGGGTTTTATGATATTTACCAGCAACAAGCCCATACTTACAGCTATTACTGTTGTTACTAGATATGTTAAAAGAGTTTTACCTCCCATTCTTCCTAAACTAGAGGTATCTGACAAACCTGTTACACCGCTAATAATTGAGAATAATACTAGAGGTACGGCTATCAATTTTAATAAGTTGATAAAGATATCACCCCAAGGAGCAATCCAATTAATTGTAAACTCACTCCAACCCAATTGTGCAGAAAGCAAGGCCCATATAATACCGGCAACCAATCCTATAATAATTTTCCAATGCAATGCTAGTTTCTTCATCTTACAATCTGCTTACTTTGTTTAGTAAATAATAATCTGCAATAACCATAGCAGCCATAGCCTCTACAATAGGCACGGCTCTGGGTACAACACAAGGATCATGCCGTCCCTTACCCTTTACAGTTACTGTATTTCCGTCTTTATCTATCGATTCTTGATCTTGCATAATGGTAGCCACTGGCTTAAAGGCTACATTAAAGTAGATGTCTTGTCCGTTGCTAATACCGCCTTGTATACCCCCTGAATAGTTGGTTTTTGTAGTGCCATCGGCATTAATCGCATCATTGTGCTCAGAGCCTTTCATAGTTACAGCATCAAAGCCACTACCGTATTCAAAGCCTTTTACCGCGTTAATGCTCAACATCGCTTTACCAAGCTCAGCGTGGAGTTTATCAAACACAGGTTCACCCAAACCAACAGGCATATTTTGTATTACACACGTAATTACACCGCCAATGGTATCGCCTTGTTTTCTGATTTCATCAATATGAGCAATCATTCTTTCTGCTGTCTCTGTATCGGGGCAACGAACAATATTACTGTCCATTTTACTCAAATCAAGCTCTTGATAAGCTTTATTTAACCTAACACTACCAACCTGATTTACATAAGCATTAACCTTTACTTGTTGAAGTAATTGTTTAGCTATAGCGCCCGCAACAACTCTGCATGCAGTTTCTCGTGCCGAAGCTCTTCCTCCGCCTCTATAATCTCTCAATCCGTACTTCTGCTCATATACATAATCAGCATGTGATGGTCGGTAAGTATCTTTTATATGAGAATAGTCTTTAGACTTTGCATCTTCGTTTAAAATGGTAAAACCTATTGGGGTTCCGGTTGTCTTTCCCTCAAATATTCCGGAAAGAAACTCTACGGTGTCTTGTTCTTTCCGTTGTGTAGTAATCTTAGATTGTCCGGGCTTTCTGCGGTCTAGTTCATACTGTATAGCATCAAAGTCTAGCTCCAGTCCTGCCGGACAGCCCTCAATAACACCGCCAATGGCTTTGCCATGCGATTCACCATAGGTGGTGAGCTTGTATATATTTCCAAAAGTATTTCCTGCCATAGGCATACAAATATACACATTGCCTTGGCAATATTAAGCGCCTTAGAAAAGGGTTTTTAAACAGGCTTTTCATAAATTCGCCCAAAGAATTAATTAGCCATGAAAGAACTGATCCTAAACATTAAAGAGCTTGTAAATGTAGAGCTTGAGCCGAAAGATAAAGCCAATGGACATACCATGGCCGAAATGAAAACCATTAAAAATGCTTTTGTAGAAATAGAAGATGGCTTAATAGTAGATTTTGGCTCTATGGATAACCTAAGCCCAAGTGATATTGCTAATGCTGTAGAAGTTTATGATGCTTCTGAAAATATAGTACTCCCTACTTGGTGCGACTCACATACGCATATTGTATATGCAGGTAGCCGTGAGGGCGAGTTTGTAGACCGCATAAATGGTTTGTCTTACGAGGAAATAGCGAAGCGTGGCGGAGGAATTTTAAACTCAGCTAAGCGCTTACACGATACTAGTGAAGACGAATTGTTTGAGCAAGCCCTACCCCGCTTAAACGAGATTATGCAAATGGGTACCGGTGCTGTAGAAATAAAAAGCGGTTATGGCTTAAGCTTAGAGGATGAAATAAAGATGTTACGTGTAATTAAAAGGCTTCGCAGAGAAACCCCTATGGAGATTAAAGCTACCTTTTTAGGTGCACATGCAATCCCGGCGGAATACAAAGAGAACAGACAAGCTTACATAGATTTAATCATCAATGAGATGATACCACAGGTAGCTAAAGAAGAGTTAGCTGAATATGTAGATGTATTTTGCGATAGAGGCTTTTTTACCCCTGAAGAAACTGACGCCATACTAAAAGCAGGTATTGCACATGGTTTAAAACCAAAAATTCATGCCAATGAGCTTGATTATTCGGGTGGTATACAAGTAGGTGTAGCAAATGGTGCTTTATCTGTAGACCATTTAGAGTTTACAGGCGATGAGGAAATAGATACCTTATTAAAATCTAAAACAATGCCTACGCTTTTACCAAGCACAGCTTTCTTTTTGAAGCTACACTATCCTCCTGCTCGTAAAATGATTGACGCTGGCTTACCGGTAGCTTTAGCTACAGATTACAACCCGGGCTCTTCACCATCAGGTAAAATGAGCTTTATTTTATCTTTAGCTTGTATATATATGGGCATGAACCCCGAAGAGGCTATTACAGCAGCTACACTAAACTCTGCTTATGCAATGGGCTTAGAAAAAACACATGGTAGTATTGCTAAAGGCAAAAAAGCCAACCTGATATTTACCAAAAACATACCGTCATACGCATACATACCCTATTCGTTTGGCAGTGATCTTATAGAAAAAGTAATGATAAACGGAAAATTTGTATCCTAAATGAGAAAACTGATTGAATGCGTACCAAACATTAGCGAAGGACGCGATGAGGCTAAAATAAAAGCAATTAGTAGTGTTGTAGAAACCGTAGAGGGTGTAAAACTACTTGATGTAGACCCCGGCAAAGCTACCAACCGTACGGTTATCACTTTTGTGGGAGAGCCTGAGCAAGTAATAGAAGCGGCTTTCTTATTAATCAAAAAAGCTTCTGAATTAATTGATATGAGTAAACATCATGGCGAGCACCCTCGTATGGGCGCTACCGATGTATGTCCATTAGTACCTATCGCCAACATCAGTATGGAAGAGGTTGCCGAGTACGCTCATAAGCTAGGTAAACGTGTAGGTGATGAATTAGGTATACCCGGCTATTACTATGAAAATGCAGCTACTAAGCCAGAACGTAAAAACTTGGCTACTGTTCGTTCAGGGCAGTACGAAGGTTTAAACAAAAAATTAGTTGACCCAAACTGGACTCCGGACTTTGGTCCTGCTGAGTTTTTAAAAGCAAAAACTACAGGAGCTACGGCTATCTCTGCCAGAGATTTCTTAGTAGCTTATAACATTAACCTAAATACTACCTCTACCCGACGTGCCAATGCTATTGCATTTGATATTCGTGAGGCCGGGCGTATTAAACGCGAAGGTGACCCTTTAACCGGTAAAGTTGTAACCGATACAAATGGCAACCCAATGCGCGAGCCCGGTAAACTAAAAGCCGTAAAAGGTATTGGCTGGTACATTGAGGAATACGGTATTGCTCAAATATCATATAACCTTACTAATATTAGCATCACCTCTATTCATGAGGCTTTTGAAGAAACCGATAAATCTGCGCAAGAGCGAGGTTTACGCATTACAGGTTCTGAATTAGTAGGTCTTGTACCGCTAAAAGCTATGTTAGATGCCGGTAAACACTTTTTACGCAAGCAAGAACGCTCTACAGGTATTCCGGAAAGTGAGATTATTAAAATAGCTGTAAAGTCATTAGGTTTAGATGACCTTGCCCCTTTCAACCCAAATGAACGTATTATAGAGTATGTAATGCAGTCTGAAAGCCCAAAAAGGCTTATTGATATGACCCTTACAGAGTTTGCAGATGAAACAGCAAGCGAAAGCCCTGCACCGGGGGGTGGCTCTATATCTGCTTATGTAGGCGCATTAGGTGTATCATTAGGCACCATGGTAGCCAACCTATCGGCACATAAGCGCGGTTGGGATGACCGTTGGGAAGAGTTTTCTGGCTGGGCTGAAAAAGGTATGGCGTATCAAGAAGCTTTACTACGCTATGTAGATGAAGACACTAATGCCTTCAATAAAATTATGGATGCATTCCGTATGCCTAAGGACTCTGATGCAGATAAGGCAGCTAGAAAACAAGCGATACAAGATGCTACAAAATTTGCCATTGAAACCCCGTTTAAAGTAATGGAAACTGCGTACAACAGTATGGAAGTAATGAAAGCGATGGCTGAGTTTGGAAACCCTAACTCTGTTACCGATGCTGGTGTAGGTGCACTTTGTGCTCGTACAGCTGTTATTGGTGCTTTCTTAAATGTAAAGATTAACTGTGGTGATTATAATGACAAGGCTTTTGTAGACGACATCCTTAAGCGTGGTAATGAAATCCAAGAAAAAGCAATTGCTTTAGAAAAAGAAATATTGGAGATTACGGAAAGTAAGATATAGCCTACATAAAATATAAAAGAGAGAATTGGCGTTCTCTCTTTTAATTAGCAGTTTTTTAGTCTATTAACATAAACTTAAAACTAAACTTTAGTTTACACTTGCAACAATACTATTAAAAAATGTATGTTTGCAACTTGGATGATAAGAAATACTGTAGTACCTTTTAATCGTTATATCAGTTACTTACTGTATAACATTTAAACCAAATAATAAATAAATTAAAATCTATATAATAACGCAATAAATACAAAACAATGAAAAAAGCAATCTTAGGTTTAGCATCATCTCTTATATTATTAACCGGCTGTGTTGGCGGACTTGGGTACTTACAATACCCAGATGAGTATAATGATAATGGAAGAAAAGTAAGCGCTACACTAAAACATACCAATTGGTTTGGTTTTTCTCCTTTAAGAGGTACTGATAAAGTATTGGATCAATTAGCGGGTAAATGTGATGGCGGTAAGGTTACTGGCATATCTGTAGAGATGTATGTTACTACTAGCTTCCTTTTTACTAAAACAGAAATCACAGCTACAGGTGTTTGCTCTGATGGAGAAGGTAGTGGTTCGTCATCTGACGAAGGTGATGACTCTAAATCTAAAAGCAAAAGCAAAAGAAGAAGAAGAAGACGTTAATTAATTGACGCTCATAAATAAAAAGCCCCGCAAATGCGGGGCTTTTTATTTAAACTCATCTGACCAACAACCTATATCTATATAGCTTTTATATAAATAAAAGCTATAATTTAAGGCTGAAAATTATTTTTTGGAACGCATTTTGGTAAAGCAATAATAGCACTCATACTTTATCATTATGAAAAAAATATATTTTGTTCTATTCGTCGCCTTTTCATCATACTCATTTGGGCAAGACGACGGTTTTCGTATTCAAGCAACAAGTGGCATTGTAAACAATTATACCCTTGGTATTAAGCCTTTTGTAGGGCTACAAGCTGATTATGGTTTTAGTGAGCATTTTGGCTTACAAACTCATCTTGAAATAGGCGACGGCTATTTTTTCTCATCAGCAAACGTAATAACTGTACCACTTACTCTCGCATTTTTGGGTGATGGGTATTATGATAATGATGGCGCTGCTTTAGCTTTTTTACTGACTTCTTTTGAAAGTATGGCTTTTCACATTCCGGCCGATGACGACCTTGATATTTCTATAGAATTAAGCCTACTTGGCGCCTATATTTTTGAAGATGAATTGATGGTATATGATGAAGACTTAGACCCAAACATCTATTTTGGCGGGAGATACGGTATTGCTTTAAACTTCACCCCAGGTGATTATTTTATTGCCTCTATGCACGCCAATATTAGAAAACTATACGGGATGCCCTTTGAAGAAGGTTGGGGATATGGAATAAATTTAGGTGTTGGCTTTCGCTTTTAGAAGTTAAAACTAATGTTTCCGTTTAAGCTACTACGTTGCGTACGTGTATAAGATGTACTAAATGTAAACCACTTTATAGGCGTATACCCTAAACCTAAGCTTAATCTAAGACCAGAATTTGTTTTATCAATATCCACAGGATCCTCCATAACAAAAGTTATATCATCTAATAAAATTTGCGGTAAGCCTTGTTGTTGATAAGTAAAGCGATAGGTACCCTGCATCTCTGTACTATTTTCTGCAGAATAAAAACCAATACCACCAAATACAGAAAGTTGATCTCCAAACTGCTTAGACACAAAGGTTTCTAATATTAGGGTGTTGGATATAAACTGAACATTCTCATCTTCAGCTTGAATATCCTCTGAAAGCTCTGGTACAAAATTAAACTCTGTAGATGTAAAACCTCCAAACACACTCCAGTCTATACCCAAATCTTCATCTATAAACCATTGCCCTATATTGTGCTGTAAACCAAATCCTACATTAATATAATCAAAACCATCGCCCGTTATCTTTGGTACTCCCCTAGCCTTTAGCTCAGTACCAAAAGGTAACCCTATGCGTAGCTGAGGTACAAAATTGGGGACTACATTGAAAGGGGTTTCAAAACCATCTAACATACCTATTTCTGCTGCTATCTCTACACCAAAAGGACCATCAGTGTATCTATTTCCGTTATCATCTGTTGGGTAATACAAAAAAGTATTACTTGCTTCTCCTCCAATTACAGTTGGTAAGTTAAAATCATTTGGGTCATCTAACTCCGTGTTGGTCATCCCTAATTGATAGAAATTGAACTTTATATCCCCATCAGGATAAAAAGTACCAGAGGTAATTAAATCAAAACTAACGTGCCATTTATCTAATGTTTTAGCAGTATTATACCAACCTGTATTCATATTCAACCCGTAAGACTCTGCAAAGGGGTCGGTATATGCATCCAGATAAAAAGTAAGATTTTTAGCCATTTCATTAGCCAATCGCTCATTGTTAATTAGTTGAGCGTTTGATTGTATCGTAATAAAAAGCAGTAAAAATGCGAGTAATCTCTTAAGAGTTGTGAATTGCATTAAGTGTTTTTATTTTTTTATTCATTATTAAAAACCACAATGGTGGTATCATAGATAACAACATCATACCAGGATACCCTGTGGGTAATTGAGGGTTATCATTATGATTAGACAAGGTTTGATACTTTTTATAAGGATTGTAATGATGATCTGAGTGACGTGAGAGTTCAAATAATATTAAGCGCCCAATTACATGGTTTGAGTTCCATGAATGAATTGGCTGAGCGTTCTCATATCTATTTTCAGAAAGCTTTTTACGTCTCAAACCATAGTGCTCTACATAATTTACAGTTTCTAATAATAGAATGGCAAACACAAAGGCCGCACAGTAATACAGCATTACCTCTACATCAAATACTAAGCCCACAATAGCTATAAAACCTACTTGAAGTAATAAAAAGTTGAGCATTTGGTTATTAAATGAAAATACAGCGCTGTTTTTTCGTTTCAATCGTTTATTTTCAATATTCCAAGCAGATAAGTAACTGAAAATAATAGAGCGAAACCAAAATATGTATAAAGACTCTTTATACTTAGCCGAAGCAGGATCTTCATCTGTAGATACGTTTTTATGGTGTCCTTGGTTGTGCTCTACATAAAAGTGCATATACTGTGCCGGTAATAAGAGTAATTTAGATAGGGTTTGCTCTAGCCTACTTCTCCTATGCCCCAGTTCATGGGCTACATTTATACCCATAGCTCCAAGTAGTATTCCCATACCTGTAAGCCTACCTATTTTATCTGCAATGGTAAGCCCATCTTCTTGAATAGAAAACATAAACCAAATCAAAAACGCGTAGAGTATTGGTACTAAAGCGTATAAAATATAATCATAGAGCCTATCTTCTCTAATCATTTCCAGCTCTGCATCAGATAAATTACTTGCATCCGGCTTTATAAACAGCTCGATAAAAGGTATTAGCACAAATGAAAATAATATAGGCATATAGGCTAACAACCCCTTACTAGTAAAGGATATAGCTACCGCTATTGGTAACAAAAAAATAGTTAAGTATTTAAGTACTCTGTATTTCATTAACCGTTATTAATATCTACATGCACTCTGGTTAAATCCCAAGTTATGTTCATTCCACTAGCATCAAAATCTATAAGCAATTGTTCTTGAAATTTGCCATCATACAACTGCTCTGGGTAAGCATCTACTCGTAATACATCTTTGGTTTCATCATAGTCAAATGCCCCCCACTGATCATCAATGTTATTAAATATTATAGTCCACCTGTCTGACCTAGGTATAGTAAAAAGCCCGTAAATACCTGCATTTAGGCGCTTTCCTCCTATCAAAATATCATTTTTGGTTTCAAAAGTTGTTGCTTCATTGGCACCTGTACGCCAAACCTGATTATAAGGTACTAAACCACCAAAAATTGCACGCCCTTTAGTATATGGTCTACTATAGTTAACCTCCAAAATCAAACCTCTTTCAGTATAAGTTACAGTTTCTTGAGGACTATAAGATTTGGTTTGTTTTTTCTCTACGTATTTGTAAACAAAAAATATTACAATTAATAATAATAAAACTATACTGATTTTTTTAATCATTGCGGAAGTACTTTTATACTCTAGAATTCTTACTTAGTTTTCTATTTTTTAATGATTCGATAAATAATTTGCCGCTTATCTACCTGAATTTTAACTATATAAACTCCAGCTTCAAGACTAGATACATCAATATTTTGATGGGTGTTGGAATTCAACACTTTTTGCCCTACTAAACTGTATACACTAAGGTTTTTAAAGCCTTTATTATCCTGTAAATCAATATTTAAAACACTTTCTACAGGGTTTGGATACACTAAAATAGGTGTTTTTTTATTCTCAACTAAAGATACTGAATTACACATAGCAGCATTTAATTTTTCCCAAATATCATTCTGGTAAATTGTAGGTACCAAAGCACTATTAGGGCTATCGCCAATTCGCACAACTATCATGCCCAAACTAGGCACAATATTGATTAGTTGTCCGTTTTTTCCCATTGCAGCATACATATCACTGGGTGCATTGGGTGTTATATCTCCATTAAAGGTAAGCTGTAAACCAGGTAGCTTGTAGCTTCCCTTGCCATTTAACCACCACAAATAACCATATGATGGATTTAAGTTTTGAGAAGAATTCACCATAGAATTGTAATACACAGTATCATGCATAATGGTATCATTTGCCCATATACCATGATTTAGCATCAACAAACCGAACCTTGCCATAGAGCGAGCCTTACTAAAAAACACATCATTATAACCTAGGTTTATCCATAAGCCATCCATGCCGGTTTTACTCTTCAACTCATTATTTGTAAACTGATTACGCAATTGACCAGTAGCAGTCTCTATTACATCCATCAATAAAGTATAAGGCGCATTATGATAAGCCCACCTTGTATATGGGGTAGTTAAATATTGTAAACATGCAGGGGTTGTACAGTCTGGGTCTACTACTCCATCATCTAAGCCTGTAGTCATAGTTAGTTGATGAAGAATAGTTATAGCTTCTTCTTGGGCTGTTGTGGCAGAAGTCCACCCTGAACCTAAGTAGTCTGATACAGTATCTGTAATAGATAAATACCCTTTTTCTTGTGCAATTCCCGTTAAAAAAGCTTTTAAGCTTTTGCTTGCAGAAGCCCAATACCAAACACTGTCTTGTGTAAAAGTGCCGTAATAGTTTTCTAAAACTATTTTACCGTCTTTGAGTACTATTAACGCTTTGGTGTTTGTATTGGCTAAAAATGCATCTAAACTATCTATTTCATTGGCACACCAGCCCAAACTTGTTGGCGATATTGTGTCCCATGTAGTACCTGTTAAAGGCGGAAAATAAAGGCTTTGTCCCTTTACCAAACCAGCAAACATTAAACAATAAATAAATAGTAGCTTTCTCATAACAATACTCCAACTTGCTCCCTTAAAATTACTAAATATATATCAGGTTTTCACTTAGTAAAACTGCCTCATCATTAAAAAAGCCCGCTAATAGCGGGCTTTATATACTATAAAAAAGTTAGTTATTACAAGCCAAGTGCTTCTACACCTTGCTCAAATACTACATCTACAGGAATACCTTTATCAGATAAGCGATCTAAATCTACTTGTAACTTACGACCAATGTTTCCTTTTTCTTCAAACAATTTACTTACACCTTCATAGTCTCCATCTCCTTGTAAAGTAATTATGGTAGCAGAAAGCGATGTCATTGCATCTCTCATTCTCTCCATATCTACTCTATACATACCAGACTCTTCTCTTACAAATGCTCCTTGCTCTTTAAAGTAATTAAAACGAACCATATTTGCTTTACCATGTGCACTAGATGCACCAAAGCGTACAGAACGGAATATACTGGCAATAAAAGTTACATAATGCTCCTCTAAAGTTCCTTCAGTAATTTCGCCTTGCTCAAATAACTTGGTTATCATATATAAGCCTAGTATATCTGCTTTTCCTTCTTCTAAGGCAGAAAATTGGTCTTTTAATGCCTCACGTACAGTACCTTTTCCGTTTATAGTATTTTTTATACCTAAACCGTGGGCAACCTCATGAAACATTGTGTTGTTAAAGAAAGCATTAAAGGTAATCATACTTCTTTGGTCTTCCACAATTAACTCAGTGGCTATGGGTATCAAAATCTTATCAAACTTTGCCTGCATTGCATTTTTCAACTGAGATCTACGGGTACCTTTGGTTGTCTGTATAGTCTCATCGTTAGGTAAGTTTACGGCTATCGTTTTACTTCCTGCATTGCAATCTCCTGCATAATAAATTACGTCATATGCATTTAACTGCGAGCTTGTACCCGGGCTTTCTTGCTTGTAAGCCACATCAACAGGTAAACTTTCTTGTAAGCTTGGTAAAAAGCTAATATAATGCTCTAGCTTTTCGCTCCAAGCCATATCTTTTACCAATATATATGCCTCATTAGCTGCTTTGTAGCTAAACAAATGATCTTCATAGTTTTCAATTGGACCAACAATAAAATCAAGATGATTGGTTTTCATGTCTATCCATGCTATATCACTAGCTGTATAATCATCGGTGCGTAAAGCTTCTGCTCTAAGTGTTAAGTAATTTGCAAATATTTCGTCTTCTGTAATTGCTGCTGCTTTTTCTAATAACTCTGCTGCTGCATTTACATGTTCTGCATACGCCTCATGAAACCATACCGTAGTTAAGTTTCCTGCATCATCTCTTTTAATTAGCGTATATAAGCTCTTTTTGTTTTCTAAGTCAGCAGCTTCAAACTCTTCCTTAGTCATATCTAAGGGGTAGTACTGTGCTCCTAATGGCTTCTCTCCTACTCCATCAATAAATGGTTTGTTACCATCTAATCTATCCCAAGGGCCATAGTTTACATTGGCAAAAGCTTTTAGGTTCTCATCTTCAATGCTATTGAGTAACTCTTCTTTATTGCCATATGCTTGTAGCCAAAATATTTCATCCATATGTTTGGCAGCCTCTATAAGCAAGGGTATTACTTGTTTTTCAGACTCCGATAGTTTGGTCATATCAGTAGTCAACTTTACCGGTACATATATATCCATTGGGTTTTCTGCGGTTTCGGTTTGTTCTGTTTCAGGCTCTGTGGTTGGTTTAGGCTCGTTATTACAAGCACTAAATGCAATTAAGGCCGACAAAGTACCTGCAATAATAGTTTGCTTTTTCATGACTATTTTTTCTCTGTTAATTTCAATGAGCTAAATATCCGAAAAAATTTGTGCATTTTTAGCTAAGGTCAGGTATTTGACATCTCATAAACACCACACTACGTAAGTTTGTAAAAACAAACAAAAAGAAACAACATATATGAACACTCCAAAACTGCTACTTGCTGTAGCTTTATTGTTTAGTACAACGCTATTTGCACAGGACAAAGAATCGACATATAAGGTTAGCGATGTAGCTCCAGCCTTTACTGGTATTGACCAAAATGGAAATACAATTAGCTCTACTGAATTATTGAAAAAGGGTCCGGTTGTAATTTTCTTTTACCGTGGCGAATGGTGCCCTTATTGTAATAGGCAGATAATGGAACTGCAAGACTCATTACAATTGGTGTTAGACAAAGGTGCATCGGTAGTTGCCATTACCCCTTCTGCGCCGGAAAATATTGATGAAATCATATCAAATACAAAAGCTACTTTCTCTATTGTATATGATAAA
Organism: Flavobacteriales bacterium; assembly: GCA_030149285.1. Taxonomy (GTDB): domain Bacteria; phylum Bacteroidota; class Bacteroidia; order Flavobacteriales; family JASBRU01; genus JASBRU01. The sequence continues at coordinate 362,770 of JASBRU010000003.1, forward strand.
AATTATACCATAATGACAGATTTTGGGGTTGCTTACGAAGTAAGTACGGGCACAAAAATTCTGCACAAACTAGGAGGTATTAATGTTAAGAAAGAGAACAATAGTGATGAGGCTATATTGCCAGTACCTGCTACCTATATTATTGGTACCGATGGGAAGATAAAATATGTTTTTTACGATGTAAACTATAAAAACCGAGCAACTGTAAAGTCTATTCTTCAGGCTTTGTAATATCCTTAGATTTGTAATAATAAATTACTCGGGGGGATTCCATTGGAATCCCCTCATTATTTTCAGGGAACTCATCGTCATCATCCTCTTCATATTCCCAAGCATATTTTTTACGCTGAGGGCCCGTTTTTCTATAAGCCACTGCCAATACCAACCCTACTAATGCCCCAAATAAATGAGACTCCCAAGAGATATGTGGCACCAATGGCAATGTACCCCATACCATACCACCATAGGCAAACACTACCAACATAGATAGTGCTATGAGCGGAGGGTATTTTCTAAAAATTCCACTAAAAAAAGTAAAACTGGCAAAAGCATATACTACCCCACTTGCTCCTATATGATTTGCTTCTCTGCCTAGTAACCACACAAGCATACCGGTAACCACATATGAATAAAAGAATACTTTAAAAGCTACTTTTTTGTAGAAGTATACTATTGCTGCTGATAGCAGAAAAAGAGGAATAGAATTATTGATTAAGTGTTGCCAGTTGGCATGTATAAAGGGCGATAAAAATATACCCTTTATACCCGATAAATGCCTAGGAAACACACCATAGCTTCTAAAGCCAGAGTTGAAAAACTCTATATAATACATTACCAACCATATTGATCCTGTAAACAATAGTGGTATAAAGTAAGTGCTAAACCTTATTTTACTGCTAGAAGCCATAAATCTGTATGAACAACAATAGTACCAGCTTGTTAGTTTATTAGAATACTTGCCATTGTGGCACAAAACCTCTTTTTATAACAAATCATATCTGTCAAAACAGGTAAAGCAAACCAAACAACTGGTATAGTTTTTGTTGTAAATTACTGAAAATGAACTATTAATTTAATTTCTCCCATTATGAAGGTAATTAAACAATTCTCTAAGCTAGCATTACTAGCTTTATTTTTATCTCCGGCTTATAGTTATGCACAAAGCAATACTACCGAAGATGAAGTAAATTTTTCTACAGTAGACATTAAACCTATTTATCCGGGTTGCGCAGATGATGCATCCGGTAAATGTTTTATGGAAAGTATTAGCAAGCATATACAAGGTAACTTTAAATACCCTGAAGAAGCAAAAAAGAATAATATTGAAGGGAAAATTTTTGTGCATTTTAGAATTGCTAAAGATGGTAGCATAGACAATGTGCATGTAAAAGAAACCGAAGGAAACCAGCCTAACCCTCTTTTAAAAGCCGAAGCTATGAGGCTAATAAAGAGCTTGCCTAAAATGACTGCTGCTGTAAATGGTGGTAAGCAAGTACCTATAGAAATGGTTATCCCTATTAGCTTTAAGCTACCGGCAGAAGGCAAGAAAGGCTAAAATCATCTACTTGAATCTTATAAAGCCCCTAGAAGGGGCTTTTTTATTGGCTCCAATTTATATTAAATCCTTATTTTCGAATCCTCAAAGCCACAAATTATATACATGAAGACCATTAAACTTTTAGTGTTTACACTCCTCTTACCCATTGCATCTTTTGCTCAAAACAAATACAATAAGCCTGTTTTTCAAAGTTGCGGAAACACGCCTGTTGAGCAGTTAGATGCTTGTTTTGAAGAAAAAATGCAGGCTTACATCTCTGAAAATCTGATATACCCGGGGATAGCAAAAGAAGATTCATTACAAGGTTTTGTAGATGTTTCAATAATTATTGATGAATACGGGAAAGTAATAAGTGTAAAAAGTAATAAGAAAGCGGATATACTTTTTAAAGCTGAAGTCGCTCGGTTAATGTATGAGTTACCTGTTTTTGCTTATTTTAATGATGCTGACCCTGATAGGTTTGTTTATGAAACAAGGATATCTTTTAATCTTGCTAAAGAATGGGCAAAAGATAAAGAAAAAGCACGGCTAGATTCTATAGCAATGCAAAACAAGCTTGATAAAAAAGTTACGGATCAAGATTCAATTCCTGAATCATTAAAAAATGAAAGACGTCCTATTTTTCCAGGCTGTGAAAACGAACCCGAAGATTCATTAGGGTATTGCTTTCAAATTGGTTTGCAAAAACATTTAGCACGTGTGTTTCAATACCCGGAAATTGCCAAGCATTATTGGATTCAAGGAAAAGTTTTTGTGCAATTTACTCTTGATACAGTTGGAAGTGTTGTTGATATAAAAGTGGTAAAAGGTGCACATGGTCTGTTAGATAACGCTGCTTTAAAAATGGTACAATCTATACCAAAAATGACTCCAGCATTTCAAAATGGTAAACCCGTGAAAATGCTGTTTACAGTACCTATTGTTTTTAGATTACAATAACTAACACATAACCTGTATAAATGATTATGAAGAAAACTATATACTACTCTACTTTTACCCTTATCACAATATTACTATATAGTAATACTGTATTTGCGCAAAAAGCTTATAAAAAACCAATCTTTAAAAGCTGTGCCAGCATGCCTGTTGAACAATTAGATGCTTGTTTTGAAGAAAAACTACAAGAGCATATATCTGAAAACCTTATCTACCCCAATGAGGCAAAAAGAAATGATATTGAAGGTACTATTGAGGTTAAGTTTAAAGTAGATGAATATGGTTTTATAGAAAAAATAAAAACTAAAAAAGGAACTAATAACTTATTAAGAGCTGAAGCAGAAAGAATAATAAGCCTTTTACCCTCTTTTACATTTTCTGAAGAAAATAAAAAGCCAAAAAGCTATAAGTTTAGTACTTCTATTGTGTTTAAGATAGATGAATACACAGATGAAAATAAAGAAGATATTGTTTTCATTCCATTTGCCGAATCCAAAAAAAATGACTCAACAAAGTCCAAAGATAATGAAGAGGTATTTACCTATTCAATAATTGAAGAAAAAACTGTTTACCCAGGTTGTGAGGGACTAGATAATAATGAAAGAACTACTTGCTTTCAGCAAAAACTGGCAGAGCACCTTCAAGCCTCATATATATACCCTGAAATTGCTATCAAATATAATATACAAGGTAAAGTTTTTGTACAGTTTATTGTAGACCGAGACGGAAGTATAACCGATATAAAAATATTCCAAGGAGTACATGCTTTACTAGACCAAGCAGCAATGGATATGATAAAATCACTTCCTAAAATGACTCAACCTGCCATACAAAGAGGTAAGCCTGTAAAAATGGCTTTTACAATACCTATTGTTTTTCAGCTTACTTAATTGCTAAAGTCTATGAATTTAGTACATTTCGCTCTGTAGAAATATTGCACTATGTACAACAATCAACCACTTGCAGAGAGAATGCGCCCAAAAGGGCTTGATGATTATATTGCCCAAGAGCATTTGGTTGGTAAAGATGCTGTATTGCGTCGCGCTATAGAATCCGGTGCTATACCTTCTCTTATTTTTTGGGGACCACCCGGTGTTGGTAAAACTACCTTGGCAAACATAATTGCCAACCGTATGGATAGGCCTTTTTATACACTTAGCGCCATTAATTCTGGTGTAAAAGACATTAGAGAGGTAATAGACAAAGCCAAAGACAAAGGCTTATTTGGCGGCACCAGAAACCCTATTTTGTTTATTGATGAAATCCATCGTTTTAGTAAGTCTCAGCAAGACTCTCTTTTAGGTGCAGTAGAAAAAGGTATTGTTACCCTAATAGGTGCTACCACCGAGAACCCAAGTTTTGAAGTTATCTCTGCCCTCCTATCTCGTTGCCAAGTATATGTACTTAAGCATTTTGAAAAAGAAGATTTACTGAACCTGCTTGATAAGGCAATTGAAAAAGATGAAGAGCTAGCAAAAAAGAAAATCACCTTAAAAGAAACCGAGGCATTACTGAAACTATCCGGTGGTGACGCAAGAAAACTATTAAATGTGTTTGAATTGGTAGTCAATGCTATTGATGCAGACACCATTGAAATTACTGATGAATTGGTTTTAAACCATGCACAGCAAAATGTAGCCTTGTATGATAAAACAGGTGAACAACATTATGATATTATCTCAGCCTTTATTAAATCTATAAGAGGTAGCGATCCTAATGGTGCTGTATACTGGCTTGCTCGTATGATTGAGGGTGGCGAAGACATTAAATTTATTGCACGCAGACTGGTTATTTCTGCATCAGAAGATATTGGCAATGCAAACCCAACTGCACTAGTGCTGGCAAACAGTTGTTTTGATGCTGTAACTAAAATTGGATATCCAGAAGGAAGAATTATTCTCTCACAATGTGCAACTTATTTAGCAACATCGCCCAAGAGTAATGCATCTTATATGGCTATTAATAAAGCACAAGCAATTGTTAGAGACTCCGGCAACCTACCCGTTCCTTTACATTTACGCAACGCACCTACTAAGCTAATGAAGGAAATGGACTATGGCAAGGACTACCAATATGCACATGACCATGACAATAGCTTTGTAGACTTAGAGTTTCTACCAAAAAAAATTTCCGGTACTCCTTTTTATGAGCCCGGAAATAATGAACGCGAAAAAAATATTCGCAATTTCTTAAAAGTAAGGTGGAAGAGTAAGTATAACTACTAATTACTCCTCACCCTCCTCTGTATCTTCTGCTTCTTCAGCCTCTACCTCTTGTAATGGAGAGTAGTCTGAATCATCAGCAACTTTGTTTTTATCTTTCTTTCCGTAAATACTAATATTAATACCCATACGCACTTGTACGTTATTTATATCCTTACCTCCGGTCATAAAGTCTAGTACATCATCGGCCATTACATAAAACTGTATTGGCCCTCCTTTTAAGGACATACCTAAACCTAAGTTATTTGAGTACTTATTAGAGAATGTATACGATGCTCTCCACTGAAACCAGCGAGACCAGTTTGCATAATAACTAAGTGTAAAAGCAGATAAGTCTTCTTGTAAATCATTATCTAATTTAAAATACTGCACACCAAACCTGTGTTTATCAGTTAAGCTAAATTCACCACCTACAGTATATCTTCTTGGTAAATTTGTAGTATAAGATACCGCTGTAGTGTCTTTATATTCTAGTGCAGCTTCAAGACTGTCTAACTGAGCCTCAATTTGATTATCAACACTATCTTCATTCACTCCAAAGTTAATAGCTGCAAACTGATCTATTTGATAAACTCCTTTAGATAAACTTCTGTTGATGTTCTTTTTCCAGTCTATTTTAGCCCCTAGGTCTACAACTGCAGCATTTACCGAAAATCTCTTGTTGATTTTGTAGTTCACACCAAAATCAAAACCAACATTTACATTATCAAATGAATAAAGTTTATCAGAATTATCAGAAATGGTATCAGAATTAACCTCAAAACCTTGTATTAAACCCGGAACACCCGCAGTAAGTATTTCTGCATCTGAGCTTAAAACCCAAGGCCCATCCGTATTTGCATTTATCTGTAATAATCTATTATTCATTACAGCACTAGCATTACCTTGATATAACTTAACCTTAGCACCTAAGGTTAGCTTATCTCCCATAAATTGGTGTGCGTACCCAATGTGATGAGTAGTATATGAGGTAAGTTCTATAGATAAGTTTGTAAAATTAAATATTGGGCTTGGTCTTTCGGGTGAGTTATTACCGTAATAAAACAACTCTAACAACTCGTTTGGCAAGCCATACTTAAAGTAAGTATTATTTGTGCTACCAAAACTGAAATACCCTTTTTTAGTTTTAAAACCTACATATAGTAGTGGTATTTCTGTATTAAAAGAGATAAACTCATCGCCATTTAAATTACCAATCAAGTTTGGAATATTCTGATTGATATCAGAACCTTTTGCAAAAACATCTCCAGCAGTAAATCCAGAGTTTACTACTCTAAATGATACTAAAGATAAACCAGGTAAACCAAGTGTAAACTTAGCTTTTGGTATCATTGCAGGGTTTAAAGAGTTTGATTGGGCTATGCCTTCAAACCCAAATAATGTTTGATCTAACTGTCCGTAAGATTGCAGACTAATACCTGCAAATAAAATCAGTAATAATTTCTTCATAGTATTAGTCTTTATTTATCAGGGGATATTATAGCAAACTTGGCCTCTACTCCTAGGTTTATATTCATTTCGTAATCTGTAAATAGCTTTACCGTAGTATTACCACCATTAGTGGTATTTAGCAACACGCTAAATATTATATTTTTGGTTTGGGTAAGATTAACTATCTCATCATCTGCAAGATCTATTCTAACATTAGATTGAGACGGACCAGTAACTTTACCATCTATATCTACCGGAGCGGCAGTCATAATGGTTTTAGTAATAGTATCCAAAGGGGTATCAGCCGAGTCTAACAATATCAGCTCTAACTCACCATCAAATGGGTATCCGTTAGATACATCTAACTTTAAGGCTACTTTATCTAATTCATCAGCTTCAAAGCCCAAGTCTACTTCTGTAGTATCATCAAGTCTTAGATTAGTTACAGATATCTCTAAAGGAACATCCATTTCAAAACCAACATTTACTTTACTGTCAAAACGTATAAAGTTATCAAAACCTGTTTGTGGTCCCGGGTTCATCTCTGCTGAACCAGAATAGGTAAAGGCATCATTTGGTAAAGTAAATACCTGACCAATATTTGGGTATGTTACTGCATCAACAATAATAGAATCTTGCACAACAGTACCCGCCTGAGCTAATGTTGGATATGCTAAGGCATGATTGATGTTTATAGCATTGGTAGTACCTTGGTTTATAGACTCTAGATTTAAGCTAAATGCAACCGGTATACCTACAGAGTTGTCGATATTAAACTTAATTTTAGGGTTCTCTAAGGTTAGAGTACCCGCTATACCTTCTAAGTCTGCTAGGTTTACATCCAATGAGTCTTGCGGAATATCAATTTGTTGTTGACCAAAATACCCCTCTACTTGTTCAAATGTAAGTCCGTTTAACTGAAATGATACATCAATACTATTTGCGGAGTCAAATGATATTTGGTTTGTTGTAGCATTAGCCAAATCAATAGAATAGTCAACAGGAATAATATTAAATGCCTGACTCATATCTGTTGCCAAGTCAAACTCTGTATTAGATACATCAATAGAGTTGTTGGTATTACCATTTGCCGGTACCAATATATTTATGGCAAGTGGAGAGCCGCCTTGATCTGTAGCAGGGAAATTCATTTGTAATTGAATAGGCTCACTAAAGGTAGATGTAATATTGTAATCTAAGCTACCACCACCAAATTTAATTTTGGTAAGTTGTTGTCCTCCAGCAGTATCAAACTGAAAAGTAGTTGACTCTGAAACAAAGTTTTGTGCAGGAAGCTCAGTAACACCAGATGCTACTTCTAAACCTGTACCCTCTATAGTAAATGATAAAAAGTCATTTGTATCAATAGGCACCCAAGTAGAAGGCATTGTTATATCACCTGCACCAGGAGAACCAAATTGAGATAATGCAATTGCCATGTCATCCGTTAGAGTTACATCTACCAAACTTTGTGTAGCTGTAGATGAGTCTCCTGCAGGAATAGATGGAAATACAAAACTCAATACTGTATTTGTACTTATGTTATCAATAAAATCAACCGTAATAGGGTTCAAAGGAGCCGGAAACTCGTTTACCAATTTCATTGATAATGATCCGTTTGAGAAAGTAGCATTACCAAACGTTCCTAAAGAACCAAAATCATATGTACCTGCCGGCTGATTTGCTATTGGAGGGAAAGGAGCATTGGTTCCTTGTGCAGCTCTAATGTTTGCACCAACAGTAGATGGGGATACATTATCCACTAAATCTGATAATACAATCTGTTGTCCAGAGCTAAAATCACCAATACTTAATGCCCCAACTCTAAATGATTCATTTATTGGGCTTTGTTGTGGGATTTCTAAAAACTCAGCTACATCAAACGAGAATAATGAATCCTCTGAATATACAATTGCAATAGAATTGTCTGGGTTTGTTTGAAAAGATTGAGAGGTGTCATTAAAGTCAACTAAGTTGTCTAACTTCAGTTTTACACTTGCAACCGGTAAGGCAAAATCAGGTCTTACAGTTAGGTCATCAAAGTTATCAGTTTCTAAATCATCCAAGCAGGAGGTAAAGAAAACAGACACAATAGCCAGAGCCATAGCCTTAGCTAAATGGTTTTTTGGTTTAATTCTCATTTTGTTTAGTATTACTAATTACATACACGTATTGTTTAAATACCTGTGTGACAAATATAAGAATCCTTTTAATTTGTTTAACATAGTTTTGAAATTGAAGTATTAAATTTAAAGATAAGTATTATTTTAATTAACTTCGTAGCTAGAAGACTGATTATAAAACCTGTGCAGTACTGACAACTATGAATAAAAACATTTTACTATTATTAGTAAGTACTCTATTGCTATATAGCTGTAGAAAAGACTTAGAAACTGCTAACTGGGAAGTAGAAGCTCTTAGCCCCCTTGTAACCACAAACATGGGGATTAACAACTTAGTAGAAGACTCTATAATTAATACCAATAGCGATAGTAGCCTTAGTTTAGTTTATAAAAATCACCTATATGATTTTACATTAAGTGACTTGGTAGATCCTTTTAACAAGTCTATAGGTAATACATTAACTGTAGACTCGCTTAACCTGGGAACAACCAATGTAAGTAAAAGTATATCTCTTGGAGAGTTATCTAAGCAAGCAGGTTTACAAGGCGCATTAATTATTGCAAGTAACGGAAGCAGCATAGCTGTGGGACCTGTAAATGGTATTCCTGCACTGAATTTTGATATAGATGCCAACAACTTTTTTCAGACACTTACCTTACAAGAAGGGTATATGGATGTTACATTTGATAATGGATACCCGGTAGATATTACAAACCTGGTGTATTCTTTTACCAATAAATCAAACAGCAGTTTAATTCTCAGAGATACCGTACCATTAATTCCAGCCGGCACAAGTACTACAAGAATAAATCAATTATCATCCGGCACTATAATAGAAGGAAATTTGGTTGTTACTATAGATCAGATAGAGTCTCCTGGCACTGGTAGCACCAAAGTATTAATAGATACAACAGATTTATTAGATATAGACATTAGCATAAGAGACCTTTTGTTACAAGAAGCTACTGCTATATTTCCTGATCAAGACTTTTTTGATGAAACCAATGATGTACCATTAGAAAATGATTTTGAACTAACCAGCATGCGAGTTCGTAGCGGTAAATTAAAAATTAGTGGTCTAAGTACTATAGAAGACACAGTTCGTTTTCATTACGAGATACCTAGCGCTACTTTAAATGGTGGACCTCCGTTTGCCATTGACAGAATTGTAGCCCCTGCACCATCAGGAGGATCTATATCTGATAGTTGGGAGTTTGATTTTTCAGGTTGGGATTTCGACTTAACTGGTAAAGACGGAACCCAACACAATACCTTTTACGATAGAATGTCTGCCAGTATAGACTCTACAGGTAGTTTAGTAACCTTATCATCAGACGATAGTATTCAATTAACAATTGAAATGGTTGATATTATTGGCGAAAAAGGTGTGGGCTATTTAGGGCAAGACACTATTGTAGTAACAAACGAAGACCTAGAAGTAGATATTTTTAATGGTATTACAAATGGCTTAATAGACTTTGAAGATGTAATTGTAACTTTTGAAGCTAATAATAGAATTGGTGCAGATATGGGTTTGCAAATAGATAAAATTACTTCTATAAACTCTGTATACAGCAATAATGTAAACCTTACTTGGGCGGGGCTTGGAAATCCTATTCCTGTAAACAGAGCGTCCGAATCAGGCAACCCACCTATAATAAGCCCTACTATAAAAAATGAAGTAATAAATGCTAGCAACTCTAATGTAGATGTTTTGTTAGAGAATACTCCTAATAAATTGAACTATGACCTTACGGTTTTTACCAACCCAAATGGCAATGTAACTAACTACGGAGACTTTATATATTTTGACGATGGACTGGATGTGAGTTTAAATATTGAAATTCCTCTATCACTAATAGCCACTAACCTCACACTTAGTGACACTTCTAGCTTTAACTTTAGTAATGTAGACAAGAACCAACAAGTAACAGGTGGCATTCTTAAATTAAGAGGTGACAACGGCTTTCCTTTTGATGCTACTGTTGAGCTTGTTCTTTTAGACGCAGACTCTACTGTTTTAGATACCCTAGCCACATCAGACATATTAGCTTCTGCCCCCTTAAATGGAGACTTAAGAGTAATAGAACCACAAAGAAGCACGCTGTATTATGTTATAAACAGCAATAATATTGGTAGTCTCCGCAATACGCGTTCATTAGTTTTCTTAGTAAGCTTTACTACTGGTAACACACAGCATGTAAAGATATATAGTGATTACGCATTGGACTTGAAACTAATTGGTGATTTTAATTACAGAGTAAAGAAATAAGAATGAAGAAGGCATTATGGTTGTTTTTTACCTTATCAGTTAGTACTGTATTTGCACAAAAGGCAGACTCTACACAGAATTATAAAGACTCAGTATATTTTTACAATACAAGCTCTAAACTACAAATAGACTATCATATATCTATTGGTGCTAATACAGCAACTATGGGTGCATTGCAATCTTTCTTTTTAGAAGACTTTTTAGATGATAATAAAAAAGAAGATTTAACAAAAAACCTAAAATCCGAAAACAAGTTTGGAATATTTACTTCAATAGGTGGTCATTATCAAACCGCTATAGATACTATAGAATTAAAGCAATTTATTGGCTTTTCATTAAACGCACATTACAGAAACCTATACTATGGTAACCTTAGCCAAGACCTTGTAGAAACTATTTTATTTGGCAACAAACGCTTTGCAGGACAAACGGCTGTTATAGGTCCATCTAGCTACAATAACTACCGTTTTACCGAGTTTGGTGCTAAGTACCACACAAACTTTAAAGGTAAGAACACTTTCTTTACAGCTCATGTAGGTGCTAACCTACTTTTGGGGCATGAGTATAAAATGGTAGACATTGAGCGTGGAAACTTATTTACTGAAACAGATGGCGAAGAGGTAAGACTAGACATTAAACTAGAAGGACACCAATCTGACACAAACTCTACAGGAGTCTTTGATGTAAATGGTATTGGAGCATCTTTTAACCTTGGCTTTAATGCCGAAATTGACAAAAAACATATTATCCATTTCAACCTATCTGATTTAGGTTTTATTAGCTGGAACAGTGAATCCTTAAACGCTGTTGCCGATACAACTATTAACTTTCAGGGCTTTGTAATTGATAATTTGTTTGATTTAACAGATAGTATTTTTAACCCAAAAGCAGATAGTTTAGAAAACGCCGTATATGGGCAAACCAAGGGTAAGCACACTTCTTCTCTACCCCCGCTACTAAAGCTTGGTTATACGCAATTATTAGAGAAAAAAGGAAACCTAAAAGCTATCTCTGCTTATACAATGTATCGTTTTAATGCAAGTTACACACCCTATATTGAAGCCGCAGCTCATTTTCAGTTTAATAAATCACACAATTTAAGCCCATCATTATCATTTGGCGGATACAATAGATTTGGTTTAGGACTAAAGTATATGTACTCTGCCTATTCTTGGCAAGCAATAATTAGCACAAATAACTTACAAAGCTTAATTTTACCAAACAATAGTTATGGAATAGGAGTTTTTGTAGCACTCCGTAGAAATTTATAAAATGTTAAATAACATACCTCACCTTAACCATACTGATAAAGGAAACTTTTTTTTATTGGCTGGTCCTTGCGCTATAGAAAGCGAAGACATGGCACTTAAAATTGCCGAACGTATAATTACTATTACCGATAAGTTAGAAATACCTTACGTATTTAAGGGTTCATACAGAAAAGCTAATCGCTCTCGTTTAGATTCCTTCACAGGTATTGGTGATGAAAAAGCATTAAAAATACTAAGAAAGGTGAGCGAAACCTTTAACGTACCTACTATTACCGATTTTCATAGTGCAGAAGAAGCGGCAATGGCTGCAGAGTATGTAGATGTACTACAAATACCTGCATTTTTATGCAGACAAACAGATATTTTAGTTGCTGCTGCAAATACAGGTAAAGCTGTAAACATTAAAAAAGGTCAATTTTTATCGCCTGAGGCAATGACTTTTGCAGTAAACAAAGTACGTGAATCGGGCAATCCACATATAGCTATTACAGACAGAGGTACAATGTTTGGGTACCAAGATATGATTGTAGATATGCGAGGTATACCTACTATGAAAGCTTTTGATGTACCTGTAGTATTAGATATAACACACTCATTACAACAACCCAATCAATCATCGGGGGTTACAGGTGGTAAACCTGAATTAATAGAAACCATTGGTAAGGCTGGTATTGCAGCCGGTGCAGATGGTGTCTTCTTAGAAACACATCACGATCCTTCAGTAGCAAAGTCAGACGGAGCAAATATGTTGAAATTAGACTATCTTGAGGCCTTGTTAACGAAACTTGTAAGAATTAGAAAAGCATTATAATTATGAAAGTACCAGCTTGGGGAAAAACATTGGCCATCTTAGGAATCATATTTGGCGCATTTGGAGTTATTGGTAACTCATCAAGGCTAATTATGCCTACTATGGCTAAATTTCAAGGTGCTATGCTTGAAGAAATGGAAAAAATACCGGTTGATACTATAGCAAACTACGAAGCTTTAGTTGATGATGCCACTGGTGATACAATAGGATATGATACAACCTACACTTTTCAAACTTTAGGTGAAAATGATGCTGAGTTTAATCCAGTTCGCCCCATGAAAGAAATGTTTGGCATGGATGATAATAGCGTAAAACTATTTAATCTATTTGGGTATTTAGGAATTGTTGTTGCCTTTCTTTTTATAGTAGGTTCTATCTTTTTGTTTTTCCAAAAGCCTATCTCTCCTACTCTTTTTATTACAGGAGTAAGTTTAAGCTTAATTTTTAGAATAGCCTTGGTAGTTATATTTATGTCTCAAGGCAATATTTATATGATGTCTTCTTCTTATGGGAGCATTTTTGTAATACTTACAGATATTACATTTCTAATTATTGCTATTGTAAGTGATAAGAACTTTTACAAAGGAATTGACCCTGATGAAGAACTTATGGAACATTTGAGAGAATCTTAATTTCTGTTCTACGATTCTGCTTTCTACCTTTTTCATTATCATTACTGGCTACAGGCTCTGATGCTCCGTAACCTTTATAGCTTAAGCGATTTTTATTTATCCCTTTTTTAACAAGATAATTGTAAACTGATAACGCTCTGTTTTTAGATAGCTCAAGGTTTAATGTTTCTGCACCTTGATTGTCTGTATGACCTGATATCTCTATTTTTAGGTTAGGGTTTTGTACTAAAAATGAATATAGCTTATCTAACTCTGGTAAAGATTGTGGTTTAAGGTCATACAAGCCCGTTTCATAAAAAACATTGTGTAACTGTATCTTTTCGCCTTTGGTTATGGGGTTAAGTGTTACCAACATTTCATAGGCACGTTCCGGGTTTTCATTATCAGTTAATGAGAAGTTTTCTGAATAGAATAAAAAGTCTTTCTTATCAATATTCAACGCAAAGTTTTTGTTTGATGGTAAAGTGATAAAGAAATTTCCTTTTTCATCAGTCATAGCATTCAGGTAATCTTGACCGGTTTCAATATCTACCACTGTAATTTCAGACTGTAAACCCTTACCTGTTAACTTATTTAATACTTGTCCCTCTAAATATGCTATACCTATAGCTTGTGCTTCTTCAGGCATATCAAAGCTATATAAGTCCATACCGCCATAGCCGTCCTCTATTGTATTGGTAGCATAATACCCTGTTTTGCCATCAGGCGATACAATTAAGCTAAACTCATCTGCCGGAGTATTTATAGGATATCCTAAGTTTTTTACCTCTGCCCATTCTCCACTCTCATCTTTTCTTACTACAAAAAAGTCTCTACCCCCAAAACCAACATGTCCTGCAGATGATAAATACATAGTTTGCCCATCCCAGTGTAAAAATGGAGACACATCATCATCACTAGTATTAACTATTGGTCCGAGGTTTTTTGCAACACTCCATACCCCATTGTCTTGTAGTTCTGAGTACCAAATATCGGTGCCTCCAAAGCCACCTCTTCGTGCAGAAGAAAAATATAAAGTTTTGCCATTACCTGATAATGTTGGTTGAGAGTCCCACCATCTGGTATTTATGTTCTTTCCCATATTTATAGGTGGTGTCCATGTACCATCTTCTTGTAGTATTGAGTAATATAAATCACAACCACCATATGAGTCTTCTCTGTTACAGCCTGTAAACACCATTATACTCCCATCTGCCGAAAGACATTGTGCCCCCTCATTATTACGTGTATTTAAAAAGCCTTTAACCGGAGCTGCAACTGTCCACTTGCCATCTTTTAACTCTGTGTAGTAAAAGTCTTCGCTAGGTACATCAAAATCAGGTAATCTATGGGTAAACACTAGGCTTTTACCATCTGCCGAAATAGATGGCGAATATTCCCAATTTTCTGTATTGATATTTGGACCTAAATTTGTTGGGTTAAAATCTACCGGATTCTTAATTGCTTCAATAGCAAACTTGCAAGAGGCCACGTATTTTTCCCAAAGCTCCTTTTCATCCGGTGCTAACTTTCTTGTAAGCTTGTTGCCATAATTTATAAAGTTCTGTAAAGCATCTGCATATAAAGCATTTGAGTGCTGAACCTTTGCAAGCTTATTATACAAGTAATCCATCTTACCAAATGATATAGCCTGCTCATAATTACTTATTGCAGTTTTATAATCATTCTGTTTTAAGTATATATCTCCTCTTAACTCATAGGCCAAGCCAAACGGGTTATACTCTTCTATTGCCTTATCTATTTTTTTTAAAGCCTCTTCATAATCATCTTCTCTAATAGCTTCTATTGCATCATTGTAATACTTAAACGCTTTTTTGGTTTGAGCATTTGCAACTTGTACTATTAGTAATAAAAATAAAAGGGATATACTTAGCTTCTTAGTCATCTACGGTATGTGCATATACTTATGTGTTTGTAACGAAACATTCCATTTAGGGTTATTTAACACATAATTTGTTATTAGTGGCATTACTTCTTCGGCACGGCTCCATTCGGGTTGTAAAAACAATTTACAATTACTGTTTACACTCTTTGCATGCTCCTCTGCCCACTTAAAATCGTTTTTATTATATATAATTACTTTCAATTCGTGTGCCACACTTAACACTTCTGGTTTTGGGGGCATTGTTTTCTTTGGAGATAGACATATCCAGTCCCAATTCCCAGATAATGGATAAGCACCGGATGTTTCTATATGTATACTAATGCCTTTACTTCTTAACGCATCTGTTAAGGGGGTCATATTCCACATAAGTGGTTCTCCTCCTGTTACAACAACAGTATTTGAGTACTTAGCAGTATTTTCTGCAATTGTATTTACATTGGTTGGCGGGTGCAAGTTTGCATCCCAACTTTCTTTCACATCACACCAATGGCAACCAACATCACAACCACCTACCCTTATAAAGTATGCTGCCTTACCGGTATGATAGCCTTCTCCTTGTATGGTATAAAATTCTTCCATTAGAGGCACTAACTCCCCTTTATCTACCAATATTTTATCTTCTTCAGTCAATTAACTTTCTCTATCAAATTTCCACAAATGTAGCGATTATAAAGGAATACAGGGCTAGTATAGACTAGTTTACAAGTACTAGTTTTTACTTTTTTTAACAAAGTTTTAAGGTTTTTAACTTATGTTTAACTTATTAGGTATTGCATAGTACCTTGCTTTACACTTACATTTGTAATGTAATATTTAAACAAATTTAAAACGACAATATCATGAAAACAGTAAAAATCGCATTAGTAAGTTTAATGACACTTGTAACAGTGTTTAGTAACGCAGCAACAGAAAAAGCAGACACAACAAACGTAGATGTGAAACAAGAAATAGTAGAAGGTTTAAATATACCTGAGACTATAAAACAAGATTTACAAGCTACAGAAAGTGTAGTAATTCGTTTTCACTTTAACGAGAATAACGAGTTAGTAGTAGACAACGTACTACACTGCAATAAAGAGCTAGTAAGCTACATTACAGAACAGTTAAACGGTAAAGTAGTAAACAGAGGTCTTTTAAAAAAGAATAAAGTATACAGACTGGGGCTAAGCTTACAGTTAGTATAAACAACAACCAAACAAGCATATTCTAAAAGAGCGGCAAATGCCGCTCTTTTTTATTGATAAAATTCTTTCTTTGCTGCTGAGAGTGTATTGGTTAGCAACATAGCAATGGTCATAGGGCCTACTCCACCGGGAACAGGAGTTATATAGCTTGCTTTGGGTGAAACAGATTCAAAGTCTACATCTCCCCATAATTTCCAACCAGATTTAGTTTTATCTGATGGTAAGCGAGTAATACCTACATCAATTATTACCACACCTTCTTTTACCATATCTGCAGTAATAAAGCCCTTTTTACCTAAGGCAACAATTAATATATCGGCAGTTTTGGTAATCTCACTTAAGTTTTGCGTTCTACTATGTGTTAGTGTAACCGTAGCGTTACCGGGGTTGCTATTTCTTGCCATTAATATGCTTACAGGAGAGCCTACAATATGGCTACGCCCCACTACTACACAGTGTTTTCCTGATGTTTCAATATTATATCGCTTCAGTAACTCAATAATACCATACGGTGTAGCAGGTAAATAAGTAGGTAGGTTTAAAGCCATTTTTCCTACACTGGTAGGATGAAAACCATCTACATCCTTCTTAGGGTCAATAGTTTCGGTAATTTTTAATTCAGAAATATGATCTGGTAAAGGAGATTGCACAATGAATCCATCAATATCATCATCATCATTTAAATCTTGTACTATTTGTAGTAATTCTTCTTCTGTAATAGATGAATCTCTACGTACTAATGATGATTTAAACCCAACTCTTTCACAGGCTTTAATCTTCGCATTTACATAGGTTTCACTTGCGCCATCATCTCCAATTAGCACAGCAGCTAAATGCGGAACTTTGCCCCCGCTTTTTACTAGTTGCTCAACTTCGTTGGCAATTTCTTCTTTAATTGTTGCGGAGGTTAGTCTACCGTCTAGTAACTGCATAAATAGTTAAGTCTGAATATTAAATTTATTGACGAGGCATTCCCTTCATCATTTGCATCATTTTTTTAGCTCCACCACCCTGCATCATCTTCATCATTTTACTCATATCGCCAAATTGCTTGATTAAGCGGTTTACCTCCGGAATGCTTTTACCACTACCGGCAGCAATACGTTTTTTACGACTACCATTTATCAGTTTTGGCTCTGCACGTTCTGCAGGTGTCATAGACTGTATAATAGCTTCAACACCTTTAAAAGCGTCATCATCAATATCTACATTACGTAATGCTTTGCCCATACCGGGTATCATACCCATCAGGTCTTTTACATTACCCATTTTCTTAATCTGCTCAATTTGCTTTAAAAAGTCATTAAAGTCAAACTGGTTCTTAGCAATCTTCTTTTGTAATTTACGAGCCTCTTCTTCATCATACTGCTCTTGAGCACGCTCAACAAGCGATACAACATCACCCATACCTAAAATACGGTCGGCCATACGTTCAGGATAGAAAACATCTAATGCTTCCATTTTCTCACCAGTACCTACAAACTTAATAGGTTTATCTACTACCGAACGGATAGTTAAAGCTGCACCACCACGTGTGTCACCATCTAATTTGGTAAGAACAACACCATCGTAGTTTAATCTATCATTAAAGGCTTTAGCAGTATTTACAGCATCCTGCCCCGTCATAGAGTCTACAACAAATAAGGTTTCATCTGGCGAGATTGCTTTATGTACAGCAGCAATTTCATTCATCATCTCCTCATCAACTGCCAATCGACCCGCGGTATCCACAATTACAAGATTATTACCTTGTGCTTTGGCTTGTTTTATTGCATTTACAGCAATCTCTACGGGATTCTTATTTTCAATCTCTGTGTAAACAGGAACACCAATTTGTTCCCCCAATACTTTTAACTGATCTATCGCCGCAGGACGGTATACATCACCCGCTACCAATAATGGGTTTTTGCTTTTCTTAGTCTTTAAAAAGTTAGCAAGCTTACCGGAAAAAGTAGTTTTACCAGAACCTTGTAAACCGGCAATTAATATAACGGTAGGATTTCCTTTTAAAGAAATTTCGCTTACCTCAGACCCCATAAGGTTAGCCAACTCGTCTTTCACAAGTTTTGTCATTAACTGACCCGGCTTTAATGAGGTTAATACCTCTTGCCCTAATGCGTTTTCTTTTACTCTATTGGTAAATTCTTTTGCAACCTTAAAGCTAACATCGGCATCTAACAATGCACGGCGCACCTCTTTTAAGGTTTCGGCAACGTTTACCTCTGTAATTTGTCCATGTCCTTTAAGTACATGAAACGCTTTTTCTAACTTATCACTTAAATTTTCAAACATCACTTATCAGTTTATACTGCAAAAATAATAATTTACATGCGCTCTGGCACACCAATTCCTAATAGTCTCATAGAATTAGCAATAACCTCAGCAACTAGCTTAGAAAGTTGTAACCTAAATAACATCTGATTGCTATCCTCTGCATTAAATATGGGGACATTTTGGTAGAAAGTATTGTATCCTTTTACCAAATCATAAGTATATGATGCAATTATAGATGGCCCATAATTATCTGCTGCTTCTTTAATAACAACAGGGAATTTATAAATACTTTTAATCAATTCTCTCTCACGCTCATCTATGTCTCCTGCATAAGAAAAGCTTGCATCTAACTCACCATGCTTACGGAATAATGATTTGATACGTGCATGCGTATATTGGATGAAAGGACCTGTATTACCGTTAAAATCAATAGACTCAGCAGGGTTAAATACCATTCGCTTACGAGCATCTACCTTTAAAATAAAATACTTTAAAGCTCCTAGTCCTATCGTTTTATATAACTCTGCTTTTTCTTCTTCAGAATACCCTTCTAATTTTCCTAATTCTTCGGTAATAGTTTTTGCATCATCTGTCATCTGTTGCATCAAATCATCAGCATCAACAACAGTACCTTCTCTAGATTTCATTTTACCGGTTGGTAAGTCTACCATACCGTAAGACAGATGATATAAATTATCTGCCCATTCATAACCTAATTTTTTAAGGATTAAGAATAGCACTTTAAAGTGGTAATCTTGCTCATTACCTACTGTGTAGATAAGGCTATTGATATCAAAATCTTTGAAACGCTGAACAGCAGTACCAATATCTTGCGTCATGTATACTGATGTACCATCAGAACGCAATAATATTTTTTCGTCTAGTCCATCATCCGTTAAATCTACCCATACTGAACCATCATCTTTTTTATAGAAAACACCTTTCTCAAGGCCTTCAAGCACAATTGCTTTTCCTAATAAATAGGTACTGCTTTCGTAGTAGTTTTTATCAAACTCAACGCCAAGTTCTTTATAGGTAATATTAAAACCATCATAAACCCATCCATTCATGGTTTTCCATAAATTCACAACATCAGGGTCGCCCGCTTCCCAAGCTCTTAACATCTCTTGAGCCTCAACAATCATCGAAGCCTCTTTCTCTGCATCTTCTTTTGCTTTTCCTTCAGCAATCAATTGTTCAATCTCTTTCTTATAGGCTTTATCAAACTCTACATAGTATTTACCTACCAATGCATCGCCTTTCATTCCGGTACTTTCAGGAGTTTCGCCTGCACCAAACTTTTGCCAAGCCAACATAGACTTGCATATATGTATACCACGGTCGTTTATAATCTGTACTTTTTGTACTCTTTTACCAGTTGCTTGTATAATTTGTGCAACAGACCAACCTAATAAGTTATTACGGATATGCCCTAAGTGTAAAGGCTTATTGGTATTAGGAGATGAATATTCTACCATTATTTCCGGTGAGTTCTCATCTACAGGAGCAATGCCATATTGCTCTTGAGAGTAAGCATTGTAAAATGCCTCTAACCAGTAGTTATCAGCTATTGATAAGTTTAAAAACCCTTTTACAACATTGTAGGCAGTTACCTCGTCTACAGTATCTAACAAATGTTTTCCTAACTCCTCTGCGGTTTGCTCTGGAGATTTACGAGCTGCTTTTACAAACGGAAATACAACTAATGTTAAATCTCCCTCAAATTCTTTTCGAGTTTCCTGAAAATCTAATGATTGATTTTCTAAGCCATATAGTTTTTTTAATGCATTAGCAGTAGCTTCTACCAATATAGACTGTATATCTTTCATTACTTCTTTTGTAAGGTTTTTGCCACTTTATCTAACATAAAAAAGGCAGTTTCTGCCATCTTATTACACTTATCGTCTAATAGTGGGTTTATTTCCACCATTTCAAAACAGCAAATTTTAGGAGACTCTGTAAGGTAAACTAATAGTTTTTCAGTTTCAGACTCAGAGAACCCATTAATAACAGGTGTTCCTGTACCTACAGATATTGCAGAATCCATACTATCAACATCAAAAGAGATATAAATAATATCGCAATCATCTAAATAATCAAGAGTTTCATCAGCAATAGCACGTTCACCTCTTAATCGTAAGTCTTCTACTTTTATACTCTTTACATTGTGTTTAGCAATCAAATAATCTTCGGGCTCTTCGGTATCTCTTACTCCAATCAATACTAAATCTTCATAAGCAACACGAGGGCTATCGCCTTTCATCTTATCCCAGTTTTCCTTCGTCTTCCCTACAATCTCATTAATCTTTCTATCCTCATTATTTTCACCTAAAGCTGTAGCTAAGGGCATTCCGTGTACATTACCGGATGGAGTTGAGTATGGCGAGTGCATATCTGCATGCGCATCAATCCATATTACTCCTAATCTTTTATCAGGGTATGCATCTTTTATACCGGCAATGGTTCCACCTGCATTAGAGTGGTCTCCGGCAATAACTATAGGGAAATCGCCATTTAATAATGTATGTTTTACAGAATCTGCTATACGACTGTACATTTGTGCAATACCTTCTACTCTTATTGCATTTGGCGTATCATTCTCTTCAAAAAGGTTATCATTTACAGTTTCTACTTCCTCTGTAGGAGTATCTACCATCAAACGGCTACCCGCATGATGTGAGGCTATATACAAAGCATCATAGCCTAGGCTTGCCCCACGCGTACCTGCTCCTAGTTCAGACATTACCTTAACGATCTTCAAGTTTCTCATACCCTTTTAATTATTTGGCTAGCAAAGGTAAACATCCTAATTAAGCAGTACAAGCTTCTTGTAGCATCCGTTTGATTTTGTACTTTTGTTCGTTTACCAAGGAAACAGAATGGCCAAAAAGAAGACCAATAAAAAACAGCCTTTACAAAACACATTTACTGCTATAGGCAAAGCTTTGTCTAATAGAACATTTCATGTAATACTGGGCTTTTTTCTTATTTTTTCATCAGTGTTTTTACTACTTGCATTCAGTTCTTTTTTCTTTAACTGGCAGGCAGATCAAAGCGCAATAGATAAGTCATTCTTTAAGCTAATCTTTGATAAAGACTACCAAGTAAATAATATGTTGGGGAAAGTTGGCGCCGCCATCAGTCACCAGTTTATTTACAATTGGTTTGGTGTAGCCTCTTACCTATTTGTAATTGGTTTTGCTGCATTGGGTTTAAAAATCAACTTCGACTTAAAAAGCATTAAAACCGGAAAGCTTATTCGCAACCTGGTATTCATAATCATATTAGCCTCTGCAACCTTTGCTTATTTATTTGGGCAAACCTACCCTATTATGGGGGGTAATGTGGGCTATCAAATTAGTTTTTGGTTACAATCTTTATTAGGTAGTATTGGTACCGGGCTTTTCTTACTGTTTACCGTTATTGCTTACGTTGCAGTTCGCATCAAATTATCTCCGGAAAAATTAGCAGCCTTATTTGCTAAAAAAGATAAACCGGAAGCTGTAACAGATGAAGACAGTGGCGAAGAGGAAACTGATTTTGAAACAGAAAACTTTGTACCCGAAGCTGAAACAACATCTGAATTAGAAATGGAGCCTACCATACAAGACGATTATGGTAAAGAAATTGATGATGATGATGATGAAACGAAAGCACCGGAAAGTAGTATTGAGCTAGAAACAGAAATAGCTGAGGAGGAAGAAAGTAAAGCTGAAGAAAGTGATGTAGAAATTTCTGTTGAGGAAACGGAAGACGAAGACAGTTTAACTGCAAAGGAGTTAAAACGCAAACTAAAAGAGTTTGGAGAGTACGACCCTAAGCTCGATTTATCTCGCTTTAAATTACCTACCCTAGATCTATTAAATGATTACGGTAAAAGTGATATAACAGTTAACCAAGAAGAATTAGAAGCCAATAAAAACCGAATTGTAGAGACCTTAGGAAACTATAATATTGGCATTGCTAAAATTAAGGCAACCATTGGGCCTACAGTTACACTGTATGAAATAGTGCCTGATGCAGGTGTACGTATATCTAAAATTAAAAACCTAGAAGACGATATTGCTTTAAGTCTATCAGCTTTAGGTATTCGTATTATTGCTCCAATACCCGGTAGAGGCACAATTGGTATTGAGGTACCAAACAAAAACCCAAATACCGTAGCAATGAAGAGCGTAATGAGTTCGGAGAAATTCCAGAACTCTGATATGGAATTACCAATTGCCTTTGGTAAAACCATTAGTAACGAAACTTATATTGCCGACTTAGCTAAAATGCCTCACTTATTAATGGCCGGTGCTACAGGGCAAGGTAAATCGGTGGGATTAAATGTTATTCTTACATCCCTGTTATACAAAAAGCATCCATCGCAAGTAAAGTTTGTATTAGTAGACCCTAAAAAGGTAGAATTGACACTATTTAATAAAATAGAGCGCCACTACCTTGCTAAATTACCCGGTGAAGATGATGCAATTATTACCGACACAAAAAAGGTAATAAATACACTTAACTCGCTTTGTATAGAGATGGACCAACGTTACGACTTGCTGAAAAATGCAATGGCTCGTAACATTAAAGAATACAACACCAAATTTATTAATAGAAGACTAAATCCTGAAGAGGGTCATAAATACCTACCCTACATTGTATTGGTAATAGATGAGTTTGCTGACTTGATTATGACTGCCGGTAAAGAAGTAGAAACCCCTATTGCACGTTTAGCGCAGTTAGCTAGGGCAATTGGTATTCACTTAATTGTGGCTACTCAGCGCCCTTCTGTTAATGTTATTACTGGTATTATTAAAGCCAACTTCCCTGCACGTATTGCGTTTAGAGTAACGTCTAAAATAGATTCTCGTACTATATTAGATGCCGGTGGAGCAGACCAATTAATTGGTAAGGGAGATATGCTATTATCTACTGGTAATGATTTAATTCGTATACAATGTGCGTTTGTAGACACTCCTGAAGTAGAAAAAATAACTGATTATATTGGTTCTCAACAAGCTTACCCGGAAGCCTTATTATTACCTGAGTATGTAGGAGAGGAATCATCCGGTGGCGCAGGAGGTGTAGACTTAGATGATAGAGATGCTTTGTTTGAAGATGCTGCCAGAGTTGTAGTAGCTACACAACAAGGTTCGGCATCATTACTGCAAAGAAAATTAAAATTAGGCTATAACCGAGCCGGTAGAATTGTAGACCAGTTAGAAGCTGCAGGTATTATAGGGCCATTTGAAGGGAGTAAGGCCAGACAAGTATTAGTACCCGATGAAATGGCTTTGGAACAGTTATTGAATAATGAAAAAGAAAACAACTAAACTAGATAGATGAAAAAGGTATTTACAATGATAGGAGCTGTGCTGTTAAGTACAGGAATGTTTGCTCAAAACTCTGCCGAAGCTAAAAAATTGTTAGATGAGGTGAGTACTAAAACAAAATCATATAACAATATTACTATTGATTTTTCTTACACATTAGAAAACCCAAATTCCGGGAAGATAGAAAATACGGGTTCAGTGATTTTAAAAGGTGACTTATACAGAATAAATTTCTTAGATTATATTGAAATTTCTAATGGTACAGATAAATGGAGGGTTGCTGTAGAAGACGAGGAAGTAGAGCATAATACTATTTCTGAAGCTGAAAAAGAAGAAGGCTTAAGCCCTACTGAATTATTGACTGTATATGAAACAGGCTTTACTTACAAAATGGGCGAAAAGAAAACTGTTGGCGGTAAAACTATACAGTATGTATTACTATACCCTATTAATAATGTAGCTGAGTATACGCATATGGTATTAGGTATTGATATGAGTAAAAAACAAGTTTACTCTTTAACTCAAAAAGGAAAAAACGGAAGTGATACAACCTTTACTATCAATAAGTTTACTACTAATAGTACTTTAAAGGCAAATACCTTTAAGTATACTGAAGCAGAGTTTCCGGGTTTTTATTATTACGATTTAGATTAATAAAACACTTCAAATACTATTTACGCGTTTATAACTAACTTAGCAGCAAATTTGTAGGCATACCGTGAATAGAATTTCCAAGCTACTTATTAAATCCTTTTTAGGACCGTTCCTCATCACCTTTTCTGTGATGACGTTCTTGTTCCTAATGCTTTTTCTATGGAAATATGTAGATGATTTAATAGGAAAAGGCTTGCCTTGGTATACTATTGTAGAGCTTCTTCTCTACTCTATTCCAATGCAAATAAACTATTCCCTACCTATTTCTATACTCATTTCCTCTATTATGTCTTTAGGTAATATGGGAGAACATTATGAGTTAACTGCCATGAAATCATCGGGTGTATCCTTACGCAGAATAATGCGCCCACTTTTTGGCTTAATCATCATCATTGCAATTGGTGCTTTTTTATCCTCAAACTACCTTATACCCTATACAAACTTTAAGAGTAAAAACTTATTAGAGAATATAGCCAATACCAAACCTGCCTTAAATATTAGAGAAGGTATTTTTTACAATGGTATTGAAGGATTCAGTTTAAAAGTTGGCGAAAAATACGGCCCTGAAAACGATTTGCTGAAAGATGTACTCATTTATGATCACACAGAAAGCCGAGGGAATGTAAAGGTAATTATTGCAGAAAAAGGTAGAATGTATGTTACAGAAGACGAAAACTACTTAGTTATTACCCTAGAAAATGGCTATAGTTATGAAGAAGTTAAAACCCGAACCCTAAGAGAACGAGACCGTAAGCCACACCAAAAAACCAAGTTTTTAAAAGATGAGATTCGTATGGATTTATCATCCTTTAAAACCGGCGATTTAAAAGAAGAAAATTACGAGCGAAACTATAAAATGATGAATATTGGTCAGCTATTCTCATCTGCTGACTCTTTACAAACGTTCTTATCGGAGTCTCAAGAACAGTTGGAAGATAGAATTAATGCCCGTTATTACTTTGCTCGCTCAAATGCTCGCCCACCGGATGAAGACGAAGACAGGGATCAAGCAAAACTAAATACCATGAATTTGGTTGAGGAGCAAATTAAACAAAAGGCAGAAAAAAACGACAGCGCTAAACAAGAAGCACTACAAGCAAAGCCCAATAAAAAAGCTAGTAAAGCTGACGTATCCAATGAATATTATACTGAGCTAAACGATACCATACTATTAAATATAAAGCCGGTAGAACGTGCCGGGGTAATGAATAATGCTTTAAGATTAGCCCGAAGTACTAAAGAGCTTATCTCACAAGAAAAAGACAATAACTTTTGGTACCACAAACGCCTTATTGCAAAGCATTTTATGGAGTTTCATAGAAAACTAGCCTTGGCTTTTGCCAGTATTGTGTTATTCTTTGTGGGAGCACCTTTAGGAGCCATTATTAGAAAAGGGGGCTTAGGCTTACCTGTTGTTATTGCTATAGTCATATACCTGCTCTTTCATATAATATCCATTACGTTTGAAAAAATGGGACGTGAGCATATTGTATCTCCTTTCTTTGCTATGTGGAGTGCTACTTTAATTATGCTCCCTCTAGGTGTATTTTTAACCCAAAAAGCTACTACAGACTCCTCGCTGTTTAATTATGAGGTATATGCAAAACCTGTTGTTAAACTTTTCTCATTCTTTGGTAAGTTCTTCAAAAAATGAAAATTCTACAATTAGCAAACAAAATACCCTATCCGGCAAACGATGGTAGCTCTATAGCTATTTATACCTTAGCAAAAGGCTTTATAGATAACGATGCAGACCTTACCCTGCTCTGCTTAAACCCAAGTAAACATAAAAAAGATATACAATCAGTACCGGATGATTTTAAACGCTCTTCTAAGCTACAAGCCGTAGATGTAAACAACGAGATTACTCCGCTTAAAGCTGTGGGCAACCTCATAAGTGGCAAGGCATTTCACATCAGTCGTTTTTATTGCAAAGAGTTTGCTAGCCTATTAAAGCAAACACTAAAAGAGCAAACCTTTGATATTATACATATCGATGGGCTTTTTATGACACCCTACCTCTCTATTATTAGAGAAAACAGTAATGCAAAGGTGGTAATGAGAGCTCATAATATAGAACATTTGATATGGGAGCGAATGCTAAACCATGAGAAGTCATCAATAAAAAAAAGCTACCTAAAACTTCAAGCCAAACGCTTAAAAAAATATGAACTAGCTATACTTCCAAAAGTAGATGCTATTATTCCTATAAGCACCTTAGATGCTGATGTATTTAAAGAAATCGACATTACCACAAAAATGCATGTATGCGAAGGAGGACTTAACCTACCTGAGTATGTAGCTAGTGATATTAAACCCGATGAAAAAAGTGTATTTCATTTAGGCTCATTAGACTGGATGCCCTCGTTACAAGGTATAAGTTGGTTTTTAAATGAAGTATGGCAAAAAGTTATAAAGCAAGAGCCAAAAGCCAAATTTTACATAGCGGGCAGAAACATACCTCAATCAGTACAATCTCAACAATCTGACAACATTCAAATTGTTGGTGAAGTAGCCGATAGCAAGCAGTTTATGAGCTCTAAACAATTAATGATTGTTCCTCTTTTATCAGGGAGTGGAATTAGAATTAAAATACTAGAAGGCATGGCTATGGGCAAAGCTATAGTAGCCACAAAAGTAGGCGCAGAAGGTATAAAATGTGAACACTCAAAAGAAATTATGATAGCTGACGATGCTCAATCTTTTGCTAATCATATTATAGAATTATTGAAAAGTGATACTAAAATGCAAGAAATTGGCAAAAATGCCCGAAATTTGGTTTCACAATCCTACGATAATAAAAAGCAAGTAGCTGAACTATTGGAATTTTATAATAGCCTGTGATTCTAGAAATCCTCTTTTTCTGTAGTGTTTACTTTATCATACATACCTATGTATTTTATCCTTTATTGGTAGATATAATTGGTAAAAAGAAAATTGCAAACACCTATATTTACAGTCCTACTGATGAGCTCCCAACAATAGATGTTATAATTGCTGCCTATAACGAAGATGCTGTTATAGAAGAAAAGCTTAGGAGTATATACAACACTACTTACCCTAATGAAAAAATAAAAGTATATGTAGGGTCAGATAGTAGTACCGATACTACAGATGATATTGTACAGAGACTGGCTAAAGAGCTCCCAAACCTGACACTTACGCGTTTTGAAGCCCGTACAGGAAAAGCCGGAATTATTAATCAATTGACCAAAAAAGCAACATCAGAAGTATTTGTATTGACAGATGCAAATGTAATTTTTGAGTCCACTACCCTTTTCCAGCTTACCAAACATTTTAAAAACCCAGCTATAAAAATTGTAGGAGCTCATACTCTTTACAAAGAAATTAATCAGACCGACGGTATTGCTCTACAAGAAGATACTTACTTGAATATTGAGAATAGTATTAAAATAAATGAAGGCAATATATGGGGAGCAAGCATGGGTGTAGAAGGCAGCTGCTATGCAATACGCAAGGAAGAATATAGTATAGTGCCTCCAAACTTTATTGTAGATGACTTTTTCATTACAATGGAAGTATTGAAAAATGGAGGAAAAGTAATCTTTGAAAAAGAAGCAATTTGCTATGAGTCTGCAGTAAACGACCCAAAAATTGAGTTTAAAAGAAAGGTTCGTATTTCATCAGGTAATTTTCAAAACCTCAATTATTTTAAGTCTGTATTACTTAAACCATTTAAAGGATATGCTTTTGCTTATTGGTCACATAAGGTACTAAGATGGCTCACTCCCTTTTTTATACTCATAGCCCTTATCAGCAACTTTTTATTGATTAATTCTGCTCCTATATACTTATACTTATTCATCGGGCAATTATGCTTATTTTTGCTTCCAATTATAGACCTCTTATTTAAGAGGCTGGGGCTAAACATACAGCTATTGCGCTATATAGCCCATTTTTATTACATGAACATTGCCCTGTTATTTGGGTTTTATCAATATGCAAAAGGAATACACACTAACGTCTGGCACAGAACCGAAAGAAAAAAGTAGCATGTTAAATACTATAGAAGAGGCTATTGAGGATATTAAAAAAGGTAAAATTGTTATTGTTGTTGATGACGAAGATCGTGAGAATGAAGGCGATTTTGTTGCAGCAGCAGAAATGGTTACACCTGAATTAATCAACTTTATGGCTACGCACGGTAGAGGGTTGATTTGTGCTCCTTTAGTAGAAAGCAGATGTGATGAATTGGAATTGAACTTAATGGTTGGTAAAAATACTGACCCTCACCATACTCAATTTACTGTATCTGTAGATAAAATTGGACCGGATACAACAACAGGTATTTCTGCAGCAGACAGAGCAAAAACTGTGTTGGCATTGGTAGATGAAAACACGAAGCCAACTGATTTAGGCAGACCCGGACATATTTTTCCATTAAAAGCAAAATCAGGTGGTGTATTAAGAAGAACCGGTCATACTGAAGCATCAGTAGACTTAGCTCGTTTAGCAGGCTTAAAACCAGCGGGAGTAATTGTAGAGGTGATGAATGCTGATGGAACAATGGCTCGTTTACCACAACTAAAAGAAATTGCTGATAAGTTTGACTTAAAACTTATTTCTATTGAAGATTTAGTGGCTTATCGTATGCGCAATGAGTCATTAATTGTTAAGCGAGAAGAGTTTGACATTGATACTGATTACGGCACATTTAAATTAAGAGCGTTTGAGCAAACCACAAACGGTCAAGTACATATTGCCTTAACCAGAGGAGAATGGGACATTGAAGAACCTGTATTAGTGCGTATGCACTCATCTTCTGTTGCAAATGATATTTTTGAAATTATTACTACTGATACCGGAGTACAACTGGAGAAAGCAATGAAATTAGTTGCCGATGCAGACAAAGGTGTAATCGTATATATGAATCAGGAAGCCAGAGGTATAAAGTTATTGGCAAAACTGAAAGATTATAAAAATGGTACCTCTAACGGCGGTACCCTAAAAATGGATGAAAGAGACTTTGGTGTAGGCGCACAAATATTACATCAATTAGGTGTAAGTAAAATGAAATTGATGACAAACCACCCTATTAAAAGGGTTGGTCTTGTGGGCTACGGCTTAGAAATTGTAGAAAACATTACCCTGAAATAAAAATCTATTCTTTATTCAGTAGTCGTATCAGTTTCAGGCATTGTTTCTGTTTCCTCTTCTTTCTTAGCTTTTTTTCCTCTTATAATTTGCCATAATTCTGCAAGTGTATCAAATTCTTGTCTGTAAAAAAGACCTACTCCTTGTGTATAGTTTGTCTGCTGCTGTAAAGGATCATATTCATTAGATCGGTTAAATGCTTTTGCTCTAAACCTGCCGTCTTGTGTAATATTTACCTCTATTTCTACCTCACCAACCAAGTCACTTTGGTTTTGACGTAAAGGCACACCCACATTACCATTTAGGGTTACACGGTTATCAAATATTTTCTTAGATAATGCCAGTTCTACTTCTTCCTCACTTATTGTTTGGTTTTCTCCGGGAGCAGTGTAATTAATCCCTACATCAAACTCATCACTAATTTGAGATACCCAATTGGTTAACTGGTTAGATAGTAATTCGGTAGAGTTGGCTATGGCAGCCCCACCAAAATTTGTTCCTTCAGAACCCACAAAAGAGTTTAAGACTAACAGTGCAAATACCTGTCTATTTAACTCATCTCTATCTTGAGTTTTTGCAGCTAACTCTGATTGAATTGTTGAGTTAGATGAAGGCAAGTTAAGTGCAAAATTAATAGTGGGATTTTTAAGTGCCCCTGTTAATATCAACTCTACCTCTACAGGCACATTACGCTGAGACTGCTCAGACTCTAAGTATGTGGCTAAAGAAGCTTTGGTTTTGTATACCGCAGATAAGTTGATAGCTGCATTATAAGGGTCACCGTTCCAGCTAATAGTACCACCCTTTTTTATCTTAAACTTCTTATTAATCAGGTTTTGTAGTGTAAAGAGGTAGTCTCCATCTTCAACCGTATAATCTCCGTAAATCTTTAAATCCCCTGCCCTGCTTATTTCTATTCTTAAATCGCCACTACCATGTGCCGTTAAAACATCACCAACAGTTTGGTCTAAAATAATTTCTGCAGTAGCATCCGGTGTAACTTCTATATTGAATATCAGTTCTAAACCATTTGTATTAATCTTTTGCTTCTTAACAACAGCTTTAGAGCTATCTGCTTTACTCACAAAAGTGATAAAGTTATTGGCTTTTACTTCTTTAACACCAAATAGTGGAATTGAAAAGTCTGTTCCGGGCAAGGTTTTTACATCAATAAACAGTTGTAAGTCTTCTGTTGGACCTGTAATTTTTACTTTACCGGATGTATATGCAGTTCCATAAAAAGCACTTGCTATATCCGGTGGTTTATTTAAACTCAATAAATTATAGGCGTCAATCTCTGCATTAATCTTTAGCTTCTTAAATGATTGGTGTGTTATTGTTCCTTTGGCTACACCTCCGGTACTGTTTGTGTTTTCCCTAAAAGAAAGGTCTTTAAATGAAATTTTATTCTCGGTTAAGGTAAAAACTGCATCTCCATCAAAATTATAATCTACACCAATAACAGGTATTCCAAAGCCCGTTTTTTGAGTTTTAATTTGCCCTGTTATTATAGGATTCTTGAGACTTCCGGCTATTTTAAAGTCGGCAAATGCTTTCCCTCTTAAATTGCTCACTACTTTATCTACATAAGATGCAAATGCCTGTAGCTTAAGGTTATTTAGTTTTAATTGAGCATCAATATTGTTTTGGTCTCTATATGGATAGTACTTACCATCTATCTGAGCAATAGTAACAGAATCGTTTAGTGATAACCTAGCATTTGCCAACAAAGACTCTGTAGCTTGATTCCAAGTAGTTACAAAATCAAAGTCACCTAAGAAATATTCATTTAGGTTAAGGTTTTCAACTTTTATATTATTAGAAACTAACGGAGCACCATAGGCGTTTAATAAAACAGCATTACCATTTAATTTACCCGCAAAAGTAGAACCTGTTTTTGTAGTAAACTTATTGATGTTATTTAACTGAAACTCATTAAATACAACTTTTAATTGTTCACTAGAGTCCTTATCTATTACTCCGTCTAATACTATTTGCTGTTCACCTTTTTCAAGCTTCAGATTATCTACTTTAATTCTTGGTAAGTTTATCTCTAACCTATTTTTATCTTCTATACTCCATAGACTATCAGCAATATAAAACTCCGAGGGCATAATTTGCATTGCTACACTTTGCGAATCGTTTACAGTAAATACACCATTTAATTGTCCCCTATAATCTAATTCATCAACCAATATCCAATCGATGCTATAAGCACCTGTATCGTTTTTCAATATGTTTCTAACCTCTAGAGTATCAAATACTAACTTATCTGTTAGGCTAAGTCTATCTATATTTAATTGTGTTTTTAAAGACTTATTTACTGTTCTTGAGATTGAATGTACTTCTTGAAACCTTTGCTTGTTATACTGTATACCCGGTGCATCAATTTGCACCAACAAATCATTTGTCTCTGTATATAAATGACCTTTTACTACAGTACCTGGCTCTATGTATAGATTATCTATAAATAAATCTGTAATAGGGTTAATGTTTTTTAAGTCGAAACTATATTCAAAGTGCTGGTCCTTTTTTAATGGCTCTGCCTCGTACTTTTTAAAATGATAAGCTATTACATCATCCGCAGCTTTTTTAAGGTCAGCAGCTATAAAGTCTCCTTTTATCTCACCATCTACTAAATCAGACTTAATTTTTATAGTCTTTTCATTTCCTATGGCCAATGCTAAAATATCAAAATCATTAAAGAAATAGTAGTTCTCACTCGTCTCATAAACTGTACTCTTTACCGATAAATCTCCATTCAACTCATCAAAGCTTAAACCTGTAAAGTTGGCCTTCAATTCTGTAGAAATGTTTGCAATAGAATCTACATCAACAAAATGAAGTTTATATAAATCTGCATGCTCTAAAATAGCTGTAAAATCAAACTTAGCTGGTTTAGTACTTAGGTCTACCTTACCATCAAAATCTAATACCAAATTAGGGTCATTTACATTTACATAACCTATAAACTGTTCTTTGGCTACAGTACCCTCAATAACAACATTACTATACTTATACTTATTGAGTACCATTTTACTTACAGTACCTTTTACAACGATATTAAACTTTTCTACAGTAAGCCCACTACCCTCTACAGCTACATTAGATGAGATACTTCCCAAATTCTCAGACTGTATCATTTCACCCAGTTGAAAATCAAACAACTGTAAGTCTCCATTATAAAGCACACTATCTTTCTCAGGAAACTGCATATTAAGCATAGTTTTCATTTTCCCTAAGTCTGTATACAGCTCACCATCCGTATCAAAGTCTTTTAGAGTTCCTTCAAAGTAACCGTTAAAGGTTAAGTTACCTAACCTCTTTATTTCTTCAGGCAGCTCACCTACAAAGTTTTCTAAGTCTGTTTGAGAAGTAATTAGGTTATGGGCGTCCATTTCTATATAAAGGCTATCTCTGTGCAGCACATTTTTAAGCAATAAATCGCCTGTAAAACTAGTTTGCTTGTATTTTCCGTAAAAGTCTTTTGCAGTTAGGTTATTTACTCTCCCATTCAACTCACCTTTAAAAGACATTAAAGCATTTAAAGGAATCTTTACATCTAGTAACTCTAAGTCTTTAGGGTTTAAGCTAGATTGTTCAAAATCAGACTTTACAGTCACTTTGTTTACAAAGTCTCCTAAATCGCTAATTCTATCAAAAATAAGTCTCACATCACCTACAACTGTAGAGTTGGCGGTAACAACGTCTAGCTTATTAAAGATTAAAGAGTGCTTTGTATATGCAAAAGAAGTTTCAAAACTTGTAACAGTCAATCCTCTCTTCTCCTTAAATGACATTTGATGAATGTCTGCAGAAATACTATCTGGATCTAAGCTTAATTTATCCATATCAAAATCAAGCCCTACCAAAGAATACTCTATAAGTGAATCTCCTTTATATGAAGAATATGATATTTTGGTATTCGTAAAAAAAGCTTCTGTTATTGCTATTTCTAGGGGTGCCTTTTTATCGTCTTTCTTATCCGATTTAAGCTTATCTATAATTTGACTTAGATTGAGCTTTTCTTCTCCTTTGTACTTTCTTAATCTTATTACAGACTCATTAAAGCCTACTCCATCTATTGCCAGTTTATTCTTAAAAATACTCAGCATAGAAAGAGATATGTCTAAATCCTGCACATAAACCAATGTGTCTTGATGAAAGTCTTCTATATAAAACTCTTTAAGCCTTACCTTATCAAAAAACCGTACTTGTACTTTAGATACTTCTACTTTTGTTCCAATTTTTTCAGACAGTATAGACACTACTTGCTTAGCCAACTGTGTTTGAACAGCCGGAATGTTTACTGCAATACCTGTTAATACTATTAAACCGATAAGTACAATAAAAATGCGAATGAGTATTTTTCTGAGTCTTTTGATGAAATGTAATTTATACCTTTGTCAATGTAATGAATACTAGTGAAACCATATTATTAGCCATAGAATCGTCTTGCGACGACACTTCTGCAGCAGTTATTAAAGATGACAAAATTCTTGCCAATATTGTTGCAAACCAAGAAATACATAAACAATATGGGGGTGTAGTTCCAGAACTCGCTTCTAGAGCGCATCAGCAGCATATTATACCAGTTGTAAATGAGGCCTTAAAGATAGCAAATATCCAAAAGCAACAACTTAGTGCCATAGCATTTACAAAAGGTCCCGGTTTATTGGGATCATTACTAGTAGGTACTTCGTTTGCAAAGTCTTTTGCCCAAGGCTTAAATATCCCTATTATAACGGTAAATCATATGCAAGCGCATATATTGGCACATTTTATTGATGATAAAGGGATGAAAAAACCACCCTTACCTTTTTTGTGCTTAACTGTATCCGGTGGGCACACGCAAATAGTATTGGTAAAAGACTACCTTGATATGGAGGTTGTTGGTACTACCCTAGATGATGCAGCCGGCGAAGCTTTTGATAAATCTGCAAAAATATTGGGCTTACCCTACCCAGGTGGTCCTTTAATTGATAAGTATGCAAAAGAAGGTAACTCAAAAGCATATGATTTTACCAAACCTAAAATAGATGATCTTAATTTTAGTTTTAGCGGTCTAAAAACAAACATCTTGTACTTTATACAAAATAACACACAAAAGAACCCAAATTTCGCAAAAGAAAACTTAGCAGATTTGTGTGCTTCTATACAGCATACCATTATAGAAATACTAATAGATAAGCTTGAAAAAGCCGCTGAACAGCATAATATTAAACATATTGCTATTGCAGGTGGAGTATCAGCAAACTCAGGTTTGCGTAATAGCTTAAAAGAACGTGAGCAAACACTGGGGTGGACAACTTACATACCTAAGTTTGAGTACTGCACAGATAATGCTGCAATGATAGCTATTGCAGGATACCATAAATATTTAAATAAGCAATTTGATGATTTGAGTGTAAAAGCTCAAGCCAGATTACAACTATAACATGCACTTATTTTTTGCCTCAGACATTACAACACCTAGCTATACCTTAGCTAAAGATGAAAGTAAGCATGCTATAACCGTATTGCGGTTAAAAGTAAATGACACTATAAAACTTACCGAAGGGTCTGGCACTATTTACACAGCAAGAATTACAGATCCCAACCCTAAAGCATGCAAAGTAGAGGTTATTGACACTTATACTGCTCCTAAAAGAAACTATGAGCTAGAAATTGCTGTTGCTCCTACCAAAAACATGGATAGGTATGAGTGGTTTGCAGAAAAAGCCACTGAAATTGGTATAGATACCATTAGCCCAATTTTATGCGAACATTCTGAAAGAAAGGTGTTGAAGTTAGAACGTGTTGAAAGAATAATACAATCTGCTGTTAAGCAATCTGAGCAAGCTTATGTACCTCGCCTTAACAATTTAATTGCCTTTGAAGAATATGTGAAATCTGTTGATGCTGAACTTAAGTTTATAGCACACTGTAATAAAACAGAAAAAACACTTTTAAAAGACGCTGCTAAAGCAAATAAAAATATTTGCGTTCTCATAGGGCCCGAAGGTGATTTTAGTCCTGTAGAAATAAACATAGCTTTTAAAAATGGCTTTATCCCTATTAGCCTTGGCGAAAACCGCTTGCGTACAGAAACAGCTGCATTAGTTGCCTGCCATACAATTTCACTTATCAATCAATAAAAAAAGCCTCACATATGTGAGGCTTTTAAGATTATAGTTTAATTATACTACTGCAAAGTAATACGTTTATTAATTACTCCTTTAGTGGTAATAATTTGCAAGATATATACTCCTTTTGGTTGTATACCTAAGTCAAGCCTATGCTTAATTGAACCCGATACCTGTTCTAAATTCTCAACATATATTCGTTGCCCAAGCGCATTAATTACATTTATTCCTAAGTCTTGTTTTGCGCTTTCAGGTACTGTAATATCTATTGTAAACACATCTGCTGATGGGTTTGGATAGATTAGTACACTTTGCTCAATCACATCAAACTCTGTAACTGATACTGCCTGTGAAATAGTTAATGTAATTACATCCGTATCTCCACACGAGTTGGTAACAGTAAGTGTAACCATAAAATTCAGGTTAGGAGTAGAATAAGTGTGCTGTGGTTTAGCAGGCCCTGTTACTGGAGCACTACCATCACCAAAGTTCCATGTATAAGTTAAGGTACCTACTTTTGACTGAGTACCGTCAAACTGTACTATCATTGAACCCGGTTTAATACTCAATACATCAGCATTAAAATGAGCTACAGGTGGCCCACAAATTTCTATACTCTTAATTGTAGAGTCTTTATCACCGCATAGGTTTTCTACTACCACTTTTACATCATAAATACCCGGAGCAGGATATACATAGGAAGAAGTACTACCTGTTCCTGTTCCTGCACCATCTCCAAAGTCCCATGATACTGATGTAGCATTGGTTACACCACTAGCATCTACATTTATTGTATCACCAGTAATAATTTGTGTAAAGGCTGCAGTAAAATTAGTATCACATACGGTAACATCTACTGTAGTAGAATCTTTATCTCCACATAAGTTTTCTGTTACCAGCTTTATAGTATAAGTACCATCTACTGTGTAATTATGGTTAGCCACTGTTCCTGTACCAGTATTACCATCACCATAGTCCCAAGACCAAGTAGAGGCATTGGTAGAGCCGGTAGCATCTACATCCAAACCAAGACCATTAGTTGTATTTGTAAAGCTAGCTACAGTAGCAGCACAAGGTACATTTACGGTTTTAGTAATAGAGTCTAAATCGCCACAATTACCGGTTACATATAAGGTAACATCATAGGTACCTCCATTGGCATAAGTATTACTAGAAGTAACACCTGAACCATTTGTAGAACCGTCATCATAATCCCAATCATAAGATATAACATTAGTAGAGGTAGCTGCATCAAAGTCTACAGTTGTACCGGTAATGGTAAATGAAAAGTCT
Organism: Flavobacteriales bacterium; assembly: GCA_030149285.1. GTDB lineage: Bacteria > Bacteroidota > Bacteroidia > Flavobacteriales > JASBRU01 > JASBRU01. The sequence continues at coordinate 399,878 of JASBRU010000003.1, forward strand.
GGTGTTGGCAACAAGCAGTTTGATGACTCTGTAACACTTACATCATCAATAGCCATATCAGAGAAAAATCCATTACCTCTAATACTATTAAATCTAATAACGATAGTATCTCCTACATAAGCAGTTAAATCTATAACCGTAGAATCCCACGGAGCTAGACCAGTTGCTTGTTGTTGTCCGGCTTTACTGAAAATTGCTGTGGTCCAAGCAGTACCATCCCAAATATCTACGTTTAATGTTCCCATAGTATTACCAAACATATGATACCAAAATTTCAACTCAGGTGCAATTGAAGTAGAAAGATCAATTGGAGGGGTTTCTAAGTCTGCAGAAGCGCCATTTGCTCCGCCAGATGCTTCTGTATAAGCATATTTACTGGTTGTATTTCCATTAGTATGGTCAACATCAGGTCCGGTATTAGCAGATGTACCTCCACTACCTGCTCTTGTCCCCCAAAAGTGTGGACTACTAGGGTTTCTAGACCAACAAGCATCAATTGCATCACCTACATTATTTAGACCTGTACCCGACACCCATTGTGGTCCTTCAAAGTCTTCTGTAAATGGAATACCTACAGGAGAACAAGTAGTTGAAAAAGTAACTGGACCAACAAATACACTAACATCACCAACACCACAACTATCTCTTACATAAAAGTCATAGGTAGTACTTGCAGATAAACCCGGAACTGTAAATGGGTTATTTGGTACTGCTATAATTGTACCTGAACCTGGTGTAAAACCAGCCGGACCATATTCTATTTGCCAATTGGTTGCTCCACCTGTTGTCCAAGACAAATCTACTGAATTAACAGTAGGGTTTGAAGCCATAATAAAGGTTGGTGAAGGACAAGTTGAACTACCACAATTACCCACGCCTGTAAATACATTTGTTGGCGGATTAGGGCCTTGTGTATGTACTACATTTCCTGCAAAATCTTTTATCACAAAACCTACCTCTGCGTCAAATGTACCAGGATTCCAAGTCAGCGTAATCGGTAAACCTGTACATACTTGGAAGAATCCCGCTCCTGCATTTCCTCCTGGTAGAGTAAAGTTTGTAGTTACACCGCCTACTTGTATATCTACAGAGCCGCCATTCCATCCATCACCAAAACTATCTGTCATATCAATAGTATAAATACATGGTGCAGCACATAAGTCTGTACTTACACTTATTGGCCCTACCCATGCACTAACATCTCCTACGCCACAACTATCTCTTATATATATATCATAAGTCGTTGCAGCTGTTAAACCGGGTATAGTAAACGGATTGGTTGGCACGGCTAAAATTGTACCTGTACCGGGGGTAAAGCCAGTTGGACCATATTCTATTTGCCAATTGCTTGCTCCACCAGTTAACCAGCTAATATCTATTGATACATCTGTAGCACCTGTAGACATCAAATTGCTTGGTTGTGGGCAATTTGGTGCCTCTTGTACAGCAAAATCATCTATTGCCATGTCACTATTAAATCCTCCATGTGTTGCTGTAAATCTTACTTTAATTGTATCACTAGCATAAGCTTGAATATTTACAATTGCTTCTTCCCATGGATCAGTGGTAGCAGTTTGTTGCTGACCAGTTTTAGTAAACACACCATTTGTCCAAGATGTACCATCCCATATATCTACACGTAAAGTACCCATAGTGGTACCAAACATGTGGTACCAAAAGCGTAATTCAGGTGTTGTTAAAGTTGTTAAATCTATTAATGGAGACTCTATTTCTGTAATAGCTCCTGCTGTTGCACCAGACGATTCTGTATAAACATATTTACCAACTGGTGTTCCTACAGTATGATCTACAGACGGACCAGTTGTTGCAGAGGTTGTTGCACCAGCCATTGTTCCCCAAAAATATGGAGTGGTATGGCTTCTTGTCCAACATGGGTTAATTGCATCTCCTGCATTATTAAAGCCCGTACCCGGTGTCCAAGTTGTATTATCAAAGTTCTCGGTAAGTGGTGCCGCTGCTACAACGCATGCAGTAGAAAGTGATGTAGGTCCTATCCATACGCTTACATCTCCTACACCACAACTATCTCTTACATAAAAATCATATGTTGTACTTGATGATAAACCCGGCACTGTAAATGGGTTTGTTGATACAGCCAAAATTGTACCAGTACCTAGTGTAAAACCAGCTGGACCATATTCTATTTGCCAATTGGTTGCCCCACCTGTAGTCCAACTCAAATCAATTGATGAAGCTGTTGGATTAGATGCTACAATATTAGAAGGTTGAGGACAATTTGGAGCTTCCATAATAGAAACATCATCAATTGCCATGTCGCCATTAAAACCTGTAAAGGTTGCTGTAAACCTAAGTGTAACAGTATCTCCTGCAAAAGCACTAAGATTTACTACTGCTTCCTGCCAAGGTGATGTAGCTGCTGTTTGCTGTTGCCCTGCAAGTGTAAACACACCATTCGTCCAAGTACTTCCATCATTTACATCAACACTTAATGAGCCCATTGAATTACCAAACATATGATACCAAAAACGTAGCTCAGGTACTGTTAATGATGTTAAATCAATAGGAACAGATACAATTTCAGTTGGGGGTACAGTAGCTCCAACTGAAGATTCTGTATAAATATAATTACCTGCGCCTGATGTATGATCTGCATTAGGTCCTGTAGTTGGGGAACCTGTTGCACCTGTTCTAGTACCCCAAAAATAAGGTGCTGTATGACTTCTTGTCCAACAAGGGTCTATTGCATCACCTGCATTTGCAAAACCTGTTCCTGATACCCATTGCGCGCCATCAAAGTTCTCTGTATAAGGCGCAGCCACTACCGCACAAACTGTGGCAAATGTAGTTGGGCCAGCCCATGCACTAACATTGCCTACAGCGCAGCTATCTCTTACATAAAAATCATAGGTTGTGCTAGGCGATAATCCAGGTACTGTAAAAGGATTTGTTGTTGCTGTAATTACTGTTCCTGTACCAGATGTAAAGCCAGATGGACCATATTCTATTTCCCATATAGTAGCACCTCCTGTAGTCCAACTCAAATCAACAGAGTTAACTGTTGGGTTTGAAGCAACTACATTTGATGGTATTGGGCAGTTAGGGTTACCACAATTACCTGTGCCTGAAAACACATTTGCAGGTGGATTTGATCCTTGAGAATGAATAACATTTCCAGAGAAATCTTTAATTACAAAACCTACTTCTGTGTCAAAGGTTCCGTTATTCCATGTAACATCTATTGGTAAGCCTGTACATACCTGAAAAGTGCCCGAACCTGAAGTTCCTGTAGGTACAGTAAAGTTTGTAGTTACACCACCTACTTGTATATCTACAGATGCACCATTCCAACCATCACCAAAGCTATCAGTCATATCTATAGTATAAGTACAAGGTGTAGCACATAAATCTGTACTATGAGTTATTGGCCCTACCCAAGCACTAACGTCTCCTACTCCACAACTATCTCTTATATATATGTCATAAGTAGTTGCAGCTGTTAAACCAGGTATGGTAAATGGATTAGTTGGTACTGCTATAATTGTTCCTGTACCAGGAGTAAAACCTGTTGGTCCGTACTCTACTTGCCAATTAGTTGCTCCACCTGTAGTCCAGCTAATATCTATTGATACATCTGTAGCACCTGTAGCCATTAAATTACTTGGTTGAGGACAGGTTGGGGCTTCTAGTATATCAAAATCATCAATAGCTATATCACTATTAAAACCACCATTTGTAGCTGTAAATCTTACTTTGATGGTTTGATTTGCGTAAGATTGAATATTTACGATTGCTTCTTGCCAAGGATCTGTTGTAGCAGTTTGCTGCTGACCTGTTATTGTATGTACTCCATTGGTCCATGATGTTCCATCCCATACATCTACACGTAGCGTACCCATTGTATTACCAAACATATGATACCAAAAACGTAACTCTGGTACTGTTAATGGTGTTAAATCTATTTCTGGCGACTCAATTTCTGTAACAGCATTTACAGTAGCAGTTGTAGATTCCGTGTATATATACTTTCCTGTAGCTGAACCAGTAGTATGATCTACTGTTGGCCCTGTAGTAAAAGATGACGGACTTGCTCCTAGTCTTGTACCCCAGAAATACGGAGTTGTATGACTTCTTGTCCAGCAAATATTAATATCATCATTTGCATTATTAAAGTTAATACCTGTTACCCATGTAGAGTTATCAAAAGTTTCTGTAAATGGTGCTAATGCCGGAAGACATAAAGTAGTAAACGAAATTGGCCCAATCCAATCACTTACATCACCTACCCCACAACTATCTCTCAAGTAAAAATCATAGGTTGTACTTGATGATAAACCAAGCACAGTAAAAGGGTTTGTTGGTACTGCCAAAATAGTACCTGTTCCTTGTGTAAAGCCTGGTGCACCATACTCTATTTGCCAATTTGATGCTCCACCTGTAGTCCAACTCAAATCTATAGAATTAGCCGTTGGGTTTGAAGCCATTAGGTTTAATGGTTTTGGGCAATTTGGAGCCTCATCTACTGTTATGTCATCTAATAAAAAGTCATTAAAAAATGGTGTAGTTGCAGTTGTTGCATCATTAGTAATTCTAATTTGTATTGGTCCTGTTATAGTAAGTAAACTTAGGTTGTAAGTCAATTCTTGCCATGCAGGATCATCAGCAGAATGGGTTATCAAACCATTATTCCATGCTGTACCATCAAATACATCTACTGTAAGCGTTACATTATCTCCAGGGTTGTTAGTATTATTACTAAACACCCAAAAACTTAAATATGGTGTTGTTAAAGTAGAAACATCTATTAATGGGCTTGTTAAACTCACGTCATTAGGTGTTGGAAAGCTACTCCCATCACTCCAAGCATAAAATCCGCCATTACCGGTATGTTCTATAATCCCTGCAGCTCCACCCTGTGGTACAGGAAAACCTGTGCCATTACTAAATAACCATGTAACAGTACTTGTGGCGCTACTATTATCCCAACATGCAGGTGTAGAGTTTGTATTAAATGTTTCTGAAAATGGTGCTGTAAAAGGATTACATAGAGTGGTAATTGTAATTGGACCAACCCAATCACTTACATTACCAGCTGCACAACTATCACGTACATAAAAATCGTAAGTTGTATTGGCCGATAAACTTGAAACTGTAAATGGTTTTGTTGTTGTTCCTAAAATTGTACCCGTTCCATTAGAGAACCCAGTAGGGCCATATTCTATTTGCCAAGCTGAAGCTCCACCTGTTGTCCAATCAAGCTCAACAGCAGTATTTGTAATTACACCCGTAGATATTAAAGCCGAAGGCTTTATACAAGATGGGGCTTCGTCTATTGTTATATCATCTAATAAAAAGTCATTAACAGTTGGGAGAGATGAAGTAGTTTGATTCAATACAAAACGAACTCTAATATTACTACCTGTTATTGGAAAAGCACTTAAGTCTACACCATGTTCTAACCAACTTGGATCATCACCAGAATAAGTATCAACTGTCACCCATGAAACACCATCAAACATCTGAACAATTAGCGTTACATTATCTCCAGGGTTATTAGTGTTGTTACTAAAAGTCCAGTATGTAAGATACGGTACCGTTAATGTACTTACATCTATCAAAGGAGAACGCAATACAATATTACTTCCTGCCGGAAAAGAAAAGTCTGTCCAAGCAAAAAAGCCTCCATTACCGGTGTGATCTGCTATACCATTAGCACCAAAGGTTGGTGACGGAAATCCTGAACCATTGCTAAATAACCATGGTGGAGTACTAACATTGCTCCAACATGCAGGTGTAGAATTTGTACTAAAAGTCTCTGTATATGGTGCCGTTGCCGTACCGCAACTTGTATTTGCTGTTAACGGGCCGATCCAAAAACTTACATCAGATACACCACAACTATCTCTTACATAAAACTGGTAAGTTGTTGCAGGGCTTAGACTGTTTACTGTAAATGGATTTGTAGATGCTGCAATAATTGTTCCTGAACCTTGTGTAAAACCTGCGGGACCATATTCTATTTGCCAATTTGTAGCTCCACCTGTTGTCCAGCTCAAATCAATAGATGTATTAGTAGGGTTGCTAGCAACTAAATTTGATGGTGCCGCACATGTTGGAGCTTCAATTAGCTCTACATCATCTAATAGAAAATCATTTTGAAAGGGATTAGTAGAAGTTGTTTGGTTTAACCTAAACCTTATTCTTACATTTCCTGTAATTGTATAACTTGATAAATCTACAGTTTGTTCTAACCAACTAGGGTCGTCTCCCGAGTAAGAATGCACATTATTATTCCAACCTGCTCCATCATGAAAATCTACAAACAAAGTAACATTATCCCCAGGGTTAAATGTATTATTACTAAAAACATAAAACCTTAAATAAGCACTAGTTAATGCACTCGCATCAATAAATGGTGAAATTAGAACTTGATTATTAATTGCCGGGAAACTAGCATCTGCCCAAGCAAAAAAGCCCCCGTTTCCTGTATGATCCAATACTCCATTTGCTCCACCATTAGGGCTCGGAAAACCAATACCATTATTAGTTACCCATTCAGAACCTGCGGGTCCTGTAACCCAACATGCTGAAAGCGGGTTTTGATCAAATGTCTCTATAAAAGGTGTTGTGTATACACCACAAGGTGTTGTAACGGTAATTGGACCAAGCCAAAAGCTTTCATTTCCAGTGCCACAATTATCTCTTACATATATATGGTAGGTTGTATTTTGTGTTAATCCGGTAAGTGTATGTGGGTTTGTTGTTGTACTTACCATAGTACCCGATGTATTTGGATCAAACCCAACAGCGCCATATATTACATCCCAGTTTGTTGCCCCCCCTGTTGTCCAGTTTAAATCAACAGATGTTGGCTGCTTATTACTGGACGTTAAAGAACTAGGAGATGGACATGCCAATGGTGGCATATAATGTACTGTTATCACCCAAGTACCGTCATCAACTATTACATTAGTATTACAAGCTCCAAAGCCAAAAAGACCAGCATGAATCTCAAAATCTAATGTTGTAGATGAAGTAACTCCATTTGCAATTGATAAGTTCGCTCTACTATAAGACTGTGTACCAGGTGTAAAAATAGAAGGTCCATTTGTTATTCCTGCTTCATCAACTCCCGTAGTTATACATCTAACCCATGACCTTTGTATAGAAATAGTTGATGTACCGTTAGATGTCATATCGTAAGCAACATCAACCCCCGTTACTAGTGCTCCCATAGGAACTGTAACAGACAGTGCACCAGGACATGATGATGTTCCAGGTAAATTATTAAATGTTGGATCACCGTTTATATCACCTGAAGTATAGGTAGCTGTAGCCGTTGTTGATTGTGAAAATGCAGAAAAGCCAGAAAGCAAAATCACGATAAAAAATAGTGCTTTTTTCATATTATGGGTGTAATTGGTAAGTAGTAATTATTTTTTTAATAAAACATATAACCTCTATAACTTAGCAAGTTACAAAATCAACCTACTTTTAAACTAAATAACCTAAGTCATTTAGTTATCGACAGTACTCATTGAGTAATCGAAAAAATATGTGAATTTTAACTCATAAGAAGTTACACTACACCAACTTAGACGGGAAATATTTAAAAAAGGTTGGCTCACAAAAATGAAATTTATTTTAGCTAAATAATTTCCTCATATTTGTATGTAAATGAAAAAACTACTTTTATTATTGTTTATAGTGCTTACAGCACAATCTTTTAAGTATCAAAATACTTATCAACTTGCATTATTAAAATATAATGGCGGTGGAGACTGGTATGCAAATCCTACAGCATTAACAAACCTTATTTCTTTTTGTAACCAAAAGCTGGCCATGAGTATTAATGAAGAGTATGCTACGGTAGATGTAGGTAGTTTAGAGCTCTTCAACTATCCTTTTGTACACATGACAGGACACGGTAATGTTGTTTTTTCCAGTCAAGAGGCAGAAAACTTAAGAAACTATTTAATTGGTGGCGGTTTTTTACATATTGATGATAACTATGGTTTAGATAAGTTTGTGCGTCCGGAGATGAAAAAAGTATTTCCTGAATTAGAGTTTATTGAACTCCCACACTCACACCCTATCTACCATCAAAAGTTCAACTTTAGCAATGGTTTGCCTAAAATTCACGAACACGACAATAAAGCAGCTCAAGGTTTTGGATTGATTTATGAAGGCAGGTTAGTTTGCTTTTATAGTTATGAAAGTGATTTGGGTGACGGCTGGGAAGATTTTGAAGTACATAAAGATACTGAAGAAACAAGAACAAAAGCTTTGCAAATGGGAGCCAATATTTTGCAGTATGCATTTGTAGGCTCAAATGATAAAACTAATTGATGGATAGAGTTGTAAAAATTATACTTACCCTAGCAGGTATTGCTTTAGGTATATTACTTATTTGGTATTTACGTACCATCATTATTTATTTAATTGTTTCGGCAGTACTTGCCTTAATTGGCCGACCTATTGTTAAGTTTTTTAAACGAATAAAATTTAAAAAGAAAGAACTTCCTGACGCATTAAGTGCTCTTCTTACCATAATAAGTATGGTGTTAGTGATTTTAGCAATTTTTAGCGTTTTTATTCCCTTGGTTGCTGAAGAGGCAAAAATTTTATCTAATGTAGACTACAATACCCTTTACACAGAACTACAAAAGGGTTTAGAGCAGTTTGAAAAATACTTACCTCAAGAGCTAAACGAAGATAGTGTGGAAGAACTATTGAGCTATGTAAATTTTAACAAAATAAAAGGTGCTATTGGCTCAATTGTAGGTGGATTAGGTAATGTTTTTGTAGCCTTGTTTTCTATCAGTTTTATTACGTTTTTCTTTTTGAAGGACCGCAATATGGTCAACAATATTATTTTTGCCCTTACCCCCGATAAGCAGATTGAAAAAATTGAAACAGTAATAAAGAACTCTAAAAATGTTTTAACTCGTTACTTTATAGGGTTGCTAATACAAGTTGCGCTTTTTACAACTATGGTAACAATAGGCTTGTTAATAGCAGGTGTAAAAAATGCACTATTAATTGGATTTATTGCAGGTATCATTAACCTTATCCCCTATGTTGGACCATTAATAGGTGCAGCCTTTGGTATAATTATAGGACTTTCATCTCAATTAGGTCCTGGTTTTGATAGCAGCATACTATTGCCCCTAACCCTAAAAATTGCCGGAACATTTGTAGTTGCACAATTAATAGACAATATATTGGCACAACCTCTAATCTTTTCTAATAGTGTAAATGTTCACCCCTTAGAAATATTTTTAGTGATAATGGCAGCAGGTACTTTAGGTGGCGTTCCCGGAATGATAATAGCTGTTCCATTATACTCTTTTTTAAGAATAATTGCCAAAGAATTTCTTTCCCAATTCAAAGTAGTTCAATCGCTTACAAAATAGGTATAAACACCTGCTTCCTTTGAAATAGTAGTTTTTTTTATACTTTTATAGGATACAATTAACCAATTATATCCGCACTATGAGAAGAACATTACTTACACAAAACAAAGCTATAGCTTTACTTGTTACGGCTTGCTTATCAGTATCATTTACTGCAAACGCACAAACCCCTTACAGAAAAGGAGACACGTGGGGCTTTGTAGACTCTGATAAAAAAACAATTACTACTAAAGTAAAAGACCCTAGAACTGAGAAAAAATTTGAGAAAAAATTGTTTACGCTTGAGTATGAAGGAGCAGGACAGTTTATAAACGATTTAGCTCCTGTAAAAAAAGATGGCAGCTGGGGGTATATCAATGAAGACAAGGAAACAGTAATACCGTTTAGATATGATGAGGCTCATCCGTTTAATGGGGATATGGCTATTGTAAAATTAAACGGAATGTATGGTTTTGTAGATGACCATGGAGATGAAATACCAGTAAAATATGAAGAGGTAAGAAACTTTGCTGATGGTATGGCCGCAGTAAAATTTAATGGAAGCTGGGGTTTTATTGACGAAAATGGGAACAATACAGTAGTATATATTTATCAAGAGGTAAAAGACTTCAGCAATGGATTAGCCGCTGTAAAATCAAACGGAAAGTGGGGGTTTGTAAACAAAAGCGGGTATGAACAATTAGAGCCTATGTTTGAAGAAGCGGGTAGATTTGAAAATGGAGTTGCTCCAGCAAAAAAAGGTGGCAAATGGGGCTTTGTTGACAAAGATGGCGAAAGTGAAGCTGGCTTTATTTACGAAGATGCAATGTGCTATAAAGAAAACCTTGCTTGTGTAAAAAAGGGTGGCAAATGGAAGTTTATCGACCGTGATGGTATCGAATTAGAAGAATCAGGAAATGGTTATGATGAGGCTAAATCTCACACAGAAGGTTATGCTCCTATTGCTAGCAATGGTAATTGGAACTATGTAGACAAAACAGGTTTCCAAGCTATCAGCGGAAATTATGAAGCTGCAATGCCATTTAGCAATGGTTTAGCTGCTGTAAAAAAAGGAGATAAATGGGGATACATTAATACAAATGGTACTCTAGTAATTCCATTTAAATACGAAGAGGCTCATTCATTTACAGAAGACCTTGCAAAGGTAAAATACAATGGTAAATGGGGATACATTGGAGTTAAAGGAAGAGAATACTTTCAGAACTAATTAATGAGTATAGAAAAGCTATTACAGCCAGAAATTCAAGATTTTATTTACCGGCACCCAGAGCAATCGGGTGCCGGTTTAGTTTTACGTGCATCTCAGTTTCCAAGTTGGCCAATAAAAGAAGTGGCTCAACAATTAGATGCAAAGCAAAAAGCTAAGCATAAATTACCCACTTGGTATAACGCCAGAAACATTATCTACCCTACTCCACTTTCTGTAGAACAATCCTCATCAGAAAAAACAGCAACTTATAAAGCAAGCCTTGTATCAGGTAAATCTCTTATTGATATTACAGGTGGTATGGGAGTAGACAGCTTGGCTTTCTCTAATTTAGTTAAAAATATTACTTATTGTGAGCTGAACCCAGAACTAGTTGAAGTAACAAAGCATAACTTTAAAACACTTAGGGTTACTAATATTTCATGCTTTGCGGGTAATGGAATTGAAGTGTTAAAAAGTTCAGAAAATAAATATGATTGGATCTATGTTGACCCTGCCCGAAGAGATGCAAACCAAAATAAAGTGCATTTTTTAGCAGACTGCGAGCCAAATGTTGTAGAACATCTCCAATTATTTTTTACCAAAACCAACAATATTCTTATTAAAACCAGCCCCCTATTAGATATAAAACAAGCTATTAGAGATTTAGAGCATGTAAAAGAAGTACATATTGTCTCATTACAAAACGAATGTAAAGAAGTGCTTTATTTGCTTGATAAAAATTTTGAAGGTGAGCCAAACATTCATACTATAAACATAAACCCTACTAACTCTGAAGAGTTCTCTTTTACTTATCAAGAAGAAGAAAAGGCTGTTGAGTATAGTCTACCAAAAAAATACATTTATGAGCCCAACAGCTCTATATTAAAAGCCGGTGGCTTTAAATTTATAGCTCATAAGTACAACCTGTTCAAACTACATATTAATAGTCACCTATATACTTCAGATATATTACTAGAAGACTTCCCTGGTAGAAAATTTGAACTTGTAGCTGAGAGTAACCTTAATAAAAAAGAAATAAAGAAGCTTATACCTAATGGAAAAGCAAACATTACTACCCGCAACTACCCTTCTACAGTAGCAGAAATAAGAAAAAAAACGAATTTAAAAGAAGGTGGCGAAGTATACCTTTTTTGTACTACCTTAGTAAACAACAAGAAAACAGGCTTAATTTGCCGCAAAACCAACTATAGCGTACAATAGCTATTGTACATATCAAAAAAATTACGTACCTTATAAAGGTATTAACCAATTATAAATTATAATAAATGAATGAACTTTTAGACTGGCATTGGTGGTTAATTGCTGGCTTTGCTTTATTAATCTTGGAGATTTTTGTTCCGGGATTTGTGTTAGCCTGCCTTGGTATCGGTGCCTTAATTACTAGTCCCTTTGCTTTACTTGGGGCGAGTTTAACAGTACAGTTAATGGCTTTTTCTGTTAGCTCTATTGTATGTTTCTTTGCTTTGAGACCATTTGTACTTAGAACCTTTTATAAAAAAGGAGAAGAGGTAAAAACAAACGCTGACTCATTGGTAGGAAAAGAAGGCCGTGTAGTTGAAACCATTAACAATGCTATCGACACAGGTAGAGCAATTGTTTTTGGCGATGACTGGCGAGCTGAGTCAGAAACCGGAGATGTTATAGAAGCCGGACAACACGTAGTTGTTGTAAAAAGAGATAGCAATTTAATTACTGTTAAACCCTTAAAATCATCTAACTAATATGTCTCCAATAAGTATTGTAATGGCGGTAATCGCCTTATTCGTAGTATTTTTAGTCATTAGTGGTATCAAAATTATTCAACAATCTGAAACAATGATTATTGAAAGACTTGGAAAGTACCGCGCAACTCTATCCTCCGGTTTACACATCATTATTCCTATTATAGATAAGCCCAGAAACATCATGTGGCGTTTTTCTTCAGAAGGATTGGACGGTAGATTATATATAAAACATATAAGTAAGCCTCGTATAGACCTTAGAGAAGCCGTTTATGATTTCCCTAAGCAAAGTGTAATTACAAGAGATAACATTGTAACAGAGATTAATGCACTTATCTATTTTCAGGTAGTAGATCCAATGAGAGCTGTATATGAAATTGCAAACCTTCCTCAGGCAATAGAAAAGCTGACACAAACATCTTTACGTAATATTATTGGTGAAATGGAATTAGATGAAACACTTTCATCTAGAGATACCATTAACACAAAGCTAAGAACCATACTGGATGATGCGACCAATAAATGGGGCGTAAAAGTAAACCGTGTTGAATTACAAGACATAAACCCTCCTCATGACATTAGAGCCGCTATGGAAAAACAAATGCGTGCTGAGCGTGACAAGAGAGCAACTATACTTGAAGCAGAGGGTGAAAAAAGATCTCAAATACTAAATGCTGAAGGAGATATGGAGTCTGCAATTAAACGTGCAGAAGGTAGAAAGCAATCTCAAGTATTAGATGCCCTAGGACAAGCTGAGGCTCGTATAAAAGTTGCTGAAGCAGAAGCTGAAGCCATTAAACGAATTACAGAAGCTGTTACTGCCGAAAAAGGCGACCCAATTAACTATCTGGTAGCTGTGCGTTACCTAGAGACCTTAAAAGAGATGACTTCAGGCAAAGACAACAAAGTTGTATACATGCCTTATGAGGCAACCGGAGTATTAGGTTCTGTTGGTGGTATTAAAGATTTATTTGACGCCAATAAATAAACTGAACTACTTAATCATAAAAAAGCCCCTCAATGAGGGGCTTTTTGTTTTTCTAGTATAATATATCCGAATCTATTTCCATATGCTCTAAGAACGATACACTTTGCTGTATATAATCGTGTAATATCACATCGTCTTTCATAAAGGGCACCTCATCTCTATATAGCCCAACAAAAGAGTCTATAAACGGAGATGTTTTATCTTCTCTAAACTCTAATGCTTGAGCAGCATTTAACAATTCAATAGCCAACACTTTCTCTGTATTCTTTACTACTTGATATAATTTAGTGGCTGCATTAGCTCCCATACTCACATGGTCTTCTTGTCCGTTTGATGAAACAATAGAGTCTACAGATGCCGGAGTACATAATTGTTTGTTCTGGCTAACAATAGAAGCTGCAGTATATTGTGGTATCATAAAACCTGAATTGATACCCGGATTAGCTACCAAAAATGGTGGCAACCCTCTTTCACCGGAAATTAGCTTATAGGTTCTGCGTTCTGAGATATTAGCCAATTCAGCCATACCAATTGCTAAGTAATCTAAGGCCATTGCCAAAGGTTGCCCGTGAAAATTACCAGCAGAAATTATTTCTCCTGAAGCAGCAAAAACCGTTGGGTTATCTGTTACCGAGTTAGCCTCTGTAGTAAATACTTTATTTACATGTTCTATTACATCTTTGGTTGCCCCATGTACTTGTGGTATACAACGGAAAGAATATGGGTCTTGTACATGTGCTTTTTTACGAGCTATTAACTGACTACCCTCTAAAAGCTCTCTGAAGTTCTTTGCTGTTTCTATTTGCCCATTATGTGGGCGAGCCAATTGTATCAGCTCAGAGAATGGCTCTATACGTCCGTCAAAGGCTTCTAAAGATATCGCTCCTATTACATCAGCTAAATAGGATAGTTTGTGTGCCTTTAATAAACTCCACACACCGTAAGCCCCCATAAACTGGGTGCCGTTTAATAATGCCAACCCTTCTTTTGATGCTAATGTCAATGGTTCAAGATTCAACTTAGCCAAAGCATCTTCAGCAGTCATTCTCTCACCTTTAAAAACTACCTCTCCTTTACCTAGTAAAGCTAATGAAAGGTGTGCTAAGGGTGCTAAATCGCCCGATGCACCTAATGAACCTTGTTGAAAAACAACAGGTAATAAATCTTCATTAAAAAAGGTGATTAAACGCTCTACTGTTTCTAATCGTATAGCCGAGTGTCCATAACATAGAGATTGTATTTTTAATACAATCATTATACGCACAATCTCTTCAGGCACTTCTTCACCTGTGCCACAAGCATGAGACATTACTAAGTTCTCTTGCAACTGACTTAAATCTGCCTTAGAGATATTTACATTATACAATGAACCAAAGCCGGTATTTATACCATATATGGGATCATCACTTTCTGCCACTCGTTTATCCAAATAGGCTCTACAATCCTCTACCCTTTTCTTAGCCTCATCAGATAAGGCCAATTTATATCCTTCGCTTACAATTTCTTTTATTCTTTTTAAACTTAATCTATCAGGACTGATATGATGAACCGGTACTTGCATAATTGTTTTTGATTTCTTTTTGCTGAGCAAATTTACAGTTTTAGTTTTCTGAAAAACAAAAAAGCAGCCCGAAGGCTGCTCTTATTTTCAACAATTACAATTTATTGTACAGTAATATTAAATGTAGCATCAATATCAGCTTCACCCGCATTAGGGTTACCCGGTGCCGGTTCTTTCAATCCATCAGGTTGATGTTTAAGTGTAATAGTTACCGTACCTGTGCTTGCAGAGTTAGCTACCCATTGCGTTGCTAAACCAATTGGGTTACCATCCTTATCAGTATCTGCATAACTAACAGTAACATCAGCTGTATTTACATCAAAAAAGAATTGGTGTTCGTGCCCTTCAGTTACTATTTCTGGAGTAATATCATGAGTATGATCAATATCCGACTCATTTCTTACGCTAATTGATACTGCATAAGTACCTGCTGATGGTAGTATAATATCATCGATTACAGGAACATTTCCACCATCACCATCAGGATCAGTGAATGTATAACTTAATGTATTAGTGCCATCCGTAAACGTAAGTTCCATAGTAGTTATGGCCTCCTCTTCATTATGGTTATGTGGGTTTTGCAACTCATCGTCATCATCATCACTACAACCTACAAATAATACTGATGCACTTAGCATCGCTATCATAAACGCTTTATAACTATTTACCATTTTCATGTTTTTGTTTTTTTAAATTATTAATTAAAATGAAACTTTTAGCCTTAATCCCACATTAATACCTGTTTCATCTGCGTAATATCTCAACCTATTCATATAATCTCTGTATCTAGTATTCAAGAGATTATCAATTGTTAAACTAAAATCTACTTTTTGTTTTCCTATGCTTGTGGTTAAACCACCCTCAAGGTTTAGTAAAAAATATGCATCTGGTGGTGCAACAAAGTCCTCACCTTCGGGCACATTATTTTGCTTAAAAACTTGCTCAGTCTCTATACTCACTGCCGGGTGAATTATTTTTTCAGACTCATGAAAAGAGTAAATAAGCTTAGCTTTTACTCTATTAGCAGGCATCTGAATTAAATAATCATTTCTAGTAAGATTGAAAGCATATAGATATGAAGCACCCATTTTTAATGCCCAATGTGCATTATATGTATACTTTGCATCTACATCAGCTCCGGTAAGAGATACATTTGCTTGCTGATATTCAAAAGTTGGAAACGCCCCTCTTATAGTTAATGTTGGTGGTTGAACAGGCTGTAAATAGATAAAATCATTTATCCAGTTTTGATAGATGTTTAAACCCCACTTCCATTTTTTCTCATTGTAAGTAAGGGTGGTGTTTAAATCATATACTCTTTCTAAGCTCAGTTCATCACTTCCAATTTCAAATGTAGCTGCACCATGATGTACACCATTTGCAAATAATTCATTTACACCGGGGGCTCTCCACGCTGTACCCATATTCAACTTCCAGTTGAAATTCTCATTTACTTTGTAAAGCCCACCTAGTGTAGCAGATACATTCTGAAAAGTAAAGTCGGGCGAAAGCACTTCTCCTGTATCATCTCTTCTATAAACCTGCAAATGGTTATAATCATAACGAAGTCCTGCTTCCAACTCCCATCTCGTTTTGCTATACCTTTCAATAATAAAAGCACCCAATACATTACGTTCAAAGTTTGGGATAAAATCTCTGCCTCTAAACAAGTTCTTTTGGTTCATTCCACTGACACCAATACTACCCTCAAAATTATTTTTCTTGAAATGTTTCCATACCAAATCCAATGTTTGAGTAGTAATCTCAAAATCTAGTTCCGCTCTGTTTTGATTTGCAGAGCGATGACTATCAAACTCTAATCGCCTATTGTTTTGTCTGGCATACACAAGCTCAAGTCTACCAATAGTTCCTGTAGGTAAGCCACCTTTAACTTTTAACAAGTCATGTGTAATATCCTGATAAGGTCTATCTATATCATAACTAAACCCACTCTTTACAAAAGGCTCTCCATTTTCAAAAGCAGCTTGTAAATCAGTTAAATTACCAATATGTGAACCGGAGAAAATACCTATATCTGAACTAAAACGACTAAAAAACACCTCTAAATTGTAGCCATTCCTTTGATAACCTATTGCCGATGAAAAATTTTGCTCTTCATAGCCTGTGTTATCTAAGTAATAGTTTGGTGTTTTAGCATTTCCGCCTCTTTTGTAAGTACCTTGTAACCTCCAACCTAAACCCTCAACATTTTTTACGCCTCCTTGTACAATAGCAGAACTGATGTATTGTCCACCATTAGAATAGCCTAATAGATTTACCTCGCCACTAATACCATTTAGGGTAGGTAAGTCTTCAGGTTCTATTAATACTACTCCACCAATGGCATCCGAGCCATAACGTACACTATTAGCCCCTTTTATTACGGTAATTTTTGTAGCTACAAAAGGGTCTATTTCCGGCCCGTGATCAGAGCCCCATTGCTGAGACTCATGTCGAACTCCATTGTTCAACAACAACACTCTATTACTATGTAAGCCATGTATTACAGGTTTAGACACATTAGTACCTGCCTGTAAAGAATTTACACCGGTAACATCTTTCAGTCCTTGCCCAAGTGTCTTGCCTTTAATGTTATCCAACTCCTGGTTTGCTATTTCAGTTTGTGATAGAAAAGGCTTGTTTTCTTCCTTTTCTTCTACCAAAACAACATCTCCAATAATATCAGAGTGATGCTCCAACACTAAATTGATTTGAACATTCTCTTTCAACTGGATTTGCTTAGAACCAGGCGAACAACTTACATGGCTATACTCAATAGTATAAGTACCTGCGCAAAGGTTTTCAAACTCAAAAAAACCGTTGGCATTGGTACTGGTTCCCTTATTAAGTTCCTTAATTACAACTGAAGCAAACTCTAAGGGAGTATCATCATGTTCGTCTGTAACATAACCACTTAGGGTTATGGTGCAGTTATTTTGCTGAGCATATAGCCCAATACTCATCAGCATAGAGATGAGTATGAATAATTTTTGCATTGATAGTTTAAAAATGTTAAACTCGTTGGATATAGGTCTTAATTACACGAGTTTAGAGGGCGGACCTCGTAAAGAAACAGATGAATAATGTGGGATTAAATAAGGTTCTGAGTAAGCATCTTGTACTTTCTCAGTAAATGTTTCGGTATTAAATATTGATTCTGAAGCTACAATGTCATTTGCATGAGAAAAATGAAAACTACAAATATCACAGTCTTGATGATGCTCGGGTGAATCGGCATGTGTTCCTACTGTTTCACAATGAGCCTCATGCTCTGTTTCAACAAGGTGATAGATACTATCCGCCAAGAAAGTAAACAATAGCAAGAACACCGTTAATACGGATATCATTTTACTTGCTATGTTACTTTGTTTACGCATTTTGCTTTTGCAAAGTTATAAAATCTTCAATAGTCATTTTCTGCTGTTCACCTGTAGTCATTTCTTTCACTGCCAGTTGACCCGTTTGCATCTCTTCTGCACCTACTACAAACACATACGGAATGTTTTTGTTGTTGGCATATGTAAATTGCTTACCCAATTTAACTGAATCAGGGTATAACTCTGCATTAATATTATTTGCTCTTAGTTTTGTAAGTAACTTTAAACAGTAATTAGCCTCAGCCTCTCCAAAGTTTACAAACAATACTTTAGTACTTGTATTTGCTAGATTAGGGAACAAGCCCAACTCTTCTAACACCAAGTATATTCTATCTAAACCAAATGAAATACCTACCCCTGAAATATTCTTAAGTCCAAATATTCCTGTTAAATCATCATATCTTCCTCCACCACCAATAGAGCCCATTTGCACATCGTTTGCCACAACTTCAAATATAGCACCTGTATAATAGTTCAGCCCTCTAGCCAACGTTAAGTCTAATTCTAAAGCTGCTTTTTGTAAAGGGTTCTCACTAACTAAATCTAATATGTAGGTTACCTCTTCTACTCCTTTTGTTCCAACTTCAGAGCTTGCTAATAAGTCTTTAATTGTACTGAGCTTATCAGTATTAGAGCCTGTTAAGTTTAACAAAGGTTCAATTGCTTTTACGGCTTCATTAGAAAGACCTTTATCTAACATCTCTTGTTGCACCTTCTCTGCTCCAATTTTATCTAGCTTATCTAAAGCTACCGTAAAATCTATCAGTTTATCCTCTTCACCAATTACCTCAGCAATACCCGCCAATAGCTTTCTATTATTCAGTTTGATAGTTACTCTTAGTCCTAGCTTAGCAAAAACCTCATCATAAAGCTGTATCAGCTCTAATTCTTGTAATAAAGAGTTAGAACCCACAACATCAGCATCGCATTGATAAAACTCTCTAAAACGGCCTTTTTGTGGTCTATCTGCACGCCATACTGGCTGTATCTGATATCTTTTAAAAGGAAATGTAATGTCATTTTGATTTTGCACTACATATCTGGCAAAAGGCACAGTTAAATCATATCGTAATGCCTTTTCTACAATCTTCGGAGTTAAATCTTGTGATGTTGTACTCTCAGAAATGTTTGCCTTGCTTAAAAAATCTCCTGAATTCAGAATTTTAAATATCAACCTATCTCCTTCATCCCCATACTTACCTGTTAAGGTATCCATGTTTTCCATGGCTGGGGTTTCTATTGGCAAATACCCATATAGCTGAAACGCGTGTTTAATGGAATCCATTAAATAGTTACGCTTCACCATCACTTCCGGCGAAAAGTCTCTTGTCCCTTTAGGTATACCTGGTTTTTGTGCCATTCTTTTATGTTTGTCGCAAATATCGTAAAATGTGTTTAATTAGGCAGTAGTGTTTCACAGTCTTTAAAAGCTTGTTTTATTTCTTCTTCTTTCATCATTTTCCGGTAACTGTATTTATTATTACCCACATTTTCTATCCATGGCTCATCATAAAAAACCAAGTTAGCCAATCCATCTATTCCTTTTTCATGATAAACAGCCTCTGTAAAACAAGCTATAAACAATTTCATTTCTAGGGTATTTGCATTCACCTCAGGGTGCCTTAGCTCCACATATTCTCTTTCTACGTAGTAACTGGCATATACCATATATCTATCAAGGGTTTCTTTAGATACCTTATTAAAATCTATTTGATGATAATTTGGTCTTTCTATATTAAAGATTACTTTAAACATATCGCCTTTTTTAATAGGCATCCCATTTGGCGAAACAACTTTATCCTCCCAGCTCATATGCATTACATCTTCATCTCTATACAGCCTCATACCTTTGTAATATATTGCATAACCAACCCTATCGTATCGCACCGAAGTAATTAAGCAAGTTCCTTCAACCGTATTTTTACCAAGCATATACGTTTCATAAAGTGAATTAAAAGAAAAACCCACTGTAAAAAAGATAATCATACCTATAGCATACTTTTTCATTGCCTTAAAATCATAGGTGGTTTCATAAGTACCTTTTCTACGTTGTCTTGCGTACTGCTTATATGCTTCACTTTTTTTCCACTCTGCTCTTCTTTGTTCTGCAGCCTCTCTAGGGTTTTGTGGTTTAGAATAAGAGGTTGACTTAGGTGCTGTATGCCTTATTTGTTTATGCTTACCACTTATTAGATAGTCATAAGCCTTTTGAATAATTACGAATTGTTTTTGGGCATCTCTAGATGGATTAGTATCGGGATGGTATTGCTTAGCAAGCCTTCTGTAAGCTTTCTTTATCTCTACATCTGTAGCGTTCTCTGCTACGCCTAATATTTTATGATACCGTGTATATGCCACAGGGCTAAAATAAAGTTTCCATTAAAAAAGCCGCTATAAAGCGGCTCTCATTTTATAATTTTCGGCTATTTCTTAATCTCCTTTCGCGTATTGGACTTCGCTCCCCATCTTTACGAGTAGTTCTATACATCTCGTTATGATGTTTTTTGCGTGCACGGGCAGAAAATCTGAGTATAATAATACCTACCAAAATTGCTGCTCCTACATAACCAATAAACTTAAGTCCTTCCATTAACCTTCTTTAATTAGCTTTTTAAAGCGAATACGAGTTGGATCAGTATCGCCCAAACGTTTTTTCTTATTCTCCTCGTAATCACTATATCCACCTTCAAAATAATAAATTTGAGAATCTCCTTCAAATGCCAAGATATGAGTACAAACTCTATCTAAGAACCATCTATCATGCGAAATAATTACTGCACAACCTGCAAAGTTTTCTAAACCTTCTTCTAGTGCTCGTAAAGTATTCACATCTAAATCATTGGTAGGCTCATCAAGTAGCAATACGTTGCCTTCTTCTTTTAAGGCCATTGCCAAGTGTAATCGGTTACGCTCACCACCAGATAATACACCTAGTTTTTTTCCTTGATCACTTCCAGCAAAATTAAATCTACTGATGTAGGCTCTGGAGTTTACCAGCTTACCACCTAACTCAAACTGCTCATTTCCTTCAGAGATTGCCTCGTAAATAGTTTTATCTGCAGTTAACTTCTCATGGCTCTGATCTACATAAGATATCTTTACCGTATCACCTACAGTAAACTCTCCTTTATCCGGAGTTTCTAAGCCCATAATCATTCTAAAGATAGTGGTTTTACCGGCACCGTTTGGTCCTACAATACCTACAATACCGTTTGGTGGAAGATTGAAGTTTAAATCATCATACAACAACTTATCTCCAAATGCTTTTGCCACTCCTTTAGCTTCAATAACATGGGTACCTAAGCGAGGCCCTGCAGGAATAAAAATCTCTAAGTTTTCTAATTTCGCTTTCTGATCTTCTCCTAACAGTTTTTCATAGTTATTTAAACGTGCTTTGCTTTTTGCCTGACGACCTTTTGGGTTCATTCGTACCCATTCTAGTTCTCGTTCTAGCGTTTTTTGACGTTTGCTAGCTTGTTTCTCTTCTTGTGCTAAACGTTTTGTTTTTTGATCTAACCAGCTAGAGTAATTTCCTTTCCATGGTATTCCCTCTCCTCTATCTAGTTCTAATATCCATCCGGCAACATTATCTAAGAAATAACGGTCGTGAGTTACTGCAATTACAGTACCTGCATAACCTTGTAAGAATTGCTCTAACCAATGTACAGACTCTGCATCTAAGTGGTTAGTAGGCTCATCTAATAATAAGATGTCCGGTTGCTGAATTAATAAACGACACAATGCTACTCTACGGCGCTCTCCACCCGATAAATTTTTAATTGGGGTATCACTAGGTGGTGTACGCAATGCATCCATAGCACGCTCTAACCTTGTTTCTAGCTCCCAGGCATCTGTTGCATCAATTTTATCTTGTAATTGAGCCTGACGGTCAATTAGTTTTTGCATTTTATCTGGGTCTTCTAGTACATCAGGGTCTGCAAATGCATTATTTACCTCATCATACTCTGCTAGTATACTTACTATCTCTTGAGCTCCTTCTTTCACCACTTCCATTACCGTTTTAGAGTCATCAAGCTGTGGCTCTTGCTCTAAGTAACCAACAGTATAGCCCGGAGAAAAAACTACATCTCCTCTATAATCTTTATCAATTCCGGCAATAATTTTTAGTAAAGTAGATTTACCCGAACCGTTTAAACCTAAAATACCAATCTTAGCTCCGTAAAAAAAAGACAGGTAAATATCTTTAAGTATATGTTTATTGTTATTAGGGAGTACTTTACTTACTCCACTCATAGAAAAAATTACTTTCTTATCGTCCGACATATTATCAAGTTTTTATAGTCTGTTTAAGGCTGCTAATATCGTAAAAATAGAACAATCATATGCTCATAACTTAACCTATAATTAGGGTTTATCATTTATTGTTAGATTTAAAAAAAAGATTGTTCATCCAAAAATGAAATAAGTAATTTGTTGTTTCGTTAGTTTAGCATCAAAATATGCGGTATTTACTACTTACACTCCTCATCATTTTCTGTACCTCTTTTACTTACAAAGAGCAGAACAAAGTAATTTTACTTAAAGGTAAGGTGGTAAATGCTATAGATGAAGACCCTCTTTATCTGGTTCACATCATTAATAAAAGAACACTAAAAGGCACAATAACCAACGAGAATGGGTATTTTGAGATTGAAATGCTTGAAACAGATACTATTTACTTTTCTATAATTGGGTTTAAAAATTACACTTTTACTCAACCAAAAGACAGAGAACCCTATAAAGAAATAAGTATACGATTAGTTGAAGAAATAACCTCTTTAAATGATGTAGAGCTAAAAGCCTTAAACTTAACTGGTGATATAGAAACTGATGTTAAGAATATGGAGTTTGAGGAGAAAAAACCATTATCAGTGCCCGGGTACAAAACCAAAGAAGATTTAATTGCAGAATTTGGTAGTTTAGATTCACCCGAACCAGGTGTTATGCAACCGGTAGACTTTTTATACAGCATTTTTGGCAAGCGCCCTAAGCAGCTTAGAAAGCTAAAAACGCTTGAAGATGCCGATAGAGAAAAAGAAATAATGATGAAACGCTATGACCGAGAAATTGTAAAAAAATTAACCGGATTGGAGCGTGCTGAACTTGAAAAGCTTGCACGTTTATGCAACCTTTCAACTAGGTTTATAAATGAAGCAAATGATTTTGACTTTTTAAATGCTGTAGAAAAGTGTTACGAAGACTATAAAAAATTAGTATCCGAAGACTATTTTACTGATTAGCTGTACCCCATATATGTACATTATGATGACGTATAGTACTAAAGTCCAAACCAAAACTTTCATGTAATTCTACCTCAGGGTAATGATGGTAAACACCCGCTTTTATTTGTGCCATATGATGTATGGCATGTTCTATACAAAACAGTAATTCTCGTTGAAGGTTTGTTTTTGTCTCTATAACTCTATCTTCCTCTTCACTTAAATTGCTTATTAAACTTAATTGCTTAGAAAAATCTGAGACTTTAACTTGTGCTATAACTTCTTTTAGCTTTTCGCTTGCTGTTTGTTTACTGTTTTCAATGGTTTTATCTCTCTTTCTATTATCGTAGTCTACAATAGTATCTGCATTTAATAAACATAAAAAATATTCAATAATATGCCTGTAGTGTTGTCCTATATTTGCCTCAGATAATATTTTCAAATCTGTCTTATACTGCTCATCAGTAAGTTCATTTAACAGATAGGTCATTCTCCCAAAAATATCTTCTAAACCACTTACTATATATTCTTTACTCATAATTATTGTTAGAAATTTTGTTAAATATAATGTAAGCCTACCCACATTACAAGTATATTTTTTACTAGGTTTATCATTGTATGATGCTGTTTATAAAATACTTCACTTTAGCATTAATAACTAGTTTCTTAGGCTCTGTACCATTTGGTACTGTAAACCTGTCTGTTGTAGACACCACAATAAAAGAAAGTTTTAAAGCGGGTATGTTTATAGCTATAGCTGCTTCTTTGGTAGAAATAGTATTCTCATTATTTGCTGTTCAGTTTGGTATGCGAATAACAGATTATATAGAGAAAAACCAATACATAAAACTTAGTACCATACTCGTATTTATAAGCTTAGGGCTTATTTTCTTTTTTAGGAAACAACGAGAACCTAATACTGATAAGCCAAAAAAAAAGCAGCTCAATTTTTTAAAAGGACTTTTTCTGGCTACCATCAACCCACAAGTGCTCCCATATTGGATATTGATTATTACCTATTTGCAAACAACATACATGTTAGACCTCAATATTTATGAGCGTACACA
Organism: Flavobacteriales bacterium; assembly: GCA_030149285.1. GTDB lineage: Bacteria > Bacteroidota > Bacteroidia > Flavobacteriales > JASBRU01 > JASBRU01. The sequence continues at coordinate 424,416 of JASBRU010000003.1, forward strand.
ATATGTTGTGATATTTTTATTTGGAGTTTGGCTTGGCAAAATTTTAGCCTTGTATATGTATGGTAAACTTAGCATCATTATTCAAAAAAAGGCTGTGAGAATCAGTAAACTAATGAATAAGATAATCGGATGCATCCTCTTTTTTATTGGCATTTTTCAGCTGGTGAAACTACTCGTTACTTAGGTATTTAAACCTGCTTACACATTCATTTACAACAAGTTCCGTTATTAAAAAGTATTGGTATACATTTTGAATTATAAAATATAATTAGTACAATTGTAAGAACATTCTTACAAGATTACCAAAAACAATACTTGAAAAAATGACGCACCTAGACTTAATTTCAAATCGATTAGCTGAAGATATTATATCTAAGCTAAGCGAAGAGGCTACTGCTTCTGGCAACGGAAAGATTGATTATTCAAACCTTATTAATGATTTGAAATATAAATTACTCATCATTGATGACTATGATATGCGTAAAGAGTTGGTAACCGACTTGTATCATGCAATTAAAGAAGAACAACTTATAAAGAAATATAATTCTATGTATCTAGACGCTTCTGATGACTCTATGGTTGAAGAGCTTACAGGTAATTTAATGGAACAAATAAAACTGAACTTCAGCACCTATTTTCATTGATTTAAAATTTTTATTACACTTTGTTGATTTTTGAGCCGTGTAAAGCAATTTGCATGGCTCATTTCATTTTTTCAATTACCTTTATTTTTTTAAATCAATTTGTGTAATGAAACATCTTTTTGCCCTTACCCTATTATGTTTATCTATTGGTAATTTATCAGCTCAAGAACTTACAGAATCTGACACCGCTGCAGAAAATCTTGGTAAAGATGTATTGAAATATATAACTACCGGAGACCAAGAAATACTAAACCTATATGTAACCGTAGACGATTTAAATAGGTTTATTGACTTGCTGCCTTATAGCGATGAAAAGAAAGAGACTGAGAAAAAGTCTATACTAGGGAATTACAACCTAAACTATCAGAAATACCAAAGAGACTGTGATAACTTAATATTCTATTTTGGTCCTAACCCAAAATATGAGTATACTTATAGCTATGATAATGTACAGATTGAGTATGATGTATTAGAGTACGGAAGTAAAAATACAGCCGTTATAGTTCTTAATTTCAAAGAAAATTTTAAAAAACATTCAACAGACCTATTTATTGAATTGTTTGTTATAAGAACAAAAGCCGGCTGGAAGATTTATACAATAGGTAATTATAGTAATTAAAACTTAAACTTATGTTTTTCATATTTGGATGGGGACATCAAATGCAAACAAATGATGGTCCTGTAGAAGAAAGAGAATGCGCAAACTGTAACAATACTAAATACTGGCTATTAGGCAAAGTATCAAATTGGTTTACCCTTTTCTTCATTCCTGTTATACCTTATAAAACTACTAGATATACACACTGCCCAATATGCGGCAACTCCGAAATACTAAGTAAAGAGCAATATGAGATGATGAAGCCCTTGGCCGATTTAAACTCTAAAGCTGCTAAATCTAACATGACGGATGAAGAATATCAGGCGCATTTAAATAAAATGAAATGAGAAGACCCGAAGCACATGAATATGGTAGCTTTTACAAAGGTTACATTGACCTAACTAGAGGCACCAGTATTCTCCAAAACCTTGATGACTCCTTTCAAGATACATTAGTAGCCTTAAGCTCTTTAACAGATGAAGAAGCTGAGTACGCCTATGATGAGGGTAAGTGGAATATAAAAGAACTACTCCTCCATTTAATAGATACTGAAAGGGTATTTGTATACCGAACGCTGACTATTGCAAGGGGTGACAAAACAAAACTACCTGGTTACGATCATAATAGTTATGTAAAACAAAGCGAAGCAACGAAAAGAAAATTCACTAGTCTTATAGAGGAGTATAGTATTGTCCGTCAATCTACAATTGAGCTATTTAAAAACTTAACTGAAAAAATGCTCAATCAAATAGGTAATGCAAATGGCTTTGATACATCTGCACTAGCTATAGGTTTTATTATTGCCGGGCATAACTTACACCATTTAGCTATTATTAAAGAAAGATATTTACCTCATGTACAAGAAAATTAGTCTGATTGCGGTTTTAGCAATTATTTTTGGCGCAGCAAGCATTAAATATTCCCCTAAAAAATCAAAAGAAATAATTTTAAAAGCTATGTCTGACCAGCAAGAATGTTGGAACAATACAGACTTAGAGTGTTTCATGAGCTATTACCATCATTCAGACTCTATACAGTTTGTTGCTAAAAATGGGGTAAATTACGGTTGGGATAACATTTACAAATCATACCAAATAGGTTTTCCAAATGCCGAAGCTATGGGCAAGCTCACCTACACTATTATTGATGTTGAGCTTTACGGAAAAAAGCATGCTATGGTTACCGGTAAGTTTGAGCTAGAAAGAAAAAACGACAAGCCAAGTGGCTATTTTACATTGATTTGGGAAAAAATTGATGGAAAATGGTTAATTATATCCGACCATACTAGTACTTAATTTGTTTCTTTGTAGCTACATTTTGCTACTAAATGGATAAAAAAAGTAATTCTCTTATTAATTTCTTTACAGAAAAACGACTGATAATACTTATTATCATTGGTTTACTCTTTGTTTTATTCTCTCATTTAGATGTTTTAGATCTAAAACACGAAGAGCCCCGTAGGGCAATTGTGTCTATAGAAATGCTATTATCCGGTGAGTATGTGGTACCTCATATAAACGGAGCTATTTATTACAACAAGCCTCCCCTATTTAACTGGTATCAAATGGCTTTTTTAAAGCTACTTAACTCATGGGAAGAATGGGCTGTAAGAGTACCAAGCGTTTTAGCATTATTATTTACAGCATTAATACACTTTTTCTTTTCTAGAAAATATATTGGTAAAAAAGCGGCTTTATTGTCAGCCCTATTCTTTGTTACCTCAGCAGATATACTCTTTTATTTTTCACTACTAGGCGAAATAGACTTGTTCTATACTATGCTTGTGTACCTACAAGTAGTTAGTTTCTTCCACTTCCACCAGCAAAAAAAGTATTGGCAAATGTTTATTGTCTCTTATATTTTTGTTGCCCTAGGAGTATTAGCTAAAGGTCTACCCTCATTAGCATTTCAGGCGTTTACATTATTAGGCTGGCTTATATACAACAGGCAGTTTAAAATGCTATTAGGTATAAAACATATTGCAGGTTTATTAGTGTTAGTTGTAATTAGTGGTAGTTACTTTTACTTATATAGCCAAAGAAACGACCTAGAGCCTTTCTTATTAAACCTATTCTCAGAATCATCACAAAGAACAGCTGGTGAAAACCCATTAAGTGAAACCATTGCACATTTATTCAGTTTTCCATTAAGCATATTTAAATTGCTTATGCCATGGGTGTTTTTTGGAGCTTTTATATTTGTAAAAGGCTTTAGAAAAACCATAAAGGAAAATGCTTTTTTAAGCTTTGCCTTTACCTTTTTTATTGTAAATATTCCTTTATACTGGTTATCTCCGGGTACAAAAGACAGGTACTTGTATATGTTTTTACCCTTTTTACTAAGCATCATTGCTTATTTCTATGTAAATAAATCTGAAGCTTTGCCTAAGCGCAAAAAAGTAGTTGAAACTATCTTCTTGGTTCTGTTTGCTTTAATTACATTAGGTTTATGGGGCGCACCGTACATCAAGCAAGTAAAAATAATTGAGAATATCTACAGCTTAATTATACCACTATTTATACTAGGTGGATTAATAGTATGGCTATATTACAAACACACAACTCAGCGTGCGCTAATTGCTGTTTTATTTTTGGTATTTGTGCGCGCTACATACAACTTTGTGTACTTACCGGCGCATGTGCAAGACCCTGGTGTATATATTTACCAAGAGAACACTAAAAAAATGATTGAAATTACGGGTGATGAACCTGTATATTTTACCGGACGTTATTTTACTCAACATGCATCTGCAAACTTGTTGGGCTTAGACTTTGGAGAAGCGGATTTAAAAATACCTCCATACATTCCTTTACAGCTTACCTACTACTATATGCTACACAACCATGAGGTAGTACAATATGAAAGGTATATGGAGCCTGGCAAGTACTACTTTAGTACACTAAACATGATTAGGGACCAGAGCAACTATGAAATTTTATACGAATTCAAGGAAAAATGGCATAATCAACAGGCTGTGCTTGTAAGACTTAAAGAGTAATTCTTATCTGGCTTTAAAAGACCAATTAAAAGTAAATACAGCTACTACATCTCCTTTTTCATCTACACCGGTGCTTATTACAGGAATCAATACGGCTTCTTTTGTTTCATCGGCTTTTTTAAGTGCTGTAGTAAGCTCTTCACCGGAATCACAGGTAAACTTTATTTTACCCACAGCCTTTTTGGTAAACTCTGCCTTCATGTCTACAATTAACATAGACATATTTAGGTTCTCCCGTTGAATAGTATAAAAAGACAAAATACCGGTACTTGCTTCTGCTGCCATAGACAAACAAGCAAAGTATATAGATTTGAATGGGTTTTTGGTAATATACCCATACTTTATACCTACTACTGCATTTGTATTTGACGACTCAATTAGCTTTAAACCAACTAAAAAAGCCACTGGTAGTGAACTCAGTAAAAAGAGCTTAAATTTTAGTCTTTTCTTAAACATAAAAACTAATGTACTGTTTATTTCATTAAGTAATGACGGCATATTATCTTTGAACAACCAAAATGGTTCACCAATGAACATCCCAGAAACTAACTTACCCAGAATCGTTATTATTGGCGGCGGGTTTGGAGGGCTTAATTTAGCTAAATCGCTAAAAAATACTGAAGCTCAAGTTGTGTTAATAGACAAACACAACTATCACACTTTTCAGCCTTTACTCTATCAAGTGGCAACTGCAGGTTTAGAGCCTGACTCTATCGCTTATCCAATCAGAAAAATCTTTAAAAAGCAAAAGAATTTCTTTTTTAGAGTAGCAGAAGTACAAAATATTCAGACCAACAATAATATTTTAGAAACCACTATTGGGAATTTGGAGTACGACCACTTAGTAATAGCTACAGGCTCTAAGAGTAATTATTTTGGCAATGATGTAATAGAGCGTTTAAGTATGCCTATGAAGTTTGTGCCTCAAGCCTTAAACTTAAGGAGCCTAATCTTACAAAACTTTGAAGCAGCCCTTTTAACCAATGATTTAGAAGAGCGAAAGAGTTTAATGAACTATGTGATAGTTGGTGGCGGACCTACAGGTACTGAACTTGCTGGTGCCTTGGCCGAATTAAAACGCCATGTTTTACCAAAAGATTACCCTGATTTGGATTTACGCCAAATGAATATCCATATTATTGAAGCTGCACCAAGAGTTTTAGCAGCAATGTCTCCAGAGGCCTCTAGTAAGGCTTTAAAGTTTTTAAAAAAAATGGGGGTAAATGTATGGCTAGACACTATGGTAAAAGACTATGATGGAGACTTAATAAAAACCAGTAATAAAGACCTCAATAGCAAAACACTTATTTGGGCTGCCGGAGTACAAGGTTCCTCCCCTATTGGTATTAGTTCCGATATAATTAAAGGCGGTAGAATTAAAACAGACGAGTACAATAAGGCTATTGGGTACAATAACATTTATGCTATTGGCGATGTAGCTTTGATGGAGTCTGAAGAAAACCCTAAAGGCTACCCTATGGTTGCACAACCTGCAATACAACAAGGGAAAAATTTAGCTAAAAACTTTAAGCGTAGTTTTAAAAACCAAAAGCTTAAACCATTCGTCTATAAAGACCTTGGCTCTATGGCAACCATAGGTAGAAACCTAGCCGTAGCAGATTTACCCAAAATAAAACTACAAGGCTTTATTGCATGGCTTATATGGATGTTTGTACACCTTATGGCATTAGTTGGCTTTAGAAATAAAGTTATTGCACTATTCAATTGGGTATGGGGTTACCTACGTTATGACAAAGGTGTAAGACTTATTATTCGCCCTTATAAAAGAGCTACTAAAGAGCAAGAAGAAGAGGTACTATCATAAGCTTTGTCATACAGCAGACAAAAGGGGTCTATTTTGTTTTCTTATATTTGTTAGAAAGTAAAACGAAAAAACTTTATGGAATTACGTTTGGCGACCAAAGATATTCTTGGTCAACTGCAATTAATGATTGACGGACTAGATGACGATACTTACTCCACCCCACTCCCCGTTCTCCACGGTTCATCTATAGGTCAGCACACGCGCCATATATTAGAATTTTACGTTTGTTTATTCAAAGATTGCCTTTCTGATGAAAAGATAGTTAACTATGATAAGCGCAAGCGCAACCTAATGATGGAAACTCAAACGGCACACGCTTCTGCTTGCTTATATAGCATTCTTGAAGAAACTGACCAGGTTAAAGAAAACACAAAAGTAATTGTAGATGTCAATTATTCTATTGATGATGATTCAACTTATTCCATTGAGAGTTGTTATGATAGAGAGTTGGCTTTTAATATAGAACACGCTATACACCACATGGCATTAATAAAAATAGGGCTAGACCATGTTGACCATGATTTAGACTTGCCTTCAGACTTCGGTATTGCTCGTTCTACAATTAAGCATCAAAATAAGGCTGCTGTAAAAGCCTAATTCATTATTTTTAACTTAATACAATTATAACCACTTTATGTGTACTGTAACTTATTTACCTAAGTCAAACGGATTTATTATAACAAGTAATAGAGATGAAGCTCCAAACAGAGTATCAGCATTGCATCCAGATGTATACTTTGAGGATGGCGTGAAACTTCTTTATCCAAAAGACCCACAAGGTAATGGTTCTTGGCTGGCTTTAGCCGAGGATGAGCGTGCAGTATGTCTTATGAATGGTGGCTTTGAACCTCACAAGCGAAAAGACAGCTACAAACATAGTAGAGGTTTAATAGTAACACGTTTCTTTTCATATAAAAACGCTGCTGATTTTATTGAAAACTATGACTTTAGTGGTGTTGAGCCTTTTACACTTGTAATTGCGGAGTTTGGTAAATTATATGAACTGCGTTGGGACGAAACCAATTACCACTTAAAAGAAATGGATGCTAAAGAGCCTCATATTTGGTCGTCTACAACCCTTTACACACCCGAAATCACAGCAAAAAGAGAAGAATGGTTTGCTAAATGGTTGAAAACTAATGACCAATACATAGTGGATAATATCAGAAAATTTCACAAATTTGGAGGAGATGGTGATCATAACAATGATTTAATCATGCATCGTGGAGATATAATTTCTACTGTAAGTATTACTAGTATAGTAATGGGCACTGATAATGTAGAAATGATTTATGAAGACCTGAGAACGCAAGAAAAGTCAATAAAAGGTTTACCGGCATTTGAATCAGTATAATAAATGGAATGCAAGAGCCCATAGTAGATATCAACCAAGATTATGCCCTTGAATGGGAAAATCAGAGTTTATGGTACCGTATTAGATACAGTAAACTTTGGATTAGAACATTTAGTTGGGAATACTGGCCAGCAATTCTTATTTACACCCCTATTTTCTTTTATTATTTATTTCTAGCTATTCGTGCTAGATCATTATTCTTTTTTACTGCCGCCAACCCTATTATGGAAAATGGAGGTTTATACGGTACTTCTAAATACAACCTCCATCAACATATTCCATCTCACTTAGCACCAAAAACCATTTTGGTTTACCCAAAGTTAAGCGAGCATGACTTATTAAAATATATGCACAATGAGGGAATGGATTTTCCTGTTATTGCTAAACCAGACATGGGTGAAAGAGGCAGATTGGTTAAGCTTATAAAAAACATTGCCGATTTAGAAGCCTATAGAGAACGGGTACATGTAGAGTTTATACTCCAAGATTTTATTGACTACCCTAATGAAATGGGTGTTTTCTATTACAGAATGCCAAACTCAGATAAAGGTGTAATTAGCTCTATTGTAAAAAAAATATATCTGAAAGTTACCGGTAATGGCTATAGCACTATTGGTAGTTTAATTCAGCGCGACCCTAGAGGTAGGTTACAATATGACAAATTATTGAACGAGCACCCAGAACTGATGGCTATTGTGCTAGAGGAAGGTGAAGAAAGAGAGGTAAGCCCCATTGGTAATCACTCTAAGGGTGCTAAGTTTTTAGATGGCCGATATTTAATTACAGATGAACTGCAAGCTGTTTTTGACAGTATAGCAAAACAAATTGAAGGCTTTCATTATGGTAGAATTGACTTGAAATACGATTCTATTGATGATTTATATAAAGGCAAAAACTTTACAATTATTGAAGTTAATGGTGCTGCCTCTGAACCCGCACATATATACGAACCTGGATACCCTATTGGCAAAGGCTTTGCAACTATCTTTAAACACTGGTATAAGTTATACCGTATTAGCAAGCTTAATCATAAAACGGGGGTTCCTTACTTAAACCCTATCGTTGGTTTCAAGTCTTTTTTCAATTATTTGAGTTACACTTCATCTCTTAAATAATTTTTTTTACTCTTTATTTTACATTTTAATTACTGATTATCAGTAATATATATTATTGATAAAAATTTTATTTAGTACTTTGTATTGCATAGTACCTTTTTTTATTTATATATTTGCATAACACATTACTATATGAATATTCTCATACAGCAAAAATGAAGATAGAAAATACAAAAGCCCAAATGCGTAAAGGAGTGCTAGAGTTTTGTATTCTTTCAATACTTAAAAATGGAGATGCATATGCATCAGACATTATAGAAAAGTTAAAAGATGCAAAAATGATAGTCGTAGAAGGTACGCTCTACCCTTTACTTACCAGACTAAAAAATGCAGATTTATTAAGTTATCGATGGGAAGAATCCAAATCAGGTCCACCCAGAAAATATTACAAGCTTACTCAAAAAGGTGAAGACTTTTTAGTTGAACTACAAACAACATGGGAAGACTTACAAAAAGCAGTAAAAATAACTACAACCACTTCTAAACAATAAATCAGGCCATGAATAAAACAATAAATATCAATTTGGCAGGTATCATTTTTCATGTAGATGAAGATGCTTATAAAATACTAAGTGCCTATCTAGATAAAATCAAAATTGCTTTTTCAAACTCAGAAGGTAAAGACGAGATTATTACAGATATAGAAGCCCGAATAGCAGAGTTATTTCAGCAAAAGCTTTCAGACAAAAAAGAAGTTGTCTCTGTTGCAGATGTAAATGAAGTAATTGAGGTTATGGGTAAACCTGAAGACTATATAGATGAAGAAATGGAGGAAGAAGCATCAAACAACACCTATACTTCTTCTAATACATATCGTAATAAAACAAAAAAACGCGTTTTCAGAAACCCAGATGATAAAGTATTAGGTGGTGTTTGTGGTGGTTTAGGTGAATATTTAGAAATAGACCCTTTATGGTTAAGATTAGGCTTTGGTATTAGCTTCTTCTTTTTCGGAACAGGTTTTTTACTATACATAGCCTTATGGGCAATTATACCCGAAGCTACAACTACTGCAGAGAAACTGCAGATGAAGGGCGAAAGAATAAATGTTTCTAATATTGAAAAATCAATTAAAGAAGAGTTAGAAGCTGTTCAGGAAAAGTTAAAAGACTTTAGTAAAAAGCAAGCACCTAAGGGCAAAAATGCAATTGAAAAGTTTTTTGACTTAATTGGCAACCTTATTACACTTATCTTTAAGCTAGTAACTCGTATTATTGGTTTTGCATTTATAGTAGCAGGAGTTTTAGCAGCTATATTTTTATTCACCAATTTGGGTGGTGGGCTGCCGGATGTACTTTATAATATGGTAGCAAACGGAGCAAATGTGAATATTACAGAAATACTTGACACCATTTTTGTAAGTAACCTGCATACAAACCTTACTTTAATTGGCGCAACACTATTCATCATAATCCCCGCCACATCTATAATTATCTATGGCATAAGATTACTATTTGATATCAAACCTTTAAACCACAGTATAAGAGTAAGCTTAGGTTCATTATGGGGTATTAGTTGGGTGTTATTAATAATAAGCACAATATGGTTAATGAGAGACTTTAGGTACAATGATGGGGTTACAGTTACTCAAAAAATTGAACCAATACAATCTGATGTATACTACTTAAATGTAAATAAGAATAGTTTGAGTGATATTGTAGATGAAAGTGAGCCTTTTTACTTAGACCTTACAGAAGATGCTATTTATATGGATGGTGTAGACCTTGATATACATAAGAGTACAGAAGGTACTTATATAGATATTATTGCAGAATCACAAGCAGCTACAAGGTTTGCTGCTAAGAATAAAGCTGAGAATATACAATACAATATATCACAGCAAGATAGCGTACTATTATTTGATGAATATTATAAGTTCCCTTTAAAGGATAAACTTAGAGCGCAAAATGTAGAGGTTAGCCTTTATATACCGGTAGGTACAAAAATATATCTAAGCAGGGATAGTAGAGACATTATATATGACATCAAAAATGTAACCAATATGTGGGATCATGAAATGGTAAGCCATTTATGGGAAATGACCGATAAAGGATTGACATGCCTTGACTGTGAAACCGAAGTAGAAATAACTGAAAAAGACACCAACGAAAGCAACTTTTTTGAAGAATAGTGTGTCTTTAAAAATAAGCAGTAGTAGAAAAGCGACCATTTATTTCTTCGTAGCATAAACTGTATCTAAGTCTAGTTTTTCGAAAACTGTTTAACAAGCCCCGAAATTTCGGGGCTTGTTGTGTTATAAAAATTATATTTGTGCAAACGAAAACAGACTTGTGAAAAACAGCCTACTTCTATTATTCGTTATTATCTGTGCTAAACTTAGTGCACAAGACTCCTCTTATTTTCAACAAGCCGTTAATTACGAGATTGATGTAACACTAAACGATACCAAACATGAGTTATATGGCTTTGAAAGAGTAGAGTATATAAACAACTCCCCCGATACACTTAGAAAAATATATTTTCATTTATGGCCAAATGCCTATAAAAACAACAATACCGCTTTAGGCAAGCAATTAATTGAAGAGAGAAATTTAGATTATTACTACGCACACGATAGCTCTAGAGGGTATATAGACTCTCTGAATTTTGAAATTAATGATGAAGCCGCAAAATGGTATTTAACTGATAATATTGATATTGCTGTTTTAGAGCTTAATGAACCACTATTACCTACTAGATCTATAATCATAAGTACTCCGTTTAAAGTAAAAATACCATCGGCAGAGTTTTCTAGATTAGGGCATGCAGGGCAGCAATACCAAATAACACAGTGGTATCCAAAGCCAGCTGTATATGACAACAAAGGTTGGCACCCAATGCCCTACTTAAACCAGGGAGAATTTTACTCAGAGTTCGGAAACTTTAAGGTTTCTATTACATTACCGGAAAACTATGTAGTTGGTGCAACAGGAGATTTACAAACAGAGTCTGAAATAGATTGGATAGCAAAAAAAGCAATTAGCCCTAAACAAGCTAAGAACTTAAATAGAGACTTAAACGATTTTCCAAAATCCTCTTCTAAAACCAAAACCATAGTTTTTAAGCAAGATAGAGTGCATGATTTTGCTTGGTTTGCTGATAAACGATACAATATATTAGCTGATACTATACACTTACCTAATAAAGAAGAGCCCATTCAGCAATATGTTTTATTTACAAACCAATTTAAAGACGGGTATTCTGATGCTCTAACTTATACTGCTAATGGTATCAAATTCTATTCAAAGCATATTGGCAACTACCCTTATAATATAGTAACTGTAGTAGAAGGTGCTCTAAGTGCCGGTGCCGGTATGGAATACCCCACAATTACTATTATTGGCGGCATGGGTGGTTTCCCTTTAGAAGAAACCATTGTACATGAAATAGGACACAACTGGTTTTACGGAATATTTGGCTCTAATGAACGTAAAAGCCCATGGTTGGACGAAGGGTTTAATACTTTTTTCCAGTATTGGTATATATCAGAATACTACCCAAATAAAAAGTTATTGGGTAGAGCTTCAAACTCCGTTTTTGCCAAGTTTTTTGACATAGACAAGCAAGAGTACAAAACTCAAAATGAGTTATTATATCTATACATGGCTCGTCAAGGCTTAGACCAGCCCATTGGAGATAGTGCAGATTATTTTTCCAGGTTAAATTATGGTGCTATTGCCTATGGTAAGGCTGCCATGGCATTTGATTATCTGAGAGGGTATTTAGGTGACAGATTATTTAAGTGGAGTCTTGAAGAGTATTATAAACGTTGGGCATTTAAGCATCCAGATGAAAATAGTTTAAGAGACATTTTTGAGCAAGCAGCCGGTAAAGACTTAAGCTGGTTTTTTGATGATATAATCAACTCTAGCAAAAAATTAGACTACCAATTGGTAACCGTTGAGCATTGCAGTTATATATACACTGCAACGGTTAGAAATTCCGGTGATATTATTGCCCCCTACTCTATTACAGGTATAAAAGATGGTGAACCCGTTTTAACAGAATGGTTTGATGGCCACGAAGGAACTAAAACAATACAGATACATCTTGAAGAGTATGATGAAGTTGTATTGAATTATTATCAAAACATGCCAGAAATTAACAGGCGAAACAATAGGGTTAGAACCAAAGGCTTATTTAAACGTGTTGAACCTCTGAAAATTCAGTTTTTTAATAGTTTAGAAAACCCCAGTAAAACACAAATCTTTTGGACTCCTACCTTACAGTTTAATAATTATGACAAAGTATTAATAGGAGCTTCTTTTTACAACGGGACAGTTGTAAGAAAAAACTTTGATTATAGAATAGGACCTGACTATAGTACCGGAACAAGTACAATTACCGGGCTAGCAAATATGTCTTACTCATGGTATCCCCTAAGTGGTATATTCAACCGTATTAAGTTAGGCGTTTATGGGCATCGTTATCATTATGATGAAGGCTTAGAATTCAGGCGTTTTTCACCCAGTTTAAATATTACATTTCGCAAACCCTACCCTAGAAGCGAGACTACAACTACCTTTAGGCTAAGAGGTGTAGTGGTTGATAGAGAAACTGCTGATGTATTAACTGATGATATTAATCCATTGAGCTTATCAAATGCCAGTTACAACATCTTAGATGCAAGGTTTGAAATGGATAATGTAAACCTATTAACTCCTTACAAGCTAAGTGTAGACTTTCAGTATGCAAATGACTTTAGTAAAATTCAAGCAGAAGCAGATTTTAGATTCATTACTCCTCTAAAAAAGAGACTGCAGTTGCGCTTTTTTGGTGGGGTTTTCTTAAACAGAAGTGATGCACTAAAAACCAATTATTATAGCTTTGGCTTAAGTGGAACACAAGATTATTTATTTGATTTATACCTACTAGGGCGTTCTGATCAAGAAGGTATTTTTAGCAGACAGTTTTTTACAACAGATGGTGGCTTTAAAGGCTTTACAAACATTTACGCCAATGGTTGGATGGCAACTACAAATGCCATTATTCCTTTTTGGCAATATGCAGGTGTATTTATGGATATGGGCTTGTATAGTAATGCCAGAAATTTTACAATAGAATCACCTGATTTTTATTGGATGACCGGGCTGCAATTAGGCATTGTACCAGACTTTATAGAAATATATTTCCCAATTGCAGATAAGCAAGACTTTATGTTTGACCGTGAAGGTGGATATTTTGAACAAATACGCTTTGTTTTAAACTTAGATGGCGATGCTGTTATAAATCGCTTAAAGCGAGGCTTCTACTAGCATAGACGCATTTTTTACTTCCAAAAACCCTTGCTTTTTAGTACCTTTGCAACCATTAATTTTTGAGAATCACGATATTTCTTTTCTATGAGTACGAAAGCTAAGAGTAAGATTGATAAAAATATATCCTTTGATGAGTTTAAAGAATCTGTATTAACAGATTATCGTCTTGTTAATGAAAGCCGAGAAGCCAGCTTAATGGGGCGTAGAGAGGTGTTAACAGGTAAAGCTAAATTCGGGATTTTTGGTGATGGAAAAGAAGTAGCACAAATTGCATGGGCAAAAGCATTTAAAAATGGTGATTTCCGCTCTGGGTACTACAGAGATCAAACTTTTATGTTTGCCATTGGTCAGTTAACTATTCAGCAGTTTTTTGCAAGCTTATATGCAGATACTAATCTGGAAAATGAACCTGCTGCCGGTGGTCGTCAAATGAACGGACATTTTGCAACACGCTCATTAAACGAAGATGGTAGCTGGAAAAACTTATTAGAACAAAAAAATTCATCTGCAGATATTTCTCCTACTGCAGGGCAAATGCCTAGACTTTTAGGCTTAGCACAAGCATCAAAAGTATATCGTAAAAACGAAGGTTTAAAGGACAATCAATTATTCTCTAAAGAAGGTAATGAAGTTGCTTGGGGTACCATAGGTAATGCCAGTACTTCTGAAGGTCTTTTTTGGGAAACATTTAATGCAGCCGGCGTATTACAAGTACCAATGGTTATATCTGTTTGGGATGATGATTACGGTATTTCTGTTCCGGCTAAATACCAAACTACCAAAGAAAATATTTCTGAGATATTAAAGGGTTTCCAAAAAGAAAACGGAACCAACGGCTATGAAATACTTAGAGTAAAAGGTTGGGACTACCCTGCCCTTGTAGAAACATTTGAGAAAGCAAGTACCATTGCCAGAGACAAGCATGTTCCTGTATTAATTCATGTACAGGAAATGACCCAACCACAAGGTCACTCTACATCCGGCTCGCATGAACGTTACAAAACAAAAGAGCGCTTACAATGGGAGGCGGATTTTGATTGTATCAAAAAAATGCGCGAATGGGTATTAGAGTCTGCAATTGCTACCGAAGCAGAGTTAGATGAAATAGAAAATGATGCTAAAAAAGTAGCTCGCGAAAGCAAATCTGCTGCATGGAAAGACTTTATTGCTCCTATTAAAGGAGAAATTAGCGAAGTAACTGCTTTAATTGATGAGTTAGCATCACAAAGTGCTAATGGAACTTTCATTAATAAAGTAAAAGAAGAAATAAGTACGGCAATGGATCCTTTGCATAAAGATGCAGTTTCTGCTGCTCGTAAAGCATTGAGATATGTAAGAGGCGAAAGCCTTGATGCTAGAGCTAAGCTAATTGCTTGGCTAGAAAAAGCTGAAGCTATCAATACAGATAGATACAGTAACCACCTTTATAGTGAATCTGATAAATCTGCCATCAATATTGAAGAGGTATTACCTGTTTATGGTAATGAAGAGCAAGAGGTTGATGCAAGAATCATATTAAGAGATAATTTCGATCACTTATTGGCTACCAGACCGGAAGTATTAGTATTTGGTGAGGATAGCGGTAATATTGGCGATGTAAACCAAGGTTTAGAAGGCTTACAAGAAAAGCATGGTGAACTAAGAGTATCTGACACCGGTATACGTGAGGCTACAATTTTAGGACAAGGTATAGGTATGGCAATGCGTGGTTTAAGACCAATAGCTGAAATTCAGTACTTAGATTACCTATTATATGCCTTACAAATAATGAGTGATGACTTAGCTACAGTTCAATACAGAACAAAAGGTGGTCAAAAAGCCCCTGTAATTGTTCGTACTCGTGGTCATAGATTAGAAGGTATTTGGCATTCAGGCTCTCCAATGGGAGCTATTATTAATGCATTAAGAGGTATTAATATTTTAGTACCTCGTAACATGACCAAAGCTGCCGGTTTCTACAATACGATGTTAGAGAGCGATGAACCTGCATTAATTGTAGAATGCTTAAACGGCTACAGACTAAAAGAAAAATTACCTACCAACCTTGGTGAGTTTAAAACACCTTTAGGTATACCGGAGGTGATTAATGAAGGTTCTGATATTACTATTATTACATACGGTTCAACTTGTAGAATAGCTACAGAAGCAGCTAACCAATTAGCTCAAGTAGAAATTAATGTTGAAGTAATTGACATACAAACCCTATTGCCTTTTGATGTTAACCATCAGATTGTAGAAAGCTTAAAGAAAACCAATCGTGTAATTTTCTTAGATGAAGATGTACCGGGGGGAGCTTCTGCATTTATGATGCAAAAAGTACTAGAAGAGCAAGGTGGGTATCAATATTTAGACAGCAAGCCACGTACACTTACAGCTAAAGCTCACAGACCTGCTTATGGTACTGATGGTGATTACTTTAGCAAGCCAAGTGTTGACGATGTATTTGAAACAGCTTACGAAATAATGCATGAGTTTGATCCTGCAAAGTACCCAAGTTTGTATTAAAGTATAAAGCCGGGTTTAATACCCGGTTTTTTTATGACTAAACTAAAGATGTACTACTAAATTGCTACCTTAGTTTGGTTGAATTAATCAATATTAATGAAAGAAAGAACAACTGAATCCGCTAGTAATTATGACCACTTAGAAAAAATGAGTGTGCATGATTTATTAGTGAATATCAATACTGAAGATAAAACAGTACCCAATGCTGTAGAAAAAGCTTTACCACAAATAGAAGCTTTGTGTACTGTCATTTCTGCACAATTAAAAAAAGGTGGCCGATTATTTTATATGGGGGCAGGTACAAGCGGAAGGTTAGGAATTGTAGATGCATCAGAATGCCCACCAACATTTGGTGTTGACCATGGCTTAGTTGTAGGCTTAATTGCAGGTGGAGATAGCGCTATAAGAAAAGCTGTAGAGTTTGCTGAGGATGATAAAGAGCAAGGCTGGAAAGATTTACAAGAGTATACTATTACTAAAAATGATGTTGTAGTAGGTATTGCTGCATCTGGCACTACCCCTTATGTAATTGGTGCTTTAGAAAAGTGTAATGAATTAGGTATTGCAACCGGTTGTATTACTTGCAACCAAGGGTCTCCTATAGCTGTGACAGCTAAATACCCTATAGAAGTTGTTGTAGGTCCTGAATTTGTAACCGGTAGTACACGAATGAAAGCTGGTACTGCACAAAAGCTAGTATTAAATATGCTTTCTACTACAGCCATGATACAATTAGGGCGAGTAAAAGGGAACCGTATGGTAGATATGCACTTGAGTAACAATAAGCTTGTTGATAGAGGCACACGTATGGTAATGGAACAAACAGGTTTAGATAGTGATACTGCCAATAAATTATTATTAAAACACGGTAGCGTTCGGAAAGCCGTAGAAAATTATAGCAATGGCAAGTGATAAAGACAAACTAATGAAGGGGGCTTGGTTTTTAGCCGCAGCCTTTCCTTTTATATTTGGTGGTCCTACCCTATTTTATATAGGTTCTGGAGATGTAGAGAATAAATACCTATTTATTACTTTAGGTATTGTATTTATGCTTACTGCTTTTGCTCTAGGTGTAATGGGTATTCGTAAATTATTATCAGGTTTTTTTGACGGAGACAACAATAATGAATGAATACTGGAAACATATAATTTTTGCTGCTATAGTATTAGTTGTAGCCTACATAGCTGGCAAAATACTTAAGTTTTTTATTAGTCGTTACTTTGAGCGATCTTCTAAAACGCTTAATGTAGCTGCTACAAACTACCAGTTCCTTAAAAATGCTGTAAACCTTATGGTGTTTATAGCAGCCCTAATAGTTATATTTTATACTATCCCAGGCTTAAAAACAATTGGAGCAACTTTACTTACCAGTGCCGGTATATTTGCAGCCATATTGGGTTTTGCATCTCAACAAGCATTTGCAAATATTATTAGTGGAGTATTCATAGTTATATTCAAACCCTTTAGAGTGGGTGATGTTATACAAATAGGTAAAGATGTTGAGGGCATTGTTGAAGATATTACACTTAGGCACTCTATTATCACTAATTTCCAAAATAGAAGAATTGTAATACCTAACTCTGTTATCAGTTCAGAAACTATTATCAACTCTCATATTGAAGATGAAAAAACACTCAATTTTTTAGAAGTCGGCATTAGTTATGACTCAGACTTAGATAAAGCAATAGAAATACTAAGAGACGAGGCTATAAAGCACCCTAGTAGTATTGACAATAGAACTTCGGCTGAAAAAAAGAAAAAAGAACCCGTTGTACGAGTAAGAGTAATTGCTTTTGGAGACTCTTCTATGAATCTAAGGGCTTATGTGTGGTCTGAAGACACACTAGAGGGCTTTGCAATGAAATGTGATTTAAGACGTACTATTAAGCTTCGTTTTGATAGAGAAGGAATTGAAATACCATTCCCGCACCGTACTATAGTTTATAAAGATAAAAAGCAGCCCCTTACTGATATAAGTGATGATTCGTTTATTGACTAGGAGCTACTAATCGAAAGCCTTCTCCATGGATGTTTTCAATCTCAATACGGTCATCATCTTTTAAATACTTACGAAGTTTAGCTACATATACATCCATACTACGGCCTGTAAAATAGTTGTCTTCTTTCCATATTTTAGATAATGCCTCTTGTCTTGGCATTAAATCATTCATTTTACGACACATCAACTCTAATAACTTTGCTTCTTTAGGAGAAAGCTTTTTCACATCCTCATCTAATGATAAAGTACGCAGTTTAGAGTCGAAGTAATAATTACCTATCTCAAATGTAGTTTGGTTATTCTCTTCTGTACGCTTACCTCTACTCAATATAGCTTTTACCTTGTATAGCAATACTTCAGAGTCAAAAGGTTTGGTTAAATAATCATCTGCACCCACTTTATAGCCTTGCAAAACATCATCTTTAAGACCTTTTGCAGTTAAAAATATAATAGGAGTTTCTTTATCCAGCTCTTTAATTTCTTTTGCCAATGTAAAGCCATCCTTATGAGGCATCATTACATCAAAAATGCATAAATCAAACTCTTCTTTTCTAAATGCATTGTACCCCTGATTACCATCAGTAACATGTGTTACATCTAAATCATTAATACTTAAATAATCTTTGAGCACAGAGCCAAAGTTCGGATCGTCTTCTACTAATAATATTTTATTCTTTATCATCTACAAAACTATTAAGCGGAATTGCTATCTCAAATATACTACCTTTTCCCTTTTCACTTGATACAGAAATAGTAGCATTATGAGCATCTATCATTTCTTTTACATAACTAAGCCCTAAACCATGGCCTTTTATGTTATGTATATTGCCCGTATGCTCTCGGTAAAAGCGGTCAAAAATACGTTTCTGCACCTCTTTACCCATTCCCATACCTTTATCCGCTATAGTGACGATAAACTGACCATCACGGTTGCTCGTTTTCACAGTAATTTCCGGCTTATCTACAGAGTATTTGTTTGCATTGTCTAATATATTGGTCAATACATTACCAAAATGTATCGGATCTACATTTACATCTGTTTCAATTGCACTTAACTCTTTATGTATAGTTCCCCCTCTACTCTCTACGGGTAACTCTATATGCCCAATTGCTTTATTTACCAAATCATGCGCATCCATTAATTCTGGCTTAATCTTAAACTCTTTTTTGTCTAGTAAAGCCATTCTTAGCACATTCTCTACTTGTGCATTCATTCTCTTGTTTTCCTGAGAAATAATAGTAGTGTAGTGCTTTACCCGTTCTTTATCCTCTATAATTTTTGGATTATTAATAGAGTCTACAGCTAATGATATAGTAGCAATAGGGGTTTTAAACTCATGCGTCATATTATTAATAAAATCGGTTTTTATATCAGATATGCGCTTTTGCTTGAGCATATAATATACTGTACGATAATATGTGATAATGATGGTAAGCGTAAATAATGCCGATAAGCCCAACATCCACCATAAAGATTTAACGATGTATGATTGCTTAGTTGGGAATGTTACCAACAAATGCTCTAATCTTGGTACAATAGCACCCTGAAAAAGCTGGGTTTTAAAGGCATTATCATCCGGGTTGAAATTAGCAGACTTAATTTTGGTTAAAATCCCCATTTGCGTAACACCAAATTCAGGTTTTAGCTTTATACCTCTATTTTCAAGCTCGGCCGTAACCAAAGAGTCTATTTCTTCTTTATTTACCCTTTCCTCTAACGGTTTATTTGTTTCCATACTCTCAATAAAAAAGTCTGTAAACACACCACCAACTTGATTATATCTCTCTTCTACCTTTTCAATTAATACCTGTTGCGTAGAATCATCAGGGGTAAAAGCAAATGCATTATTGCTATTTATCAATAATTCTTTATTAAAATTTATCCCCGACACAGTGGTCCTAATAGTACTATCGGTAGTAATATTTACCCTGATAGATTGTTTTCCACGATTAGTATTCAACCCATTACCAAAGCTTTGCATAAAGAGCTCCTCGCCTGACTGTCCATTGAAAAAACTACCATCTATTTCTTTATTTAAAAATAAAGAGTCTAAATATTTCTGTAGATCTTCTGAAGATAAGCCTAGAGCGTCTTTACTTTTAAAACTAAAATTTTGATGTATTCTATCTACAATTTCATCAGATTCAATTTTCTTAGAAACTATCAAAATGGCATCGCTTACATCTTGGTTAAAGCGCTCTTCCTTAACATCTATTGCATTTAATATCCAATAAACCTGTAACCCTATTATTCCTAATAGAGACAAGCTCATTATTGCGATAAACCCAATTACAACTTTTTTATTCATGTAACAAAAGTAGTATAATAAGCCCCGTCTGTTAAAAATTTTAACGTTTCATTAACAGTCTTTAACTAGGCTTTAACAAAATCGCATAAGCATAGCACTTAGCTTTGTACCAACAAGATATGAACTTAAAAACTCTTGATCATGAAACGTACTTACCCTCTTAAAAAATTAACCTTGGCTTTAATGGCTCTTGCTATTATACCAACAGTTAATGCACAAAACACAAACACTACCGAAGATTCTTCTACAAAAACAGAAAATCATATAAGTATTAAAATGAAGATCGATAAAGATGGTGAAATAACAGAAGTGGACACTTCTTTTACTATAGATTATAACACCATTGGAAATGCAGAAGAAATTAAAGCAAAGCTTAAGGAAATGGGGTTAGCCCCTGAAAACTTAAGTTTTGATATGGAAATGGATTTTGACTTTTCTGAGTTAGGGGAAAATGTATATATGTTTAAAGCCGGTGACTCTACCATGAATTTTGAAGATATGGACTTTTCATTTGTTCAAGACATGGACTCTGAGGCTATGAATCGTCCATTTTTAGGGGTAATGCTTGGCAAAACTGTAGTTGACGGAGATGAAGTAAATACTATAGAAAAAGGAATAAGAGTTACTGATGTGATTGAAAATACCGGTGCTAAAGAAGCAGGAGTTGAAAAAGGTGACATTATTTTATCTGTAGATGGTAATGAAACTAATGAAATGGAAGATTTAACAAACTACTTAGCCGAAAAGGAAATTGGTGATGTAGTTACATTAAGCATTAACCGTAATGGAGAAGAAATTTCTAAAGACGTAACCTTAGGTAAGCGTGTAATGGCTTTCAAATCATTCAACTCTCATGGTCCAATGAAGATGATGATGGATGTTAAAGACTTTGGCGAAGCAAGTTGGGAAGATGCTGATGGTGAAAACATTACTATCAAAGAAATTATTACAATTAATGATAATGGCGATACCATAAAAACTAGAGAAATAAGCAGCAATAAGGATATTAAAATTCTAATTGCTAATGAAGGTTCAAATGTGAGTATAGAAGAGAAAGATGTTGAGGGTGTATATACTTTTCATTTTGCAATAAGGAGCATTGATGATAAGAGTTTTGAGGACCTAGATAAAGATATCCAGAAAAAAGTTAGCCCAGACAATAGCTTAGAGGTTGATGGTCTAAACATCTACCCAAATCCAAATAACGGTGTATTTAACTTGAAGTTTAACTTAGCAGAGGAAGGGAAAGTAATTGTAAGAATATTTGATGTAAACGGTAAAGAAGTTTACACAGATAAGGAACGTAAGTTTAAAGGTGAATACAACAAAGAAATAGATTTAACAGAATTTGGTAATGGTACATACATTATCAATATAGAGCAAAACGATAAATCTACAGTAAAAAAGATAATCGTTAACTAACAATAAACTGTCGTAGTTTTTCTTCGTAGCAATTAGTATCTCAACGACAAAAAAGGCAGCTCAATGAGCTGCCTTTTTATTTTAGTCTATTTTAAATATGTGTTTTAAAAAAGTTCTTTAACTATTTGCTCTACCCCAACACCTTCTGCTTCTGCTTTATAGTTACGTACAATACGATGACGTAAAATAGCCTCTGCTACTGCTTGTACATCCTCAATATCTGGTGAGTATTTACCATTAATTATTGCATGCGCCTTTGCTCCTAATACTAAGTATTGAGATGCTCTAGGGCCTGCTCCCCATCCTAAGTATTTTTTAACAATCTCAGGAGCACCATTTTCATTAGGTCTAGTACTTGAAGCTAATTTTACTGCGTATTCCAATACATTATCAGGCACTGGTACTCTACGCACTAAACTTTGTATAGCTAATATTTCTTCAATCGTTAATATCTTCTTTAGCTGAACAATATTATCGGTAGTAGTATTACGTACAATATCTACCTCTTCTTTAAATGAAGGGTAATCTACCTTTATGTTAAACATAAAACGGTCTAACTGGGCTTCCGGTAAAGGATATGTACCTTCTTGTTCAATAGGATTTTGTGTTGCTAATACAAAAAACGGATTAGGTAAAGGGTAGTTTTGCCCTGCAGCTGTAACAGAGCGCTCTTGCATTGCTTCTAAAAGCGCAGACTGCGTTTTTGGGGGTGTACGGTTTATCTCATCAGCCAAAATAATGTTAGCAAACAAAGGACCTTTAATAAACTTAAATTTACGAGTATCATCTAATATCTCACTACCAATTATATCTGATGGCATTAAGTCTGGAGTAAACTGAATACGGTTAAAACTCAAGCCTAAAACCTCAGATATAGTATTTACCAATAATGTTTTTGCCAATCCGGGCACACCTACCAATAGAGAGTGTCCTTTGCAAAAAACAGAAAGTATAACATCTTCAATTACATCGTCCTGCCCAACTATAACTTTAGCAATTTCCGCTTTAAGCTCATTGTATTTTCCTACCAAGGCATCTACTGCCTCAACATCAGATTTTTCTTGAATTGCCATAATTAATTTTGTTGCCAATTATTTCTAAGCTCGCACTCAAAATAATTTTCATTAATTCTTATATAAGTATCTTTTGCATGCTCTTCTATCCACTCTTGTCTTAACCTTTCTTTCTTATCTAAAAGAGCTATTTGCTGTATTCTTTGATAATCTTTACCTAAGTCTGCCTGATGCTCTTCTGTAACATTCTTCAGCATAATTAACCTAAATGCTTGCTTACCATCTGGTGTAACGACGAGCTTTGGATCTGATAGTTGCCCTTTAGTAAGTATAGAAACAGTATAATACAGCTGTTTATCCATTTGTGCAGTTTCAAAATAAGGGTCTCCATTTTGATTACGCATTAAACCACCATTTAACTTAGACTCTTCATCATCAGAGTATTCAGCTGCTGCTTCTGCAAATGTTATTGCACCACTATTTATAGACATTTTAATACTATCTATTAATGCTTGGGTTTCTTCTAAATCAGTAGAATATACTTCAGGTTTAATCAATATGTGTCTGATATCTAATATCTGGCCTCTCTTTTTAATTAACTGAGCTATATGATAACCAAACTCGGTTTCAAACACTTCAGATACTTCACCCTCTTTTAGTTTATATATTACTCTCTCAAAAGGCTTTACCATCTGACCACGCTGTACTCCTTTATACTCCCCTCCTGCTTTAGAAGATCCTGGATCTTGAGAATATAAAATTGCCATTGTAGAAAAACTAGATCCATTGAGTATTCTTTCCCTCAATCCGTTTAATTTATTCCTTGCCTCTTCCTTTGCCTTATCACTTACCTCAGGATAAATCAATATCTGAGCTACTTCATACTCTTTTGGAATAACTGGTAAGCTATCTTTTGGAAAGGTGTTGTAATACTTTCTTACTTCTGCCGGAGAAACCTCTATACCACTAGAAACCTGTTGCTCCATACGTTGAGCAAGCATTTGATCTCTCATAAAAGTTTTCATTTGCTCTTTCAACTCAAAAATAGATTTACCATAAATCTGTTCTAGCTTTTCTTCGCTACCAACTTGTTGAGTTAATTGCTTTAAACGATTATTGATATTATCATCTACCTCTTCTTGTGTTACCTCCACACTATCTACTTCTGCTTGATGAACCAAAAGCTTCTCGTATAAAAGATTTTCCAATATCTCACATTTGTTAGCATCCGTTATTTGTATACCCTGTGCCTGATACTGTTGTGCCTGACGGTCTATATCAGACTTTAAAATAATATTCTTACCCACTGTAGCCACAACACCATCTACTAAAGTGTTGGTTTGTGCATTTACAGATAGTATTGTGCTTATAAAAGCAATAAACAATAGGTATACTCTGTTACTATTTTTCATTTAGTATATTTCAAAATTCTTTTTATTCAGGGCTTTCTCCACTAACTCTTCTTCCATTTTACTAATTAGCTCAAGCTTCCGCTGATTGATAATAATACTTTTAACAGTTGGTTTTACATACTGTAACGGTGAAGTACTGTTTTTAATTTTATACTCTTCTATTCGCAAGAAATATAATGATAGGCTATCTTGTGTTTCGTAAAATTTAGTACTCCTTAAAAATTGCTCTTGGTTGCCCTCAATTGGTATAAACTTGAGTAAGTCATTATAACTCATCCATATACTATCATTTAAATTAAATGATGTTGCAAACTGTATACAATAGTCTTGTAAACTTAGATAATCTTCTTTTTTAGAAGATTTATACCATCTTTTTACATCAGAAAGTTTTGGAGCGGCTTTATCTAATGTTAGGTAAAAGGCTTTAACAATGTTTTCCTTTAATTTAAAGTTTTCAGGGTGAGCGTTAAAATACTCTTCTATTTCTTGTTCAGATATATTTGTATCTAACTTTTGTCTTATCAGCTCTTGCTTATAAGCGTGGGTTACAAGATCATTTCTGTAATCCTGTAGCTGCTTTTCAAAGCTTTTCTTCTCTTCTGTAAGATTAAGTTCTGCTTTATAAAGCACTAATTGAGCCTTACCCCAATTATTTATATAATTCTCTGCAATTAGTGTACTATCTTCTTCTGAAAGCTCTTCGGGAACTACACCAATTAAATCCGACTTATATAAGTACTTATCATATACTCTTGCAACCACTTCTTTATCCTGCTCATTGTAAAATAATGAACAACTGCTCATAATACCTAAGCAAAATGTAGATGCAATTAATACGTATTTCATTTTTTAATGCTTTCCAGCACTTCTTTATTAATAGAGTAACTATACTTAGCCTTCAATTCCTCTATCCATTTTTTCTCTAACTCCTTTTGGTAATCTGCCATAACTTGGCCTCTTGCTTCAGGAAGCTCCTTAATGCGTGGCTCTTCAGTATCAATTATTTCAACAAATTGATATCCACGATCTGTCTTCATCACTTTAGAGAATTTTTTACTCTTTTTAGCTTTTTCTATAAGCTCATTATCATCCTCTTCATATTTTCCTTCTTCTACTCTTACAGCCAATTCACTATCCTTATTTAACTCTGTTTGAATAAATAAAGGATCATCCCCTCTTTCTGCCATTTTAAGAGCTTTTTTAGCCATTTTTTTAGAGTTACAAGAGTATATTCTTACATCATACCTTGTATCCCATTTGTAGTCATCTTTATGTGCATTGTAAAACTCTCTTAAACCCGTAGTATCAATTATAGATTTAGACCACACCATCTTATCATTCAACTCAAATAATAAAATCCCATCTCTATATTCATTCATCAAAGCCTTAAATTCAGGGTATTTTTCTTCTAACTTAGAGTTTTCATAGTTTAACAAACTACTTTCTAAATATGCATCATATAAGCCATTAACGGTGGGTACAACCTCTTTTTTAACCGATTGGTCAGTTATTTGATGTTGGTATAAGTACTCTGCAAAGCCCTGTTGATTATATTGTTTTTCATTAATGGTAAAAATAGTTTCGTTTAAATCTTTAGTAACACTTTTATACCACTTAGCCTCAAAAAACGATAAATCTACTTTCTCATAAAAATCATCTCTTTCACTTAAAAACTCTTCAACTCTATACTCTCTTTTTAACCTATTAGCTATACTTTTCTTGCCAATATTTGATCTATCATCAAGTTCAACCTTCACATATAGCTCATCTTTCATTTTTTCATACGGAAGTAAACTTATTTTTTTGGTAACTTTAATAATATGCCAACCTAATGGTGTTTTAAAAGGCTTTGTATACTCTCCTTCTTTTTCTACACTGTAGGCAGCATTTTCAAACTCAGGTATAAATTCATTTATTCCAAAGTTACCTAAATCACCTCCTTTAGGCGCCGTATTTTCATCTTCTGAATATTGTTTAGCTAAAGATTCAAATGAATTACCTTTTTCTAATAATCCATATATCTCATCTATTCTATTCTTTGCTCTATTTTGAGTTGCTTCATCAGCATTTTTTGAAGCCTTAATAAAAATATGAGATGCAACAAGCCTTCCAAGTGCTGGGCGTTTATCATTTACTTTTACCAAATGATACCCATAGTATGTACGAACCGGTTTAGATACCTCTCCTATAGGAGTATTGTATGCAGCTGTTTCAAAGTTATATAGCATTTTAAATGCTGTAAAGTAACCTAATCTGCCTTTATCAGTTTTCTTACCACTATCCTCTGAGTGTAACATTACCATTTCCTCAAAAGTAGCTTCACCAGACATTATTTTTTCACGAATTCCCAACATCTTATCATATACTACTAATGTATCTTTAGGTAAGGCATTGGGGTGCAGTCTAATTAATATATGACTAGCGTCTACATCATACTTCAGCCTTTCATAAGATTCTTTTACAAGCTTTTCTGTAACTTCCTTGTCAGTTAAATAAGGTTTAGCCAGTTTTGCTCTATATTCTCTTAACTCTTTATTGAAGTTTGGGTTTTTATGCATGTTCAATTCTTTGGCTTCATGAACTTTAAGCTTAAAGTTTATGAATAAATCCAAATACTCTTCCATACTTTTTTTCTCAACTGTTTCAGTTAAGTTTTGGTTCTTATTATATACATACATAAATTCATCAACCGTAATTTTTTCGTCTTCTACGGTTAATAATACATCTGAACTGGTTTGAGCATTGATTGACAATGCTGATACAGTTAATACTAAAACTGCCAGACTCTTTTTCATCATTTTTCTCATTTTTATGAAGGAAAACAAAGATAACTAATCCGATAAAGTACACAAGTACTTATCTTGTAGTATAATTTGGTGCTTCTTTGGTAATGGTAACGTTGTGTGGATGACTTTCGTGTACACCCGCACTCGTAATTCGCACAAATTTTGCTTCCTTTTGTAGTGATTTTATATCTGGGGCTCCACAGTATCCCATACCGGCTCTTAAGCCACCAATAAATTGATACATAACCTCAGATAAGTTACCCTTATAAGGAACTCTACCTACAATACCTTCCGGTACTAGTTTTTTAATATCATCTTCCACATCTTGGAAGTATCTATCTTTTGAACCTGATTGCATAGCCTCTATTGAACCCATACCTCTATAGGTTTTATACTTTCTACCTTCAAAAATTACAGTTTCTCCTGGAGACTCCTGTGTACCGGCTAATAATGAACCCAACATAACACTATCTGCACCTGCAGAAATAGCTTTTACAATATCTCCCGTGTATCTAATACCACCATCAGCAATAATAGGTACTCCACTATCTTTTATAGCTTCGTAAACTGTATTTACAGCTGTAAGCTGAGGAACACCAACGCCTGCTACAATACGAGTTGTGCAAATAGATCCTGGTCCAATACCTACTTTAACCGCATCTACACCTGCATCTACTAAATATTTTGCAGCCTCACCTGTTGCTATATTACCAACAACAACATCTAGGTTTGGATAAAGACTTTTTACTTTTTCAAAAGCATCAACAACACCCTTTGTATGTCCATGTGCTGTATCAATAATCACAGCATCTACATTGGCCTCTACTAGTGCAGATACACGCTCTAAAATATCTCCTGTAACACCTAATGCAGCAGCTACTCTTAATCTTCCATATTGATCTTTACTAGCATTTGGCTTTACTTTTAGCTTTGTGATATCTCTAAAAGTAATTAAGCCTACTAAGTTATAATCAGAGTTTACAACCGGTAGCTTTTCAATTTTATATTCCTGTAATATTTCTTCAGCCTGATCTAACGTAGTGTTTTCTTTGGTAGTGATTAAATTATCTTTAGTCATTACCTGTACTATAGGTCTTGTATCGTCTTTTTCAAAGCGTAAATCTCTATTCGTAACAATACCTTTTAGCTTATTTTCTCCATCTACAACAGGTATGCCGCCAATTTTATGCTCTCGCATCATTCTCTTTGCATCTGCTACAACAGCATTTTCCCCAAGAGTTACCGGGTCTAATATCATTCCGCTTTCTGCACGCTTTACTTTTCTTACTTGAATTGCCTGATTTTCTATAGACATATTCTTGTGCAATACACCTATACCTCCGTCTTGTGCTATAGCTATAGCCATTTCAGATTCTGTAACAGTATCCATAGCTGCAGAAACTACTGGAGCATTAAGCTGTATGTTACGTGTAAATTGGGTTTTGATACTTACTTCACGAGGTAAAACCTGTGAGTATGCAGGTACTAATAGTACGTCGTCATAGGTTAATCCTTCACCCATGAACTTAGAATTAGATATTACAGACATATAGAGGAACTTTGCAATTTATTACGTTTAAAATTGCATGCAAATTTACTAAAACTAATTGGATTTTGTACATCTATTATCTCTAATAAAAAAGCGAGCCATAGTGGCTCGCTTTTGATTTTATGTTTATGTGTTGCTTATCTTATCAAAGTAAAGCTTCCTCGCTTCTCTACTATCGCTCCGCCTCTTGGACGATACTTTAAGTAGTAGATATATACGCCCGATTTT